>JAHBNG010000105.1 GCA_019217005.1 Chloroflexi bacterium TSY
AACCGCTTTTTGTCACATTTCTCATCTCTTTTCTTTTACCAGAAAGTAAAGTTATTGATTTTTCCCCAAAGTCAATCCCAAACCTAACTCTATGACACCGACAATGAAATATAGGACGTGCAGCTACCCAATGCCCATCCAGTAGACTTGAGCAATGATCCAGAGAATCAAAAACGTCCCCAAGGCAGCGGCGATTTCGCCAGCACGACTATACAAACGAAAGGACGCTGCCGCCCCAATCAGATTGCTAATCCCGTTGACCGCCAGCAAAAAGATTCCTGGTATCAAAAAATCTGAGAAGGGGGAGTTGTCAAGCAACTCTATCGGCGTTCCCAAGCTACTACCGCTTGGATCAGTAATCAGTAATATGCTGGCTGGAATCGCGCCAATAGCAACAAATATCTGTAAAATACCCAACCAAATCGCATACCGTTTTCTGTTATTTATTGCGTTAGTCATCAAATAGCCCCTCCCTATTCTATGCTGCGAGAACGCAGCCAACTTACAGTCAGGTGCCCGACCCCCAGTGCTACAGCGGCCAGCAGCAACCACACAGAATCAAGCAGATCGGCTGCCGCAAGAAAATAGATGACCGGCATAACAGCTATCGGCAAGGGAACGCTGAGCAGCGAACGATAGAGCAATGCTTCGGCGCGTCCCAAGACAATGTAGCGAACCCAGCCTGCATAGTAGAGAATGAGCGCACCAATCATGACCGCAAGCGCGACAGCATCTGTCGGTCCAACCAGGCCCAGGCGATAAAAGAACGGGATCACAAAGCTTCCGACCTGACCGACGCGTTCGACTATAGTCATCATCTGCAAGCGTCTGTCGTTGGGTTGCGGAACATTCGCTAACCTGATCGTCGGTGGAAAAAGCACCACTCCTATAGCTTATCCAATCCCGATAAAAGTCTGCAGTATATCCATCATCATTCTCCAATCAAAAGCTTTTCGGACGGTAGCGAGGCCGGTATAACGCCTCGCATCAGCGGCCGTTCCACTCGCTAAGCGAGTGAAACGGTCCGACTGCATACGCTTGTTAGGCGGTATTTAGCAAATCTTTCTGGGTGACTACAATGTGCCCAAAACGGACATTGGTTTAAATCACACCAGTGGCGATATGGCCACTACTTATCCTGACTGGCCAACTGTCAGGTGATTACCATCACTGTTCAGTCCTTTGATCATTGCTTCGCTAAGCTCCCATAGCCTTTTTGCAACTTCAAGGTCGTATGATATTTTGGTTGACTGCACTTCTCTTTTGTTTTTGAAGTACTTGCCACTCGTATTTTCTAATTCTTTTGCCGTTGCTATATACAGGCCTGTTGCAGCTCCTTTTTCTGGGCTGTTGAAAAATGGACACATGATACCGATCATGACCCGCCACATGAGCGGCATCTTTTTTTGCAAATTGGTCTTGGTGGCTCCAGGATGAAAACAATTGATCGTGATCGGGGTATCTCTCAGTTTTCTAGCTAGTTCGTAACAAAAAAGAAACTTCGCCAGAATAGCTTGTGCCGCTGAATGACCCGCACTGTAGTCGTTTTCGGCATTGATATCATTGAAGTTTATCTTCATTTTTTCGCCGATCCCTCCTACTGTCAATATGACTTTCCCTGAATCGCTTTTTTTAGTTTGGGGAGTAGCAGTTTAGTTAGCAAGAAAGATGCTAAGTAGTTTGTTGCAAAGGTCATCTCAATATTATCAACACTTAGTTGACGCTCGAAGAAATTTGCTCCCGCGTTGCGAAATAGAACATCAAGGTGGTCGAACTTAACACCAAACTCATTGACAAACGCCCTGATTGATAATTGCGAAGATAAATCCGCTATCATCAAATGGACCTCTTCATTACTAGTAGCGTTGATGATTTTGTTCTTCGCAATTTCTCCTGATTCTCTATTGCGGTACAGCAAGATGGTTATATAATCATTTTCTGCCATGCCCTTGGCCAGCTCAAATCCGATACCGGAATTCGCGCCAGTAATCAAACAGATCTTATCTCTCATACCATTTCTCCTGATTCGAAATAGACGGTGACGTTATCTCTTGATACGCGATAGCAAATAGCAGTATATGAGTACGCAGCGTCACCCTCATGGTGCGTTGGGACGGCACCCAAGACCTCTTGGATACCTGCTAACTCGGTTTCTTCCAGTTCGAAACCCATGAATAAAAAGTAGGATTCGAGATTATCTTTCTCGGCGGCAAGAACCGGCATGATTATCACGGTTAGTATCAATACTTGGTATCGCATCAAGATACGCCTAACGCTAGAGTTCAGGGGCATTTGAATGCAACTGACCGGAGCGGTAGCGCAGGGAAGGCGCACTCAAATGCCCCTCTGGAGCGCCTTTGTTAAGCATTATTTGCATGCATCAACTGTGAATATGCTAGAAATGCATGGTATGTGTGCAAGATTACGAATATCGTTGCAACTATTATGTATATGTAGCCTCTCCACCATGTAAACAACCAGCTATTGTTACAGACTAGAGCGATTCCATATAACCAGAAAATAGGTGTCCATGCTGGCGCTGTAAACCCAATAAGACTAGTAGACCAGGCACTAGAGCTAAATAGTATCTGAGCTAAGTAACTACAAGCATATAAGGCAAGACCAATTGCGTATAAATACCAGCCCCAATTCTGTGTTTCTTTTCTAATCTCGTAAAGTAGAAAGACAGGAATAACAAATATCAAGATTCTAAGAATATCCTCGAACAATTCTAGTGTATGCGGTGCGCTCCGTGAAAAGTTCTCCTGACTATAGGGAGCCGGAAGGTACTTCCAGAGTCCAAAAGTAACTAACAATACTGGAATAATTAGAATTATGCCATTGTATAGGAATATAGTATTCACGTTTTTCACCTAGTCCTCCTCTATTGTTAACGTAATAATGCATAACTAGAGTATTGAGCGGACTCTGTATATACAGAATCTGCATAACCTGGGTCACAACATTATTTGAGTTGGTTGTTCCTCTGCACCTCTTAGGGAAATTCCACAGGAATCATGACCCAGCTATACTTGGTTTCTCGTCCCTTTTTTGTAATCGATTTTTACCATTGTTGACTCCTTCTATACTGTAGATGGCTGCATTGTCCCGCTCATATCGATTCGTCCAGATTCGCTCTCGGTTGTCGTTGCCTCGATTGCAGCGGGATTGAAGCCCTTCACGATCAGCCAGATCCCTAGGAGTAGCTCACTCAAGAATATGGGTGCATAGAGCAACATAACAGGCTGGAAGCCCTGACTGGGGTCGTATACCTCGAACAGTTCCATCCCATTGACTAATGCCAATGTCAGGACGGCAAAGAGGCCCCAGGCTGCGAGAAATCGTGGTACCAGTTTTGACTGATACAGCAGGTAATAAAGCAGCAGCGCCCCAAGGATGAAGAAGAGAGCGTTCACCTGCCCAATCCAATGGCGCTCTGCCAGGGCCGCAGCACCCAATACCTGAAAACTGGCAGCATCCAAAGCACCTGTTGGCACGGACTCCTGCCCCAATGTGATGAGTGATAGGATGCCGAATTTGCTGACAACGAGGGTCGCGACCTCGATAATCCTGATACTGAGGTATCCAAGAGCTATCTTTTCACTATGTACTCTTAAAATTTGAAACATCAAGACGCCAATGCCAAGAACCGCAACATCATTCACGATTAATTCAACGAGCATGCCGCTTATCAATTGGGATCTGCTTGCCGCAATATTTGCAGGGAAATCGGGAGCAGTTAGAATTGGCTCAGAAAGGAACCCACCCCCAAATACACCCACATACCCAGCTAAAAATAACGCTCCCACAGCCATTGCGATCTTTCTATTTGTACTCATCTTCATCTCCTTAGATCCTAGAGTTAGTCGGTTTCGGTAACGAGAACAATCTTGCCCGCATAGCCACCCCGCTCCAGTACTTCGTGCGCTCCGCCACCAGCGGTTTGAGTTCACCGTTTGCCAACAGGTCGAGGAGTTCTGTTAAGGTTTGCCGATACCAGACTTTGTCTGCCGCCAAATCCGGCGTCAACAGCAATTGCCGACCCCCTGGCTTGAGCTTGAGCAGCGCCACCATGCCCAGCGTCAGGGGAATGATCTTCAGCCCCGACCGCTTCGTTGCTGCCACGCCAAACCAGACCAAGCGACCGTTCTTATTTAGCGCATTGTGTGAGCGCCATAATTGCCGGATTCCACCGATGGGGTCGAAGACAATGTCCACGCCGCCGTTGGTCAGGCTGTGGATGCGCTTGACGACATCTTCATTGCGATAATCGATAGGTGTAGCGTCCAAAGCAGCCACATGTTCATGGTTGTAACTGGATGCGGTACCGTATGTCTCCAACCCAGCTAACCGGCCCAGCTCCAGCAGTGCCGACCCCACGCCGCCCGCTGCTCCCTGTACCAAAATACGCTCGCCGCGCTGCGCCTTGGCCGTGTGGTGCATCGCAAGGTGAGCGGTGAGGTAGTTAGCCACTACGCAGACCGCTTCGGTCGAATCCACACCTTCAGGCACCGGTACCAACTCATCGGCTGGACGACAGATAGATTCCGCGTAGCCGCCGCTCGCCCCAAAGGTGAAAACGGCCACCCTCTGCCCTAGTTCAGGGGCGTTAACACCCTCGCCCAACTTGTCGACAACGCCGACGAAGTCCTCACCCAATGTAAACGGCGGTTTGGGCGTGCCAGGGAGCAAACCAGAGCTACGGAGCATCAGGTCATAAGCCGAGACGCCCGCAGCCTGAACCCGCACCCGAACTTCCCCGGCCCGAGGTTCGGGAATCGGTTCTTCAATAGCCTGCAACACTTCCGGACCGCCGTGGCGCGCGACGACGATGCGTTGATGTGTCGTTTGTTTCACAGTGTCTTGTGCGATCATGCTTCCATCCTCCATGAATTGGCATACTCCCAGGAAAAGCCTCGATATCCATACCGGTGATATTTCTAATGCTCTCATCCAAAATGATCATATTTCCGTCGCTGCATAGTTCTCCAGAAAAGTTCATCCTCCCATTAGGGGAGGCCCCATCTCGGCTCCTTGAGATGTGGTACGGAACTTTTCTGGACAAGAATACGTGTCGGAGATCCTATTGTTCGACCGGCGTTTGCAGGTAGGATCTCACGACTGCAAGACTTGCCTCGGGGTTCTCGGCAAACATCTCATGACCGGCATCGGGGATAACGGCCAGTTCCGCGCTGGGGAAAAATGCCATTTGCTTGGTTTGCCACTCGGCTCCGATCACCTGCTGGCATTCTCCTGCCAGAAACAGCACCGTGTTGCCGAATTTTTCAACCCCCGCAGTTAAGTCGATTTCGAAATTGCCGTCGGCATCCACCGCTTGCATCTTCACGGCTTCAGCGGCGCTTGCGCCAAACCGCCACGACTCCGCCTCAGTGGGGCGCTCGCCCGGACAGCGATAGCCTGCCTGCGGATGGTCATCACCCTGATACAAGTTCATCTGATGGGCGAAATAATCTGCTGAAGCTTCTTCGTCGGGGCCATGGACATGTAGCGATTCAAACATCGTTTTCAAGAAGTGATAAAGAACACCCGGGGTGAAACGCATAGCGGTTGCTTCAGCCCACCCTTCCGCAAACTCGGAGGTCAGGAAACCCGGCTCGGCGAGAACAGCGTGAACGATTTTGTTGGGGTGTTGTCCCAAATAGGCCGAAGCCAACATAGCTCCCCACGAGTGCCCCACCAGATTGACCGGCTCACCAGCGCCATAGTAGTCGACGATTGAATCTAGATCGGCGACTGCTGAAGCCAGCGTAATCTCATCTGGGTTCACTCGCGGGGAAAGCCCGGCACCACGTTGGTCGAAGAAGACGACGAAATAGTCGTCAGACAGTGCCTTTAGCGAAAGGATACTGCGATAGTCTGAACCTGGGCCGCCGTGGACCGTAATGACAACCGGGTTGGAGCGGTCTCCAAAGGTCTCGGCGTGGTATGTCACACCGTTAATGGTAATTTGGGGGAGCGATGGGTCGTCGGCTACGGTAGCCGGTACCGGATAGTCACCCCATGTGAGCAAATAGAATAGAGCGAAAAGCGCCGCCAATACCAGCACTAAGCTCAGAGCGATGCGGGTGATCACTTTTGCTGCATTCATTTTGAGTCTCTCCGTTCATTTCATTGACGTGGTTGAACTGCGCCACAGTCTGCTATTGCGCTTCACACCAGAACTGCAATTCGGCCATCCTATGTGTGCTTGCATGTGGGCCTCCTCAATTCGGACCTACCGATGAGGGAGCGTCTCTCCTCGGCATAGCGTAAAAACACGACATCTACAGATGGTCTTCATCATGCGAAAACCATATCTGCACGTGAGGATACGTTGCATGAAACGTCCGAATCATGGTGGCTGAACGCTGCACCTCCTGTTTCCCGCGTGCTCCATCGATTGTACTGACAAGGATTTCATCCTGCATCGCCCATGTTGTTAATTCTGCGTCACCAACAATGAATATGGGAGTCGGGGTGGTATTGATGAGGTAGGCAAGATGATCGCGCGAATGTCCTGGCGTCGACACCGCCCACAAAGTGCCATCGCCAAAGACATCGACCACACAAGAGAATGGCGCTAATGCCCTTCCTGTACCCATGTCAAGCAGATGAATAGACGATTTCCCTGTGAAATGATTGCCACACAATAGTCTGGACATGAGTGTCCGTTCCTGTTTTCCATAATAGAGATGGCACTGCGAGGGAACGGAAGGGAGTCCCCCGGTATGATCGGCATGTAAATGCGTCAGAAACGCATGGGCAGGGGTGATCTGGTGTTTCTTGAGATGTGACATGAGGTCAATATCATCGGCGCTCTGGGTGTACTGGACATTCATAAGCCTGTTATACACCCGCATAGTGAAGGATAAATTTCCGTATGGTGGGTGGTCGTGGAATGTCCGATCAAACCCCGTATCGATCAAAATATCGCCGTGTGTCAGATGCCTGAAATGGAACGCCATGACGGCATAGTCGTAACGATCTGCGGGATTTCGATGGGGCGGGAAACTCTCTGGTTGCGCGTAATTTTGTAACGCTCCAGAAATGTACCCTGTATTAAACGCCGTCCATGGCAGTGGTTGCGCATCATCAAACACTGCTTGCCAATCACGATAGGGTTTTCCATTCGGTACCTGATAGGTCTCCATATCTTCACTCCATTTCGCTGTTCATGCGTAGCGTTTCACGCGAATAGCTTCTCCTTTGACACCCGCCTTCATCACACATTCCTCGTTTGAACCAACTCCTGTACTCATACACGTCATTTGGGGATGTATCGTGGAATATGGATTTGCACTCTATCTTTTTGCTCTCACATCCACTTCCACGCTGTACCACATAGTCTTTGGCACTCACGATTCCCCTGCCTTTGGGGAAACCTCTCCGTGTGCCGGGAATTTCCATCTGAAGTCGCAATACTCAGCGCCATCCGCAATGGTCTGCGTACGAACCAATTCGACACCGCATGCGCGCGCCTGGCAATAGTCAATACTGCACACTGCATGTTGGGTGAGTTCGGGAACGCCTTGCCCCTTGAAGTAGTCGGCGAACGGATAAAGGGTCACGTCAAACGAAACACCTGTCTCCGCGGGGAGATGCCGATGAACGAATGGATAGGAAAAGAAGTACCTTGTTAACATACCCAGTAGCCATTTGACCCTGGTTTCGCGTTTCGCACTGCGGAGCCGCGAAAGCTTGAAAAAAGCTGCCGCCACGGGTCGAAAAATGTCCAACATGATCGTCTCGACAAGCCCGCGGGCCTTGGCTTGGCTCATGCCATGTTCCTGCAAAGCTCGATAGAGTGCGCAACTCCACTCCATATAGCGCATCATGAGGTTGACCGGGACGCTGTGGCGGGGGCGGCTGGGCGCCATCCGAGATTGCAAAGCGCACGTTGAATGCCAAACCTGCACTGATGTGTCTGCAAAATGTTCCTGTAGTCGACGAGTGGCGGCACGTCGAAAAGTACTGTTCGGTGCGTAAAGCCGAAGAAATCCAATGATCATGTGCTGTCTCCTTTTCATACATTTTCTAAGGTGTCACCTCGACGCTTCCCTTTTGAGGCCACCGCCACGCATACCAAACAACGAGAGAGACAAACACAAGGTATGCAATTCCCCAAAACACCTCATAGGCGGGGGAGCCGATGTAGACAAAGACCAAAAAGACGATTTCCCAGACAACAAAAAAAGCACCGGCGATCAGGTTCGCCAACCGATTCGCTTTGTCGGGCAATGTCAAAGAGAAAAAACTCATAAAAATTGGAATGAGCATGACTGTTGACATGATCAAAATCAACTCACTGGTTACGGGTACGTCTGTCGTTCCTGTAATCATTTCATTGAGTACCACTGGATCAACTAAGCGCACCGTATCTCCCTGAAGACCACTGAGCATGCGAGCGGCCCACAATGCGGAAAGGATGATCCGCACATCCACCAAGTTTCTTGCGGTATTTCTGTTTATGGTCATTTTTTCTCCCTCCTAAGTGCTTATCCGAAAAGTTCTGTGACGATCTATTCTCGCCTGAGAAACTAGTCGGACTCACAACCACTTTTCGCATAGGATCTAAATGAGGATAGCCAGTTCGGGACTTATACAGTTGCTGCTCCAATGCAGGCTCTATTTCCACGAAACCCGCATCTGAGGACGCTATCTCTACTCGCAGGGCGATTTATACTGAGCACTGCCATAGATGAGAAGAATTCAGGCGGTTTTACTCGAGTGTTACATTCTCATCTATGAGCGAGTGCGGTATATGTAGTATCGCCGATTGACACGAGTTGACATGTCCAATCGCTACGGCGACGCTGCCGCCATTGAAGGAGCCTGAACCATCTGATCTTCCAAGACCTCCGACGGCCCCCGCGATAGGCTGTAGAGCTTCCACCCCAAAACGAGATAAAAGACAATGTATGCAAGATAGCTACCAAATGCTGCCATAGAAGCGGTGTCAACCATCTGGTACAATGCCGCCGCGAATCCGATCGCCCCAAGCACCATGGCCAACCAGCCATAGCCTTTGCCAAAGGCCGGGGCACTGAACATAGCTGCGCCGAGGGCAAAGAGACCGAGCGGTATCACAAAGAAGCCGATGTAGACCATCACATCGATCATGCCTCAGACCACCTGCCACATAAGGGCAATTGTTGCCTGATCCGCAGGCGTCGCCCCAGGTGCGTTGTAGAGGTCGGCAAGCCGCGCGTGGGCTACATGCGGTGTTGTGGAGACTACCAACGCACAGAGCCCCAGGATGCCCAGCGCGCTCCCAAAGAGCGCAGGTGCCAGGCTCGTCTTGCGCAGCGCCCGATACAAGGCCAGAAAGAGCGGAACCTGCAAGACAAGCCCCAACAGGTAAGTAAGATTCTCTATGACGCGGAACATCTTAACTTCGGGAAACCGGGTCACCGACTCGGCAAGGGTTGGGGGGTCATCGCCCACCAAGACCATGGCGGCGACGATGGCCACCAGGAAGAGGATGACCCCCAGCATAGCGGACAAACCACCCCAGCGCAGAACGCTTTTTTCTTGTTCTATTTTTTGTAAACTATTCATTATTACTCTCCGTTTTCACGTGTTCAATCAATATTGAGACGTGACTAATTCTCCGCCAATCGGCGGATTTACTTCATCAGCATTCGGATTTATGTAGCCCAACTCACCTTTGGTGGTGATGAGCAACATGATGGCTGCAGCCACAAGCACAACGGCGACTGTCATATACAGAGCGGGGGCAATGGTCGGTAGATGCGTGCCTTCTCGTGCTGCGACTAGCGACGAATCGCTCAAAATGAGCGGTGCCCAGAAATTGATGGCGGCATGCCAGATAATGCCAGCAATCAGGGCGCTGGCTTTGGTCTTGTTGTACAACCACGTCATGAAGATGCTATTGGCGATCGTGGTCAGCGTATATGGGATGATGAAGACTAGCCCCACCGCGGATACCAAAGCCGACAAGACACCCAGGGGTGCGAAGAACGTCGGTAGGTGCCAGACGCCCCAGACGGTGCCGATCACCAGGCTGGCCGTTAGCGGACCGTATCTGTCTTGCAGTCTGGGCAGTGCATAGCCACGCCAGCCAAATTCTTCGCCCACCGGCCCATTCCAGGGCATGAGGACGACCAGGACAAGGTAGAGCGGAACCAGATAGAGTTCCTCTCGAATCATGGTGAAGGGAGGCGGCGCGCCACCTAGTAGCAAGTGAATGCCGAGACCGATGAGGTAGAGAATGGCCATACCAAAAACCGCAATCCCCACAAACCCAGGCTGGCGCGCCAGCGCCCGAAGGAGTGTACCAGATCAACAAAACCCCGTTTTCCACCGATGATGAAAACCAGGATGAAGGCGGCGATAGATGGACCAATAGCCAGCACTTCAGGCGCAATCCCCATATACCAGGGGAACCAACTGAGGCCAAACGTGAGTACAAAAAAGATGCTGATTTGGTGTTTCGTCATGAAGGACTTCATGGTGAAATTCTCCTACGCCGAACGTCACGCACCAGAGGTGCACTACTCGCTGCGCTCGACGTACGTCCGACTGCATGCGATGTTAAACTGTCTATCGAATAATTCTCTACTTATCACTTGCTATCACCGTATTGAGTTTGGCTCATCTACCAGAAAAGTGAGTTTAGACCAAATCCCCTGAGAGAAATTTGCCACAGCTCACACTTTTCGGAGATGAGCGATTGAGTTTAGAGTTCTATGCCGCTAAGACGCATAGCTGAGTAGGCCAAGGCAAGTGCTCCCCAATAGACAAAGAACCCCCAATAATAGGAGTAGTAGGCAAGCGCTCCGCGTGAAGGATAAACGTATTCCTTCTCCATGAACCACAATATGATATTAATATAAAGCGAAATAGATCCCGATGCACCCCAAAGGACATAACCCCAAGCATGCCCAAGAATCACACCAATGCTTCCCGATAATAGTAGTGGGACAACAAGCAACCAATCCGCCCAAGCTGCTCCCAGAGCGAATCGAAAGTGAGTTTTGTCTCGCCAGTCTTCACCTTTGGCAACAAGGATGTCTTTTGCCTGTTGGCTATTCGGCTTTACGAGCATGATTGTTTGCGCCAATACGAGTGGTGCCAAAGTAATTGCACCAAATATAATGAGTACCCACGTAACAATTGTTGGTTGCATTGTTCTGCCTCCCATCTAAATGTAGCCTACAGCCCAACTTCCTGCCGTCCTTCGGACTGACCAGCCCAGACCCGCCTCAACTATCCCCAGAATGAGATATAGCCAATGGAGCCAGTGGAAACCCGACATCCAGTAGACCTGAACCAGAATCCATACAACAAGGAAGGCACCGAGAGCCATCGCTGCTTCGCCAGCGTACCGATATTTTGAGAAAGACGCAGCGGCTCCGGCGAGACTGCTCAGGCCATTGATAGTGAAAAGCACGATGCCCGGAATCAAAAAGGTTGCGAAGGGCGTTTCCTCAAGCAGTTCAAGCGGTACGCCAAGACTCGCACCACTTGGGTCCAACGCTAGCCCCAGACCGCCCGACACTGCGCCGACGCCGATCAACACCTGCAGAACGCCTAGCCCATAGAATAAAATTTTCTTCATCGTCGGGATTGCCTCCGTTCAAACGGTCATAGAGTACAAGTCGTCCCAGCGAGACGGCAGCCTCAAGTGCCTACCGAACTGCTTATAAACTGAACCAGATCTTTCAGGAATGCGTCTTGCACCTCTCCCGTCATTGGGTCAGTGATGCCGTGCCCACCATCAGGATAGACCTTGATGAGCATCTCGCTCTCCAGGGACTCAAATCTCTCAACCGATTCTTCGACCGGTACATTGGTGTCGTTTTCGCCAAGTGCAGCAAAGCAGGGAACGTTCACCTGCTCCCAATATGGGATGGGATCGTATCCTGCAGTGGGCTTCCAGAAATCCATCTGCTGGATTCTCCTCGTCGTGAAAGGTGCGATCAGTCTGGCCACAAAGGGATAGGTGCCCATTTGTTGAATGTTGTGGATCTCTTCATAGTACAGCTGCTCCTCAGTCGTTACACCAGCACCGGCCATGCTCACCACAAAGGCCACATCATCGCTCTTTGTGGCTACGATTGGCGCGATCCATCCGCCTTGGCTCATGCCAACCAGGCCAATCGTTGTGTAGTCGAAATGGTCTTGGCTTTTAACAAACTCAACTGCGCTGATTGTGTCCCCAGCTAAATCTTCGAACGTTGCCGTACGCCAATCCCCTCCAGATTTTTCGGAGCCGCGCTTATCCGGCAGCAAGACGGCAACGCCATTCTCTTGCAGATGTTTGGCGACCGTTAAGTACCATTTGCTATCGCGCTGGCTGGTGCCTGAGCCGTGGATGATGACGGCCACTGGAAACGGTCCTTCTCCATCCGGCACGATCAGCATGCCCGCGAGTTGCAGCTCTCCGTTGTTGAATGACACGTCCACGTACTCAACCTCTGATAGGCTTGGCCCGACGAGCGGTGCTCTAGTTTCACCCTTAAAGACAAATGGGATCAAAAGGATGATGACGACAGCCAGGAGTACGCCAAAGGCCACGACACCTGCGCGGATGCGTTTACTGCGTTTGGTTCGATTCATCATGTTGCTCCTCAAAGTAATGGCTCGGACTGATATCTCCTCGACCTGCATTCTCGCTTTGATTCCAACTGGATTAACTACTTCCTCGTCGCACGAGTCTTGCTGCCGTCCTGATGGAGCACAAGCCCGGTAATCATCCCGTCGCTATTCCTTTCAAAGACGACCTTTGCGCCTGCCATTGGAATCGAGAATGTCCCGTCTTGTTCGGCCTGCAGCGGCACTGCTTGCTGACCAGGGGCCTCCAGAAAGAGAATACCGTCGGCTGTGGAGATTCCCAGTGCAACCCCAGGGGTAATCTCGTAACTACCTACATACTCGTCAGGATTCTCGATTTCGACCTTTTCCGAGGTGGCAGCGAATGATGACGGCGCATCAGAAACATCGGGCTGTAGGATTCCGGCCGGGAAGTAGTAGGTCATGGTGTCGAAATCAATCGTCCACGAACCTAAGTGTTGCAGATACTGGTGAGAGACCAGCGCGTCGAAGACGAAACCGAAACGCCAGTAGGGATCCTCTTCCACAAGAACATTCCCAAGCGCCTGAGCCTCCCTACGCACCAACGGGCCAATGCCGTAGGACTCAATCGGCGACCAATAGTATTGCGTCCCCTCGATCTCATTCTTCTCCAGGCCAAGAAGGTCGGCCGTCTCATCGAGAATGACGAGCGGCATGCTCGCTGCGAGGCCCGAGTCCATAAACATGTTCATGCCTTGATGACCGTTGAGGCTGCCCTTGGTGTACATCAGATGGGTCGCCGTCATGAAAAAGGGCATCTGATGCGGCTTTTCGCCACCAAACGAGTCGAGAAGCTGACCAAGTCCTCTTTCGCTCCGCTCGCGGAATGTAATGCGCTTGTTCTCGTAGTCCACTGTACTCAGGAACTGCTTGAGAATCTGGGTGGTCACGACGCCGTCGCTATGGTCCTCTCCCACTATGGCCTTCCACTTGGCCACAATCACCGGTACGTTCTTGAGGGTGACGTTACCCATAGTCACACGTTCGGCGACGCCAAGCGGTTCTTCCACATATTCACCCCCTGTATAGGCATATTTGGCTTGCCGCGTGGCGATGTTATGAATGCCAACCGTTTGCGCCACGCTTTCGTCGACGAAGAGCCGATCACCGCCCGTGTCGAGGATAAACTTCACGGGATGACCATTGATCTCGAACTCCATAAGTGGGAGAGCACCAGGGGGCGCGAAGTCGTTGATGATCGGAAGATGGGCCACCTTCTCCGGAGTCGACCACTCGATTTGATATGGCTCCCCTTCAAATCGCTTCATGAAGGTCAAGAGCATGCCCCTGCCTATTTCTTCGCCCTCCTCTGGAAGCTCGAGTTCTTTCACCTTGGCGTACTGATTGCTCTGATAGCAGACCATGACAAGCCCCTCGATCGCTGCCGTATAGGCATCTGAATCTTTGTCGGCTGCCTCGCTTAAACGATTGAAGAGCATTTCCGCCCGTTGGTAGTCTGAGGTCAGCAAGGCTAGCTTGGCACCAAGCTGTAGATCGTTGAGATTCGACGATAATGAGGTCGCCAGGGGCGCAATCACATCATTCGCCTGCCAGACGTTGCCAAGCTTGAATAGAATATCAGCGTAATCGCGCCGGTTGTCGATGTCGCCCGGCGCAGCGCGATAGGCTTCCTCGATCGGCCCAAGTTCTTTCTCTATATCACCCCGATGCTTGACATCGTCCTGATGCGTGACGCCATTTAGGGGCTGACACGATGTTGTTATCACCATACAAAGTACCCCTACAATCAAGGCAAATGCTTTTAGATTTCGCCATCTCGCTGTTTCCATCTTTAAATCCCCTCTCTATTCGCAGAGCAAACAATAGTTTGCAGTCCCGCAAATCTTTGGCAAACGCCTATACAGCGTCCGTTTAGAGAATTCTCGATACGCCTGGGATCTTGCGAATAACGTAGGCAACAACAAAGCAAAGTGGGATCACGATAACCGAGACTAACCCAAACTTAAGGAAGTGCTCAAGCTCGACCCCCTTCAGCGCAACAGCAACCAAAACAATGATCGGACTATGGAGTATGTAGACCGCATAGCTCTGCCGCGCCAGAAACGTTCCGAGGCGGCTCTCTTTATCAAAAAGGCGACGGAAGAGAGTGAGATAGCCCAGGCACAATCCGACGGCAAAGATAGAGTCCCAGAGTGCATAGACCGCGGACTGCCATTGCCCGTACCCCAAAAACTGCCCCTTAAGACCGCTCAGAAATGCCAGCGGGAAGAGCAGGATAAATGCGACTATTACTGCCACAAAACCTGCTGTACCTATAGATCCGGGCAACCTTCGGAACCAGTCGTGGCGGGACGCGATAGTACCCAATACGAAAAAGCTCAAACACTGAGGTAGGTAAGCAAGCGTTGGAAAGTCGAGGAAATCGACAAAGAGGTTCACCGATTTGCCCAATGGGACAATAATGCGGACCAGGTAACTCACCACTGCCAACGCCAGCGTGAAGATGCCAATACTGAGGTAGCTCGGCAGTGAAGCGTTGCTGTTGACGGACGATTCTCGATTCGGGGTCACCATGCGCCAGGCAGCGTAGCCAAAGCTAAAGATGAGCAGCAGCGCAACAAACCAGAGCGGCCCCAGACCGAGGAGATAGGGATAAGCTTGCCAGTAATTCTGCCAGGTAAGCGGGTCGGGAATCCGGGGCGATGGTTCCAGGTACATGCCGATGGACGTGATAGGCCCCAGCACGAATAACCAGACAATGAGCGGAATGCCGAGCCGAAGTAGCCGATCTTTGAGGAAGGCACCTGACCCCTTCCGATCATAAGAGCCGGGCGTGAAATAGCCCGCCAGTAAGAAAAACGCCCCCATAAACCAGCCTTGGTTCGCAAGGACGAAGACCAGTAGAACCAGATAGGTGAGAGACTCCATGTTGGCAGGTTCTACGTAATAGAACGATATACCTTCACCATAGACAACGGCCACGTGGTGCAGCACAACGAGAAGCGTCAGAGCCGAGCGGAAGCGATCAATAAAGAAGAGGCGGGCCGCCTTCGCAACTGTCGTCTTTTCTTTTGCCGTCTTTATGCTGTCAGTTGTTATCGGTTCCACGGTTACCGGGGATTCCACTGTTCTCTGCAAATTAGCCGTCATGCGATTGTCTCCTGTATGGCCATGCCCCAAACATTCAGTGGGAATTGGAAAATCGAGATCCTCGGATCTAACGACACAAAAAAAGCCTGACATGCTTCCTGCCAGACTTTCTTGGACTGATTTAGATAATGACTGCATCTAGCAGACTGTTCGCTAATACTGTACATCTTAATTGCGCCTAAAACACCCGTTAGGTGGACAGACTAAAAACTCTCCAAGTGGCTAGTATATTGATAACGGATTTGAGAGGAATATTCAGTTTTGTGATACCAGCCGTCTCGTATAAACGGCCGGAATATCCCATGCTTCCGCAATCTGGTTGTCAACGATTCGCCAGACAACGACTGCATCAATTTCAAAGGCTTCGTCGTCGAGCGTCATCATGTTCGTCCTCGTCGTGACGACCAGTTCGTCCCCAACGGGAATGGCCTGACCCTGCTTCATCTTAAAGGTGCCGTCGGTCTTCATCTCAAATTTCTGAAAGAAGGTGCGAAGACCGTCGAGACCAGCGTAGTCACCTGCAAGCTCTGGAAGGTGAGGGTTGAAGTAATGCCAGACAAAATCATCAGCAAACAACTCTTCGGCACCCGCCAAGCCGCGCGGGATCAGTTCGGCAATACTACCGTACTGTAGATGTTTAGTTGGCCAGATTAACAGGGAATCGAAAGAAAGGGTTGCTGATTGGAAGAGGTAGCCTGACATTTGGCAGGTGAAAGATAATCCAAGGCGTAAGGCCAATCCAAAAAATAAAATATACGCGAGAAGATGTTAAACTAGCTCTCCAAAAGGAGCAAAAATGACAATCTCGCCAGAAATGGTTGAAGTCTTGAAAGAGACGAAGGCCATGTTAAGTGGATACGAAAGAAGGCACTTCATGGCCCAAACGGTCAAAACGATATGCGAAGGGAGTCCGACGAAAGCAGAACGAGAGTTGGGCTGGAATCGGGCGACGATAGCCAAAGCCCTGGAAGAACTAGAAGGCGGCTTCTGTTATGTCGACCAAAGCCACCGACGTGGTCGCAAAAGCCGAAGACCATATCCCCACTTTACTGGCCGATATGGTTGAAATCGCCGATCAATTCAGCCAGACCGATCCCACCTTTCGACCCCAATTGTACACTCGACTAACCGCCGCCGAAATGCGTACCCAGCTCATCGAGCAGAAAGGATACACAGATGAGGAATTGCCTGGCGAAGAGGCCATCCGCTTGAAGCTCAATGAGTTAGGCTATGGCTCAAACCGGGTCAAAAAAGTCAACCAGTGAAAAAGATCCCAGAGACCGATGCGATCTTTGATAGAATTCATCAGATCAATCAAGAAGCGGATGCAGACGAGACGGTTCTGCGCCTCTCTTGGGATGCCAAAGCGACGATTTTACTTGACCGTTTCTCGAGAGAAGGGATAAGTCGAGTGGTTGTCAAAGCGCTCGATCATGACTTTCAAGATAAGAAGACCGAGAAAGTCACTCCTTTGGCATTTACCTCCCTTCAACCAAGGAACTCTTTCTTTACTTGACTCAGTCGAAAGTGACTAGTGACTTTATTGTCGACTGCCTGATTGATTTTTGGGAAAGCGTACGTGAACACTTTCCTCACGTCAAGACCCTCGTGATCAATCAGGACAATGGTCCCGAAAATCATACCCGTCGGACTCAGTTTATGTATCGTCTCACTCAGTTTGTTGAGCACTATCGTCTCTCTATTCAGCTCGCCTGCTACCCTCCTTATCACAGTAAATACAACCCCATCGAACGGGTTTGGGGCCATCTTGAAAAACACTGGAACGGTTCTCTTCTCGATTCTCTTGAGACCGTTCTCAATTTTGCCCGTTCTTTTCGCTTTAACCAACTACAACCCTTCGTTCACCTGAATTCCACTCTTTATGAGACCGGCGTCAAACTCACTCAGAAAGAGATGGACCGTTTGGAACAACGCTTCCAACGTTTACCTGGTTTAGAAAAATGGTTTGTCCTTATTCCCCCTCTCCATTCTCTCGTTCGCGTATAATTATTTATTTTTTTGGTTTAGCCTAATGGATGTGGAGTGAAAAAAACTAGACAAATGGCTAGGCAATTCACTGTCTGGCTGGCTATAAACACAATTACCATTCCGATGTATCCTATTTGCAATTACGTTCCTTGCTTTTTAGTGGGGCCTACTTTTAGGCCCATCTATTGATAGCGACACGCACTACCGAAACTCACCAAGATCCACATCATGCCTGACATGCCTGCTGCGTTATACCTACCTATGCTCACGCAACGTCTGATCTACCTGTGTGTCCTAATTGAAAGGGGATTACCCGAGACCTTAATTTCTGAACGATTCGGCGTGATCGTTAACCTGCTTCCGGATGTTTGTCGGCGTGGTTGCATTGATCGTCGGCGTCATATTCTTCCCGAATGCGCAAGACGTGACATTGCCAATTCCGACATAACTTGGTGGGAAACAGCCGTTGCTGTGACCGATGCATATTTGAGAATTCAGGAATGACGGTCTAATGATTAGTACATGCGGTTACGTATCATGTGTCGGAATTCACTGAACTAGGGAGCAACAAATGGTTTATTTCGTGACGTCAATGGAACATATCCTGGCAGAGTTGGAACGGATCGATCTGCTCATTCAGGCGCAGGTTTGGCGGGCGCGGCAACTGAATGAAGCCAATTCCGAATTTCAGGGGTTGTACATTCGTGAGGAAGAGGTGGATGCACTGCTCGCTCGACCGACTGGGCTGCCGCATTGGGCAACTGAACCCCTGCCGCAAGCACGTCGCGAAATACAGAGTGCGCTTGATCAGCTAGTCGCAAAAATTACCGGGTGCAAAGTTTCAAGCCGCAAACAAGGCATTACGTTACGCCTCGATTGTCTGCAAACACTATTCCAACTTTCATCATTCGAGGTCGATGCGCTACTGGTCTGCTTAGCTCCCGAAATCGACCTGCGCTACGAACGCCTCTTTGGCTATCTACAGGATGATATCACCAAGCGTAGACCTAGTGTGGACCTGGTGCTGAATTTGCTTAGCCCCACCTTCGAGGCAAAACTTGACGGCCGACGCTACTTTGCGCCTCATGCTCCACTCTTCAAACAGGGTCTCCTGCACCTCTTTGATGATCCATCACAACCTCATCCAACGCTCTTGAGCAAATATCTCAAGGTAGAGGCCCGCGTGGTGAACTATCTATTTGAAGACGACGAGATTGCTGACAAGCTAGCACCCTATGCGCGAATACATCTGCCTCAGATTCGAATCGAGAAATTAATGCTGCCGACCGACGTCAAACGCAGACTAGTGCAACTGACACGTGAATGCCACACCAAGAGCAGTCGACTGATTTTCTATTTCCAGGGTGGCTATGGCACAGGCAAAGAGACAACAGCCGCTGCGCTCTGTTGTGAGGTCGGTATGAGGCTGCTAACAGTGGATGGCCAAAAGTTGCTCAACGCGGAAGATCTAGCCTTTGAAAAAGCAGTACGTCTAGTGAGGCGTGAGGCGCTTCTTCAGAACGCCGTTCTCTACTGGACGGGTTTTGACGCTTTGCTTGGCGACGACCGAAGACCTTGGTGCAGGATATTGCTCCAGGAGTTGGAAGAACGCATTGGACTGACCATCGTGGCTGGCGATATCGTATGGGAGCCAACCGGCGCGCTCTACAAGCAACCCTTTATACGTGTCGAGTTTCCACACCTCACCTACAAGGAACGCCGCCAATTCTGGCCTATGTCCCTGAATGGTGGCGTGGCGATGGACACAGATGTTGATCTGAGTACACTAGCCGCCAAGTTTCGCTTCACACCTGGACAGATTCAAGATACAGCAGCTACGGCACGCAACCTGGCTCTCTGGCGTGACCCAGATAGGGGTCATGTGACGATGGCGGATCTCAATATGGCCAGTCGTCTTCAATCCAATCGCAGGTTGGGCGAGTTGGCACACAAGATTACGCCCCACTACATGTGGGATGACATTGTGCTTTCTGTCGACCGTATGGAGCAACTGCGTGAGATCGTCAATCAGGTGAAGTTTCGCGCTAAGGTTTACGAAGAATGGGGCTTTGACCGCAAGCTAGCTATGGGCAAGGGGCTAAACGCCCTCTTTGCTGGCCCGTCGGGCACGGGCAAGACAATGGCTGCCGATATCATGGCAGGTGAGCTTGGGTTGGATCTCTACAAGATCGACCTCTCGGCAGTCGTGAGTAAGTATATTGGTGAGACTGAGAAAAATCTGTCCCGTATTTTCCAAGAGGCCGAAACCTCTAACGCCATTCTATTTTTCGACGAGGCCGACGCCCTCTTTGGCAAGCGAAGCGAGGTACGCGACGCCCAAGACCGCTATGCAAACATCGAAATCTCCTATCTACTGCAGCGCATGGAAGAGTATGACGGAATGGTGATTCTGGCCACGAATTTGCGCAACAATTTGGACGATGCGTTCGTTCGCCGCATGCACTTTACCGTTGCGTTTCCGCTGCCTGATGAGGACAAACGCTTGCGCATTTGGAAAACATTTGGCCACCTGAGACACCCACATCAAATCTGGACCTTGCCTTTATGGCAGAGCGATTCAAGCTATCGGGCGGCAATATCAAGAACATTGCCTTAGCTGCTGCATTCTTAGCGGCAGAGGGAGAGCAAGAAGTGAGGATGGAATATGTCATTCGAGCAACACAGCGAGAGTATCAGAAGATGGGGAAGACAATGGTTGATAAGGTGTTTACAGATTATTCAGAATCTGTAGAACATGGATCTTAGAGGTGTGTACTTATGATACGTGATCTAGATGATACATTGCAGAGGATGCTTGAGACCAAAGCACCGGACACATCCGAATTGGCCAGAGCGAAGATCAGCTTTGATATTCCTGATTCTGAATGGAGAGCCAAGCTGCAAGAACTAACCGTGAACTGTTATTTGTACGATGTGCGTCAAAACATGGAGATGCGCACAAACGAACCGATTATTCAACGGACGACCAACGGCATGGGAGCAGTTCGTAGAAAGCCTCCAGCACGCATCGACTGTGCATACTGTATCACCGCTTGGAGTCCAGCCACAAGTGAATCCGTGTTGGAGGAGCACCGTCTGCTTAGCCAGGTATTGATGGTCCTGCTTCAGCATCGCACCATGCCGCCAGATGTGTTGCAGGGCCAATTGGTGGATCAGATTCCACCTTACCCAACTGTCATTGCGACGCCAGACGGCATCAAAAATCAGCCTGAGTTCTGGGGGGTGCTGGACCAGCAGCTAAAGCCATCACTCAATTATATTATTACGCTTGCGATTATGTTGGATGAAGAACCGTCTGAATTTACCAGAACGGTAGAGGAGGTCATTGTTGAGACAGATCATATGGAAGAGTTAGCGAAATAACAGTTGGCGTCTCATTAATCATTGCCTTTTCTGGGGAGACGTAAGACACGACAAGAAGCCCATAATTGCAGAGAGCTTATCTGTCATATGGCTCAAAAAGACGCCAAATGAGAAACAGTGTGTCTCATTTGGGGGTTGTGCCAGTAAGAGTTAACTGGCATCGAATTTGCCCCAATATGATACGTACCTAGCTTTTATGTAAGGAGGATATTCGCATGAGTTATAACCTTGGTTTAAATGTTGTGGAGGTTGATGGCAAGGCGACGCCAAGTATTCAACCTGCGCCAACCTCGGTGGCGGCATTCGTAATTCGTGCCCAACGAGGTATTGCAAATGCTGTCTATCGGGTGTCCAACTGGAGCCAGTTTACAGAACACTTTGGCAGCTACATAGACGGAGCGTACGGGGCCTATGCTGTATGTGGCTTTTTCGATAATGGCGGCGCAGTTGCGTATGTGACCCGCGTACTCGATACCACGGCTGCGACCAGCGCCACAAGAACTTTCGACGATGGCGGCAGTGCCGCATTGACTGTTACAGCAGGTTATCGGGGCCAGGAGGACCGTGGAGCTTGGGGCAAAGGCATCGATGGCACCACAGATGGCATTGCAATTCGTATCGCGCCAAATACGGAAGTCACCGGCGCATACGACCTGTTCGTTCGGTATAACGGCAACATTGTTGAACCCTGGGATAAGTTGAATCATGACCCACGGCCCGGATATGATGAGCGACATCCTGCGCCTGTGATCAACGACGAATTTACAGGCTCGCGCTATATCACTGTCGCTGAGAATGCGACCGCGAATCCAGGCTCGACGGACGGCACCACCGATGCAGATACCGTTGGCTTTGTTGCACTGGCAGATGGAGCTGATGATTCGTTAAGCGGCGCTGCTCTGCACAAAGCTTTGCGCGAGGCGCTGCCACGCTTCGATGTACATCGAGTTCAACTTGTCTGCTGCCCCGAAAGCCACGACACGACTTTCGTGAATGCGGCGCTGACCTACTGTGCCAATCGGGGTGATTGTATGTTCGTTGGGCATACAAATGAAGGAGATAATGCTGCGGCAGCCAAAGCCTATGGCAAGGACTTTCAAAGGAACAAGATCTACGGTGCGCTCTATTTTCCATGGATTCGCGTTAGCGACCCCATCGGGACGCAGAAGTGGATTCCACCCACCGGCCACGTCATGGGTGTTTATGCTCGTACTGAACGTGAGCGCGGCATTTGGAAAGCACCGGCTGGCAATGCAGCACGTGTCAACAACGCGCTTGATGTGAGATATCACATCACCGACGCCGATCACACCGACTTGGTTAAAAACGGCAGTGTCAATGCGGTTCGCTTTATTCCCGGTCAAGGCATTGTTGTCGATAGTTCCCGCACGCTGAGTACAAATGTCCTGTGGCTCTATGTCAACGTACGTCTGCTCTTTAATTTTGTCAAAAGCTCGCTTATGGATGGTTTACGTTGGGTTGTGCAGGAGCCAAACGATGATGCGTTATGGAACAAGGTAAAGTACAACTCGGTGACCCCTTTCCTGATGGGGTTGTGGCGACGGGGGGCCTTTGGGCCAGGTGCGCCAGACGATGTTTTCACGATCAAGGTGGATGCCGAAAATAACCGACCGGAAGACATTCAACAAGGTCGGTTGAACGTAGAGGTCTATTTCTATCCGTCGCGACCGGCGGAGACGATCATCATTACAGTGGGACAGCAAGAGGGTGGCGCAACTAACAGTGAGAGTTAGAGCCTATCCGCAAAGTGGTTGCGAGTTTGAGCAGTTTCTCGAGTGAGAATGCATCGTCACAGAACTTTTCGGATAAGCACTTAATGGGAGGTTATGATGGCCGATTTTGGGTTTACAGAATCATATCGAACTGATGAATTTGTGGTGGAGATCGAGGGGATTGAAAGTCCCAGTATTACCAAGGTGACTGGGCTGAGTGAGGGTGAAGTCGAAGCCATCGACCAGCTGGACGGGGGTGCCAATATTACGCACAAGATCAGTCAGGGCATCATCAAATATGATGACTTGACCCTAGAACGCAATATGGACGGCAGTCAGACCGATGAAGATTTTAAGACTTGGTTCCAAGAAATGTTCAGGCTAGATGGGACTGGGACAGGCTCACAACTACGACGCAACGGTTCGGTTGTCAAGAAGCAGTTTGGTCAAGAGGTGTTGCGCTTCGCATTTGAGGGCGCCTGGATTAAGTCGTCCAAATTTACCGATCTGGATGCTGCTAGTTCTGATTTGATGAAACAGACCCTAGTTCTGGCGATTGAACGCATGTATCGTGTCTAACAGGCAGAGGTCTAATAGAGACGCCACTCAAACTTCGGACAATAGAATCGTTTTTTATCAAGGGATAATTGTCCGAAGTTTAAATGATGTGGCTATAAGAGACAGAGATGGAGGTGCTAATGACACCCGGTCAACGTGAATTTGAGTGCCGCTTGCCGATCGGCTATTCCGACAACGACGGTCAGGTTCATCGCTTGGCAGTGCTCCGCAAAATGCGCGGCCACGAAGAAGCGTTGCTCTATGATACGTCGCTCACGGCGAGCCAGCTTGTAACCAAACTGCTGGAAAACTGTCTCGTGCGTTTGGGCGACATGGCTCCTGTTGACGCAGAGACGATGGCACAACTCTACACAGCTGATCGCAACTACCTGCTCTTGGAACTGCGCCGGATCACCCTTGGTGATCGGCTGCCAGCGTTGTATCGCTGTCCTCAGTGCGGCCATGACATATCCGTCATAGACGACTTGAGCCAGATCGATATACGTCGTTTGGATGATGGCCAGATTCTGGCTGATATCGATGTGATGCTTGAGGACGGCTATCTGGATCGAGAGGGCACGCTTCATACTGAGCTTGTCTTGACGCTGCCGCTGGGTAGCGACGAGGAGTTCGTGGCACCGATGGTGGCAAAGGATCCGCTCAAGGCACAGGATGCTCTTATTCTGCGCTGCATTAAGCAGTTTGGAACGCTTTCCAAGGCAGCTATGGAAGCCTATGGGGTCAAAATTCTGCGCGATCTTACATTGGGCGATCGGTTACGCATTCATCAAGCGCTGAACGACAACACGCCAGGCGTTAATTTCCAGCGGTCAATTCAGTGCGAACGGTGCGGGGCGGTCTTTGACGGTGTGATGGATGTATCCAGTTTTTTCGTCATGAGCTAGGTGGCGGACTCCGCTTACGCCAGGAGGTCTTCTACCTAGCTTATCATCTGCACTGGCCGTGGTCAGAGATCATGGCCTTGGATGTGAGCGAACGCTGGACCTATGTCCAGATGTTGGCCCAACGGATTGAGGCAGAAAATCAGGAATTTGCTGAAGTAAGTGAGAGATTGAGAAGAGGATGAAGCGTATGGCTGAACAGATAGACGAGAGCTTAGGATTAATTTGGCTGAATAGCGCTTGCGGTCTCTATTTACGTTGGCCACGTCGGAGCGTAATGCCAAACAGTTCTTCACTGTTTGCTCTGTTGCCCTTTCTGACACTTGCCCAGCGGCGACTGGCGCACGCCGAAGTTGGCGTTCGTGAGCAGAATCATCCATCTTCCATGAACTGGCTGACGTCACGCTGGTTTGGATGGTCGACATATCATGAAGCTCTTCAGCCACCCAGCACGCTCCCTCTTTCGCTTGACCAAACAGGTACAAGTCAGCCAGCCGTTGCCAGGCAATCTGTCACAGCAACGAACGCTTCATTCACACAAAGTACAGAGACGCTGGCCATGTTGGCACCAATCGTACAGTGGGCAGTGGCTTCCAGCTTTAACCAAAGCGGTCCAGGTCTCTCTGACACTCTATCTGGACCGACTGTCATGCCATCGAGACGACGAACATCAGGATCCAGCCTCTATCCAGCATTGATGGGGATTCTGACGCTGTCGGGAGATACTGGCATGGCAATTGCACACCGACCAGATACCAGATCTGCGCCTGTCCCGCTCTCTGTTCGGTCTGAAGAAGTGGTGATGGGCAGCTCGGGGAGGAGCAATCCAACAAATAGCGATCTGGCGAACAAGTCAGTGCGCCCAGGGCAAAATGCAACAAAGAAAGTTGGTCCAGTAAGGGCGGTTTCAATTCTGCAGCGCATGCTCCCGGCCCTTGGATTCGGGAGTGAGTCATCTCGTCTCGGAGCGTCGGTACAGCAACGGTTGGCGGATTCTGATCAACCAGCTGCGCAGGCAGTGACCAACGACGCACAACGAGAACATTGGCTGAGTCCGGATCGATCTGGTGCAATCTTACGTCCGACAGAACGATATATTGATGCTAAACGAAGAGACGCTGAACGACGAACAGAAACAACTGCGTCCCGTCCCCTGATCTGGCCAAATGGAGGACGTTTGGGGCAAGCGGGTGAACAGCAAGGCTTACAGGCCATACAGAACCAGGCGATTACACAGGCATTTCCAGGTTCGGCCTATACTGGCTTACCTGTGTCCAATACCGCACAACCATACGCTCGCCGTACTGTCCATGAGATGACGCTGCTCACAGATGCGATTGAACAGCTTATAGAGCGTACTGTTACGACTGAGATCCAGCGCCAACAAACAGCGCAGGCGTACAGGCCGGAACAGCGTCAGGGTGCTTCAAACCAGGCGGAAGAAGGAGTAGGCATGGCCAACGATGAGATTGCCCGCCAGTTGCTGCGACGGATGCGTACCTTGGCACAAGAGGAACGTTTTCGGCTGGGACTGCTACGTTAGAAATAGTGTCATTTGGCCTATTTTCACCAGTCGCACTGAGCATTTGTGGGTGCTTGCAGCATAGACGGAGTATAAACATGATTGAACGACAGGTATTACGTGGTTTCCTTGCGAATGTTGATGTCATTCCGCCGTTGATTGTAACGTTTCAATTCAATCCCGAAACGGTCCGTGACAACAAGGCTGTCAACTACAGTGACCGCAACAGCAATTTATGTGGCAACGCACCAGGCAAGGTTTATACGGGTGGCGGCCAAGCTGCGTTCATTTATGTATCCCAAAGCAGATGCCTGGGCGACTCTGGGGATGATGGGCGAAGGAAGACCGGTTACGGCACCACCTACCTGTTTGTTCGGGTTTGGGACCAAAATATTGGAGTGTGTTGTCACTGATATGACCATCAGTGAAACTCAATTCAACAGCCTGCTGGCTCCTGTACGTGCCGATGTAAGCGTCACGCTAACGGTGATTGAAGAGGGCGGCCTATATGAACTGGACAAACAGCACCGCAATGTGCTGGCGGCACTTGGTATCCAGAATATAAGAGTGTTTTAGAGAGGAGAAATGATGGCACCTTCAATCTACTCGCGTTATTACAGACTGGATGTGCTTGACGTAGCGGATCGCATTGGGTTGGCCCAACGACCCCCTGTTGTGGTGGAGGAGTATCCCGACAGTCTGATTCATACGATAGTGGGCGGTGAGACGCTCGATCAGTTGGCGGCGCACTATTATGGACGAGAGGACCTCTGGTGGCGGATTGCTGACGCCAATCCGGGGCGCTTTCCGCTGGACTGGCAGCCCGGAGACACACTTGTGATTCCACCGATTCGCGTTGCGACGCGTATGCCGCGGAGATAAGCCATGTCACAGGAACTTTTCTATTGGGTCTACGTGGAGGCCGCTGGCGCTGGCTACGATCTATCACACGATCTGACCTCTCTGACCGTTGAAGAAGGCGGAGACGGGCCAGCCCAGCTCACAATCCAAATGAGCGATCCCAATAAAGTTTTTAGCTACGCTGTACAAAAGGGCATGGACATCGAGGTAGATCTGGGATATGTGGACGATCATTCTATCGTCTTTCGGGGCCATATCTATAAAGTAGAAGGGGATTTCCCGCAAGATGGGGTGCCAACGCTTCGAATATTGGCCTACGATCGCAGCATGAAAATGGGGCTGCGTAAACGTAATCGTACATGGAATCAGACGACCTTGGAGAGTCTTGTCAACACGATTGGTCAGGAATATAGCGAATATTTCATGACGCAGGATATCCACGTCACGCTGATGGGAGATCCCGAATTTACGGATAATGGAATCAGACAGCAAGATGAGACAGACCTGGCGTTTCTGCGGCGATTGGCTACACGTTATGGCTGCGCGCTATTTGTCGTGGCAGGTGAGAACGCAGACGGACTGCACTTCGAGGCTCAGCATCACATCATGACGCAGGAACCAGAAGTGACACTCTACCACGGCAGGTGTGGTGTGCCAGAGCAGTTGCTCAGCTTTCAGGCCAGCAGCGACGTGAGCAACATGCGACTGCCTCGTGTCTTTTCGGGGATCGACTTTAGCACGGGGCAACCCTTATCCGTCGCCACACAAACCGTAGAAGAAGTTGGCAATATGGAGGATCCATTTGTTGATGAGCACCTCGCTGAATTCCGTCGCCGTGAACCGGTGCAAGCGGAGCGGCTGACCGATATGTTTCGCGCGGCGGAGACGCTTGAAGAGACACTGCGGGATGAGATGGGGAATGTCGATCGAGAACTGGTGTGGGGTTTCACCACAGAAGCGGATCTTCGGGTGCGGGAAGAGAATCAATTCAGCACTAGCCTCCATGGAATGCGCGCCAGCGGCTCTGCCCTTGGCAATCATCGCATTCACGCACAGAGCGTTATTCGTATTGCCGATGTGGGGGGTCAGTTTTCGGGTACCTGGTACCTATCCCAAGTACGACATATCTTTGACAATCAGGGATATCGAACCGAGTTTGAGTGTCAACGGTGATTGCCATGTTTATGACAGAATCGGAAGCACAATCAGAAAGAGAAACTATTCAGTCATATTACGGTAAATATCCAGCGATCGTGGTCGAGAATACCGTCCGCGAAGATCTGGAAAACTACGGTGCTCATCGCGGGGAACTGCTGGTGAGCGTGCCGGGCATTCTGGAAGAGACGTCTGATGGCGAAGGTCAACAGCCCATCGAGGTATGGGCCAAGCCCTGCTTTGTACCTGGTTTTTTCTTTATACCAGAAGTAGACGCTCCTGTTTGGGTGGAGTTTATTGCCGGCGACATCAACCAGCCTGTCTGGACTGGCGTCTGGTACCCGCAAGATGGAACGCCTGTTACTGTTGAGGAAGAAAATCCGACTGAGTTTCAAAAGATCATGCGCACTGCTTCGGGCCATGTTGTGGTGTTGGACGACACGGAGGATGCAGAGACCATTACGATTCATCACAAGTCGGGGACATATATCACCATCGACCCAGATGGTCATATTACGCTCGAACATAAGGACGGCATGGTTTATGAGATGGCAGCAGACAAGATCGTTGCGATTACATGTGAAAAGCTCAACATCACAGCAGATGTTACCGTAGATGGCACCATGCACATTAAAAAAGAGACAAATATCGATGGTGCTCTAACCGTGGGTACTGGGCCAAGTACCACCATTGAGGGCAATGAAATCACCGGAGGCTGAACATGGCTGATCTGCTCTTGTCTGGCACACTCAATTTAAGTGGGACCCTGAATCTAGTCGGTAGTGATGGCGGTAAGGTGAAAGTAAATGATGTTGAAGTCCTGGTTGAAACCAGCAAAGGGAGTAGCGGCAAGGAACACAGCACAGCGGCTGCCCCGGTCATTATGCCTCCACCGCCAGCATCGCCTGTCGATACGGGGACGGGGGTATGGATCTTCAAATCCTTTAATGCAACCGTCAAAGCGAACGGGGCCAACATTGTTACGTTGGGTATGTGTGCACAGGGCAATCCAGGAACGGCAACTTGGCCCGGGATGGTCCAACCAAGCACACAAAACCAGACGGTCACAGTGAACCGGATCGCCATTAATGTTGCCAACGATATGGGGATCACACTGCCTGTTGGTGCGCCGGTCTCCTTTGCGCAGAGTCAGCAATAAGAATCTATCCGAAAAGTGGTTGTGAGTCCGGCCAGCTTCTCGAGCGAGAATGTATTGTCACAGAACTTTTCGGATAAGCACTAAGCATAGGAACTCTAATCAATGGCCTTTATTGAGTTACAGCTAGTAGAACCAGATCACAACACAGCCTTTGTTGGTGAGCCAACCGTCACGTTTCGGGGTGCGGCAAATTTGGCTAATGAACCGCGAACCATCCCCCTCTATTACCGTTGGTATTCGAGCCTGGCATCAGGGACGGAAGACGATATCAAGGCAGGACGATTTGCCATGAATGCAATAGATGGCGTGAATTTGACCAATCCCGCAACGGAGTACTCCAGACCGCTTGGCATGGGCACACACGTCATCTGTTTTGCGGCTACGGACCGACCAAGCGAAAGTGCCACAGATCTGGAAGCGGTAGAGCATGGTGGTTTTACGGGTGGATCCGAGGGGGAGGCTCAGTGCCTCATACATGTTTTCAAAGCCAACCTGGTGTCACCGCAGAATGCTGGTACGCTAAATCGACTGAACTGTGTTTTGGAGGCGGAAGCGCCTGTGTTGTGGGGCAAAGAGATTGGCGACACCAAGACCTATGAACCAAATCAAGATTATCACCAGATTAATCGATTACAGTATCGCTGGCAGTTTACGCCGGTCGGTGCACCATTTGACCGGGATACCGTGAACTTTGAGCCTCCCTTGACGCAGCTTGCGTTTGTGCCTGATCCCGATCCCGACTCGGAGACGGAACCACCGATCATACGTTATCAGGGCGCCTTGCCACAAGAACTCGCCGGCAATTATCAATTAACCCTCCATGTGGAAGATAAGAAGGGCCAGTTCACCGGTGATCAGGTCACAATTGATATTACGGTAACGGACGGATCGTGAGTGTGGTCTGAATCTCGCGTGAGGAAAATCAGATGACCGAACAAATTGTCGGATTCTCCATCCCATTTCGTATAGAAGCAGGCCGAGTTGCTCAGGCCAATGGCGTGGAGAAGATTAAAGAGAATATTATTCACATTCTACTCACTGGCATTGGCGAGCGAGTTATGCGGCGTGACTATGGCGGCGGTCTTCGTCAACTGGTCCACGATCCCAACAACGATGCTTTGCGGTCAATTGTTCAGCATCAGATCGCCAAGGCTATCGGTCAGTGGGAACCAAGAGTGCTGCTTCAGAGCGTGACCGTCACCCAGCATCCGCAAGAGGGCACGCTGATTGCTGAGCTTCAGTATGTGATTCGGCGCACGCAGCAGCGCCAGAAGGTATCGGTACCGCTCGGTCTGGGTGGTGTCTGAGTAGATGTGAATGACGTGATAGATAGATGAAGTTTCCTGTTTTGACGACTGTGATATGAAGAAGGCAAGGAAACATGATGAGTACGAACAATCGACCAACGATCGATTATACCAATAAGGATTATGTCTCCCTGCGCGAGGCGCTGTTGAATCTCGCCCAGGAAAAATTGCCAACTTGGACCGACCATTCGCCAAACGACCTGGGCGTTTTGTTGTTAGAGCTTTTCGCCTTTATGGGTGACAGCCTCTTCTACTACCAGGACCGGATTGCGAATGAGAGCTATCTAGAGACAGCGGTCGAGCGGCGCAGCGTCCTCAATTTGCTGCGGCTGATCGGGTACGAACTTCGCCCGCCGCAACCAGCCTCTGCCGACTTGACGCTACTCTTTGACGATGTACCACCCACATCTCCCAACGGCGAAGAGGAGGGAGCAACGGCGGAAAGCTCATCAGTGACGATTGAGCCCGGTACCGAATTTAAGACCGATGCCCAAATGACTGGCGAATCGATTCATTTCCGTTATATCCGCGATGAGCCACTGACAATAGAACTGACGGAGTTGCCCGTCGAGAGTCGAAACGGTGATAGCGTTTTACGATTCGATCCGTTGCCGGTCGTACAGGTTGACGACAAGATTTCCCAAGAAACGGTGGGGTCATCCAATGGCAGCGCCGGTCAGCGTTTTGCGCTAGCTCGTATGCCGCTGATTGACGAAACGCTCGTTGTAATGGTTGATGAAGGCAGTGGACCACAAGCATGGGAGCGCCAGCAGACGCTTCTCTACAGCCAACCGTTCGATAGACACTATATCGTGCGGAGGGATGAAAACGATCTGGCCTGGATCGAATTTGGCGACGGTATCTATGGCAAGATTCCTCGCCGCGGACAGAATCATATCTCGGCCAGCTATTGCGTTGGCGGTGGCACCAAAGGCAACGTACCGGCCAATAGCATCACAAAGAATGTCACCAAGATTGCTGGATTACATTCTCTCTTCAACGAGAACGCAGCAGCGGGTGGGGCGGAACACGAAGAAATTGCTGAAGCCAGCAAACGGGGTCCACACCTATTTCGCACCATGGGGAGCGCTGTAACGGCCCAAGATTATGAGTATCACGCCCGCCAATTTGGTGTCGGCAAAGTGTGGGCACAGGCTGCGGGTTGGAATCGGATCGAACTCTATGTGGCACCGGCTGGCGGCGGACAACCAAGCGATACGCTGAAAGAGGATCTCCGCTCTTATCTTGAGGACAAGCGGATTATGACTTCGCTTATTGAGATCCGTGATCCCCGTTACGTCGATGTAGCTGTCGAAGGGACCCTCGATGTGGAGCCTTATTCATTTGCCCAGCAGGTGCAGCAACAAGTCGAAGACGCTGTGCGCAATCTGTTGGCATTTGACCAGGTAAAATTCAATGACATTCTTTATCTCAGCAAAGTCTACGAAGTGATCGAAGCCATTCCAGGTGTGCGTGGGATCAATGTGACCCGCTATGCCATGCCAGATTCTCCGAGCAATCTACCACCCGAAGGCAAACTAGAGTTCGCGAGGAACGAGATTCCCCGGGCAAAGTATGCGAACGGCATTCAGTTGGTGGTGAGAGGAGGTCGTCGTGCTGACTGATTTCACTGCGAAGGCCAACATACATGGTCACCGGATCGATCTTTCGTGGAGCTGGACTGGTGGCGAAGAGCGGCCCAAGATGCGACTATTGCGCCGTAGATACGCCTACCCAACCCGGTCGAATGATGGATTCTGTATCTTTGATACGGACACCTTCTTTGGTCAGTCCGTACAAAGCTGGGGACGCGTGGAACGTACATTTTATTTGGACTCATCCGTCAATGTAGAGAGCAACCTTTCTCTGGTACCTTATTTTTGCGCAACGAGAGCGTGATTCTATTCGTTCATGCAACTAGAGGGGGTTTCTAATCGGCCTCTAGATAGGATTTCAAGCAAATCAGAAGGTCACGAGAATAAGGATGTGAACTTAGCAGGTCAATCCGTGAAAGTGAGCCGTTCTGAAAAGAGAGAAAACCAGGTATTTGTAATAGATCTCGAACAATTCGTTTCTGCCGGAAAGGTTCAAATCTAGTATCCACGAGAGCTTGCTGATGGAAATGGCCTATCAAATTATGCGCCAAATCAGCCAAAAGGATAAGAGATTTTTGAGCTAGAAATAGGGTCTTGCGACGAGAAGCTAAGTGTAACCCCATTTTATCATTACGGAATTGTTCGATTTCAGCCGCACCTCGATTGTCATAATATGAAATGAAGTGACGCTTGGATGGCAATTTGATGGTCGAAATGTAGTAACTGACACAAATTTGCTCGTTTTCACTCTTTTTTTGAGAAAAATGCGTACAGGGCGATTAAACTTGATAGGGATGGAATTTCAGCCAGAAAGACGTCACCGCAAGGATCCCATCGAGTCACCTGTTGCGCCCACAGATGGGCACGACGGTTGGAGTTGCCCTTCATCATAAATTGATAGTTGCGGTTGAGCAGCCACCGAATATTTTCTTCACTACCTGCACCGCCATCGGTGCGCCAGACGACTCGCTCGCGTTTTTTCTCGTCTAACTCTAATGAACTTTCCGTGGCAAGCACGGCTGGCTGAAACGATGGAGCTGTATGCTGACTCCTGGATAGAGGTCTGACCAAACCGTTTCATGGTATTTAACCGAACTTACACGGACCAATTGGCGTCCCGTTGCGTTTTTTTGCCGCTAAAATAGCCTTTTTGACTTTTCTGTGCCTTTTTGCCGCATGGTAATCCGGATAGGTCAAAGTCTAACCACAAGAACCCTCGCCAATCGTGGTTGTGTATTTGGCTTAGAGGCTTGCAGATTTCGCTGACCACTCTACCGATATTCATTAGAGTTAGGGCGTCTAATGTACGAGACATATTTGATTGCTCACTAAGCTGCTCCATCCCATAAATTTTCGCAAGGAGTCTTTCTGGTCTGACCTTTGTATTGAACTCAGTCAGCGTTGCGCAACCACATAATATGCTAACCAGCACCTGTTCCAACTTACTTGCTGGTGTATATTCATACGTTTTGACCGGTATTTCGATCTTCTTCAACGCAGTTAGCACTTTCTCTTGATGGTAGTGTGCCAGCAACGCAGCTAATGGTGCATACTGAGTATTGCTGATCTCGTTCGTTAGTCCGAATTCTATTGCCATGAATGCCTCCTTGGATCGGGTATCTCTAATGAATTTCTTTGAGGCTATCCTTTTTTCGGCATTTTGACGAATTTGATCGAATAGAATCAGGCTCTTATTGCGTCAACGAATAGAATTCCCTTCCCGTTGCGCAAAAATAAGGTGGTAGAGGCGCAATTCTTTTTTGATATACCAGATGCAGACCAGCCCACCAGAATGGTCATCATATATAGAGATCCGGCAGATCAAGAGAGAGTGAATGTTACGACCGAGAATGTATCTCAGCTTGTGCAAACGCAAGCCGAAGACGAGATCTGGCAATCGATTACGACGACCGAGATCTTCATCTCACCTGGTGGACATGGCTCACAAAAGGCTGGGCAGTTCGTCGTTTATCAACGCGCACGAGATGGCGAAACACCTAACCGTTTTACGTGGATGGCCAGTGGCGCTTCTCCAATCAGTGTGGAGTTTGACCATACAGAAAGACGTACAACCGAAGCATCGCTTGAAAAGACTTTTGATGCAGACCGGGGCGAATGGCAACAACGGTTCACAATCATCGATGGGGCGTTAGAACCGGAAATTGTCTACTATTACAGATTGTTTGTGGCACCCACCTCTGGTGGAGATTTCGAGACTAAGCGCGCGTGGCGAGCTCAAGAGATGGCCACAGCTCGCTATGGTCGGACGATCAGCTTTACGAACTGCTGCCTGCACTGCACAAACAATTTGATGAACCAGAGCCAGGCCAAACCGGTGACGGCCAATTGCGTCGGTTCCTCCAGGTCTTTGGAATGGGGCTGGATCAAATGCGCAGTCTGGCAGAGGGGTTGCGTGACCGGCACGATGTACTACGCGCCCGGTCCGATCTTCTATCTCACCTTGCGCGCTGGATTGGCTGGGAGCCAGACTTGACCCAAGAAGAGATCGCCCAGCGTAACGACATTCTCTTTGCTCCAGAACTTTATCGCACCGTGGGCACCATTCCAAACACGCAGGCATTGGTCAATCGGCGTACCGGCTGGCCATGCCGCGTCAAAGAATTTGTCCACAATGTCTTTTTGACCAACGCACCAGAGACAATCCGGCTGTGTGAGCTTTGGACGCAAAGCACCACCGATGGAGAGACGTGGACACAGCCTCAACCAGTAACCCAACTTGAGGAGGGACATGATGGTCGGCCAACATCTGTTGCGCTTGAGAATGTTGTCTGGCTCTTCTGGCATTCGGATCGCAGCGGTCGCCGCGAGATCTGGTTACAGCGTCTTGACGGAGTCGATCCTGCACCGCGAAGGGCTGTGCTAGATGCACCCGATGACCTGCCGGACATGAGTTACAGTGACGAGTATCCTGCTGCGGTGGTTGCTGGTGAGCATGTGCGTCTTTTCTGGTCGTCAAATCGCAATGGGCAGTGGGATATCTGGACCCGAACATATGATGGTCTTCCTGGTGGTGTCGCAGAGAATCTAACCCATCATCAGGGCGAAGATCGCCATCCAGTCGCCGTGCACGACGCGATGGGGCGGCTTTGGCTTTTTTGGCAATCGAACCGACGAGGCCCGACTGACATCTGGGCCATGGTCCACGATGGCGAGGTCTGGCAGTTGCCCATGCGTTTGACAACTGCCGATTTTCGTCACGAGATGCCAGCAGTTGTCCAGAGCGGTGATGGTCGCATTTGGCTCTTTTATGTCAACGACCTGGGATCATGTCGTCACCTCTACTACCAGACAACTGACGATGGTGAGGTCTGGACCAGATCTCGACCTGTTATCTCGTCTTCTACAAGCGACAGTGGAGACCCAGACTGTCTCTATCGTGATGAAGCGCCAACCGCAATCTTCTGGCGAGGCAGGATCTGGCTTTTTTGGCACGCAAACCGGGATGGCCACTGGCAGATTTTGGCACGCACCTGCGACACAGTTGCCAGCGACTTTTGGAGCGAGCCATTTCCAGTAACCAGTGCAACAACTCCAGATAAAGATCCTGCTGTTGCGATCGTTGACCAAGGTGGTACCGAGCAGCTGCGCATTTTCTGGCGTTCGCAGCGTCGGGCTGTCTGGTACCGTTCTCGTACCTTGGACACGACCGATGAAAAGATGCTGGGGCGCCTGGGTACATATGAAGACCGCGCACACTATACCTATGACACAGGGCAAGGGAACGATGACTGGTATGCGCGCAACACTGTAGGGCTTTACCTGACGCCAGATACAGCAGATCCAGTAAAGATAGAACAACAGGTGACGCGGACACGTCACTTTGTGGAGCCGTTTCAACCGCTGCCTGTGCGTCTGGTCTGGGTGCCGGAAGTTGAGGTCTATGAAGAGGTGATTGATACGGATCGGCTTATTGATGAGACGGAGGCCATTGATGAGCCTAGCGGCTAGAAATTATCCATATCAGTCTGGACTTATAGGAGACAATCATGGGGAATTTTTCACGTGATCCAGCGACTAGATTAGAGAATGCCATTGCCAAGCATTACGTTGGCGTACGCATGCAACAGGGGGTACCGCTCTTAGATGCGGACTGGAATGAACTGGAAGACTTGCGAAAATATGAACTACAATCACTGATTAAACACTTCATCGGTGATGGTGTTCCCAGCGACAGCGACGGCTTTCGTATTGAGGCGCTGGCTGGTGGTGGTGTGGGTACAATTGTTTTGAAGGCAAAGGTTGTTTCCAGTACGACAGCGTTTTCTTCACTGGAGATTGACTTCAGCAACTCAACTGCTTCCAGTCGCCTAGGTTTTTTTCCTGGCAGCTCGTCAGCAGCCCATATAGGTTCTGCTCCTGCTCGGCTTACTGGTAATGCGGTCGAGCCATTTCAATTGGCCAGTGGGCTAACACTTACAGTCAGAACGACTGTTGTGCATCTTAGCAGCAGCACCAATCAGTTCGTTGAAACTATTACCTTTTCAGCAGATGACTTTGCGGACATTGCCCTGGCAACGGCAGAAGAGGTTGTGGCTATTCTGAACACAGAATTGTTTCATGTAGAAGCAGAAATTGGACAAGGCAATGATTTTCTGATTCGAGGGGGAGACGGTTCTTCTCGAGACGTAGGGCGCCTTCTTGTCAATGGGTGTGAAGCGATCAACGAGACTCATTTGAATTATTCATCACAACCGCTTTATGAGAATCCACAGCTTGCCAGTCGCTGGGGGGTAGATGTCGTCGAAGAGTTATCTGAACCGACAGCACAAGACAGAACAGACTTGGTTTACATTGACGTATGGGAACGCGAGGTAACCGCTGATGAAGACAATGCTCTTATCCTGCCAGAGGTAGGTCTTGAAACAACTGTGCGTCAAAAGCGGGAGTGGGCTGTGCGCGTAACCCCAAATGCAAGTGAAATACCAGATAATGAAATGGTTTTGGGGCATCACTATCTGTCACTTGCATTGCTGCAGCGCACGGTGGCAAATGAGCAGGGAATACCGCAGACAAGTATCGTCGATCTACGGAAACGTCAGCTAACGCTGGCCGATGTTGTAACGTCTCCCATACTTGTCAAGGGTCCATTGGGGCTAGATAGGGTGAACTCGGGTCTGTTTGCCGCCATGTTGCAAAAGGTGAGCGAAGTATACGGTTACTTGCTAGAGAGTGACTACTTTTTAGCCAATAACTTTCGAGATATCACCACTGTTGAATCAGTACAGGTCTTGAAGGCCTTTCAAGACGTCAGGACATTAGCTGAGGTAGGCTACACAGATTCATCGTTGAAACGATTCGACAACCAGTCCGCTTTGGCATACCTATATCGGCTCTATACGGCGCAGCGAAGCTTAGTTGATGCAATGATGGAGCTGGCTTCTGATAATCCGTTACGGGCTGATACTGAAATATTCCTCCAAAGATTAGATACCTGGCTTGATGGCAATGGCACCACTATTCCTGGCCTACGCAGAAGTGTGACGGGTGAATCAGCAGATCTAGGAGATGCGTATGAGGCTCAGATCTTTATCAATAGTAGGCTTGGTCTGCCTCAACAAGGCTTGCTTGAAATTCGGGCAATCAGTGTACCGAGCGGCAATATACATGTAGGGACGTCGCATGAGTTCGTCTACGCTATTCACAGCAGGCTGAGCTTGGACGATACGATGGAGCTTGCACTCACCGATACGCAGGACGTCTTTGACTTTGCCTTCACAGAGCTAGATGAGAATCCCCATCATCCGGGGGACTCTTCGAGGGCCTTGCTGCCTTTAGAGAAAGACCAAACTGTTAATGTGACCTTCAATCTGAGAATTCCTCCCGGACTGGCCGAAGGTACCCAATCACGAATTGTCTTAACGGCTCGCTCCCAACTGAATCCTGATGAAGTTGACTTTGCAAATCTTGAAATTTTAGTCACGGTGGGTTCTTTGATCGCAATGCCAGCAACAGATCTTGCACTGACTCTGCTCGTTCCAGAAATCAATCTCGCCACTGATGTTGTTGCCATTGGAAGAGGAAGCCAGGGAAACCACGTCAGATTCCAGGTTGAGGCAGAGCATTTAATTCCTGCACCATCTCCCGCAGAAGAATTCATCTTCACTGTTGATTTTATTGGAGCAAGTGATGCATTCGAGGTTCTTGGTGCTTCTACGCTTGAACCGTTTAATCTTCCTGCTTCAGTGCCGCAGCCAAAATCTGTGCCAATTGGGGCGACGGATTCCGCCGTAGATGGGCAGGAGAGTTTAATGGTTATCCGACTTTCCAAGACCGATCCTGGCTTAACTGAGCCATTCTTCAAAGAGCTTCACATTCAAGTTATTACAGACATTATTACCTGATATAGAAAGGAGGGTGAGATGCGAAATCTCAATATTACAGCAGTTGTACTTATGGCTTTAGTATCTCTGTGGTCGGGCGCTGGTGCCGTGGTACAAGCCGCACCGTATTCCGTCGAAACAGGTCAACCCATATGTGTTCCTCGCCTTCCTGCGGGAACAAGCATTGACATTGACGGAAACAAGACTGGTCCGGATGACTGGGAGAACATTGCTTTTGTCGAAATCGGATACGCTGATGACCCAAGCGGAAACCTGTCTACGTTACTAGCAGCCGATGACACCTACCTCTACTTCTTTACTGAAGTTGTAACACCGCTGGATGCGCGACAAGGCCAAGTGTTTCTTGTCGGAGTTGATGCACCTGGTGGTGCACGGAAATTGGAGATACATCCTTTTCAAGCCAGTGATGATCCTAACGGAGGAGTTGGTGGGACGGATTTATCTGATAACAACATCTACAGCATCCTGGTAGCTGGTGGGACTTGGACTAGCTATACTCCACCGCCGAATACGGATTTTTGGCGCACTATGACAGATGATGCTGGAGAACGGTGGATGCTTGAGGGTAGGCTCAATCAGGCCAGTATCGGCATTACAGATATCGATAACTTCGACATCTTTTTCTACGTCAATGCGCCCACGTCTAGTTCACCAAATGTTGAAAGATATTGGCCCGATCAGGGAGGAGGATTTGTGGATATTGACACACCTGCAAGTCTGATCTTCGGTCAGAATCGATGTCCAAATCTTGCGTTTTCCGAACCCTATCTCAACTTCGGCAAAAAGCAATTAGATCCTTACGATCCATACTCGTCCTCGGTGACAATTTCTAATGATGGGACAGCGGATAGCGTTCTTCAGGTCGAGAACATTACGCTAAATCCACCTGGTTCTCCCTTTACATTGGAGAGCGTTTCAAAGGGTGGCACTTCAATCTTGCCGCCCTATGCATTCACCCTGTCGACCAGCGAAACCGCGGAGGTTGTTATCGGCTATAACCCGACCCATGGCTCGACAATCGGTGATCCACATCATACGGACCTTCGAATCGAAAGCAACGATCCCGATGAGGGGAGAGCAAGTCTTTCAGTCGAGGGATATGCACGCGAACCAATTGATACTATCTTTATCCTGGATCAGTCGGGGAGCATGCTAAATCGAGACAAATGGGTGACGACCGAGTGGGCGACAGATAGTGCATTCGAAGTATTACGCTTATTCAGCATTGGCAATGACCAAGTTGGAGCCGTGGGTTTTGGTGGTTCATCTAGCAATCCCCAATCATTCGTGCTAGCCGCCAAAGATTTCTTTCCTAATGATCCTACCTACTTTACCTCTTCATTTGCAGACGCCAATAACGCTTACTACACGCCCATCGGGCTAGGTATCGAAGAGCCACATGGACAATTTGACATAGATGAACGAACTCACATCGGCATCTTGATGAGCGATGGCAAACACAATCGTCCTGCTGAAACAAAGGATGCAACAACAGTAGCAGGTTTGAACCTACCGTTAGCAGTGGAGAGAAATAGCAAAAATATGCACATTCATACCATCGCGCTGGGCAGAGATGGAGGTGTTTCTACGGGATTGCTAGAGGATATTCGCGGCAATTACAACGGAGATTTCACAACGTACAACATCACCGACGACCCCACACGACTTGCCGAACTGTTCATTGAACCGCTTGTTGAGCCATTTATGGTGAACCGTGTCGCCGAGACAGCAGACGGATATCCTATCCCACAGCGTACCCACAAGGCGCTTGCTATGGTCATATGGGAACGTACTGTTACTCCACAACCTATCAAAGTCCACTCTGAATGGGAAGATGGAACGATACGCGACTATGACAGCGGAAGTTCAGGCTATACAGGTGATTCGGATCACCCCTACTCCTACATTCTTCTAGAAGAGGAAGACAAGCATGATCTTGCACAGAATCAAACATGGCAGGTATTGATGGATGATGGGAGTTCTATCGATCCTGATGATGGTTACATAGTTGTTCTGGAAGATTTGAATATTACGGGGCTATTCAGCGTTGATCAGAGTGCTGCAGGAACGGGCAACGACCTTATTCTCAAAGCCAAATTGACCGAGGTAGGGCGTCCTATCACGAATAGACCAGAGCATCCGGTGCGGGTTACAGCACTGATCGCAAAGCCCGATGAAGGATTCGGGACCTATGTGGCTACGCATTCACTAGAAAACTGCCAGGCCAGCGCTCCCACTCTTCCTGCGCTCGATCTCGCTGCTACAGATGCAGTCACCATGAGTGGACCAGACGTGAATCTTCTTAGTTTAAGGATTCCACCAGACACAGCAATACAGGGTCCCTTCGATGTGCCAGCGCCGCGCTTCCAGAAAATTGATGCGCTTTTCGAACTATGCAAAAAAGAAGGGCTGTTGCGAAGCGAATTGCCTGGATTAGAGCTATATGATGATGGAACAAACGGCGACGAAGTCGCTGACGATGGGATTTACACGCGACGTTTTACCAACACAAAATATGAAGGTAGCTATGTCATTCGCTTTACTGTCCAGGGGACCTCGCCAACCGACGCAATATTCTCGCGGTTGCGGACCCTGTCACGCCATCTCACTGTGAATGTCGACCCGACAACCACCCTCTTTGATTCCCGAATCATCGAGCGTTTTGGCACACAAGTGATTCGCGAATACTACGTGATTCCACTCGATCGCTTTGGCAACTATCTCGGTCCTGGATACCTCGACCAAGTGAAGTTCAATAGCACAGGTGGCGATTGGCTAGACAAGTACATCAATCACAATATTGATCGCTACAACAACGGCATCTACTCGCGCATCCTTCAATATGACATAACGCAAGGTGAACCAAATGTGACAGTTGCGGTTCAAGGGAAGGCGATTCCTGGTGGCGCACGCCCTGAATCCACCGACAAACTCTGCGTTGCTGGTCAGGTGATCAACCACCAAGAACAACCATTGGCAGGTTGGGTCATTAGAGCTGAGTCGGTTGACCCACCAGGTGCAGCCCGCATGACAAGCTCCGATGATGAGGGCAATTTCCGCTTTGACGATCTATCAGTCGGTCAGTGGAACTTTGCTATCGGCGTGCAAACGGGCTGGGAGCCGGTCACCGACGATAATTTCGAGGTGAAGCTAACCTATGGCTTAACCGAGTGTCGGACCATTCGCTTCAAGATGCGCCGCGTCGTCACCGTTTCTGTCCTCAAGATCGACGAGCAGCATGTCCCACAAGCAGGATGGACCATTCGGGCCGAGCCAGGACTAGGGAATGAATTTGCCATTCCGCAAGAACTGACGACGGATACGACGGGGGTCGCAACATTTACCCTGTCGCTCGGACACTGGATATTCAGTGAAATCGCGCCCGATGACATTGACTATACACCCATCTCGCCGCCCACCGGTGTACAGGAACTGATCGTTACGGCACCGGGACCGCACACGATTCGCTTCAAGAACTTCATCAACCTGAACCCTTTGGGCTGTATCACGGTGACGAAGCGTGAGGTAGTCGATGATCTGAATCAGACCCCATTTGGCCTGCCTGGCTGGGAGATTACCGTGCGCCGTGCAGATGGAAGCGTTGCCGACCAGGGAGAAACCGATGCCTTGGGTCAGATTACGTTTAGTGAACTGCCCTTCGGCACCTATACCGTCTCTGAAAAGCTCTTGCCCGGTCTCTGGGAGCCGACGACGCCGACCAGCTTTGCCGTTACCTTGGACAATGAAGAGCAATGTGTGGAAATTGAGTTTTATAACAAACAGGTTGCGCCTGGCTATTGCATCGTGGGTCGCAAGGTCGATACAAACGGGCTGGTGGGCTTACCCGATTGGCGCATCAGTGCCAAGCCAATCGAGGCGGGTGGCTACGTACCTGGGCCCGAATTTACCGATGGAAAGGGCTACTTCCGCATCGATTTTCCGAATGGAGACAATCCAGACTATCGCATTCCCAGTGCCAAGTACGAAGTGTGCGAAGAAGTGCGTCCAGGATGGTTGCCCCATACGGCGACCTGCCAGACCGTACAGTTGCCGAGTAGACCGGGGGTCTGTACACAGCTGAAATTTGATTTTGAAAACCAGCAAGTTGGCCACGTCGAAACGGAGCCGACAGAGCCATCTGATCCTACTCCAGGCTGCTGGGGTATTCACACTGTGCGGCGAGGGGAAGGGCTATACCAGATAGGTGCCGACTATGGTGTGAGTCGCGCAGACATCCTAGCCGCCAACCCTTGGGTGAAACGTCAGTACCGTATGTATCTTTACCGCGGTCAAAAAGTCTGTATTCCCTACGATCCGTAGGCAAAGGAGGATTCTGTGCTTCAAGGAATCTATTGTGACAGAGTTTTGACGGATAAAGGTCCTACACGCTTCCGCAGCGGCTGGACCGCCAACACAATTGTTGACACGGCCTGGCCGCTGCTGGCGGGACTGCTCAAGCGAGAGGATGGGCTGCAGGGCATTCTCTATTGCGCTGTTGGATCTGGTGACGCAAATTGGGATAGGCAGCCACAAGCTGCCAGTCCTGCAGCGACTCAATTGGTGAACGAAATTGACCGCCATCGTCTTGCGGACGGGGATATCCACTTCCTGGATGCCAATGGTGTCTTCACCACGCAGCCGACAAATCGCCTTCAGATCAGTGCAAGTTTTTCGTGGGCAGCGCAATCCCAGACTCTGCGCGAGTTCGGACTCTTTGGCGGAAATGCAACCGAGGATGCAAATAGCGGTACGCTCATCAACTATGTTATTCACCCACGAATCGAGCTTGCAGCAGGTGAAACGCTGGTACGCCGCGTGCAACTGCGGTTTGACGATCTGCATCAAGCGGAGCCGGACGAACTGCCACGGCACGGACTTGGTGCTTCACCTGTACTTGTTCTAGATGGCGTAGGTGACAGATATGGCGATCGACTTGCTGAAGCCGGCCTTGCCACGCTTGAGGATTTGGCTCGGGTCGGATCCACGCCGAGCGAGATCGATGTGCCGCTCATGAAGCTGCTGGAACTGCGTGCCAAAGCGCGTCTGGCCATCCGCTCTGTGAGAAAAGTACGTCCGATTGACAGACTGCTCAATGAGACAGTTGGCGACATTTTGACGACTCCAGTCGCCACAGTGGCTGCAAATGCGAATGTGGCGGAGAATCAGATCGTGCAGTTGCGCGAACAGCTAGAGTTGCTTCAGCTTGCACTCGATAGTCAGTTTCTGCGCATTAAAACGATTGGTGAGCTGATCCAATCCTAGTACATTTGGGCGTAAATACTTGCGGCATAAATAGTGACCTAGTACTCGCGTAAAACTCACTTTAGAACCGTGTCACTATTTACGCCGAGATTTACTAATGAGTGCAAAGTGAAATACGTGAGTTAAGAAATGGAAAACGACCGCATTCATTCCGTAGAAAAAGAACAAACTTACGTTGACCCTCATATTGGTCAGTCCACATCTACATCTACATTGCCATCTGCTGACCAATATGGCGGTTTTTTCTCCCTACAGCGGACAATCGGCAACCGAGCTGTTGGCCGTTTGTTGCAAGCAAAATTGACCGTCAGCAGACCCGATGATAAGGCTGAGCGTGAGGCGGATCAGGTAGCGGATCAAGTGCTACGAATGCCAGAACCCATCCAAAGATTTCCACGACGCCATCCCCCTCGATCTGTGCCATATTCACAAGGCGGATTAGTCGACAGATTGGGCACAGGTGTGCGGCTTGACCCCTCTGCACAATCTCTCATGCAAAGAAAGTTTGGACACGACTTATCGGACGTTCGTATTCACACCGATGGCACGGCCGACCGACTGGCGCGTCAACTAAATACCCACGCATTCAGTATGCAGAATCACATCGCATTTCAGGCGAATTACTATCGCCCCGATTTGCCGTTGGGCCAATATATCCTGGCACACGAACTTGCGCACGTTGTACAGAACCGCAATCGGTTTACGCAGAGGAATATCAGCCGGTATCCTGACGACCATCAATTAAGTCCATTGAGTGTGGATTCAGTGAACGCGTGGCCCTATTCTGATCCGAATTTGGAAACAGAAAGTTTGCATACATTTCCATGGCTAATTGCAGCCGGAATACTCATCGCAACCATGCTTGTTCCATCTCGCCTTGCCCCCGATCCTGGCGAAAATGCACCGCCTGACCTAATTGATACCAATTGGATCTATGTGCCGATCATCGGGTCAATTATCCAGATGATTCAAGGCAGAAATTGGCTAGAACAAGGAGCTGGATTCACATTTCTCTTCTTCGACGCCGCTGGTGCCGGTGCCATGTTAAAGGGCGCATGGGTTCTCTTAAACTCGGCGGGCCGGGCAGGGATGCGAGCCCTGGGAGGACTGGGTTTACAAAGATTAAACAGAGAAGGTGTACGCGGGTTATCTCAAGCAGCGGCAAGACAAGAGATTGACGCGGCTCTTCATGCTGGACATGCAATTATTGGAAACGAAGGATGGTTGAATCACTCAGTCATTTATGTCGTTGAAAATGGTCGTATCTATCGATTGCATGGCAGTTTAACACGTTTAACATATGGAGCCACAACGCGAGAAGTAACTGGAGAGACAGCGACTGCGCTTGCCCGCCGTCTGAACGAGGTCACAATTGTCAGTTCGCAGGGAACAATTATGGATTTACGGCAAGCTTATCGAGCGCTCCATGGCCTTCAGTGGCATAGACGAATTCCCATTGGTTGTGCCGGTACACAGAGTCTTATTCTAGAAAGAGCCGGTTTTGGAAGTTTGGTTCCCCGTGGGATATCTCGTTATTTACCGTTCATGTTCCGACACCAAGGCTTGATGACCGGTAGTGCACGAAGTATTCACAGCGTGAGAGGTCTGTTTGGAGTTGGCCTGCATGGATTTGCTATGCCAACTTCGTTGATGGCGATTCCTCGCGGTGTCTATGTTCTGGCCAATCCTTCCTACGCTGAGCCTGCGATAAGTTCAGCGACTGGCTTGCCGCTTCGTATCAGATCGGATGAGTAAGCACTGAGAAAAACCATTATGTACAGTATATATCAAGAACCTGAAGTGCGCGAGTATTCCAGACGCTTTAGACAATCACCTTCCTTGGCAAGAAGTAGGACAAGCGATTCCCTTCGGCAATCTACACATTGTCAAACAACACAGGTGCGCCCAATTTTGCGGTTACAACAGACTGTCGGTAACCGAAGTGTTGGTCGATTGCTGCAGGCTAAGCTGACAGTTGGATCACCCAGGCCAATCCAAAAAATAAAATATACGCGAGAAGGTGTTAAACTAGCTCTCCAAAAGGAGCAAAAATGACAATCTCGCCAGAAATGGTTGAAGTCTTGAAAGAGACGAAGGCCATGTTAAGTGGATACGAAAGAAGGCACTTCATGGCCCAAACGGTCAAAACGATATGCGAAGGGAGTCCGACGAAAGCAGAACGAGAGTTGGGCTGGAATCGGGCGACGATAGCCAAAGCCCTGGAAGAACTAGAAGGCGGCTTCTGTTATGTCGACCAAAGCCACCGACGTGGTCGCAAAAGCCGAAGACCATATCCCCACTTTACTGGCCGATATGGTTGAAATCGCCGATCAATTCAGCCAGACCGATCCCACCTTCGACCCCAATTGTACACTCGACTAACCGCCGCCGAAATGCGTACCCAGCTCATCGAGCAGAAAGGATACACAGATGAGGAATTGCCTGGCGAAGAGGCCATCCGCTTGAAGCTCAATGAGTTAGGCTATGGCTCAAACCGGGTCAAAAAAAGTCAACCAGTGAAAAAGATCCCAGAGACCGATGCGATCTTTGATAGAATTCATCAGATCAATCAAGAAGCGGATGCAGACGAGACGGTTCTGCGCCTCTCTTGGGATGCCAAAGCGACGATTTTACTTGACCGTTTCTCGAGAGAAGGGATAAGTCGAGTGGTTGTCAAAGCGCTCGATCATGACTTTCAAGATAAGAAGACCGAGAAAGTCACTCCTTTGGCATTTACCTCCCTTCAACCAAGGAACTCTTTCTTTACTTGACTCAGTCGAAAGTGACTAGTGACTGTATTGTCGACTGCCTGATTGATTTTTGGGAAAGCGTACGTGAACACTTTCCTCACGTCAAGACCCTCGTGATCAATCAGGACAATGGTCCCGAAAATCATACCCGTCGGACTCAGTTTATGTATCGTCTCACTCAGTTTGTTGAGCACTATCGTCTCTCTATTCAGCTCGCCTGCTACCCTCCTTATCACAGTAAATACAACCCCATCGAACGGGTTTGGGGCCATCTTGAAAACACTGGAACGGTTCTCTTCTCGATTCTCTTGAGACCGTTCTCAATTTTGCCCGTTCTTTTCGCTTTAACCAACTACAACCCTTCGTTCACCTGAATTCCACTCTTTATGAGACCGGCGTCAAACTCACTCAGAAAGAGATGGACCGTTTGGCACAACGCTTCCAACGTTTACCTGGTTTAGAAAAATGGTTTGTCCTTATTCCCCCTCTCCATTCTCTCGTTCGCGTATAATTATTTTTTTGGTTTAGCCCCAGTGATAAGTACGAGTGTGAGGCAGATCGGGTGGCGGAACAGGTGTTGCGGATGCCGACATCGCAAATTCGCAAGAAACCGACTTGACCGCTGAAGACGAATCCCTCGTGTGGGGAGACCGAAGCCGAGGTAGATGATGAAATCATTCGACCCAGCCCCGTCATCTCATCCGTCATTCGCGCCAGTCAAAGCCAGGGCATGGCTCCCCAGAGTCCCAATGTTTCTCCTCGATTTGAGGGGCGACTTAATCATCTGAGCGGCGGTGGGCAACTATTATCCGGAGCCACGCGAGCCTTCTTTGAACCCCGTTTTGGCTATGACTTCAGCCGGGTTCGTTTGCACCACAATGCGCAGGCCGCGGCGCTGGCCAAAACCATCAATGCACGCGCCTTTACCATCGGGCACGAAATTGTCTTTGGTGCAGGACAATATGTACCGCAGTCAGCAGAGGGTCAAAAACTGCTGGCGCATGAGTTGACGCATGTGGTGCAGCAGAAGAATCGAACCGCGTTGAGGTCTGAAACACAAGTAGGCATACTCCACCGAGCCCCTGAGACAGAGGAGGCGACATTCCCTTTTGCGGGCATGCCCGCAAAATGTAAGCGATCGAGCACAAAAGAACCTCCATCAGGTCCTGCTGCACGCAACAATTACCGTGTTAGAGTGTGTGTAGACACTAATGAGCTATTCGTTGAGGATCTTAGGCCACCTCACAAGCAACGCTTTCATACCTTGGTTGTTACGGGTGGGGAGAAAACGCCGACGCCGAAAGGACGATTTCGACTGAAACAATGGGAGAAGGACTATACAACACCACGCTGGAGAGAGCAATCCTGCACTCCATGGAGCGAAGACACGCTAGGCCGCAATGTATTTGGCCCCTATATCATTCGCTTCAAAGGCGGATATTTCATACACGGTACCGTAGGCCCGGGGATAAGTCCTATAACGTTGAACGGTATTGCCATGGGCAATCTTGCAGGATCTCACGGCTGTATTCGGGTTGCGAATAATGATTTGGTAGACCTGCACGACGGTTTGTTGAGCAACCCAAAAGGTACGCAACTCATCGTAACAACGTGTGGAACACCGCCTGAAGCCGATGTCGAGTTAATTCCGAGAGCTACACTTGCCTTTGAAGATGAGATAAAAGGAGGGTTTGATACCGAATTACGACTGTTTCTACCAACATTGCTTGAACGGCGTCTCCAGCCATTCGTACATATGGGTATCGGTACCGGAGGGATAACCGGTGGCGTAGGTACAAGTATCGATCCCTTCGCTGATCTATCTATATTCCTGGCTGGAAAGGCCGGATTCCGAACCGAGTGGTTCACGTCTCTTGAGGTAGGCGGTGGACTCGAAGCGGGCTGGGCTTTCGGCAAGTCACGCGCTCTGCGACTCGGCATCGGCTGGGACATATGGCAACAGCTTGATGAGGACAGGAAACGTCAACACCTTTTGAATTTCTTTCTCGGCGCTCGGTTTTAGAACAGAAAGTAGAGTGATTTTCTCAGAGAAAGGGGAAAGCCGGGTAGGCACTAATGACTTTAGCGCAAGAGCATCTCAAAAGCAACAAACGGTTGCTCCCATCAGCAATAAACGGACAGAATAAGGCCATTCATCCGGCTACAGACCTGTGCCCCATTTTACGTCTCCATCAGAGCATTGGCAACCGAGCTGTCGGGCAAGTGCTGCAAACAGAGTTGACTATCGGTCACCGGACGATGAGTATGAGCGCAAGGCACATCGGGTGACGGAACAGGTACTCCAGATGCCGATGCCAAAAATTAGCACAGGGCACTATGCACCGCAAATGTAAGAGGGCCAACGACTGCCAATGCCTGAGTTGATATGTGCCAAGCAGCAGGCAAGAAAGTATGAGAACGTCCACAGTAGAACAGATTATTCAATAGATCAGGTGCCATAACTTATTTCTATCGGAGGTAGTATTGCCACCACAGCACGAAGGCGTGGTGCTTTCAGATGTACGACTACTACTGGTTTGGAAATGGCATTGAGGAATCTTATCTATTATGAGAAAGCTGTCTATAATTACTGAATGCCAACTCGCAAAAGGGGAGAGCTGGCCAACGCAAAAACCATCTGTAAATCCAGCGCAAGCCTATGCTTCGGCATCGCCTATCGCCCACCTGCAAAGAACTCTCGGCAATCGGGCTATTGGCCGATTGCTGCGGTCGCAGCCGCCCATCAATTGCCTAGAGAATGAGTACGAGCCGCACATAGTTCCATCTGATCCACAGACTCGTTTTGGAATCCTCCGCTCCCCAGGACAACCCCTTCCCCAATCAGAACGCCAATTCTTTGAACCGCAATTTGCACACGATTTCAGTCGGGTGCGATTACATACGGATCGGGCTGCAGCCGACTGTGCGCGTCAAGTAAACGCCCGTGCTTTTACGATCGGACAAGACATAGTGTTCGGCGATAGACAGTTTGCACCAAGAACAACAGAAGGACAAAAGCTGCTTGCTCATGAATTGACGCACGTCGTTCAACAAGCCGGCACACGAGGCTTGGTGCAACGGAAAAAGATGGTGAATTTAGGTGTTGAGGTTCCCCAAACTGCTGTCGATTTCAAGCCCAAATACAGATATCCCTGGCAAAACCCACACCTTCGTGCGACGATTTATCCCCATCGCGAAAAGGAACTGAGAGACTTCTTGCGTACGTACAAAGAGATCGAACTCTATCAAGAAATCGAACAGTTGCAAAACAATGAGGCTGGACGCGCTCGTCTGGCTACGATAGCAGAAGAGATCGGGAAGGAGCGAAGCTGGATGACGGCGGACCTGTCGACTGCCAGGACCGCCCAATCCAAAGCAAGACGTGCGCTGCGCGCCCATCGCCGCACGCGCAGCACATTTTTTGGTACGAAGCATCTGAAAGAGCTCCGTGCAAAACGGGCAAAACTCGCAAGGGAGATGAGAACACTACGAAGCTTTAGACGCTATCCGAAATGGCTGCGTTACATGGTGATTCATTTCTCGGGAATGCGCTACAAAATTGCCCATGGTTCATGGGCGTCACCACAAAAATTGCTCAAGATACTCAAACGCCAAGAAGTTAGCGAGAAGATCCAGGCCGCTTCAGAGGAAACCGTTGCCGAGTCTGCAGAGAAGGTTATTGATGACTTGAAAAACGAGAGGAACCAGACAAAAAGCAGAAAACGAATTCGCGCAATCAATGCCCAAATCAGCCAGTTGAACGCTCCACAAATAGCGGTCGAGCGGATATTGGGTAAGAAGCCACACTTAAAGGAGCGCTTCGAACGACTCCAACGGCTTGAAAGAGAGATTGATGAACTTGCAGTAGAGATTGCCCAGCCTAGAATAGCGAAAACAGACACTGATCTACACCTGCGCAATATTAAGCGTCGGCAGCAATTACAGGCCGAAACCCAAGCTATCGAACGTCAGATCGGTAGCAGACGGCTAAGGAATATTCGATATCGCATGAAGTGGGCAGAACAGGTTCGACGACAAGCAGTTTTGAAGTATGAGATTAAGCAGGCAATTGCGCGCATCCCCCCCAATGATTTTGAGGCTCTCGGAGTCTTGAAAGCGATGAAAGACGTTTTTCCAAGCTGGGTTTGGCAGGAGATCGTCCGTCACACGCGGCTTCGGCAGGATGTTACCAGCCCAGGGTGGGAGCACTTAACCCCTGCGGAGAAGCGTGCCAGAGCAAAAAGAGATCCGGTTACGAAACGCTGGCGATCGATCATGTACGCGTGGCGCAAGAATATTACCCAATGGCGAAAAAAGCATAGCCAAGATCTATCCTTAGTGGTAACACGCTTAGTGTGTAATGAGGTTGCCGAGCACGCCCAACACGTCCGGGGGGTAAAGCCCGCAGGGGGATTAACGGCAAAGACACAATGGTATCGCGGTCAGGCATTGGCCATGGCTCCGGGCATCGGTCAAGAACCAATCCAGTGGTCTATCTTGCCTAGCTATTTTAAGCGCCCGACTTCTGTCGAAGACTTTACACCGAAGGGGCAGTCAGGTGCGAGCATCTTCTGGTTAGCGTGGCGTTCCAAGCCACCTGGTAACTGGTCCATTGCAAGACCTCTGCGAGGGGTAGCATTCAAAACCGAAAAGGGTGAGACGATCAAAGATGGAAAGTTTGACCAATTTGAAGGTTGGACGTATCACATCAAGAACAACGAAATCTCTCGAACCGCAACCGGCAGTAGTCCAGGTAGACGCACACACGCAGACGAGCCGAATGTGCTCAAGGAATGGTTAGGTTGGACCCATGAGGCCACTGTGGTCGAGGTGGCACAATTAGGAAGGCGTAAAGTGGTGCTCACGTTTGAAACTGGCCAAATCGGTTTACGCACCCGCGAGTATCAGAGTCTGGTCAACAAATGGAACATCTTTGTCGGCTATGTACCCCCCGGAAAAGCGTCAGCAGCGCTAGATGAGAAATTAAAACAGATCTTGTCCGGACGTTCTGCAGGACGTTCTGCACTAGGAACACAGACCCCTTAACGATACCTGTTGAGAAGATATTCTTGAAGATTCCTATGGGATATACCTATTTGGAGACTACGAAAGCGATGATGAAAACAAGGTCAGTTACCCAAACATCTGGAGAGACTAAGGAACAAATCACTGGGCGAAATGTAAAGGTGTCACCCTTCACCCAACAACACCCCATATTGAATCTGCAACAAACTGTCGGCAACCAAACAGTTGGTCGTCTGTTACATGCTGGCCTCATACAGCCCAAGCTCACAATTGGTCAACCCAATGATAAATATGAGCAGGAAGCGGACCGGGTGGCTGACGCAGTGATGCAGATGGCCGATCCCAATGGCGTTGGAGCACAGGAATTCAAAGATAGGGGGGAACTGCTCCAGAAAAAGGGAACTTCGCCCCCTGCATCTGCTACACCACCTGCTCTCGAGGCTCGTATTCAGGCAGCGCGCGTCGGTGGCCATCCCTTATCGACAGCCATGCGCGCCTTTTTTGAACCGCGGTTTGGATATGATTTTTCCGGTGTACGTGTTCATACCGATGCACGCGCAGCTAGGGCGGCCCAAGAGATCCAGGCCCAAGCCTTCACGATGAATCAAAACATCGTGTTTGGTCAGGGGCAATATGCCTGGAACACAAACCGGGGTAGGCGGTTGCTGGCGCACGAGTTAACGCATGTGATACAGCAAGAGTCGAATCGCATCGAGCCGCGCATACAGCGCACGTATCGTCTTACGGAACTCCTCCAGTCTCAGCATAGTGCGCGCCGATCTAATCCTGTGGCGACTAGCCCAAATGTCTATTTCTATCCAGGTTCCTCTAGGAATACCGCAAATCGGCGTGCGCTGGTGATTGCGGGCATTCATGGCAATGAAATGAGTGCTTGGCAGATGGGTGCCCATGTCAATCAGCAATTGGTAGCCTCTGTCCATCCAGATTTTCACACGATCGTGATTCCCCGCGCCAACCCAACGAGTGGACGGGGAGCCGGAAGTCGGCGGGCGGGAACTCGCGTAGCAGATCTAAATCGGGAATTCGGTGCCAGCTACACAAGCCCCAATCCACATGCTCAACGGATAACCACCATCGTCAATGAATTCGATCCCGAACGAATTTTGAGTATCCATGCCATCCAGTCCACATCGCTAGCGGGAATCTTTCTGGACCCAATTCATACCGGCACTTATCCACCTGTCGGTACGGCAGCCGAACGACAGCGTGCGTTCGTTGGCGATCCACGCAATTTGGCCGCTATGCAGCTCACAGAATCTATGATCCAGCAGGTACGCGGGGCAGGACGTGGCCGTGGTCGATATACCCGGGGGAATGTACCTGGCGCAAAAACGGTACGTTCAACGAGGGAACGATTTCCCGCTAGTGCATATCCAACACCGCCCGGCGGAGATTCGCCATTTAGCTTGATCTATCCACAACAGGCCCAAGTCGGTAGCTCATTAGGAACCTGGGCATCTGGTTTAGGCAAAACCGTCGTGACGATTGAAATACCTGGACAACAAGCTCGTCCGCGCATTTGGCGCGCCTTTCTGCCTGCGGTTTGGCGCTTTCTGCAAATTCCAGCGGCATCTTCTTCAGCAGCGGCTGGCTCAGGCTCAGGGACTCCGTGACACGAGAGAAGATAGATGCCCACATTTGTGTTAATGGAAGAGAGATCGTCAACGAGCTTCCGCTCCAAACCATTGTGGGGGTGGTTCATTTTAGCTGGATAGATAGGTTTATACTTTTACTCGATAGTTGTATTTTGAGCAGGTGCCGGATTTGACAAAGTCAAAATTAA
>JAHBNG010000100.1 GCA_019217005.1 Chloroflexi bacterium TSY
TGAAAGGAAAGCATTTATGACAGACCTTAAAGTTGGCGTGATAGGCTGCGGTAGACACGCTCGCAGTCACTTTGAAATGATTGCCGCCGAGCCGCGCATGAGCCTGATTGCCATTGCCGAAATGAATGAAGAGAGGCTGGCTCAAGCCAAAGCGGCCCATCAGCCAGAGTTCGCCTTTCGGGATTACCGCGATATGCTGGACCAGGCGGAGCTGGATGTGGTCTATGTTGTCACCACGCCGGGTCCTCTGCTGCAAATCGTACTGGACTGTTTGGCGCGCGGCCTGCATACCTCGGTCGAGAAACCACCGGGTATGAACATTGGCGCAACGCGGCAGATGCGCGATGCCGCCCGCAAGAGCAAAGGTAAAGCGATTTTGTCGGTCAACCGGCGCTATAAGCCCGAGATTTTAGCCGTGCGACACCTGCTGCAAGAGCGGGGCAGCGCGGTTCATGTGGCGGCCAACTATCACAAGGGTGTGTCAGGTTTTGCTCGTCCCGAACATCGAGACTCCGCTCCGCCTGCAATTGTGTACGACGCTATTCACCATGTTGATTTGCTGCGCTGGCTGGCTGGTCGCAGCCTGACCGAGGCCGCCACAGTCAGCGAGGTCTACGCCCAATCCTGGCATGGTGCGCGCGAGGGGACGCCGCGCTACAACGCCATCATCGGCTTTGACAATGGCTGCCGCGGCACGATGATGAGCCAGTACGGGGTGGGCTACCGCATCCAAACCGCCGAAGTCCATGCCGAGGATATGTCGGCCTATTTGGACCTGACCCAAACGCCCAAAATTGCGCTCTATCTGGATGGCCAGCCCTACAACGAGCCGCTTGATATCGAGGCGGTGGTCCCTGCACATTTCAACGAAACCCGTCACTTTGCCGATTGCATTTTGAACGATACCACACCCTGGAGCGATTTGGAGGATGCGATGCAGACGATGGCTTTGTGTGAAGCGATTGAGCAAGGCCATCAAGGCTCATTGGCTAAAGGCATCTAATGGACCAATTATTTCATGCGACCACAATGGGCTTTGTCGGATGGTAAATGAGCGGAACTTGTGAGTCATCGTCAATCAAGTCGCCGATTTCAAGTCTTGCCGCCCTATCCAGCGATTTCGAAAGTGGTGCTCACGACGATCTGAATGGGCGGCGGATCCTCGCTCAATCGTGGTAGAGGGCCAAGATCTTGCCGCTGTCCAACACAACCAGTGACGGGTAGCCGATGTGCTGAAAGACGCCCGGGTTGTGCCAGTCGATCCCAAACTTTTGCCCAGTGAAGCGGTTGACGGTCTCCGTATCGCCTCCGTCAGGGACGCCGCCCTCTCGGATGACAAACTCGTTCTTGATATCCCAGTTTATGCCGTCCTCCGAGATGCAGCCGCGGACACCATAGGAGGGCTGCCGGTAGCCGTAGATCATCAGCACCTGGCCATCGGGGAGATACTCCAGCTCGGCCGGGAAGCCCCAGATATTCGTCCGCTTGGGCGGCGACCAGGTATAGCCTTCGTCCTCGGAGACGACTACGGCCATGTTCATGGCATCACCGCTGGGGTTTGAGTGGGTATGCATCACGCACACCAACCGTCCATCCTTGAGGCGCAACAGGGCAGGCTCTTCATAGTCGACGATGAATGCCGGATCGTATCCTAGCTATGGCCCTAGCCTTTGACGGCCCCTCTGGTGATGCCTTCGACAAAGTACCTCTGCAGGAAAAGGTAAAGGATGACGATAGGCATACTCAAGATCGTCACGGCTGCCATGGCCGGTGCAAAACCCTGAATTTGGGTATGGCCGCCGACGACCGGTGCAAAATAGGCAGCCCCCACGGTCAACGTCTTCATACTCTCCTCAAAGGCGATCAGCAGCGGCCAGAGAAAGGCATTCCAGTTGGCGGCAAAGATCAGGATCGCGGAGGCGACGGCAGCTGACCGTGCTAGCGGCAAGGCAATTCTAGTGAATATCGTGAAACGGCTCGCACCGTCGATGAGGGCTGCATCTTCGAGCTCGACGGGCAGGTTCAAAAAGAACTGGCGGAAAATGTAGAGGGTCAGAACGTTGGCGATGCCGGGGGCGATGAGGGCTGGATAGTTGTTGATCCAGCCCAGTTTCAAAAAGCCCACAAAGAGCGGGACTAGGGCAATCTGCTCTGGGACCATGATGGTGGCCAGGGTGAGGAAGAACAAGGCATCCCGTCCGGGAAAGTTTAGGCGTGCCATGCCATAGCCCGCCATGGCGCCAAAGAGGATACCCGTTAAGGTGGTCGTGCCCGCGACGATGATACTGTTTAGCACCCAGCGCAGGATGGGGTGGTTTTCGATTACAAACCGGTAGTTGTCGAGCGTGAACTCCCGGGGTATCCACTGGATCCCTTCGATCATGACCTGATTGGATGGCTTTACGGAGGTACCAATCATCCACACAAAGGGCGCGATCCAGGCCACGGCCAGAATCATGCCAAACAGCCAGATGGGGATGGCGGCCAAGGAGAGACGGTGTCGCTGCCGCAGCCAACGGTCTGTTTGTGTGATCAGACTAAACTCCATCAGTCCACCTCCCTGATCAACCGTCGATTCACGACTGTGACAACTAAGGTCACGGCCAGCACCAGGACGGCCACTGCCGCCGCGTAGCCGAACCGAGAGTCCTGCAGACCGCGCTGGTAGAGATAGTGGATGGCCGAGGTGGAAGAACCGGCCGGTCCGCCAGAGGTCATGACCACTATCTGGCTAAAGATGCGCAAAGAGGCGATAGTCTGCAGAGTAATGACCATACTTATGACCGAGCGCAAATGTGGCAGAACCACATGCCGGATAACCTGCCAACGATTGGCGCCATCGACCGTGGCTGCTTCCTCCAATTCTACCGACACATCCTGCAAGGCGGCCAGGAAGAGGATGAAAGAGAAACCGGTATCCCACCATATGGTGGTCAAGCTAACCCCTACCCAGGACCAGTCCGGGCTGGTGAGCCAGGGGACGTTTGGGATGCCGATCATGCTCAGATACTGGTTGATTAGCCCGAACTGCGTGTCCAGCATCCAGACCCAGACCAAGCCAATCACCGTAGGGGCGCAGACAAAGGGAGTAAAGAACGCTATGCGCGCAAAGTTGTGCCCGGGCCATCGCCGATGAACGAAAACGGCAAAACTGAAGGCAACGACGGTGACGCCAGGCACGATGACCAGGACATAGCGAAAGGTGTTCAGAAAGGCTTGGCGCGCAAATCTATCGTCGAGAATCTCCTCGAAGTTGGCCAGTCCTACCCATTCGATGTCCCCCACGATCTCCCACTTGGTGAAAGCCAAGTACAGGCCAAAAGCCAACGCGCCTATCTTGAGCAGTAGGAATACAATGGCAAATGGTGCCACAAACAAGTAGCCTGACCAGTTGATCCTTTGACTGCGCCAGGTGGCACGGCGGAATCGGGTCAGCAGATTGCCAGAGATCTTTTCCGTCTGCAGCGCTACTGCCATAGCCTTGCCCTTTCATCATGGGAGGGGAAGGGGCACTTCCCCTTCCCCTCCCAACTGTGCTCACCCTATTGAGCGTCTAGGTCTTCTTGCCACTCCTCGCAAAGTATGTCCATGGCTTCCTCAGGCGTCATCTGACCGTACCACACACCGTCCAAGGTCGTGGCCAGGATGTTGTCGCCGGAGTAGATGACAAAGTCGGAGACACCTTCGGTGAGGCCATAGCCCATAGGGGTGGTGGCCATCTCCATCGCCTTTTCATCCACGAACGCGCCGCGCTTCTCCCAGGGCAGCCCGGTGGTCGAGTACTCCTCCGTGGCTATGATCGACTTGCGCGGTGAGCCGCCACGGCCGATGGTGACCCACTTCATGCTGTTGTCAGACAGCCATTTGATGGCCTCCATGGTGTGCGCATAGCGGCTTTCGTCTTCCTGCGCGTATATCTCCAACGAACCGACCTCGAGGTAGGTGGTCTGTTCGTCGCCGATTTTGGGCACATGGATGGTCTGGAAGTTCAGGCCCTGGTCGTGATAGCCTATGACCGTCCAGGGGCCGGTCATGAACATTGAGCCCTGCCCCACGCCAAATGCCTTGTAGCGGTCGGTGACCTCCAACGTCGAGACGTTGTGCGTGTTGTAGGCGTCCAGGATCCAGTTCATGGCCTTGATGCCGGCCTCGGGGTTGATGCAGGCCGTCGTCAAGTCATCGCTTGCCCGCTGGAATCCCATCTGCGCTGACACGACGCCCCAGGTGACCGTGTTCTGGATGGCCGGCCCCAGCAGCAGGCCGGACCTCGTGACCGTATCGCCCTCGCGGACGGTCATCGCCTTGGCCCACTCGATCAGCTCCTCCCCGTCTGGGGCGGATTGTTGATGTCCAGGCCCGCCTCCTCCGCGTGGTCGACGTTGATCTCAAAGGCCATGGTCATCACGTCCAACGGGATCTCGTAGAGCTGGTTGCCAAAGGCCGCATAGCGACCATTGTTCAGGATCGGCTCGACGAAATCGTCCAGATCCAGACCTACCAGCTCGGCCAGGTCATCCAGGGGGACGACGAGGCCGTCTTCAACCCACTCTGCGTGCAGCCCGCCCCCGGGGTAGACCCAACCAAAGTCGGGCCCTTGGCCTGCCGCCACAGCGGCCTTGACCTTGGTGTCCCACTCTTCACTGGGGAAGGACTCAAACTTGATCTGGATGTCGTCGTGAGCGGCATTAAAGTCGTTGATCAGCTCCTCCCAGACTGGCGCATCCGACGCCCCGAGCCAGCTCCAGTGGACTATCTCGATCGGCCCCTCAGCGGCAGGTGCCTCCTGCGCCTCTGTAGCTTCCGGCCCTGGTGTTGTAACACAGGCAGCTAGGGCTACAACTGTTGTTACAATGAACAGCACTCTCCAGAAATCACGCGACGACAGCTTCTTTTCAGACATTGGTGCTCCTCCTTTTTAATCCTCAGTTAGGTTGAAATAATTGGACTTTACCAGAAAAGCTTGATTTTTATTCGATCAACACCCCTTTCATGAAAAGTTGCAGGGCTGCAGGGTTACAACGTGGCAGGGTAACAGAGACCTTGCCGCTTTGCCACCGTGCCACTATGCGATATCAGACAACTTTCTCAAAATATGGAAACGAACGGCTTCCGCACATTCATCCGGATCTCGCCTGCGGAGAACGTCCAGCAGCTCTTCATGATGGATAATCCAGGCCGTCAATACCTGCCCAACCAAAGGATAGAGCTTGATACTCGAAGGGCCAAATCAAATTGGACAACCCAGTAACCTGGCACGTTCGGGTCAAACTACGATTCCGAGCCGCATCAATCAGCAATCTATGTCACTCGACATCGAACTCGATGGCCGCAACCGGGTCGTTTCTGGCCAATGCCTGGCGGATACCGTCCAGCAAGTCTTGATATTGGGTAAAGACTCAACTATGTAATGTATACAAGATACCACAAAACTATTTAAGGGCAAATTAGTGGTGCGATGATCTAAATTGACCAGGAAGTGGGTACTACAGCCAAGCTATTGATCTCCCTTTCAATCATCCGTTTCAGCCAGAATCGTGTCCAGATACGCCTTGGCTTGCCGTACGTACCGTTCAGGCTCACGGCAATTCTCCCCTAACTCGATCGAGATAAAACCGTCGAAACCGATTTGCTGCAAGCTTTTAATGATGGCTGGCCAGTCGAGTATGCCTGATCCAACGGGGACGCTGTAGTTCAACGCACCGTCCGTGTCTCGGGCATGAACGTGGAAGAGTTTCTGGCCCAATTTGTGAATCGAGATGGGCGGGTATTCGCGGTGGATTGCCGCTTGCATGGCCATGTCGAGATTGACCCCAAGCTGGGGCGCGGGCATCTGGTCGAACAGTCGCAGAAAGCTGTCTGTATTGCTCAAAATCGTCAAGGGGTGTCCTTCCAAGGCCAGGCGAACCTCGGCTTCAGCAGCAATCGAGACACAGGCCTCTAACGACCGAACATAGTTGTCCCAGATGGTTGACCAGACAAAAGACTCAGGTAAATCTAAACGCCAGGTCGGTCCAGCGGTACTCAACGCACCATTGACGGCAGGATGAATATACAGAGGTAAGTATTGATGGGGTGCGACAAGCCCCTCAGGCCAGGCCGGTACAAAGCTGACTAGGTCAGCCCCCAAATCACGCGCCACCGTTGCACCCAAAGCAAAAGCATCCAGCGCGCTCTGTTGATTCTCCGGCTCAAATTGGGCCAAGGCTTGGAGCGGATATGAACCAATCGCAAAGCGGGAGAGAAGCAAACCCTGTGATTCGTAGTTGTTGCGCAAGTGACGCACGCGCGCTGGGGTGTAATAGTCACGCAACTCCTCTGTGGATAACACGATCAGCTCAAAACCATCAAAACCCATCTCGGCAATCTGAGCGATGGCCTCATCAGGTGGTGATGGGAATTCGGTGAAGAAATTCCAGGTGCAACAGCCGAGCTTCATAGAAAATACTCCTTAATGCTTATCCGAAAAGTTCTGTGACGACGTATTCTCGCTCGAGTAATTGCCTGGACTCACAACCACTTTTCGGATAGATTCTTATTGGAGGTAGCTACGTTCACGCGGGTCGAGTGCATCCCGCAAACCGTCTCCCACGAAGTTATAAACCAACACCGTCAGAATCACGAATAGTGCCGGGATGACGAACCAGGGTGTATACCGTAACGCCCGTACATTCTGAGCTTCCTCGAGCAGCACCCCCCAGCTTGTAAGCGGTGGCCGAATGCCCAGCCCCAAGAAGGAGAGGGAGGTCTCGGCCAGAATGATCCAGGGAATAGTCAAAGTGGCAATGACCACCACGTGATTCAGGACGTTTGGGATAAGATGCTGAAACACAATGCGGACATTGCCAGCACCAATTGCCCGAGCGGCTTCGACGAACTCTTGTGAACGCAAGGCCAGCACCTTACCCCGTACCTGCCGAGCGAGACTGCCCCAGCTCAACAGCCCCAACAGCGTCGTGATTGCAAAATAGACCCGGATCGAACTCCAATCTGGCGGCATCGCCGCGGTCAAAGCCATCCATAGTGGAATGGCCGGAAACGACATCATAACCTCGATGAAGCGCTGGATGATCGTATCAGTCCAACCACCCAGATAGCCGGACACGGTACCCAAGATCGTTCCCAACGTCATACTGATAGTCACGCCTAGCACGCCCACGGTGAGAGATACCCGGCCTCCGTAAATAATACGCGACAAAATATCGCGGCCCAGCCGGTCGCCCCCGAAAAGGTAGGCAAAACCATCTGGCGTGCCAAAGAAGTGTCGGTCTGATTCAATGAACCCCCAAAGCTTATAGGGTTCCCCACGCACAAAGAAGTGGAGCGGGAGCCGTGTGGTTGGGTCAACGGTATAGATCCGGCGCACGGTTTGCTGGTCCAACTCGCTTGTCCAGCCGTAGACAAAGGGCCGTAGGTGAAAGTTTCCTTCGGAGTCGATGAAGCGCGGCATTTGCGGTGGCGCGGCGATGTTCACATCCGAATAGGTGGTCAGGCCATACGGCGCAAAGAATTCGGCAAACAGCACGCAGACGATGTATAGCGCTAACAACAGCCATAGGGAAAGCATTGCCAGGCGATGCTTGCGAAAGCTTCTTTGGAACAGATGCCAGGGTGAGAGTTTAGGAATGGCCTGCTCTCCGGCAGGTTGAGCTTCTGGGCCGATAGCAGGCCCGGTGCTATCAATCCGGTCATCACGGCTTTTTAGTTGCTCTTTTTGCATAGTCCGAATGCCTTACGCCTATCCCTGAGTAGCCGTTTTAAAAGTGTGATCAGTGCCGGTTGAGTAGCCGAAGGCATATCGAAACCAAACGGGGCGACCCGCAAACGCTGGTTTCGATACCACTTCGTGACTTAATCGGCGTTTGCTAACCCTTTCGTCAGACTCTTAAAACACCCTCTCAACCATAACTGATGCGCGGATCGCTCCAGGCCAACAGCAGATCGGCGATGAAGTTACCAAGGACGAGCATGATGGCCATGATCATCAGCAAGGCACCGGCCAGATGCATGTCCTGATGACGCAACGCTTCGAGAAAGAGCGGCCCCGTTGTCGGCAAGTTGAGCACGACCGCCACCAAAATTTCCCCGGCAATAATCTCCGGAATCTGCAAGCCCGCAATCGTGATCATTGGATTGATCGCGACTTTAAGAGCATGCCGCACAACCACGCTGGCTTGCGTCAGACCACGCGCCCGGGCAGCCAAGATATAGTCCTGGCCAAGCACCTCTAGTAGACTGCCACGCATAATGCGCATGAGGCCCGCGACCCCAGAAGCACCGATGATCAAAACCGGTAGCCAGATGTGCTGGGCCAGATCGACCACTTTGGCAATACTCCAGGGCGCGTCCTGAAATTCTCGTGAAAAAAGACCCGTCACTGAGCCTGTGTTGAAATAAAAAACTGCGACCACTAAGGCAATGAGCGCCAGCAGAAAGTTTGGTGTCGCCAGGCCAAAAAAGGCCAACGTTGTCAATATATGATCGGAGACCGAATATTTTTTAAGCGCGGAATATGTCCCCAAAATGAGGGCCATTATCCACGAGGAGGCGAGGATTGAAACGCCCAGAATGAGGGTAAGGTTCAGACGTTGGCCGATCAACTCACGCACCGGCCGATCGTGCAGGAATGAGTCCCCCAAGTCACCTTGAACGAAACGGGTGATCCACAGCCAATACTGTTCGGGATAGGATCGATCCAGTCCGTAGTAACGACGCAGGCGATCGGCCATCTCTTGATTGACGCGGGTACCCCGCTGTTCCAGGAGGTCGATGTGCCGTTCCAAAAAGTCGCCTGGGGGCAATTGGATGGCAATAAATGATACCACCGAAATGACCCAAAGGGTGAAGATCATTTGTAGAACACGCTTAATCAGGTAGGTTCTCATTTGTTGTCTGGGATTCCAACTCACTCACTCTGTTACCACCACCCCTTTGCTCGAGGTGAGCCCCATCCTTTGTACATCACCCGTGTAAAAATAAAACTGCTATATAGCCTTAATACTACTGTGCATCAAGTAAAGGCTCGATAATGTTCGATTTTTGCACAAGATAATGCGAGCGTTTAGCGGAAGCAAGACGACGTTGCTTGTAGCGAAGGCGCTCGATAGTCTCAGCGAGTGTCAAGACAGGTTTAGGCAGAACGGCATGGAGAAGTTCAACAACCTGTGGCAAAGTGAGAGCGGGGGCATCATATTTGAGGAAAAACTGAGAACGAGCCAAGAAACCAAAGGCCAAAATGACTAAGGTCATATGATGATGCCAACCGAGCCAACTGCGAGTTTCATATTCGTTGAGTCCGAGAAACTGCTTGGCTTGTTCAAAAATGGTTTCAATGGGCCAACGCAAAGCAGAAACAGTGGCGAAGTCATCCAAGGAAGTCTCAAGGGGTGCATTGGAGAGAAAGTATTGCAGAGAGCAATCGGGATTGCGGCGGACGATGAGCCAGAGAGCAGAACCGGGGAGCCCATTGCGGACAGAGACAATGCGGCGACAAGCAATGGAAGCAACGATGAAGCCCTTGGAGCCCTCTTTGAGAACATGCTGTTGCCACTCATGCTCCTGGAAGGTGTCAGCGAGTTGAGCAACGGTGAGAGGCGTAGGTTCACCAGGCCGGACGCGGAGCTTGAGCTTTGCGCCCGCGTCCAGATGATGCGGGCAGATAGGTCTGGGGCTGGAGGTCCAGACACGAGTCTCTTTGGGCACTTCAGCAAAGTAGCTGTAAGCGGTTTGGCCATCAATGCAGTCAAGCAGATGAGTATCTTTGCCAAAGGCTTCATCCATAGTGATCCAGCGGATGGGCAACGCACCCAGGGCGTGCGTCTGCTCAATCATGGACCAAGCCAATTCATTTTGTTTGGAAGGTCAGGTCAGTGGGAAGACCGGTTTTGTACCGCTTCTCTGCATACTCATCACTAAACCATTCTTGGGGGATATACAACCGACAGTTCAGTAAGGTATAGCCATGAGAGCTATTATATCCCAGGAAGACTCCGGCTTGACAGTTGGCGATCTTGCCCAGTTCGCCACACCGCTGCCGCTTGACGCCCACTGACTCTTCTCCTTGCTTGGGAATGTCGCTCCCATCCAGGAGTAAGACGCCATTTGCGTCTCCCAACAACTCACCTGTCTGTCGAGTATGTTCCGCCAGCATCGCTTCACCGCTCCAGCGGCTCTGACCCACAAAGCTTTGCAGGGGGGCGTACACCCGATTCTCCTACTGTCGCCAGCGCGATGTTCTCGGCCGATTTGCGTTTGATTTCGGGGTCTAACAAGCCTCGCATGTAGTGGTACGCATGCTCTCTCTGAGCCACATGGCTGAAGTATGGACTATATATGGCATGATACTCCTGGAGTTGGTCGGCCAGTGCCGCCAGTTGCTCTTCTGTCAGTTCCAGCAGCGGCGGGCTTTCCAGTTGGCTGTAGTCATATTGATTGACTGCTTGAGCAAGTTTCATCTTGATTTCCTTTCATCGAAGACTGCTTCATTTTATTGGCTCTTCAGTCTATCTCATTTTTCCTTTGCATTCTGTTTGCGTTTTGTTAGCAATATGCCCAGAAATATAACGAATTTCCTTTGTGTTTCACAATATATTGCTGCACAGTAGTATTAAGCCGAGGTGCTACGCCTTCCAACCAATAGCTTCACACCAGGTTAAGGCGAGGAAGGAGTCCGGACTCTTCCCCCATTCGGTCCATCCTTGACTGAATCTCTTCAGGGTTTCTCTGTCGGTTAAGCCCAGTTCAATCGCCTTTTCGACGAAATCGGTCTCCTGGAATCGGGTGGACTGAATTCTGCTGATCCATTCGACACCCTCTGGCGTCCCAAAGTATTCACAGGATGCAGAACCCGCAACGCGTTCAAATTCGGCTTTTTGTAGCAATGCCCTGAGTTGTCTTGCCATTCGTGAATGACCACTTTGCGAGTCCCAGTAATCCACATAGATACTGACAGACTGCTCCAAAAAATCCTGACGTGGGCCAGCCATAACCCAGCTTCCTATGTCGGCGTCACGTATTCCAACCACTCCCCCTGGTCTCAGCACCCTTCGCATCTCTTTGAGCGCCTTTAATGGGTCATTCAGGTGCTCTAGCATAGCATGAGAGAATACAGCGTCAAACGAGTCGTCTGGGAATGGAAGCTCATAGGCGCTGGTCAACTTGAATTCGATGTTGGAGACATTGTTTTCGGTCGCGTGAGCCATCGCTGCATCTATTTCAGTCTCTCCAACGTCAATCCCCACGACGCGCCCAGGATCAACCGCCTGAGCAAGGCCCACAGTGATCGTTCCATAGCCGCATCCACAATCTAGCAGGGACATACCTGGATGCAAATACGGGAGAAAGAAGCTAGCGTGAGTGACGACCGTTCTGGTCGTATGAACCTGACGAGTCAAAACAGAGTCATGTCCGTGAGCATACTGTTCTGCTTCGTAGGCATGTTCGTCGGGACGCTGTGTCGCGGCATCTACCATACTTCACCTCCTCGCCAAAGTAGGAGCAGCAAGTTCATGCTTCCCTCCCTGCGCTTCGCCGTAAGCAACCACAACGAACGCATCAGGATATCCTGGCCAGACCAGCAAGGCTGACTTCACCTGGACCAAAAATGTGTCCGAGCACATTGTTTTCTCCTTCTGTTAATTTCTCTGGCGTCACTCATCTTATTGTTCGCCACTGACATACGGCTTTAAGCAAGCATATATAAAATCGTTGACAGGTGTAGGCACACCCACCTCCCGCCCAATGCGGGAGAGTACACCGTTGAGAGCTTCAACTTCGATGCGTCGGCCACTCTCTAGGTCCACAAGCATTGATGGTTTGATATGTGGAGGTGCCCCCTCAAAAATTTCCTTGGCATCGTCAATTAACGAAAAATCAAGCGGAATCCCCTTGGCCTGGGCCACCTCCACCGTTTCGGACATTGCTTGCCAAATTAAGTCTACCGCCTCTGGGGACCGCCACACAACTTCTTTTCTTCCTTTTACCACAGAGAAAACGCCAGCCCCACAAACACCGGCAAATTTCCACCACATTCGCTCTTCAATGTTGGGGATGAGCGTACCCTTAATGCCATCTATATTCAACGTTTCCTGGATTTCCCTACAGCGGGTAGAAAGCTCGCCCTGCATTTCGCCAAATTCGAGGACACCATGGTCACCCATCCGTTCTACAACGCCAGGCTCAACAATATGGGCAGTAATAATTGTCATCCCCCCCAGTACGTGATTCGCCCCCAGAACCTGACTGAGCAGCTCGATATGCTGGATCCTGTTCAAAACAGGGATTACAGCCGTTTGTGGCCCAACCATCGGCCGCATAGCCTCGGCGGCCGGGACAACATCATAAGTTTTGACACTGAAGAGAACCAGATCAACCGAACCTACCTCGGCAGGGTTATTGGTAGCTTGGACCTGTTGAATGTGGAAATCACCCTGCAGACTCTTTACCTGCAATCCGTTCTGCTGTATGGCCTCTAGTTGCGCTCCCCTGGCAATGAAGGTAACATCTTGCCCGCCGTGGGCCAACTGCCCACCAATATAACCGCCTAACCCGCCCGTACCCATAATCGCAATTTTCATAATGCCTCTCTCCTTGCAGTGAGTGTTGTTATCGAGTCCCCCTGACAAATTTGATGCTGCGAAACCTCTGTTACAGAGAGTGCTCTCCTGCAAGATAGCAACTATAGCCTGTTCTCTATAGCCCTACTTCCTGACCTACTTTCTCAAGAGAGAAGCAGGCCAGGCGGAACGAACACAATTCTCGCCACTTAATTGTCATTAAAGTACCATAGGGGTGGCTGGGCACTTCCAGGTGCGCCCGGCGTCCAGGGTGCAGTGATTCCGAAATCAGGAACATTGCGTAAACTGTTGCGAGCCGTCGCCAAGGCCGGCTGGTTGCCGACCAGGCCGAGCTTGAAAGGTCCGTCATCAATATGGACGCGGACGGCATCAGCCAGCAGTTGACCCCGCGCGATTCGGTCCGGCTCTTGCAGCGTTTGTTGATAAATTTGGATTAGCCGATCCTCCGGACCGCCAGGCTCGGGCGCCTGACCCGATTCACCCCCAGAGTTCCACCACTGACCGACCAGCGGAAACGCTTTTGAACCATCTAGAGGTTCAAAGATGTGGGAAGGGAAGAGCCACTCGCCGAATGCCCCGCTTTGCGAGAGAAAGACCTGCCACTCAGCGTTCTGGGCGAAGTTGAAGAAAGCATCACCCGTCGCGGAGGTGGTGATGGAGCGCACACCCACGACATCCCAATCCTCGGCGATCAGGGCCGCCGCCGCCGCGTTGACCTCCTCAAATTCCCAATCCGTCACCAGAATGTTCATCTCCAGGGGGCTGCCGTCGGGCATGGTTCTGTAGCCCTCATCGTCTCGCTGATCCAGCCCGGCTTCATCCAGCATCTGATCGGCAAGCTCTACATCATATTCCTTGTACGCATCGCTCCACTCTTGCCAAATTGCCTCCGCGGCGTCGGCATCCCCCATATCAAAGACGAAAGAAGCCAAGATAGTGTCGCTGTTTGTGGTTTCGCCCAGACCATTCCAGGCCGTGTTCAGAATCCGATCACGATTGATGGCGTGCGACAAGCCGCGTTTGAATTGTGCATTGCGCAGCAAATCGGCCATGCCCTCGACATCGCCAACGTAGTTGCCGTTGATATACATCAAGGGATTGCTGGCCGCACCCGTGTTCCAATTTAAGATGCGGCAGTCGCATTGATCAAGGCTGTCTAGAATAAGTCCTCGATCCCGAGGGTCGAGTTCGCGAATCGAAACATCCACCTCACCATTGACGGTCATTAAGGTTCGCACCTGCTGGTCCGGCACAAATAGGCTCTCAACGCGATCGATGTACGGCAACTGATTTCCAGCACTGTCCACTTTCCAATAGTAAGGATTGCGTTCCAGCACGACTTTCTCACCGGGCACCTCCTCGACGGTCATCCATGGCCCCAACACCGGATAATCTGGATCGAAGAACCAGTTATTCTTAACCTGAAGCAACTCCTCACAATCTTCGATATCGTCATTAAATTCCGGATGGAACTGCTCCAGATAGTGGGACGGGATCATATTTACCTCTTGAAACTCCCAAAATCCGGAAGCCCAGACCGTGTTGGCCAGATAATTGGGCGCGGGCAGGGTCATGACCAGAGTATAGTCATCGGGCGCACTCAGGCCCATAAGTTGCGGCGGGGTCCCAGTGGCCGGATCACCCCCGACATAGAAGAATGGATTGGCCGCCGCTTCACAACGCTCGTCATTGACCATATTGTCCCACCACCACATCAGGTCAGCCGAGGTGAACGGCTCGCCATCGGACCAGCGTACGCCTTCGCGCAACTGCCAGGTCAGTGTCAATCCATCGGCTGAGTAGTCGCCCGTGTTTGCGAACAAGTTGGGGATGATCTTGCTGTAATCCGGCGTTAGAATAATGGGCGGATCGTTGAGCAGCATCTTCGTCGTTTCCGCCCCCGGCCAGAAGTGCAAGTAGGTCAGGGTGCCGCCGTACGTGCCGATTTCTTCCAACGGCTCCACGACAGCCGGATTGGTCGGTAAACGCTCTTCTACTGGCGGAAGATCACCAGCGGCCACGCGTTCTGCGAGCATGGGGGCTTCGTTGCCCATGGATTCCGCCGCTTCTCCTTGCTCGACATCCTCGGCTGGTTCTGGCTCTGGCGCGGGAGGGGAATCGGCCCCCGAGCAGGCAGCCAACACCAATGACAATAGCAACGTCATCGTGATGGTCAAGATTAATTTGTGATTCATTTTCTAACCTCCTTTTAGTTTTGGGTTGCATCTAACCATTCGATCTTAGGCCGTTCCACAAAATTAATTACCCAGAGTGCGGCGTGATTCGTGGTGCGTAGTGCGTGTACTGGTCGGGATGATTGTTCTACTATTGGGTATTTATTTCTGTGGATTAGCCTTAAACAAGGCTCGTACGCGTGATAATGTACTTGAGAAGCTGTTGCGTGGTGCGTCAAGCGCTCTATACGAACCACGCACCACGTACCGCGAATACACAAGTTGTACACTTTGTCGCGAAGACCCTTAAACAATTCACTCACCCACCCGACTGCACCTGCTCTCGAGCCAAACCCACAAGGCCGCGCAAGTAGGTTGCGACGTGAGGCAGCACCCGTCCCGCATCTAACTCTGCATCACCAACATCCACGGTCAGATAACCGTGGTAATCACATGCCGTCAAGGCCCGAATTAAAGCTGAATAATCCAGATGGCCAAATCCCGGATAGGTCCGCGTCGAGTCAGCGGCGTGAACGTGCCCGACCAGGGAGCCAACCTGTCGGAGCGCTGCCGGTAAGTCAGCCTCCTCAATGTTCATGTGGAAGAAATCTGCATTGAGTTTGCAAGCCGGACTGCCTACGTTTTCAATAATTGTCGCCCCCTCTGCCAGCGTGTTGGCGATAGGTGACTCATAGCGGTTGATTACCTCGAGCCAGAGCATTGTTTTCAATTGTTCGGCCCGTTGAGCCAGCATGGCGAGTTGTTCCGTTAACAGCGAGCGGTCATCATCGCGTGAGCGTCCTGTTGAGGGAGCACCGGGGTAGGCATGGGTGTAGCCAAGTATGGGGATAACAAAGACACCACAATTTCCGATTTCACCAGCCAACTCCAACAATCTAGATATATCGTGCCTGGCGGCTTGCCGGGCATCAGGGTTGGGATCGATCAGCCAACCTCGGTGTAAAGCGCAAATCGCACTGACCGCGATCCGTCCGGAAGCGATGATCGCTTTGATCTCAGGCAAGGAGGCGGCGAGTTCGTCCGGAGTGGTCACAAGCTCAAAGGCATCATATCCGGCATCTGCCAAAAAGGTAGCCTTATCGGTCAATGTCTTGCCGTTAGCCAGGTTGCTGAAACAGCTAATTTTCATTGCTTATCTTTAGGCCAACATCATGCCATAGCCTGCCGAGTCATGATGTGCCTGATCAAGGGGTTCATCTGTCGGTGCCCGGAACTGGTAGATGAGGGCGGTCCGGCGCGCCTCGCTCATGTTTGGCGTCGAGCCGTGGACGCTTAGATAATTGAAGAAAATCACGTCACCGGCGCGGGCCTCCACCCCCACACCTTTTGAAATTGGCCACGCTTCAGGATCCAAACGAAAGCCGCTTTCAGGACCACCAAGGTGTTCAATTGGCCCCTGCTTATGGGAACCAGGAACGACATGTATACAGCCATTTTCAAGTGATGTATCTACTAACGGCATCCAGGCTGCCGTTACGGTATGATCTCGGTGTGGGAAAAAAGGTTGATCCTGATGTGTACCCACAACCCACCCTTCACTACGGGCGGTTTTCTTGGCAGAACCCTTCGTGATCATTCTGGTGTGGTGCAGCTGCACACCCGGACCGATCAAATCATCTATCACCTGAATCAAGGGCTGGAAAAAGAGGAGACGGGTGAAGTTTGCGTGGTAATCCTGCAAATCCATAATTCCGAATACAGCTCCCTGCCGTGGGTCTACCCCCTCCGGAACTGGTTCGCGAAACACAGCATGGTAGAGCACACCGTCTTGCGGCAGCGGTGCACTCTCTTGCAAATTGTCGATCAGTTCTGCTGATGACTGCTGTAGTGCAGCCAAAAATTCGCCGTGCAGTAATCCCTCCAGATGGAGGAAGCCGTTATCGTGATAGGAATTGATTTGCTCTTGAGTCAACATATAGATTTCCAACCTCTGTCAACCTTGAATTCGTAACGCTTTCTCGTGAAGCTTCGCCTCAACCTAACGAGTGGTCGTCCGGGGCGGATAGTTGATTGTGGACAGTTGATTGTGGTCACACGAGTTACTATCCGCTATCAACCATCCACTATCAACTGTCTACAAAACTTGACTCATTTGTACGGATTTTCTATATGAGGATGCCTCATGCTGCTTGAGTTATCCATCCGGATCGATTTCGGCTGGGGCGACCTTCCGTCCGAGTTCGGCCGATTTATAGGCCGCAAAGACGACCTGCAATGTTTTAAGATTATCTTGGCCGCTGACTGCCGGTTCGCGATCCTGGTCGATGGCGTCCATCAGATCGCCCATCAGCCCAATAAATCCGTCTGTAAATCCGTCGCCTGCTAATTGGGGCTGGTACCACATCGCCTCTTCGTCTGTTGGACTATAGGCAACACTACCCGGCATCCACAGATCGTCCTGCCGCGCTTTCACAACACCGCCAGTTCCTTCGATCCGAATGCGATGCTGCTGCGATTGCGGGTGCGCGGCCATGTTGGCGACATAAGTGGCCCGCAAATCTTCTTTAAATTCCAAAATCATCGTACCGATGGTCTCACCTTTTACATGCTGTCCCGGTCGCCGCGATAACGAGGCAAATACTTTTTGCGGCTCACGGCCGGTCCACCAGCGGAATTCGTCAATGAAATGGATCGTCAGAATGATGAGCAAGACACGATCTTGTTGATCGTAGCTGACAGCCAAATCATAGTGCCAGCGTTCGTCGATAGTGAGGAAAAACAGGTCGCCCAAATAACCCTGGTCGATCAAATTCTTGATGGCGCGATAGACCGGCATCCAGCGATATTGGTGACAGATCGCCATTTTCACGCCGGCGCGCTGGGCGTGTGCGACCACTTCCTTGGCCGTTGCATAATCCATCGCCAAGGGTTTTTCGACCAGAATATGCTTACCCGCCTCAATCGCCTCGTGAATGACTGGGATTTTGGCGGGTGATGAGTGCGCTATGGTGATATCGACGATGTCGATGTCCTGACGGTCAAGCAATGCACGGTGATCGCTGTGTAGATTGTTCTCACCAAGCCCCAAAACCCGCTGGCTAAATTGTCGCCGGGCTTCAATCGGATCAGCGACAGCGACGACACGATAGCCGGCTTTTTTGTAGGCCGGTATGTGTCCAACTTCAGCAATGCCCCCGGCCCCGATCAAGCCAATGCCAAAATCAGCGCAATGCGGTGCTATGGGTATAGTATCTAAGTAAGGTTCTATCATTGTTCCACTGATTCCCATCTACCCGTTGCGATGGATGTCGTAATTGCCTCAATGATCGCCTGGCCGCGTACGCCATCAGCCAGGGTGGGCACATCCGTCACTGCACCACTCTGTATCCCCTTTAAAACGCCGGCACAGAAGCTGTCCACAATATCCGCAAACGGTTCAGTTTTGGTCTCCCAGATACGCTCATTGTCGTCGTGGGTGCGTAGCCCTAGCCGAGTCGTGAGCAGGTCGCCATCCATGTACAATTCATAAAGGATAGCCCCTAGGCTGCCGTGCATTTCGACCCGCAGGAGCAAGTTGTGGGCCAGGTCAACATAGCTCATGTGCAGCCCGCCTTGGGCACCATTCTTAAATTGAAGCAAGACATTGCAAGTGTCAAAGACGGTGACCTGTTCTGTTGTTCCCTCTGGCGACTGCCGGACGGGAAAATGGGTCTTTCCCTGCCCCACGACCCTGTCGATCTCACCGACATAGCACCAGGCCAGATCGACAAGGTGACCGCCGAAGTCAGCCAGCACCCCAGCGCCGGCCAACTCAGCCTGACCCCGCCAGCCAAGTGAACTTTCCGCAGAAGCCCAAGCACCAACAGAGAATACCGCCTGATAATCGAAAATCTGGCCGAGAAAGTCAGACTTCACCAGCCGATCGATCTCTTGAGCATGCGCCGGTAGCCGCCATAAGAAGGGAACGGCGTGCACAATGTTCGCTGTAGTAGCTACGGTATACATTTCCTTGGCTTGAGTTAGATTCAGCCCCAGCGGCTTTTCGCAAACAACGGCTTTCCCAGCCGCGGCCGCGGCGTGTAAGGTCCGGTAATGAAGCGCATTCGGGGTGGCGATGACAACAGCATCAACCGTTTGATCATCAATTAATGCCTGCTCATCGGTGTAAGCGTTTGGGATATTGTGCTGGCGAGCAAATTCTTGAATTCGTCGCTCTTTTCGTCCCCAAAGAGCCTGCACGGTTGCTCCCTGTCGACGGAAAGCAGGCAGATAAGCATTCAAGGCCATGTATCCCGTGCCCAATATTCCGATTCCAATCGCTGTCATCGGCTCTTCTCCTTGTTTGCTACTCGGATATCAATTGTTTTAATGGGTAGACCAATTTTAGCACGTATTGTAAGAGAGTCAAACAAAGGTCAATGGCTCTTTGGGATTGCAGTAGGGTCAATGAAATTAACCATGAAATTCTTGAAGGACGTTGTCGCGAGCGACCATTTCTGAAAGGTGAGCTCAGTCGAGCCGAAATGAAGGTTTGTCACCTTTAGATACGTCGAGGTAGATTGACGCACAAAAATGGGCATGTTAGAATTGCCCCAACTATTGGAAAATAACGGTGATCTGACATTTCATCTACCAATTAAACTTTACTGAGCACTGCCATAGATGAGAATAGAATCCACCAATCTCAGTCGGGTAGCAGCAGTAAAATTATTCTCATCTATGAGCGAGTGCGGTGTATATGGAGAATGATCATCTTTGGATGGAAACGCTGGAAAATTTCCCATCAATGTTAATCGCTTAATCGCTTTGGCTCAAGGTCTAATTCGCATCCCTTCCCTGCCGTGGGAAGAGACGGAAGTGGTTGACCCCCGGACTTTAGCACCACTGGATACGGAAACCATTCTCAAATCAGTGGCCAAAACCGGGAGCCTAGCCGTGGTCGATGAAGCCCGCGAGCCGTGCAGCGCGGCCAGTGAAATTAGTGCTTGTGTAGCCCAGTATGGTTTTAGCCCACCACTAGAACAAGCCGTTGTCCCTGGGCCGGAACGCATTGTGCAGACTATTCAAAAAATAATGGATTATTAAAGGTAATGATGAAAAATATTGTTGGCGCTCACCTCGTTGGTCAAGGAGGTTTTCAGGGCTATACCACCAAACTGCACCAAAACTCACTGCACCTTTAACCGCAGCAGCCTACATTTTGCCTCTTGTTTTTTATGCGGCATTGCCGTATAATCAACAGTATGATATTTATCGAAACCACCTCGTTTACGAAACATATCAGTCGATATCTGAATGATGAAGAATATTCCGGCTTACAGAACTTTCTGTTTTTACGCCCTGATGCAGGAAAGATTGTGCGCGGTTCTGGTGGCGTCCGAAAACTGAGGTGGGTGGCATCCGGTAAAGGGAAAAGTGGTGGTATACGCGTCATCTACTACTGGAAGGCCGCAGACGACGAAATCTGGATGCTGACTGTTTACGGTAAAAGTGAGCGAGATACTATTCCTGCTCACCTATTACGTAAGATTGCTGAGGAAATACAAAATGGCTGAACGTGATATTGGGTTGGAAATCCTCGAAGGGATTCAAGAGATTAAAGCATATAAGGAAGGAAAAATAGATTTGCGTGTTCGCAAGTTAAGCGAACCATCTGCGCCAAAGGTCATTCGTCAAAAGTTGGATCTTTCCCAATCTGCATTTGCCGGCATGATGGGCGTTAGTCTACGAACGATTCAAGATTGGGAGCAAGGGCGACGAAATCCAAGTGGCCCTGCCAAATCCTTACTGCGCATTGCAGAGCAACATCCCAACGTATTTATGGAGTTGGCATAGCAGTTAGGACTCGGCAGACGGTCTCGTTTGCGTCTCCGGTTCTCGGCTCGATGGAGTTGTTATAGACTTCCTTGTGGTTGATGTTGGTCGTTTGATGGCAGTCTGCGTGGGTGGTTGATAGAAGCCGTATTTGTTCCGTGGCCAAATCCCGGCCGCAAGACCAGACTAGCGATCAAATCAACAAGGTCATTTTATGAACCGTCGGATATTGAAGAGTGAGCAATGCCTAAAGAGTTAAGCGGACAGGTTGCCATTGTGACCGGCTCGGGCCGACGGACGGGTATTGGTTACGCTGTAGCCAAAGAACTGGCGAGGCGAGGTGCCTCTCTAGTCGTCACAGATATTTGCCGTCGCGCACAGCCAGATCCCGAATTTGAAGCGTCGGCCTGGTCCGAGCTTGAGTCGATTGCAGATGAGCTTGGGCAATTCGGCGCTCGCTCTCTGCCGATCAAAGCCGATATTACAAACCCCAACGACGTTAACGCCCTGCTTGACCAGACTGAAAACAGGCTGGGACCGGTGAATATCGTGGTAAACAATGCTGGCGTTTTTATCGTCAAACCGCTGCTTGAAACCACCATTGCTGAGTGGGAAATATCAATGAAAGTCAATGCCTTTGGGACGTTTTTATGTAGTACGGTAGCGGCCCGGCGCATGATTCGGCAGAAGACCGAGGGCCGCATTGTCAATATTTCATCCATTAGCGGCAAAGAAGGTTGGCCCAACTTTGGGGCCTATACGGCTTCTAAGTTTGCTGTGTTGGGTTTTACGCAAACCCTTGCCCGCGAACTGGCCCCGCACGCTATCAACGTTAACGCGGTTTGCCCAGGTTTAATTGCGACAGACATGCAAAATTACGGTATCACCGAGATGGCCAGACTTCGGGGCGTCAATCCCGAAGAAATTGATAATAGTCAGCTTGATCGCGTACCCATGGGGCGCTATGGTACCCCAGAAGACGTAGCCAGGGTCGTTGCCTTTTTAGTATCTCCCGACTCAGCCTACATGACCGGCCAGGCCCTCAATATTACCGGTGGTCTGATGATCAGTCGTTAAGATAGAGTTGGGATACGAGTTACGAATCACGTATTACGAATTCCTAGGAGAAGATCCCGATGCTCGTCGACGTTTTACTCCCTAAAATAGGCATGGCCATGCAAGATGCGTTGTTCGTTGAATGGGTAAAAAACCGGGAGAATCGGTTACAAAAGGCGAGATATTGTTACAGATGGAAAAAGAAAAGGTGATCAGAGAACTGGAAGCACCGGAAACCGGCGTTCTGGAAGAAATTTTGGTGGCCGAAGATGAGTATGCTGGTGTGGGAGCGGTTTTAGCCCGAATCCGCGTATCCGTTCAGGATGTTTCCAACGTTCAGCAACAAAAGGGTGTTAACGGTATCTGCAAGGGAACGAATTGGGGTCTTGACTTTTACATACATTCGTGTTAGTATGTAAATATGAAACGAACCGCAGATGAAGCAGCAGAGACCCGAAGTGCCATTCTAGATGCCGCGCTCAGCGTATTTGGGCAGAGTGGTTATCATGCTGCCCGCCTGAAAGATATCTCTGATCAGGCCGGCGTCACGCGGGGAGCCATCTATCACCATTTTGAAAACAAGCTTGGCCTTTATCAGGCACTGCGCGATGCTGCTAACTCGTTGATTCAGGACAAAATCATTCCGCAGGCGATTGCCGAGGGCGGTCCATTTCTTGATATCTTGGAGCGCATCATCGTACGTACATTGGTTGCGATTGAAGAAGACAAGCGGTTGCAGAATACCATGCGCCTCGACCTTTCCCAGTCGGATTTCTCGGGTGAGCTAGAGCCTATTGCGGAAATGATACGAGAATCTGCCGTAACAGAGGTCAATAACGTTGCATCTTTCTTCGAGATGGCGATCCAACAAGGCGCGATTCGAGCAGACATCGAACCGGCAATTATCGCGCGCGCGTTGTTGGCGTTTCAAAACGGCATGATTCGGATTTGGCTTGTCAACCCAGACGCGTTCTCGCTCAAGGCGGATGCACCACAGTTGGCAAGGCTGTTTTTGAGCAGTATCGCCGTTGAGGGCGGAAAATAAAATTTTTTACGTTTCATACACACAAGTATGTATGATAAAAGGGTGAACAAAATGAACAACACAAATATATCCTCTATTCATCATTTATCCGAATCGCTCGGAGATGAAGTGTCGCCTTCTAAGAAGCAGTTTGACCTACCAAATATGATGAACGTAGATTCTAAGCCAATGTCCGTGCTTCAATCACTCTGCTTTTTTGGCATTCCCGCTCTGATCTTCTTTGTCAGTGCCAATGTTATCTACCCGTTGCTGATTCAGACACGGCTTTCTGATTTCGATAGTACGATTGTAACGCTTACTATACCATTTGCCCTGATGATTCCCGCAAGCATCTATTTCTATCGACGAGATGGATACGCCATGCAGTGGCGGGCTTTTGGGGCGCGGATGCGCTTCAACCCATTTCACTGGCGCCATGTGCCGTGGGCGATAGTTGTCATTGGTGCCGGTATCCTCATGATGGGTTTGGGTCAAATGGTCGCTACATGGCTATTGGAAAACGGCTACATGACCATTCCCGCATATGTTCCGCCCCTGCTCAACCAGCTGGGTAGCGAAGTCGATATTAGCAACCCTGATGTCTGGAGCGATTTTGTTGGTGGCCCAATCCACAACAATTGGCGAGTGGTCGTCCTCTTTTTTGTCATGCTCTTCTTTAATAATGTTGGCGAAGAGATCTGGTGGCGGGGTTACATACTGCCCCGTCAGATTGCAACGTATGGACGTTGGGCATGGCTCATTCACGGCACGCTGTGGGCATTCTTTCACATCTTCAAATGGTGGGATATTCCAGTCGTCTGGCCATTGAGCTTGGTGCTGTCTTATGTCGCCCAACGGACACATAGTAGCTGGCCAGGATTGATCGCTCATACCATCATCAATAGCATCGGATTCTGGATCGTCATTTTTATGGTGATTGGTGAAGGCTAGCTCTATTGAGACTATACTCTGCTCTGCATGAAAACCGGAGTTTGCATCTTGACTAATTCTATGTAGAAAACTCCGGTTTTCAGGTCGCAAGCGACGGCTACGCCAACACAACTGTACTATAACATCAGATCACCCACGCCGAACCACACCTTTTCGCCATGCGTAAACTGCCGCTTGCGTCCGATCCGCAAGATGTAGCTTGCTCAAAATATTACTCACATGTCCTTTCACGGTACTTTCGCTGATGACCAACTGCGATGCCATATCACTGTTGCTCAGACCCTCAGCGATCAGCTTGAGAACCTCAAATTCACGGTCAGTGAGTTCGGTGAATGGATTTAGGTCAAGATGACGCGCACCGTGTAACTCCTGGATGACGCGGGACGCCACGCGCGCGTCGCGCGTGGCTTCACCTTGTGCGGCATTCTTGATCGCATCGGCTAGTTCATTCATCTTGACATCTTTCAAAATGTAAGATGTTGCGCCAGCCTGTAACGCTGGAAAGATATGCTCATCTTCATGATAAGATGTCAAGACAATGATATGTGTGCGCGGACTGATGTTTTTCACTTTCCGGGTGGCTTCCACCCCATCCATACCAGGCATAATCAAATCCATTAGAATCACATCTGGTACATGCTCACTTGCCAACCTGACGGCAGCATCCCCTGATTCAGCCTCAGCCACTACAATAAAATCTGAGCTTGCTTCAAGGGAAGCTCGTAAACCCTGTCTAACAACCTCATGATCGTCAACCAGCAATACTGTGATACGTTTATCCATGAAGTTTCTCCCTATCGACTTCCGTTGTTGAATCAATTGGCACCATGCACGTAAGTCGCGTCCCCTGACCAGGCATACTTTCAATGAGAACCTGGCCGTTCACTGAAGCGGCTCGCTCCTGCATCGAACGTAACCCCAGCCCCTGATTCTTCGCATCGACTTCAATGCCTTGCCCATTATCGACTATGGTAAGGCCAATCCAAAAAATAAAATATACGCGAGAAGGGGTGGTTCATTTTAGCTGGATAGATAGGTTTACACTTTTAGAAACAGAAAGAACGTTTATATTCTCTGATTTCGCCGGTTCTCAGAGAGAAAACGGTCTCATATAGATTTTTGTCTATATATCAAAAGTGTAAACCTAATTTTGAACCACCCCCGCGAGAAGGTGTTAAACTAGCTCTCCAAAAGGAGCAAAAATGACAATCTCGCCAGAAATGGTTGAAGTCTTGAAAGAGACGAAGGCCATGTTAAGTGGATACGAAAGAAGGCACTTCATGGCCCAAACGGTCAAAACGATATGCGAAGGGAGTCCGACGAAAGCAGAACGAGAGTTGGGCTGGAATCGGGCGACGATAGCCAAAGCCCTGGAAGAACTAGAAGGCGGCTTCTGTTATGTCGACCAAAGCCACCGACGTGGTCGCAAAAAAGCCGAAGACCATATCCCCACTTTACTGGCCGATATGGTTGAAATCGCCGATCAATTCAGCCAGACCGATCCCACCTTTCGAACCCCAATTGTACACTCGACTAACCGCCGCCGAAATGCGTACCCAGCTCATCGAGCAGAAAGGATACACAGATGAGGAATTGCCTGGCGAAGAGGCCTCCGCTTGAAGCTCAATGAGTTAGGCTATGGCTCAAACCGGGTCAAAAAAAGTCAACCAGTGAAAAAGATCCCAGAGACCGATGCGATCTTTGATAGAATTCATCAGATCAATCAAGAAGCGGATGCAGACGAGACGGTTCTGCGCCTCTCTTGGGATGCCAAAGCGACGATTTTACTTGACCGTTTCTCGAGAGAAGGGATAAGTCGAGTGGTTGTCAAAGCGCTCGATCATGACTTTCAAGATAAGAAGACCGAGAAAGTCACTCCTTTTGGCATTTACCTCCCTTCAACCAAGGAACTCTTTCTTTACTTGACTCAGTCGAAAGTGACGAGTGACTTTATTGTCGACTGCCTGATTGATTTTTGGGAAAGCGTACGTGAACACTTTCCTCACGTCAAGACCCTCGTGATCAATCAGGACAATGGTCCCGAAAATCATACCCGTCGGACTCAGTTTATGTATCGTCTCACTCAGTTTGTTGAGCACTATCGTCTCTCTATTCAGCTCGCCTGCTACCCTCCTTATCACAGTAAATACAACCCCATCGAACGGGTTTGGGGCCATCTTGAAAAACACTGGAACGGTTCTCTTCTCGATTCTCTTGAGACCGTTCTCAATTTTGCCCGTTCTTTTCGCTTTAACCAACTACAACCCTTCGTTCACCTGAATTCCACTCTTTATGAGACCGGCGTCAAACTCACTCAGAAAGAGATGGACCGTTTGGCACAACGCTTCCAACGTTTACCTGGTTTAGAAAAATGGTTTGTCCTTATTCCCCCTCTCCATTCTCTCGTTCGCGTATAATTATTTTTTTGGTTTAGCCTTAACTGGTTCTGCTTTACTTTCTGGTAAAAGAAAAGAGATGAGGTGAGAAATGTGACAAAAAGCGGTTAGCGTTTCATCCTAAAGGTAGAGAACCCAAAAAGGAGGAAGGAATGCTAACCGCGCCAGAAATAACTATAGCAGTACTGATGAATGTATTGCAAGTAACGCCGGTGGGAACAAACGTAAATGTAATGCGTCTGATGTGGGCGATGATGAATGGGTCGTTTCTGAAAAGTCGAGGAGCAATCCATAGTGGATTGAGTGAAAGCGGGTTTGAAGATGAGGAGCTCCGGCGAAGCTGGTGGAGCTTTCGATATGGATCATGGGATATCACAAGTCTGCTGGGGTCGTGGCAAGAAGAAGTGGAAAGGGGAATGGGAGGCAAAAAAGTTAGAAGGGTACCGAGTGAAAAGCATAGATATCACAGGGTTCTGGCGACCGAAGCTGCAAGGGAAAGTGAACCGACTCTATAACTCAACGGCTCGTCGGGCATTGCCCGCGCTCATCTTTGGAGTGATGATAAGCTCGGGGGAGATAGGCGGGAAGCGAGTGCCACTGCTCAAGGCAATCATGAGATGCACGGTTGGAACAAAGGAAAGTGAGTTTCGGAAAAAGCTGCTGACAGAGACGAAGAAATCACTGGAGTCAGACGAAGTGGCGGTGGTCGATGCCGGGTTTACAATCAGAGAAATGCTAGAAAGCGGCATAGACCGATTTGTCCTGCGGGAAGCCATTAACTGCACAGTGCGCCGCAATGAGTTCCCCAAACGCAAAGAAAAAGGCAGACCACCTGAATATGGTGATATTGTGCGTCCGCTCTCTCGCAGCTATAAGGGAAAGCGACTCGAGGCTACAACTCCGGACTCGTCTGGTCGCTTTCTCTATAGTGGTCGCCTGATTTGCTATCAAGCATGGCACAATCTCGTCCCCAGAACAACCAAGGTGGATACAGCCAACCGTACCTACTCGATTTACGTCATTCAGGATCCGGCCTACAACACACCTTTGGTTTTGGCGACCGTTATGACTTTGCAGCCTGAAACCATTTATCTTGTCTACCTGGAACGCTGGCCTGTTGAACCTCCCCCCCCCCTTGGCTTCCAAGCAGATGATTGGCTTACATCGTCAATTTGTTCATGCCGATGAGGCTTGTTTCCGCTTACCTGAACTGGGGCTGCTGGCTGGCAATCTTCTTTCCCATTTAGCCGCTTCTCTTCCTCCCATACCGACTGGCTACTGGGCTCGAGAGCCTCAATCCACTCCCGGCAGGCTGCGCCGCGTTCTCTCGAGTGCTCTTTTTCCAACTCCCGACCAACTCGACCCTGACTTTCGGAAAAAGGCCTCGGTTTCACACCATTTACCTAAAGGCGTTCTCGCTCATCGCCGCCTCAATGCCGCTGCTTAAACTAGCCGAGCACTATTTTTACATTTTATCCCGTTTTTTCAGGGTGGATTCTTTTTTCCGCCCCTTTCGGTTTGCCCTTTGTCACTCAAGCCTTTACCAGAAAGTAAAGGTCTGTACAAGTGACATAATATCCCCTGACTCTAGCGCGTTGCCTGATTGAAAACTTCCTCTGGCTCTTTCTCATAACGACTAGGACACTTCAGCAACAGAGTATCTGCCTTGAAGGATCCGTCCGGCTGCAGCTCCCCCTCGACAATAGCTGAGACAGCACGCTGAAAATTATCGGGTCTCGGACCATAGAAGATCACAGGAAGCTCGGCCAGCGAGGTCCCACTGTCAATTACCTGATCAGTGACACCCTCATCGGTGATCGAAAACTTGAGTATAATCTCCTGCGCATTCCATTCTTCGCTGTTGGCGACAACAGCGTCGTTGACGCGAATACGCTCGCCTAATAGACTGGGCGCAGAGGATTGAACCTCACCGACCGTCATGTAATAGGCACCAGTAGAGACCGCCGCCTGCACAATCAGGGCCAAAACAAGCAGGAGAAGCAGTGCCCCACCGATGATAAATTTAAGATTCTTGTTGCTGCGTGTGCGTTTGGACAACTCAATCGGTATGCCCTGACTGAGTTCATTTGTGTGCCATCGTTGTTTACCCTCAGAAAGTTATGTTCAATGATCTACTCGTGCGCAAGCACCAATGTGCCCGGATTATCTGTCGTGGGGCGAAACCAGACCGTCTCTTGATCCCAGACAGGTCCGGCCCAATCAAAAAGCCACTTGGCATCAGCATTCGTCATATTGACACAGCCATGACTCTTGGGAATCCCAAAATCATCGTGCCAGTAGGTGCCATGAAACGCATATTCACTATAGAAATATTGCACCCATTTCACACCGGGTAAATAGAAATCAGCACCTGACATCGTCTGCTCAGAGACTTTCATGCGGATCCGAAATTCGCCTGTAACGGTTGGGTAATTGGCCAAACCTGTCGAAACAACAAAAGCTCGGATCGGTTTCGTTCCTTGGTAAGCAATCACCTGTTGATTTCCAATATCAACTCGGATCCAGCGCTCATGCTTGGCAACGGTCGGGAAAGCAAAATCTTTGGGTAGCTCGATCTGGTCAAGGTCAATCTCTGTCGAGCGGGTATCCATATCATCTGCATTTGACAGAACCTCGCGACCAAAACCAATTTCACTCTGACCAACAGCATATCCCGTCAACCCAGCGACGGCTCGATTTGTCACCACCGGTGGTAATTGTTCGGCACCTGGCCCAATGCGGGGTATCATGTCTGGTAACGGAGGTGCGGCTAATGCATCCTTTGCGGTTACTACAGCGACATTCCACCAAAAGAGACTGGTTAATCCTAGGATAAATATGGAAATGCGAAATTTGTTGAAATATTGAGAACCCTGAACAGTCGCCGTCAAGAATTGAGGAGAATCGTTCTGAGATAATTTCATGGTCTGATTTCTGTTATTGATTTGTGGTTGATTAGATTGTTGTAGCCTGGTGTTCTGTTAGGCAAATCATGTTAGAAATACGTAGGTGCGGTTTGCAACCGCACGAGCGTCAAAAATCGGTTCGCTTCTCTTGAAAATGGTGTCCCCTTTGACGAGTACTACACTAGCCAGCATCGTTTACAGAGAAAAAAGGTAAATGTATACAAACAAACCTCCAATTAAGATGGGTTGGTGCAGCAAGTAGATCACGAGCGAATGACGCCCAAGATACTGAAGAGCACGCGTCGGGAATCCCCGTGAAAGATCCGGCAGGTTAAACCTCCGTTGACTCCGAGGATAGAGAATATTAGCCATACCGATCCCCAGCAACACCACACCAAACCAGGGAATGATAGGGAAGTAATCGACAGCGGCATAAAACGGTGGTTTCAAACCCAGCCAAACAAATAACTTCGTGACGACGAGAGGTGCTTGTAGAAACGAACCAACGAAATTCAATAGCATCCAGAGAGCGATGTTAATCCAGGTGAAGCGCAAAAACGGATACGCTGCCACGATCGAAAAACCAATCAGGTGCAAAACCCCAAAATCAACACTCCCTGTCCCAGCAAACCAAACAACCAAGGTAATCACCATTCCCAGACCAAAAATAATGAGACTGCGGCGCAAAAATTTTCGAAATTGACCCGTCTGCTCCTTCGATCCTCGAGTTCGGTTATAGCTGATGACGAGAGAAACCCCAACCAGAAACAGAAAAGTCGAGGCTGTCGTGCGCTGGAAATATTTCCAGAATCCACTGTATAAATTGATTGTTGGAACGATCTGCAAAAAGTAGAGATCCCACACGAGGTGATAGATCACCATCATCACGACAGCCACTCCTCGCAGGGCATCGATCTCCCAAAGCCGTTGAACGGTAGATTGCGTATCAGTAGCCCTTGATGGTGCAATGAGTCCCTGAATCACCGCCATTTCACAAAACCTCCCAGTTGAGCGATCTGAGTTAACCCGATTTCATCTCTGCAATACCTGTTCGATCACGCTTTGAAATTGTGCAAAAGGAAGTGCCCCCTGAATCGGTTGGCCGTTGATGGCAAATGTGGGTGTACTGCGAACGCCTAACTGCCTGGAAAACTCGGAGTCTTGTTGCACAACTGTCTCCATACGGCCCGAATCGATGCATTGATCAAACTGCTCGCTATCCAGTCCCAACTCACTGCCGATTCGTTTTAAGTTTTCAGGATCGAACTGCCGCCAATTCTTGTCTTCAAATAACGCATCGTGATATTCCCAGAACATATCTTGCTCGGCTGCACACTCAGTCGCAGCTGCAGACCAAGTTGATTCCTGTCCTAGAAACGCAAAATGAACATAACCAAAACGAACCTCACCAGACTCTACATACTGCTCTTCGATCTGACGCCCCGCGTCAGCAGCGTATTGCTGGCAGTATGGTCACAAAAAATCGCTAAATTCAACAATAACCACAGGCGCATCTGGATTGCCCTTGAAGTGGCGGGTGTTCTGAATAATCATCTCCATAATTTCGGCTGAATGATCCGGCGTCGGGGTGATGAGCATTGTCGCAGTATCTTGTGTCTCGTTCCCTTCAGCTACCTCTTCTGCTTCTCCTCCATTTGCAGTCAAAGCTTCTACTGTTGCGTTGACAGCCGCCTCAACTGTGGCATCGATGTCTGGCTGTAAAGTAGGAGAGAACTCTTCAGCAGCACAGCCCGAAATAAAAACAAGACTGGCGAAAAACAGAGCACCAACGTACATTTTCGGTAATCGTAATGGTTGTCTGAAAATGTTCACAGATAAAATGTCTCCGAACTAATATGTATCAATCATTTCTTGCACAATCTGATCCAACCACGGGAAGATCAAAAAGGCCATGCCCCACGCTGCTGGAAATCCGGTAACCAGGCGCACCCACCAGTTAAAGGTGCCAAAGTGATCCCCTGCATAAAACTCCGGCCAACGATATCCTGTTAAAACTGCTAGCCACTCATTTGTGTTGCGAAATCCATTGTTCGGGACACCATAGATCGTGTCGTTGATAAGGTGAGTTTTTCCATCGAGCACCAACGGCAACAGCAGCACGAAAAAGAGTGCCCAACCGATTGGCTTAACTTGGCCTCGCCATCGCCGTAACAGCGCATAGAGAAGGCCAAAGACCGGCGTCATGGCATAGAAACTGATCATGCGATCGCTCCATGCTACCTTCCACCCCATCTCTGGTGTGCCAGTAAAAGTGCGTAGCTGCCACGCACCATCAAACTGATAGACCTGCTCAATTTCTGCCATGCTGTAGGTCAATTTCTCACCAAAGAAAAACCAGCTTCGCTGCGGAAATTGATGACAAAAGGGACCATACGCGGCATAAATTAACTCACTAAAAGGTGTCCATCCTAAAACCATTGCAACTGGCGCCAAGAATGGCACAACGACAAAAATCAACATAACCGTCAACAACAATGCCAACCAATGCTGCAAAACGAAACGAATAAACCGATCCACCCGCCAGCCAACTGATACCTCCATCCGTTGGTATGGGAAGTCGGTCATATCTATTCAGTTACGCTCATAAAGGTCTCAGTATTGCCAGAGTCATCAAATGTCAATACATCGAACGGTTGAACCCCATATCCTTCCATCTCCATACCAGGGGAACCAATCGGCATTCCTGGGACGGCCAGACCAGTGACGTCGGGACGCTCTGCAAGCAACTGGTGGATGGCGTCTGCTGGAACATGCCCTTCGATTACATATCCATCTACCAACGCTGTGTGGCAGGACTGTGCTTGGGGCAATACGCCGTGCTCTACTTTCACAGCGGACAGATCCGAGACATCTTCTGTGTGCACAGTGAATCCAGCGTCGCGCATATGGTCCACCCATTTACTACAACATCCACAAGTGGGTGATTTGTAAACGGTCATCACAGGTACGTTCTCAGTGGAGACCACCTCTTCAATGACCTCTTCCTGCACAGCTTTTTCCGTGACGCTCTCTGATTGAGGGTTCGTCGAAACATTAGCATCTGGCGCAGGAATAGCTGCAGATGCGCATCCACTCATGAGCAGAACCACTAGAAATAACAAGATAGCAAACCGATGTCTGTGTTGAACCATATGCACCCTCCAATTTTTTCTAAATACAATTGACACCTTATTTTTGCGCAACGGGAAGGGAATTCTATTCGTTGACGCAATAAGAGCCTGATTCTATTCGATCAAATTCGTCAAAATGCCGAAAAAAGGATAGCCTCAAAGAAATTCATTAGAGATACCCGATCCAAGGAGGCATTCATGGCAATAGAATTCGGACTAACGAACGAGATCAGCAATACTCAGTATGCACCATTAGCTGCGTTGCTGGCACACTACCATCAAGAGAAAGTGCTAACTGCGTTGAAGAAGATCGAAATACCGGTCAAAACGTATGAATATACACCAGCAAGTAAGTTGGAACAGGTGCTGGTTAGCATATTATGTGGTTGCGCAACGCTGACTGAGTTCAATACAAAGGTCAGACCAGAAAGACTCCTTGCGAAAATTTATGGGATGGAACAGCTTAGTGAGCAATCAAATATGTCTCGTACATTAGACGCCCTAACTCTAATGAATATCGGTAGAGTGCGGTCAGCGAAATCTGCAAGCCTCTAAGCCAAATACACAACCACGATTGGCGAGGGTTCTTGTGGTTAGACTTTGACCTATCCGGATTACCATGCGGCAAAAAAGGCACAGAAAAGTCAAAAAAGGCTATTTTAGCGGCAAAAAAACGCAACGGGACGCCAATTGGTCCGTGTAAGTTCGGTTAAATACCATGAAACGGTTTGGTCAGACCTCTATCCAGGGAGTCAGCATACAGCTCCATCGTTTCAGCCAGCCGTGCTTGCCACGGAAAGTTCATTAGAGTTAGACGAGAAAAAACGCGAGCGAGTCGTCTGGCGCACCGATGGCGGTGCAGGTAGTGAAGAAAATATTCGGTGGCTGCTCAACCGCAACTATCAATTTATGATGAAGGGCAACTCCAACCGTCGTGCCCATCTGTGGGCGCAACAGGTGACTCGATGGGATCCTTGCGGTGACGTCTTTCTGGCTGAAATTCCATCCCTATCAAGTTTAATCGCCCTGTACGCATTTTTCTCAAAAAAGAGTGAAAACGAGCAAATTTGTGTCAGTTACTACATTTCGACCATCAAATTGCCATCCAAGCGTCACTTCATTTCATATTATGACAATCGAGGTGCGGCTGAAATCGAACAATTCCGTAATGATAAAATGGGGTTACACTTAGCTTCTCGTCGCAAGACCCTATTTCTAGCTCAAAAAATCTCTTATCCTTTTGGCTGATTTGGCGCATAATTTGATAGGCCATTTCCATCAGCAAGCTCTCGTGGATACTAGATTTGAACCTTTCCGGCAGAAACGAATTGTTCGAGATCTATTACAAATACCTGGTTTTCTCTCTTTTCAGAACGGCTCACTTTCACGGATTGACCTGCTAAGTTCACATCCTTATTCTCGTGACCTTCTGATTTGCTTGAAATCCTATCTAGAGGCCGATTAGAAACCCCCTCTAGTTGCATGAACGAATAGAATCACGCTCTCGTTGCGCAAAAATAAGGTGTCACTTCTCATTTCATTGCAAATGCTCGCTGATTGCCTCTCTCAGAATATCTTCCTCAAGAACGCCAGACGCAGACCAAAGCTTTTCCCACTGCTGGTCAACAATCACATAGCTGGGATGACCACGTAGGCTGTATTCTCGTAACAGAGTCTTTCCGGGTTCGGCGTTGGCGTCTAACCTATCAAATGCCAGCCTGTCACCATACTCTTCTTCGAACCCATTCACGATGGGCTGCATTTCTGCTCAAGGTGGTCAATTGTCCGTAAAAAAGAGAAGAAAGGTATTCTGTCCCTTATCTGCCCCAGCTGGAGGTGGCATAGCTGACTGATCATCTGTGCAGGCCACCAGAAAGAGCGTGCCAAACAATAGGAAAACATAAAGAATCGCAAAACTCGTCATATTCATCCATCTCATTGTTGGGCCTCATATTGGTCTGTGATTTGTTCTTGAAAGTCGCGTGGGCGTTTGTCCCAGAATGTCTTAATGTAAGCCAAAGTTGCTTCCATCTCCTCCTGTGTGAGTTCTCCTTCATAGGCAGGCATCGGGCTATTCGGCACGCCACTTCTCTGGGCAATCATCTGCAAAAGCATCTGATCCGGGTGGTGCCATGTATGGCCTGTGCTGTCATGGGGCGGTGCAGGCAGCTTGCCGTCCTGACCCGGCTGTCTCCAATTTGGCTGTCCCTCTCCCTGCATACCATGACACGATGCACAATTGGCTTCATAGACAGTCTGCCCCAATGCTAAATCCACTGGCGGGCTCTGCTCAACCGGGACACAAGCAATCAGCAACAACATGATCAGGAACAACATCCTACTAGGATGAATCATTCGTGACCGCAACGAACGCATAAAGATAGTGTCCAAGTCGTTCATGGGAGTACATCATATGCTTGAGATGAAAATGAGCTTTGTCAAAGAGATGGGGATAGTTGTGGGAAAAGGCGAATTCCCGCCCATAGGGTTTCGAGTCCAATTCAGTCGCCAAATTATGATCAACTGCCACAGGTTCAATGGCAATAAAGATCGCGGGTGCAAGAGTCTGACCGATATGATTGAGGAGCAGTTCAAGATTCTCCTGCGAAAAATACTCCAGCACGCCACCATGTGTGAGATAGATCCAGTTTGGTTGCCCATGCGCTTCAACCCACTCCAGACCACCAGCTGCTACAAATTCAAGTTTGGGATTGGAATAGGTTTGCTGATTGGTTTTGGTCGTCTCTTCGCTCAGATCAATACCAATACACCGCTCGATTGCAGGAACATTTGCAGCTAGGTAATCGAGTAGCTGTCCCGAACCAGAACCAATTTCACACAATGTGGTATAGCCTGGTTCTGTCTGGACGAGTGCATTGATCTCATCCACGAGATAGGCATAGTGACGCAGAAAAATTTCCTCAAATCGATTCTGTCGCTCGCTGTGGTATTGATGCCCACGCTCGCCTTGCCAAAAGTCGTAGTGATATTGTTCTAATGTAGTGGACTGTCCTTTGGCCAATGCCTGTTCGATCAGGCCTGCGCGGAGCAGTGAATCAAGCCAGTTGCGCTTCTGTCCCGAGGTAAAGCTAAATTCGTCGCGCTTGATGCTTTCTGCTCTAGCTGGCATCAGAACCAATAGTTGTTGACCGAATACCCCCAGTAATTTGATAAATGTACGATAGACTCTAGATAAAATGACCCGAACTGATTGAGAACGAAGGAAAAAATTGGCTCATATATGAAAGTAGGTGAAAAGTATGTAAAATAGGGAAAGAGGTCAATGAGAAAAAAGAAAAGAGAAAAAGAGCCATGAAAATGCGATATCCGATCCAAGAACTGATGAGCGAAGAAGGCTGTTATGAGAGATTGTTAGAGATCTTGCATCCAGAAGGGATGCAATGTCCAGATGGACATAGATTGCCAGAAGGGCAAGCGCCTCACAGTCGAGAGCGAGCCCCGGTGAATAAGTACAGATGCCGAGAATGCGGCAAAGTATACGATGCCTTTACGAATACAGTCTGGTCTGGAACGCATTACAATTGTGTGACGATAGTCTTAGTGATGCGAGGCATCATTCAAGGGACACCAACGCTGCATCTATCAGAGGAACTGTCTCTGAACTATAGTACGTTGTTGGAGCGTCGCCATCGGATCCAGAATACGGCGTTGCTCCAAGCCGCAGCCGCTTCCCCCTTTTTCGCGATTCTGTAGCTGAAGCCGATGAACTGTACCAGAATGCAGGAGAGAAAGGCGATTACCATCCCGATCCAGATGACCCGCCCAGACCTCGAGCCAACAAGCGCCGTGGACGAGGGACGATGGAGAACGACCGACCACCGATTCTGGGCGTTGTGGGACGAACCTCTGGCCAAGTCCAGTTCACGGTCTGTGACAACACACAACAAGCAACCATTGTTCCTTTAGTTGTTGCTTGCTCTCCCTGGCACCACTCTCTATACCGACGAGTGCAACGCCTACAATCCCATTGTGGAGACTGGTCGCTCTCATGCCACTGTTTGTCACTCCCGGTACGAATGGGCTCGCGATGATGATGGCGACGGCATTCGGGAAGTTCACTGCAACACCATGGAAGGCATTTGGACTGGTCTACGCAATTTTCTGCGTCCCTTTCGGGGTGTTCATAAACGTTATCTTGCCCAATATGTTGCCATCTTTGAATGGACTCACAATCTCAAATTCGTCAATGACTCCTTTCTTCGCTCTCTCATTGACTCCCATTTCACCTATTTTCATTCATGAGCCAAAAAATTTTTGACTACTTCTTTCATAGCAAACAAACATCCTCATTACGACAGATTTTCGTAAAAGAACGACAATCATAAGAACAACAATTAAATAGAGTGGCTGTCTCATCTCTATAATGCACCAGCTAGATAAATCTGAATCTAAAGTCAGTATAAAAAAATCAGGTATCGAATTTCAAGTTATCTGTCAATCGCCTCCAAATCGGGTCCACAAGACCCGAAAAGTGTAGGATATCAGACAGTAGTGTAGGATATCAGACACTGACACACATCAAATCCACTAAATTGCTCATCAATCGAGCATATAATAGGAGGGGATTGCATTCTTAGTTCGTCCATGCTACGATTCCCTACATCATGGACATGACAAAAGCTTTCCCAATAACCACATCCATCCGGCTGACCTATTTCGGCCGTTCTGACTGGCGCAGAGCCATCATTCTCATCGCCGTCAGCCTTGTGGTAATTGATATTCTTCATTATTCGACAGCGCCCAGCATCAGCCAACTCCATGCCATTTATCGTTACTTCTACTTCTTGCCCATTGTCTATGCCGCTCTTCGCTTTGGGTTGTGGGGAGGGCTCATTGCAACCATCTCGGCTGGCCTGGTCTTTATCCCGCATATCATGCTTCGCTGGCATGATCACCCCGTCGACGCACTCAATGATCTATTGGTCATTGTCGTTCTCTTTGGGGTTGCGATCATCACAGGACGCATTGCTGATCACATGCAACAAGCACAAATGGAACAGGCAGAGATTGCCAAGGAACTTTCTGCGTCACTCCAGAAGCTGGAGCAGCAAGGAACTGAATTACGGCGAGCTGAACGACTCATTGCATTAGGCACGCTTGCTGGTGGTCTGGCACATCAAATCCGAAACCCTGTCGGGATCATCCGAGCCAGTTCCCAACTCTTGGATAGCAAATCAAGCCAGGAAAATGATGAAATTGCCACAGTCATTCAAGATGAAGCCGACCGTATCGAACAATTGGTGAGTCGATTACTGAATTTCGCAGATGAGCACACGCTTGAATACAGCTCTACAAATATCGGCCATCTCCTTGCTCAAGTCCAGCGGCGCGTCAAAGTGGCCGCAGAGCCATGCGGCGTTGACATTCTCATCTGTTGTTCAGAGGAGATCACAACCTGGCAGCTAGATGCCGAACAGATCGAACACGCACTTGTAAATCTCTGCGTAAATGCCATCCAAGCCATCGACACGGGAGAAAGTACCAACGACGAGCGCGGCAAGAAAGGCGAAATCCGCTTGACAGCAAAACTGTCCGGAGTCTCAAATACGTGGCTGCAACTAAGCGTTTGCGACAATGGCTCCGGCGTCCCTGAATATGTACAGCCTTATATCTTCGATCCATTTTATTCAACAAAAGATCAAGGGGTGGGATTGGGACTAAGCGTGGTGCAACGCATCGTCGAGGATCATGCAGGTACAATTCGCCTGACTTCGCCAAACCAGTTTGGTGGCGCAACTTTCACCATCCAACTACCCAGTGAGATCTCCGCTTCTCAAAACGGGATCATGAGACGAACAACGCATTGATATGGCGCGGACAATTTTGGTAATTGATGACGAAAATAATATGCGCTGGGTGCTGGATCGAGCACTTCAAAAAGCAGGCTACGAAGTTGTGACCGCTAGCCGCGGCGACGAAGGGTTGCGCCTATTTGCTCGCTATGCAGTCGATCTCGTTCTGCTCGATCTAAAAATGCCGGGGATGGATGGTCTGAGTGTGCTACGCGAATTACGTCAGCGCAATCGCCAGATTCCAGTCCTGTTGCTGACCGCCTACGCAACCGTTCCCACTGCCGTAGAAGCCCTCAAAATCGGCGCAATCGACTATGTGCGTAAGCCCTTTGATCTGGAAGAATTACAAACAAAAATCAGCTACGCACTTTATACCAGTAACCCATCTTTTTCTGGCTCCACAGATAGCTCCAGCACAACGGAACCGACCTTCGTTGGAATCTCGCTGGCCATTGCCCGAATTCACAGCTTGGTAGAAGCCGCATCAACGAACGACTATCCTGTCCTGATCTATGGCGAAACAGGAAGCGGACGACGTACGGTTGCTCGATTGATCCACCAACGAAATGCTGCCGCTTCCGAAGTCAATATGGTGCTGATTGATTGCGATGCGCTACCTGAGTCAGTCCTGGAGAGCGAGTTAGGACACCTACTCCATGATGCGAAAAGCGAAGTAACTCAGTCCCAAAAAGGAGATATGGAGCGTTGGGAGCAAGCCCTGGGTGGTACATTCATTTTGGCAAACTTTGATAGATTGCCGTTTGATTGGGCAGACAGATTCCAACACAATATCCAGCCTTATTTACGGTCGCCCCAACGACCCCACGGATTGCGTCTCGTCCTCACATCACAAAAGGTTCTTGACAAGCAGTGGTCCAATCTGTCTAATCAATTCATCACAATCGAAACACCGCCGTTGCGCAATCACCCCGAAGATATTCCTCTCCTGATTGCCCATTTTGCTCCACATCTCGACTGGAATGCAGCCGCCCGCCAAGCGTTGAATTCATACAACTGGCCAGGAAATGTTGCTGAACTTCAACAGATCCTCTCCTATGCAGCAACACTCTCAAACGGTCAATCGGTCGAACTCGATCACCTCCCACCATCTTTGAGTTTACAACCTCTGTCATCAGAAAGTTCCCAAACAGGTCCACAAATTGAACTACCAAAGGAAGGAATCGATCTCGACCAGATCGAAAAGAACCTGATCAAGCAGGCACTCGATCGGGCTGACAACAAAACACAAGCTGCTCGGCTGTTGAATATCTCTCGCTCAACGCTACTCTATCGATTGGCGAAACACGGGTTGTCTGATGACGGCTCTAACTAACTCAGCAGCTCAAGTGCTCCCGTTTGTCCTACTGTGGTGAGGTAGTAAACTCGTCTTCGGTGATCGTCTGACTTCCGCTTTCTTCTATTGCCAACACCTCAAACTTATGTTCTGTCTCTGACTCGAGAAATTCTGGTGGAACCGTTACTTGCGTGGCATCATCAGGAAGGCTGATATTAAACTCGCCCTCATTCTCGACGATGACCTGGTAGCCAACAATCTCTGACCCTGGTTGATTCGCAATTGATTGCTTCAAAAAATGTGAAAATGATTGCGCCAATTCCTTAGCTTACCTCCGGTTCAAATCCTCTAATCAGACAAGGCGAATGCTGGAATAGCCTAATAATCAGCCCTACGAAAATATTCATAATCTATCTTCTGGAACAATATCCGTAACAGCGGGAAGTGTTCGAAGTACAACGAATTTACGAATCGGAAGTGGTCACTTGTCGTGTTATGTATCGAGAGGTATAGTAGGTGGTGTCCCTCAGCATACTGTATTGGGGGCTTTCTGAAACGTGAATAATGTCAATAAAAATAGACTATATTGTAAGCGAGTGTGAAGTCAGAAAGGGGAATAAAAGTTAAAAAAACTGTCATAAATTGGTTTGTTTCAGAGAGAAAAGTACAAAGACTCAGGAGCAAAAAAAACAGTAGCAGCAAAAGTCGGGTACAAATTTTTCATGCAAACAGAGGGCTGCTCTAGGATTTCACCCCTTATGGTCATTTTTTGTACCCGACTTTTGCCGTAGCTGAAAAAAAATGAATAACAGAACCATCTATTGCCCAAATCGGAACTGTAGCGAATATGGCAGGTGCGGGTTAGGCAGAAATTTGGTCTATTACGGCTACAAAAGATTAATTCGCCAGCTCTACTGTACCAGATGTAGCAAGGCATTCTCATCTAGAATCGGGACAGCGGACTACAAATTGGAGACAGAAGAACGAATTTTTACAATCGCAATGCGAGCTTTGGCCGAAGGAAACTCGTTGCGTAGGACCGGACGAACAGTTGGAGTCGATAAGGACACAATCTGCAAATGGCTGGTGCAAGCGAGTGCCCATTGTCGTTTGGTCACGCTGCATCTCTTTGATCACTTGCACATCAGCGAATGCCAATTAGATGAATTATGGAGCTTCGTCATACTGAGGAACACTACCTGCCGTTTCTCGCAAAATATAAATGGTGGGAGGATTCTGTAAAAAAATGGTATGGATGTTGTTTGCACGAGAAAGATATCCCTTAAGATGATAGGTTTGTTGCTAAAAATTAGCCAATGATGACTCCTTTGGTCCCACCAAAATCAAGAATTCAAAAGATCAATATTCCATCTTTGGATTTGAAGTGGCCGCTTTGCTACCGCTAACATTTCGGTGCATCGTGTTAAGAAAATAACATTCCACTTTGGATTCTATGAGGATAAAGGGTCACCATCATTGACGGTGACCCTTTGTCTTTGTGCTAATAATCACATCACTTACTGGGGTGGTTCAGAATTAGGTTTACACTTTTGATACATAGACAAAAATCTATATGAGGTCATTTTCTGCCTGAGCATGGCTCAAATTAGAAAATATAAACATCTTTTCTCTTTGCAAAAATGTAAACCTAATTGTCCGCCTAAAATGAACCACCCCCACTTACTGAATTTCAAGGACGTCTGAGGATAGATGTGCATATTGTCGCTTTTTCGACCGACATTTCCTGATTTGAATAATAGTGCGGTGCTATTTTGCAGTGGATAGTTTTTTACTTAGTATTTGTACTTTACTTTCTGGTAAAAGAAAAGAGATGAGGTGAGAAATGTGACAAAAAGCGGTTAGCAGTTCATCCTAAAGGTAGAGAACCCAAAAAGGAGGAAGGAATGCTAACCGCGCCAGAAATAACTATAGCAGTACTGATGAATGTATTGCAAGTAACGCCGATGGGAACAAACGTAAATGTAATGCGTCTGATGTGGGCAATGCTGAATGGGTCGTTTCTGAAAAGTCGAGGAGCAATCCATAGCGCATTGAAAGAAAGCGGGTTTGAAGATGAGGAGCTCCGGCGAAGCTGGTGGAGCTTTCGATATGGATCATGGGATATCACAAGTCTGCTGGGGTCGTGGCAAGAAGAAGTGGAAAGGGGAATGGGAGGCAAAAAAGTTAGAAGGGTACCGAGTGAAAAGCATAGATATCACAGGGTTCTGGCGACCGAAGCTGCAAGGGAAAGTGAACCGACTCTATAACTCAACGGCTCGTCGGGCATTGCCCGCGCTCATCTTTGGAGTGATGATAAGCTCGGGGGGGAGATAGGCGGGAAGCGAGTGCCACTGCTCAAGGCAATCATGAGATGCACGGTTGGAACAAAGGAAAGTGAGTTTCGGAAAAAGCTGCTGACAGAGACGAAGAAATCACTGGAGTCAGACGAAGTGGCGGTGGTCGATGCCGGGTTTACAATCAGAGAAATGCTAGAAAGCGGCATAGACCGATTTGTCCTGCGGGAAGCCATTAACTGCACAGTGCGCCGCAATGAGTTCCCCAAACGCAAAGAAAAAGGCAGACCACCTGAATATGGTGATATTGTGCGTCCGCTCTCTCGCAGCTATAAGGGAAAGCGACTCGAGGCTACAACTCCGGACTCGTCTGGTCGCTTTCTCTATAGTGGTCGCCTGATTTGCTATCAAGCATGGCACAATCTCGTCCCCAGAACAACCAAGGTGGATACAGCCAACCGTACCTACTCGATTTACGTCATTCAGGATCCGGCCTACAACACACCTTTGGTTTTGGCGACCGTTATGACTTTGCAGCCTGAAACCATTTATCTTGTCTACCTGGAACGCTGGCCTGTTGAACCTCCCCCCTTGGCTTCCAAGCAGATGATTGGCTTACATCGTCAATTTGTTCATGCCGATGAGGCTTGTTTCCGCTTACCTGAACTGGGGCTGCTGGCTGGCAATCTTCTTTCCCATTTAGCCGCTTCTCTTCCTCCCATACCGACTGGCTACTGGGCTCGAGAGCCTCAATCCACTCCCGGCAGGCTGCGCCGTGTTCTCTCGAGTGCTCTTTTTCCAACTCCTGACCAACTCGACCCTGACTTTCGGAAAAAGGCCTCGGTTTCACACCATTTCCCTAAAGGCGTTCTCGCTCATCGCCGCCTCAATGCCGCTGCTTAAACTAGCCGAGCACTATTTTTACATTTTATCCCGTTTTTTCAGGGTGGATTCTTTTTTCCGCCCCTTTCGGTTTGCCCTTTGTCACTCAAGCCTTTACCAGAAAGTAAAGTTTGTAGCAGTGCAATGCAAAGTCGCAACTGCACTGCAAAATACCCTTAACTGCACTGCAAACTTATATCTATTGCAATGCAAAATCTTACTCACTGCAATGCAAGCCACAAGTTACATTAGGCTATCGAATTGACATTGTGTTGGCGGGCCATAAATCCGCTTATGCCCGATAGGCGGAGATATTTGCACTGGCAAAACGACTTACTAGATTATGAATCACCTCTGGTGCTAACTTGAGGAGAGACGCTGCTTTCATATCCTGGCCAAGCGCTTCGAGCGTGTAATGGGTGCGAATCGAGATCTCAATCCGTTCGAAACCGATCTCCGTTAGTATCTCTTGGTAGTCGTTCACTGTAAGCGCACCTGCTACGCAGCCTGCCCAACTCAATGCTTTGCGGATTTGCGCCTCGCTGACGGGCAGATCATTCAACGTGCCGTCGACAACAATATCGGAAATGGCCACGCGACCACCGGGTCTGAGGACGCGGAATGCTTCGCTGAGTACCTGCCTCTTATCTGGCGACAGGTTGATGACACAATTCGAGAGGATCACATCGATCGTCTGATCTGAAATTGGCAACTCTTCAATTTGCCCCTTACGAAACTCGACATTGGATAGCCCTGCTTTTTCCAGATTCCGCCGTGCAAGACTGAGCATCTCGTCAGTCATATCCACGCCATAGACAAAACCGGTTGCCCCCACTCGTTGAGCAGACAGCAACACATCGATGCCGCCCCCCGAACCCAGATCAAGCACAACTTCTCCCTCCTTTAACGACGCCAACGCCGTTGGGTTGCCACACCCCAGCCCCAGATCAGCATCATCAGGGATAGAGGATAACTCTTCTGTGGAGTAGCCGTTCCGAGTCGAGGTATTACAACAGCTGGACGCAGCGCAACATGAGTCTTGCGCTTGGGCACGTTGGCGGTAGTGTTTACGCACAGTTTCGTGGATAGATGTGGCATTTTCTTGCTGAACAGAAGCGGGTTCAGCAACGGTCAAAGTCGACATATAAATCTCCTTTTAAAATTTATATTGTGGTTGTGATGAAAACATGGTCTTTCTTACAGCTCTGCCAAATGGAGCAAAACCATGTTTTCATACAGAGCTCAGCTCAGTAGTTCGCAACACAATCACACATAGGAATAGAATACACTATATATCGATGCTTGTCAATATGTTTGTTTATCGGCTAACTCACACCGACAGACTTTTTATCTGACATGGGGGGTAGGATATAATTCGTCCGATCTTGCTCTTACGAATAGAGACGTCGCTTAAACTTCGGGCAATTGGAATATTTTCTGTCGAGGGACGATTGTCCAAAGCTTTTGTTGAGCACTGCCAGAACTTTGAAATAAATTTGACCGATTTCAGTTGAGTAAAACATGCGCACATTTATGGTAGATGTGTCTTTCAGATAAGCATGAATATTGAGCCAAATCCATGGAAAAGCTATGACTGAAGTGACTACGTATTATCTAGAAATGAAGTCTCCCTCTTTGCTGATTGACAAGACCGACGCGAGAGGCTTACAAATCCATGAATGCAAAGTGAAGCAATTTCAGGTCAATTGGTTCTTGTATCAGTTTGTTGGTGAAGATTGGGGGTGGACAGATAAGCTTTCCTGGTCCGATGAACAATGGAAAGCATATGCTGAACATGATAATCTTGGAACATGGGTTGCCTATTTTGCTGGCTCACCTGCTGGATACTTTGAGTTACAGAAACAGAACGATGGTAACGTAGAAATCGCTTATTTCGGCCTAGCACCGAATTTCATCGGGCAAGGATTTGGTGGATACCTTTTGTCTGAAGCAATCAAATTTGCCTGGGCGTGGGAGGGAACAAACCGGGTTTGGGTTCATACATGCACGCTTGATCACCCTAGCGCCTTACAGAACTATCAATCACGCGGCATGAAAATTTATCGGGTTGAGACTACGCACGAAACGCCAAGGAGAATTCATCTATGACTGACGTCACCCGTCCGAACATTCTCTTTATCTGTGTCGACCAATGGCGCGCCGACTGTCTGGGCTTTACCGGTCATCCAACGGTAGAAACGCCTCATTTGGATCGCCTAGCTCATGAGAGCATCAACTTTACGCAAGCATATACGGCAACCCCGTCCTGCGTTCCTGCACGTGCCGCCATCATGACGGGACTGATGCCACGGCATCATGGTTTCGTGGGCTACAACGATCGTGTTGATTGGCACTATGATGTGACAATGGCCGGATTGTTGGCTGAGGCTGACTACCATACTCAGTGTGTCGGCAAAATGCATGTCCACCCCTCACGCAACCTGATGGGCTTTCACAATGTGGTATTGCACGATGGCTATCTTCATCGTGAACGCTCTAAGCCCGATGACTACGGTCTGGTGGACGACTATCGACCTTGGCTGCGCGAAAAGCTGGGTCAGCACGAGGTTGATTATCTGGATACTGGTGTCGGGTGTAACGGCTATGTGGCTCGACCCTGGAATTACGACGAAATGCTCCACCCTACCTCGTGGGTAACCACGCAGAGTATCGACTTCCTGCGCCGACGTGATCCAACTAAGCCTTTCTTTCTCATGATGTCCTATCATCGACCCCATCCGCCACTCGATCCGCCCGGTCATTATCTGGACCGCTACTATGCAAAAGAACTACCCGAGCCTCTAATGGGCGATTGGGCTGCGCCGCATCTGCCTGTACGCGGTTTGGACAGCCCGATCCCGACCGACCGCGATCAAATTGACATGGCGCGCCGCGCCTACTTTGCTCAGATTACCCACATCGATCATCAGCTCAACCGCATGTTTATGGCGCTCTACGAAGCGGGCGAGTTGGACAACACGGCTATTCTATTCACCGCCGATCATGGCGAAATGCTCTATGATCATAACCTGATCGCCAAAGCGTTTCCGTTTGACGGTTCAGCCCGCATTCCGTTCTTGTTACGCTTGCCAAAAACCGGAGACTGGAGACAAGCATCTCAATCTGGCGTACAAAAAATGGATCGCCTGGTCGAACTACGAGATCTGTTGCCCACATTCTGTGAATTGGCCGGCGCAGAGATACCAGAACAGATCGATGGACGGAGTATCCTGCCACTCTGTCGAAATGAAGATGTTGCATGGCGTGACTATCTGCATGGTGAGCATACATTAGGCGTCGAGTCTACCCAATGGCTCACCGATGGACGCGAGAAATATATCTGGTATCCACAGACTGGACGGGAATTGCTCTTCGACTTGGACAATGATCCGACCGAATTGCATGATCTCTCCGTCGTGAAGCATGATCGAGTCCAGTTTTGGCGCTCTCGCCTCATCAAAGAACTAATGGACCGTCAAGAGGGTTTTGTCCAGGATAATGCATTGGTCGTCGGGCGCCCACAAAGTCCGACTTTGTCGAATCCTGGGCGTTATCAAAGACGATAAATCGCACTGGAGAATCTAATGACTCTGACTTTCGACTGGAAGGTAATTCCCGCAGGCAAATTTTTAATGGGCGGGGATGGGAGACAGCTCGAATCGTTGTTACCCGAGGATGCAGGTAAATTTAGCGACGATGAGCATTTGATGGAACATTCCGTCTATCTTACTCGGTACGAAATGAGCAGAGTCCCTGTCACAGTCTCGCAGTTTCGAACATTTGTTGAAGAAACAAACTATCAGACAACGGCTGAGCTTGAAGGTTTTGCACATATTTGGCACCCCGAAAATCTAAAACAAATCGATGGTGCCAGTTGGCATCAACCCCACGGAACGGAAAGTAATACAGGTGAGTTTGAGCATCATCCAGTGGTTTCTGTTTCGTGGCATGATGCACAGGCGTTTTGTCAATGGGCTGGCGTCCGCTTACCCACCGAAGCAGAATGGGAAAAAGCGGCTCGTGGAACTGATGGCCGAATTTTTCCTTGGGGCAACGAGCTACCGGACGCGAATCGCTGCAATTTTCTGATGAAGATCGGGGGGCCAACAGAAGTACATCGATATCCTGCTGGTGCAAGCCCCTATGATCTGTTAGACATGGCCGGAAATGTTTGGGAATGGACGAATAGTCTCAGTAGATCCAAATTTGGCGTTTTTGGCTATTTTCAGTCGAGATTGCAGGGATTTTGGAGTCATTTATTCAGATTTCGGTTACAGAAAACAACCTATTTCATATCTGAAAATCGCCCAAATCTAACGCAAAAACTAGATATCGACCGGCAAATTTGTATTTATGTCAACTGTTTAGCCAGAATTCTCTCTCAAAACCTGAAATTTGGATCTACTGAGTCTTTGGGGTAGCGAATTTATGCAGCCAGAATATGGCTATCCCTATGATTCAACGGATGGACGAGAAGATCAAACAGCTTCCAAACATGTCTTTCGGGTTTTACGCGGTGGGTCATTTCATCAACATTATGGTGGAGTTCGATGTGCCTACCGTTTTCGACAACATCCATCTTTTCGCTACGATGGCATCGGTTTTCGTGTTGTGCACTGAACGACTTCACCCGGTAAACTCAGAATTTATACTGAAATCAGCTTCAATCCCAGAACTCCGGATCGCATGTTGAACCGAGTATCAAACTCAAAACGCAAAACAGGAAGTAACATGGAGCAAACAATAAAAAGAGCGCTCGAAGGATACCGCATCTTGGATATGACAACTGTTGTCCTCGGTCCTTACGCAACACAAATTTTGGGTGATTTGGGTGCGGAAGTCGTCAAGATAGAATCGCCAAGTGGTGATATTGTGCGCCGTACAGGGCTCTCGCCGGATCCCGACTTTGGAACGCTCTTTATGACGCTCAACCGCAACAAACGCTCGATTGCGCTCGACCTCAAGCGCCCAGAAGCTGCGACCGTCATGCGAGCATTGCTCCAATGGGCCGACGTCTTTGTCCACAATGTACGACCGGAGGCGATGAATCGGCTTGGGTTCGACTACGAAAATGTTTGTGAGATTTGTCCTGACATCATCTACGTCAACGCCGTCGGGTTTGATTCGGATGGACCCTACAGCGGCGTGGCTGCCTATGACGATACCATCCAGGCCGTCTCGGGTGCGGCGTCCTTAATCACCTATATGGATGGCAATCCACTCCCGCGAAATATGCCGACCATTATCGCAGACAAGGCGGCGGGTCTACATGTTGTTTATTCCATTTTGGCTGCATTGCTCTATCGGGAACGAACCGGCCAGGGGCAACAAATTGAGGTTCCCATGTTCGAAAGTACCGTTTCGTTCCTTTTGGTCGAGCATCTTGGAGGGGAGGCTTGGAAACCAGCCCAGGGCCCCATGGGATATCCCCGCACGTCACATCCCTACAATCGCCCCTATCAGACAAAGGATGGTTATTTGGCGATTATGCCCTATTATGACCAGCACTGGCGCGATATCCTACGGATTGGAGGATGCCCAGAGCTATACGATCAAGATCCACGTCTTCAAAGCGTCGCCAAGCGGCGGATGAATATGCCTGCGCTCTCCGCCATCATTGAGGAGATCACGCTCACGCGCACAACGGCAGAATGGTGCCAATTGCTACAAGAGCATGACATCCCCTTTATGCATGTCAACAACCTGGAATCGCTGATGGATGATGAGCATCTGCATGCGGTCAATTTTTTCGAGTCTCAGTAGATCCAAATTTGGCGTTTTTGGCTATTTTCAGTCGAGATTGCAGGGATTTTGGAGTCATTTATTCAGATTTCGGTTACAGAAAACAACCTATTTCATATCTGAAAATCGCCCAAATCTAACGCAAAAACTAGATATCGACCGGCAAATTTGTATTTATGTCAACTGTTTAGCCAGAATTCTCTCTCAAAACCTGAAATTTGGATCTACTGAGTCTCACGAACACCCAGCGACCCAAGAAACCTATGTTTCTGTGCGGCATCCGGTCAAATTCTCTGAAACACCAGCCGATATTCGCTATCATCCACCTGGATTGGGTCAAGATGGGCGTGAGGTATTGGTTGCGGCAGGGATAGATGATGAGGAGATTGACCAATTAATCAAACAAGGAGTTCTACAAGGGACTGCATAAGCATAGTGTAATCTCCGAAATTTTTCAGGGTTTACTAAGCTCTTTTGGATTTATTTTGAAAAATCTGGGGTGGTTCATTTTAGCTGGATAGATAGGTTTACACTTTTAGAAACAGAAAGAACGTTTATATTCTCTGATTTCGCCGGTTCTCAGAGAGAAAACGGTCTCATATAGATTTTTGTCTATATATCAAAAGTGTAAACCTAATTTTGAACCACCCCAAAAATCTAACAACCAATTTTCTGCTTTTGATTCCGGGCACAGTATGGGGAATCTCATTTATCGCGGTCGAACTGATTTTGCCGGCAATTCCGCCGATCAGCCTAACGTTGGGGCGCAGCTTGATATCAATTGTGATGCTGCTTGGAATGTTGTGGTATGTGGGTGGCACATTACCGAGTCGTCTCTCTGACTGGTCTCCTTTCTTTCTGTTGGCAGCCGTCAACCTTGCAATCCCTTTTGCGCTTACCGCATGGGGGCAGATCTACATCGACGGGGGGCTTGCTTCAATTCTGTTGTCGGTTATGCCTCTTTTTACAGCTCTATTGGCTTACTGTTTTACACCAGATGAAAAACTGACGATCCAAAAGATGCTGGGGATTGGTCTGGGTCTGATCGGAATCGTAGTTTTGATTGGACCTGGCGCTCTTGGAGGGGTACGGGCAAATGTTCTGGCGCAGTTGGCGATTGTCGGGGCTGCTCTCTGTTATGCTATTGGTGCAGTCTATCTGCGCTTCGTTTATCCACTTCAACCGGAAGGATTGTCAACCTGGGCGCTACGCATGCGCATGACCTCTGCTCAATTTGTCGCATCGGCCATTCTCCTTCTACCCTTTAGCCTTTGGTGGGAAGCCCCTTGGACCATTCAACCATCCCTGGAAATTTGGGGCTATATGCTCTTTTTAGGGATTGGCGTGACGCTATTGGCAACTGTAACCTATTTCTACCTTATTGAAGAACTTGGCGCAGGTACCGCCTCGACCACAATCTATCTGATTCCTGTTGCGGGGATGATTTTGGGGAACATTGTTCTCGGGGAAGCCATTACAGCGCAGATGATATTTGCGCTGGGGCTGATTCTGTTGGGTATTTTTATTGTGAATCGAACGCTGACTGAATAAGGGTCATCCGTCGCTACAGGTATCAAATTTATGCAAATGGGGCTATTACCAAGAAAAACATCACAAAATTGTCAACAGTTCACCTTGCTGTACGGCACGAGGAGGTGACAGTCACTTTTTACACAAAATGAGTTGTAATTGTTGCTTACCTGCCCATTTGGACGTGAAGTGACTGTCACCTGCAGGTATAACGTGAACAGTTACCAAAATTGTCAATCGAGACAGACATGTTGATTTGAGGAACATCCAATCGAAGATAATCGGTTGTAGCGTGAGCCTGGGTATAGTAAAATGTAGGGGAGATAGCAAGCGGCAAAGAATGCAATATCACGCTTGGTCTCCGACCATATGCACCATTATTCACATGATGACGCAACCAGTGACAGTTATTAAGCTTGGCGGAGCGTTGCTGACAGACAAACGACAACCTTTTACACTTCGTCACGCCATTTTGAATCAGGTCGTCAATGAGTTAAAAACATGCATAGAAAGCGGCTTCATTGGACGACTGCTGCTTGTGCATGGGGCAGGCTCTTTTGGGCATCCACCCGTCGTGCAACACCAACTGCATAAGGGATTTCAGTCACCGACACAGCTCATTCACTTTACTTATGCACACAACTGCGTCATGCAGTTGCGCTTGGCGATTGCTAAAGTCTGCCACCAAGCGAGTCTTGCAGTTGTGACAATTGCACCCAGCTCCTGCATGACAGCCGACGGTTTCGTTGCCCGAAATCAGTTTTACGACGCAATTTCGGGCTTTCTAGACCTTGGGATGATCCCGTTGCTGGGTGGCGATCTGATCACCGATCAACAAGTCGGTTTTTGTGTACACAGTGGTGACATCATTGCAGTCGATCTTGCATTGCATTATAGAGCATCTCGTCTGATTTTTGCGACGGCTGTCGACGGTATCTACGATCGGGACCCAATCCAATTCCCGCAAGCAAAGCGAATTGGACAATTGAGCTTGCAAGAGCTGGTCGATGGAGCTGCTCAACTTAATGTCCACCAAGATTTGGACGCAAGCGGCGCAATGGCAGGGAAGTTAGATGCGGTTCGTCAGGCGTCCGACGCCATGCGTGCTGGCTTATGTGTTCACGTACTCTCGATGATGCGGGAGGGTAATTTGCAGGCTCTGCTGAACGGTAAACCTGTTGGTACGCAACTGGTGCCTTGACGTTCATCATGCTAGTCATGACTGTGGGGTAGGCGATTCCCAAAAATCAATTAACCACAGATGGACAAGATTTACAGGATATGTACCCATTTAGTTTCACCTGTTTTGGACCGTTGACCATCACCCTGGATGGAGAACCGATTGCAGGCATGAGCGCGGATAAGTCGCGTGCACTGTTGGCGTATCTGGTCGTGGAATCGGATCGTGCTCATAGTCGCAGCTCTCTGATTGGCCTCCTCTGGCCCGATTACCCACAGAAGGACGCCCTGAGAAGCCTGCGCAACTCCCTCTATCGTTTGCGCCAACTACTGGACAAATCTGCATCTAACGCCAGCGTCAATCTGCTTTCGATTACGCGCCAAACTCTCCAGTTTCATCCAGTTCAGGCAGCTGTTGATGTGGCCCGTTTTGAAATGCTCCTAGACACCGTAGCCGCCCATCAGCACCAGCAGATAATGCGCTGTTCAACTTGTTTGAACCAGATGGTGGAGGCAGCGGCGCTTTACAAAGGAGAGCTGCTGGCTGGTTTGCGCGTGGCTGATGCACCGGCCTTTGAGGAATGGCTACTGACCAGGCGAGAATATCTGCATCTGCGTGCCCTGTTTACGCTGCAGGTGCTCACTGACGCCTACGAGGCAATGGGGGATGAAGAGAACGCGTATCGCTTTGCCACCCAAAGGCTGACACTCGATCCCTATCAAGAGTCAGCGCTCCAGGCAGTGATACGGCTAGCAGCCCAACGCGGTCTGCCTGACCAGGCTCTGGCCTACTACGACCGCTTTCGTCAACTGCTGTGGAAGGAATCGAGTATTGAACCGAGCGCCGAAACCACTGACTTGGCCGAGCAGATTCGGCGCGGTGAGTTAGACAGAGTGGTAAAGTGGCAGAGTGGCAAAGGAGCGGAGTTGCGTGAGCCCATCGTGAGCTTGCCGAAAGGGGGCAGAGAAACCGAGAAGCAGGGCAATATGGTGACTGAAGCGGGCCACATCGCCCCCTCATCCCTTCACCCTGTCACCTTGTCACCCCCGTCCTCCGCCTCAACACTGCGCAACGTCCCCCAACAGAGCATCTTCTTTGGTCGCCGCGCTGAGCTGGCCCAACTCGAACAGTGGCTTGTCGACGACCGTTGTTGTGTTGTCGCCATTCTGGGAATTGGGGGCATGGGCAAGACTAGCCTCGCTGCGCAATTTGTCCATCAGACGGCATCTCGTTTCGATACCATCGTTTGGTACTCACTGCTCAATGCGCCCCTCCCTCAAGAATTGCTGCCTTCGCTTCTGCAAACTCTCTCGAACCAGACTGCTGTCACGCTGCCCAATAGCTTGGACAGACAGTTGCAGTTACTCATGCAGTTTCTACGCGAGCGACATATTCTGCTCGTGCTGGACAATCTTGAGAGCATCTTCGAGCCAGGTCAGGCTGGCGTTTTTCGTGCTGGCTATGAACCCTATGCGCAGTTCGTTTCGTTTGTCGCATCCCACGAGCACAATAGCCGTCTGCTGCTGACCAGCCGCGAGCGACCGCAAGGCTATGCCCGTTTGGAAGGAGATCATGCACTTGTGCGTTCACTGCGGCTTGACGGTTTGGATGATGAAGCAGGATATGAACTGCTGGCGCAACGAGGTTTGGACACGATAGGCGACGACGCTCATTGCACGTTACTCTGGCAATCCGCTTGCGCTCAAGCTGGTGGCCGATACGGTCGATGAACTTTTTGCGGGGGATATTGGAGAATTTTTGGCCGGCGAATCGCTTGTCTTTGATGATGTCCGCACGGTACTGGACCAGCAATTTGGCCGGCTGTTGCCGCTGGAACAAGAGATACTCTTGTGGTTGGCGGTTGCACGTGAGCCTATGTCCCTACCAGAAATACGGACAAATCTGCTTTATGCACCGCAGCAGCGCAAGTTGCTGGAGGCACTGCGAAACCTCCAGCGTCGGTCACTCATCGAGCGTCATCAGGCGGGATTTGGTCTGCAAAACGTGATTATTGAATATCTGACTGACCATTTGCTAGAGACAGTTTCTCAAGAAGTGGAATCAGCCGAGTTGGTCATCTTGCACCAGCAGGCGTTGCTGATGACACAAAGCAAGGAATACACCCGCAAAAGCCAGATCCGTCTTCTCTTGGAACCGCTGATACAAACGCTGAACGCTGCCTATCCCCCTACACGACTGTTCGAGCATCTAGGGATGCTGGTATCCCACCTGCGTACAACTGTCCCACACAAACCAAGCTATGCTGCTGGAAACATACTGAATCTACTCTTGCACATGGGGCACGACGTCTCTGGACTCGACTTCTCAGACTTGAGCGTCTGGCAAGTCGATATGCAGACGCGTTCACTTGCTGGTGTAGACCTCACACGGGCGGATCTGGCGAAGTGCCTCTTTCGCCAAACCTTTGGGCGGATGGAAGCTGTAGCAATCAGCCCCGATGGTCAGTTCGTTGCAATCGGTGATGAACATGGCGAGATCCGATTGTGCCGCGTGGCGGATGGACAACTACATATGCAATTGACTGGGCACACCAATATAGTAACGGGTCTAGACTTCAGTAGAGATGGCCGTTTGCTGGCAAGCTGTGCCCACGATCAGACTGCGCGTATCTGGTCCACAGAATACAACGAATTGATGCACACGCTGGAAATCCAAACCGGCAGTCAATACGCAGTTGCCTTTAGCACCGATGGTCGTTTGTTGGCGAGCGGTGCAGGTGATGCCACAATTTATATTTGGGACGTTGAAACTGGGCACTGTCTCCTTGTCCTCGAAAAACATACGGCTACTGTGCGGTCCGTCAAATTTGTACCTGACAGTCGCATCTTGTTCAGCGTCGGCTTTGATGGACGCATCCTTGTCTGGAACTTGTCAATCGTCGATACGTTACTGAGTAATGACGAGCAAAATGTGCCGACGATTCTGGGAGAGGCTCGCTCAATTCCGGGTAATCGAGAGTTAAACTACATTTGGCTTGCGATTAGTCAAGACCAGTCGTCTATTGCCGCAGGCACAATGGAAGGCGTGATCTTGGAGTTGGACTATGCAGAAGGTGCGTTGCGGCAAACGTTGGAGGGCCATCGGAGCGAAATACGGGATCTGGTATTTTGGCCGGATGATGCAACATTGATTTCAGTGAGCGAAGACACCACTATACGCATATGGGATTTAGAGACCAATCGCTGTATAGACGTTCTTGAAGAACATCAAGCGGGTATTTGGTCGCTTGCTTGTTGCCCGACGAATCGCATATTTGTAAGTGGTGGTGATGACGGTGTGGTTCACATATGGGAGATGACAGAACAGAGGCAGAGCATTCTGACCAGCACCATTCGGGGCAATGTGGAAGCTGTTGAAGCCGTTGCGTGGAGCACCACGAATTCGATTGTAGCCACGGCCAACGTGCAGGGCTTGATCCATATTTGGGATGTGAGCCAACCAGACGTCGCTTCTCTCTGCGAGTTTCAGGCAACGGGTCGCATATACGCTATTGCATTCAGCCCCGATGGCCAGCTATTGGCAACAGGAGGCGAAACACAAAACAACATGATACACCTGTGGGATCTCGCCGGTGGCGAATCTATTGGGGCACTGATCGGTCACGATGATTATTCAAAGGCGCTCCGCTTTTCACCAAATGGGACCATGTTGGCCAGTGGCACCAACGATGGCCAAATTTGTCTTTGGGACATAACCAATCCTATGCAGAGTGGATTACGCCGTGTGATCGACGGACACGACTTGGATACCACCAGTTTGGCCTTTTCGTCAGATGGACGACTCTTGGTCAGCGCCGGGAGCGACTACGTTGTCCGCATCTGGAATGTGGATTCAGGTGCCAAAATATACGAGTTGCCCGCAGCCAAACATAACAATGCCGTAGCCTGTCATCCGACGGACGCAATCATCGCGTATTTGGATCCCGATGAACGGATCGTTATTGCCGACTTGGGTCATGTTGAATCACACCAAGTATACCAACGGTTGCCCTACCACACCCACATCATCTATGGACTAGTCTTCAGTTCCGATGGAGATCAATTGGCCAGCGTTGGCATGGATCATGTCGTGCGTGTCTGGGATGTAGCGAGCGGTGAGCAGATCCACTCCATATCTGTCAATCAGCACGTTTATTCAATCGCGTACAGCCCAGATGGACACATGATTGTGACCGCTGCGCAGGACGGTGCAGCGCGTATCTGGGACATTGCTACTGGTCAGTGTCTTAAGATCCTGCGTCCACCCAGACTGTACGAAGATACGAACATTACCGGAGTCACCGGTATCTCTGATGCGCAAAAGGCGGCACTCAGCGCATTGGGTGCGGTCGATCATGAACTGGCAGAATGATACCACATTGTTTTTGTAGAAGAACCGAGCCGCGGTAATTGGATTGCCAACCGTCTACTCATTTAGATCTATGCTATATGTTCCATCTGCACAGTTCACCCAAACAACACCATTTTCGAATGTGCGGGTGAATGTCATGCCGTTGTTCGAAACTTGAACGGCCCCGATTGGACTTCCAGTAACGATATTGTCGTATTGATTGTGGTATTCCCAGCTGACATCGAACCATCCACCGCCCTCTGGGTTGGACTGCATATCGGAAAACCCAAAATAGCTTCCCTCTCCCATGCTGACCAAAAATGCCGCGATGCCAAATTCTAAGAACTCATCTTTCGTGAACGTTTTTGTTGAACCATCAAGTCGAATGCACCCACCCGAACAGCCTCCATCATTTGGGAAATAGGGCATATGTACAATGAGCGGTATGCCATTTTCTGCTTCACGAATCGAGTTACGTATTTGTCTTGCGGCAATTTCGCCCAGATTCCACATCCAAAATTCATTGTTCCGTGCAAACGGGATTCCTTGCAGGGATTGAAGGATTGCCTCTTCGCCTTCCGGGCAATCATTTTCCCACGGCACCTGTGCCCCAATATCTGAGAAGCCATTTGTGGTCGAAAGAATGGGGTACTTGTTGTTGTTGACCAGTGTTGAAAAGGCTTTTGCATACACGTCCACTGAAGCAGTCATAAAGGACTTGCGTTCCTCAAAAGACATTGCGCTTAAATGGTTGGCTTCATCGCATGGGACGCTCTGGGCATTGTCAAAAAAGAGACCGTCACTTTTTTCCAAAGCCGCGGCTTCAATGATTGCTTGATAGGTGCTTCGTGCGGAGGCTTTCCTGAAGTCCCATCTGCAATACTGCAAATCAGTTTGAAAACCAGACTCAGTAGATCCAAATTTCAG
>JAHBNG010000099.1 GCA_019217005.1 Chloroflexi bacterium TSY
CCGATTGCACAAGCACAGTCAGTAAACACAGCTGAGGATACGGCGGTGGTGATCACCCTTTCTGCGATCGATGCAGACGGCGATGCATTGACTTTTTCGTTTACCGATCCAGAGCATGGTCCCTTAAGACCTGTAGCTCCTGATCTTAGGCTAAACCAGCAGAGACCTCTCCATGCTTCCCCTGATGGTTCTGTTGAACTAAATGTAGAGTATACGCCGAGCACGAATTACAATGGTTCAGATGGGTTCTCATTCGCTGTTGATGATGGAACTGAGATGAGTGAATCTGTTGCCGTGAGCATCACGGTTGAACCGCGTAATGATCCCCCCTCTGCAATTAGCGGGTTACTCATCACAATCAAAGATACACCCGTGACGGTGAGTCTGCAAGGATCTGATGTGGACGGCGACGCACTAGTTTTCTCGATATCACAACAACCAACAAATGGTACGCTGGGCGAAATTCAGCCAGAAGATAATACGCTTGCGAAAGTCGATTATCGACCGAATGCGGGATTTATCGGTGATGACAGCATTGCATTCGAGGTGGATGATGGCAATAATGGGAAGCAGGTTGGCACGATAAAAATCACGGTCAAAGAGACAAACCAACCACCAGAGCCCAACTCGCAAGTAGTCTCGGTTGCTGTGGATACGGCCGAGGTGATCGTGTTGACAGGAACAGATGTGGATGAGGATCCTTTGACATTTATTGTGACCCGAAAGCCGACAAATGGATCATTGAGCGAACCCCAATTGAAGAATAACTCAAGCGCAGAAGTCGTCTATACACCCAACAGTGGCTTTGTCGGCGAGGATGGCTTTGAATTTAAGGTGTCGGACGGGTTGGCAACATCCGATGTAACGGTTGTGACACTCGAGATTGGTGACAATAATTTGAGAGAGTCAACTATCTATCTACCTCTCATAACATTGGGAAATTGACAGCTATATCTCAAATGTCTATGATATGATGTCGTGTTCAAATTAGTTCATCTACCATAAATGTACGCAGCAAGCTACCTTTCACTGAATGTAAGGTCGATTTGCACACGTTTGGTAATGGGTAGCTTAATTTTTCCCTTGGGGTGAGATGCTGCTTTATCGTCCACACATTGAATTTGAGATAAGGAATTGGAAGAATGTCAGAAAAACCCGAAGCTTTTCAATCGCTTGAATATCGTACAGAAGTCAAGCAACTACTTGATATTTTGGCACACTCACTATATACGGATCGAGATATCTTTCTACGTGAATTGATCTCGAATGCGTCGGATGCATTGAATCGTATTCAATTCGAAATGCTAACCAATCAGAATGTTGTCGATCCAGAAGCGGAACTCGCTATTCGCATTACGGTCGACGAGGATGAAAAACGTATCCAAATTCACGATACGGGCATTGGCATGAATCGTGATGAACTTGTCGAGAATTTGGGGACAATCGCCCACTCTGGCGCAAAATCGTTTTTGCAGAGTGCAAGCGAAAGTCAAAATGGTACTCAACAGAGTATAAATGAAATTATTGGTCAATTTGGGGTGGGTTTCTATTCCGCCTTTATGGTTGCGGCTGAGATGACCGTGACCTCTCGATCCTATCGCCCAGACGATGAGTCGTGGGCCTGGTCCTCGACTGGGGACAGCACGTATACTTTGCAACTTGGTGAGCAAGCGGAACGTGGAACCACAATTGATATCAAGTTAAAGGCGGATGCGGAAGAGTATGCCAGTGTCTGGAAGTTAGAATCGATTGTTCGAAAACATTCGGATTACGTCTCATTCCCGATATACGTAGTTCGCGTAGAAAAGCCAGAAGAGGCGGATGAATCCTCTGACGATGAACCAATCGAAGATGCAAAGGATGCCGAAATCGAAGTCGAAAAAGAGCCAGAGCCAGTCAATAAACAGACTGCGATCTGGCGGCAGCAGATGTCCCAGGTGAAACAAGAAGAATATGAAGAGTTCTACAAACAACTCACATATGACTTTGAAAAACCGCTCATGCACTTGCATCTCGTGACGGATGCACCGGCTGATATCCGCAGCATCTTATTTGTCCCCAGCAAGCGCGAACGCGGGATGATGGGCATGAATCAGGATCGCGGCATCAAACTTTATTCGCGCAAAATCTTGATTCAGGATGATAATAAAGCTCTGTTGCCCGAGTATTTTCGCTTTATCGAGGGGGTTGTGGATTCAGAAGACCTGCCGCTCAATGTTTCACGCGAGACCGTGCAGAGCAACCCGATGATTCGACAGATTCAGCGTGCGCTGGTGGGACGCATCAATCGCGATCTCAAAGCATTGGCACGCAAAGAGCCGGCGAAATATGCAACTTTTTGGTCAGAGTTTGGCGTCTTTTTGAAGGAAGGCGTGGCCACAGATCCATCCTCGCAAGAAGCATTGGTCGATCTTCTTCGCTTTCACTCATCAAAATCGGCTCAGGGAATCGCTGAAGCTTCGTCTGATTCAGTAGAGGAAGCGGTGGATGAGTCTACGGATGAAGAGAGTGCAGCAGAGGACACCGATGAGCAAGGCACTGATTCTTCTGCAGAAGATGCCGCTGAGACGCCCAAAGATACTTCCGGATTGACGTCACTGATCGAGTATGTAGATCGGATGAAACCCGATCAGGAAGATATTTATTATGTGCTTGGTGATGATCTCAAGTCCGCTGAGCACAGTCCCCATTTGGACTACTTCCGTGCCAATGACATCGAAGTACTCTACATGGTCGATCCCATTGACGGGTATATGACGACTATGTTGCGCGAGTATGATGACAAGAAATTGAAAAACGTAGATGATGCCAGTTTGGATCTCCCCGAGAGTGAGAAGGATGACGAGAAGAAAGAAGAAAAGGTTGCTCAGGATGATTTTGACAAATTAGTTGAGCGATTTAAATCTGTTTTGGGAGATCGGGTAACCGATGTGAGCGAATCGAAACAACTCGTGGGTAGCCCTTGTCGACTCGTTACGCCAGAAGGGAGCATGGACCGCGACTTGCAGCGGATCATGCGGTTAACTCAGCAAGATTATGAAACGCCCAAGAAATTGCTTGAGCTCAACCGCAATCACGCAACAATTGCCAACCTGGCGCAGATCGTGAATCAATCGGGCGGGGAAGCAATTATTAACCCGACGATTGAGCAACTCTTTGCCAACGCACAACTCTTGGATGGCACATTGCCTAATCCCGCAGAGATGGTTGATCATATTCAGGCGTTGATGGATGCAGCTGTGGAGGCGAAGGCAGGAAAAGGCTAAGGGGAAGGCTGAGGCGAAGGCTAACGGCTTCAAGAACCCTTTTTCCCTTCGCCTCAGCCTCAGCCTAATTGAATCAACCCGAGCGCAACCAATATGCCAACGAGCAACGGCTGATGGATCAGGTAGATCAGCAACGAGTGTCTTCCCAGCAAACCAAGCAGTTGAATGGGTGGTATCTTTGACAAGTCGATCAGGGAAAAGCAGAGTCCTTTATGGGTATAAAGCGTGTTGCCAAGGAATAGACCAATGAGTACTACACCAAACCACGGAATTAGTGGGAAATAGTCTACGGCAGCATAAGCTACTGGCTTAAATCCTAACCATACGAGCCAAAGAGTGTCGACACGTATGGAGCTGACGAACCAATCTAACCCGATCAGCAGGGTGCCAAGAAGAAGGTTTGTCCAGCGACCACCTAAAAATGGCCAAGCCAATATAATCGATGCCCCGATTAGGTGAAGGATTCCAAAATGGATAGCACCGGTTCCAGCAAGCCAAGTTCCGAAGCTAATAACCATTCCCCAACCGAAGATGATTCCGCTACGGCGAAAAAAGTATAAGGCCAATCCAAAAAATAAAATATACGCGAGAAGGTGTTAAACTAGCTCTCCAAAAGGAGCAAAAATGACAATCTCGCCAGAAATGGTTGAAGTCTTGAAAGAGACGAAGGCCATGTTAAGTGGATACGAAAGAAGGCACTTCATGGCCCAAACGGTCAAAACGATATGCGAAGGGAGTCCGACGAAAGCAGAACGAGAGTTGGGCTGGAATCGGGCGACGATAGCCAAAGCCCTGGAAGAACTAGAAGGCGGCTTCTGTTATGTCGACCAAAGCCACCGACGTGGTCGCAAAAAAGCCGAAGACCATATCCCCACTTTACTGGCCGATATGGTTGAAATCGCCGATCAATTCAGCCAGACCGATCCCACCTTTCGACCCCCCCAATTGTACACTCGACTAACCGCCGCCGAAATGCGTACCCAGCTCATCGAGCAGAAAGGATACACAGATGAGGAATTGCCTGGCGAAGAGGCCATCCGCTTGAAGCTCAATGAGTTAGGCTATGGCTCAAACCGGGTCAAAAAAAGTCAACCAGTGAAAAAGATCCCAGAGACCGATGCGATCTTTGATAGAATTCATCAGATCAATCAAGAAGCGGATGCAGACGAGACGGTTCTGCGCCTCTTGGGATGCCAAAGCGACGATTTTACTTGACCGTTTCTCGAGAGAAGGGATAAGTCGAGTGGTTGTCAAAGCGCTCGATCATGACTTTCAAGATAAGAAGACCGAGAAAGTCACTCCTTTTGGCATTTACCTCCCTTCAACCAAGGAACTCTTTCTTTACTTGACTCAGTCGAAAGTGACGAGTGACTGTATTGTCGACTGCCTGATTGATTTTTGGGAAAGCGTACGTGAACACTTTCCTCACGTCAAGACCCTCGTGATCAATCAGGACAATGGTCCCGAAAATCATACCCGTCGGACTCAGTTTATGTATCGTCTCACTCAGTTTGTTGAGCACTATCGTCTCTCTATTCAGCTCGCCTGCTACCCTCCTTATCACAGTAAATACAACCCCATCGAACGGGTTTGGGGCCATCTTGAAAACACTGGAACGGTTCTCTTCTCGATTCTCTTGAGACCGTTCTCAATTTTGTTCTTTTCGCTTTAACCAACTACAACCCTTCGTTCACCTGAATTCCACTCTTTATGAGACCGGCGTCAAACTCACTCAGAAAGAGATGGACCGTTTGGCACAACGCTTCCAACGTTTACCTGGTTTAGAAAAATGGTTTGTCCTTATTCCCCCTCTCCATTCTCTCGTTCGCGTATAATTATTTTTTTGGTTTAGCCTAAGAACACAGCAGAAAGAGTCTTACTAGGTGGTTTCCTTTTTATGCGCCGATAGCTTAATGTGAGCGAGATGCCCACCAGTAGAATAAATAGAGAAGCTGTTGTGCGTTGAAAATATTTCCAGAAACCAGTATAAAGTACGACATCTGGTAGGATACGGAAAAACCAGAGATCCCACATGAGATGGTAGGTCACCATCATGATGATTGCGACACCGCGTAATGCATCAACTTCCCAATAACGTTGAGCACGTGGAGTTGCTTTGGCGACAGATGGCAAGGACAAATTCATATCGCAGATCGTCAGTCTTTCACAACTTTCCAAATTCGTTGATAGAAAGGTGCCTCGGCCAGAGCTGTATGATATTCATCGACAGTTGAATAGGTATTCTGTGGAAGCAACCATCCTTCCATACAAACTTCAAATTTGTCTACATTGTAGGGCCAAGGGTCGAATCGAATGTTGGTTTGGTCGTATTCCATTGCAATATCGACATATTCACCTTGCCCATCCAGCGGGCACATGGAAATTGTTCGCTGATTTGGCCAAGGAACGCTCACTTGCAAACTTGCTGTATCTCCAAATTGGAGCAAACGGGTATTTGTTTCGACGATCTCTTCTTGAAGCGGTTGTATGAGCGCATTGTTATGACGTTGTCTGTGACGTACATATTCCAGGAGGAGTTGTTGATCAGCAATAAACTCAGACATGTGCGAGCGTAGTTCGTCAAAGGAAGTACTGTCTACGATTGGTGCATAGAGCAAAGAAGCATGTCTTCCAATAAGTACGAATGGCTGCGTATGGGTGTTGAGCGTATGCGCGATTGATCCCGCGTCTCCAGAGTTCGATTTTGCCGAATGGATCATCATCGTGGATAAAATCCATTGGATATCCATCGGCCCTTAGTTTGGACGATAACTCCCATTCATACCAGCCATTATCATGTTGTTCAATCGCTAGCATGACGATCTCATATGGCTTGGGTCGTGCAAAATCGGCATTGCCCCAATGCCGACAAAATGCTGCGGCCATTACGGCATGTGTGCTTGCTTTGATGAATACAGAGTACTTGACCATTTGGCATGTTGCGAACAATCATTGGGTGTTAACTCTGTTTTTGGAATCCAAATATGTAGATGACAATTCCCGTCAAACTGGCAACGAAAAAGCCCCCAATCGCTGCGAGAAATGTGAATTGAGTCAGCCGACGGATGAATAATATATAACCGCATACAATGGCGAAACCAGCAAGCAAGACATTGGGAGGCAGAGGTGCTTCTGCCCCGGGAGTATTGAATGCGGCATCTTGCATTTTGTCAATTTGCGTTTCGGCCTGTTCAAAACTCCATCGCATGTAGAAGGTGAGTAGAATTGCCGTCAATAAAGTGCTCGCAAAAAATTGTCGCATACTAATAGTTTACACTGTTGGACGGTTGGACGCCAAACGATGTAAACTTGAGGTAAGAAAAAAGCTCATCTATGCAAAAGGTCTCTCTTCTGGAAAGTGCGCAACTATACGATCCAGCTGTCGAACTACCAGTGAATTGCACATGTTCGTCAGATGAGCGAAGAAAATTGAAGATGAATACACTTGATTTTCACCTATGAGCGAATGCGGTATATAATCGGTCATGACTCATCAACAGATGAATATTGATAGTGAGTTCTGGAAGGTGGTCCAAGGGCGACGCTCCATACGACGATATCAGGATCGCCCCATTGAACCGCTGAAATTGAAGCAGATATTAAAGGCCGCAATTTGGGCACCATCGGCACATAACCGTCAACCCTGGCGTTTTTGCGTTGTGACGAACAGAGCGATCAAAAAGCGGCTGAGTAGAGAAATGAGCGCTCGTTGGCGTGCAGATTTGATGTCCGATCAGGCAAACCCAGAATTGATCGAACGCCGAATTGCAATTAGCCATAGTCGTTTGACCCGGGCGGGAGCGTTGATTATTGCTTCTGTCACAATGGAAGACATGGATGTATACTCAGACAATGAGCGTAACCAAGCAGAATGGACGATGGCTGTTCAGAGTGTGGCCCTGGCGTGTCAAAATCTGCTTCTGGCTGCACATCAACAAGGTTTGGGTGCTTGCTGGATGTGTGCACCACTCTTTGTGCCCGCGTTGGTATGCAATGTGTTAGATCTTCCGAAGCATTGGACACCACAGGTATTGATTACGGTTGGATATCCAATAGTTGGACACACGGCAGCCGATAAAGTAAAAGAACGTAAACCGCTAGATGATTGTGTAATCTGGCGTTGATAGATGAATAAGATATATTTGAGGCAGAACAGATGGTAGACTGCGAAAAAATTGCTCAGATGAATGTTGTTGCTCTGGCTGGCGGCGTTGGTGGTGCGAAGTTGGCCGTTGGATTGCAAGAAGTTGTGGCACCGGGTCGTTTGACTGTTATTGGCAATACGGCTGATGATTTTGAACATTGGGGACTATCGATCTGTCCTGATCTAGATACTGTGATGTACAACCTGGCCGGTGTCAACAATCCAGAAACTGGTTGGGGGAGGCTGAACGAAACATTTCAAGCGCTTGACGCCATGAGCCAGATAGGTGGTGAAGAATGGTTTATGTTGGGAGACCAAGATTTGGCCGTTCACTTGCGCCGTAGCGAGTGGCGCAGACAGGGGCTCTCGCTCACAGAAATCACAGAACGTTTGCGCAGAAGTTTCGGGATCCCGACTACGATTCTTCCGATGAGCAATGCACCTGTTCAGACGCTTGTCCATACGGATGAAGGGGATTTACCCTTTCAACACTATTTTGTGCGTCTACAATGTGAACCGATGGTGTTGGATTTGACGTTTGTGGGGTCCGATAAGAGCAGGTTGACGAGTGCAGTTGTGGAAGCCGTTGAAGAAGCCGATGTCATCGTCTTCTGTCCCAGCAATCCTTATCTCAGTATCGATCCGATTCTTAGTATACGTGGAATGCGCGAATTGCTCCTCCGAACCCGCGTGCCGCGAATCGCTGTGAGCCCAATTGTTGGTGGGGAAGCCGTCAAAGGACCTGCGGCAAAGTTAATGAGGGAATTGGGCAAAACGGTCAGCCCTCGAACGATTGTTGATCATTATGGAGCACTCATTACCGGATTTGTGATGGATGACAAAGATGCTGATATGGAACACGTGATCGATGTGCCAACGTTGATCACAAATACTTTGATGAATTCGCTAGAAATAAAGAGAAATCTAGCTGAATCCGTTCTAAGCTTTGCAATTGACCTCAATGGCTTCTCGTCTGAATTCACGCAGACAAGCGAGTTTTCGCAAAACAAATTAAACTATCCGATGGTTTTTCATGAAACTTTGGATTCTGATTCCGGTTAAGCCGTTCTCCCAAAGCAAAAGTCGTTTGGCACAAGTATTAAACCCCAATGAGCGTGCCGAGATAAGTCGAAAATTGCTCGAACATGTCCTGACTGTTGCCAAATCCTCTTTGCTTCATACAGAAATCGTTGTGATCAGTCGCGGGGAATCAGTGCTTGCATTTGCCGATGCATTGGGCGCTTTACCTCTTCGCGAACAACCTTTTCAAGACGATATCATTTTTGAGAAAAAAGCAGGTCCACATGATCCACTCAATCATGCACTGAGCCAGGCTCGAGACTATGCAATGGAGCATGGTGCAGATGCGATTCTTGTGCTCCCAGCCGATCTGCCCTTCATTTCACTCGAAGCGCTAAATACTCTCATCAAACAGGGAAGTGGATCAGCAAAGAATAAGTCTAGCATTGTCATTGCACCCAGCAAAGACAACGGGACTAACGCTCTATTTTTGTCTCCTCCTGACGTAATTGATTTCGCATTTGGTAAAGACAGTTTTCATTCTCATCGCGTCAAGGCCGTCAACTCGGGGATTTTGTGTGTCGTTCACCAATCACTAGATTTCTCCTTCGATTTGGATCTACCCGCAGATCTCGCTGACTTATACTCGGTTCGACATAGGAGTCAAAGTCTTGAGGAATTAGGTGATTCCAAAGAATTAAGTCTCCATAGATAGGGCAATCGCGTACCTTAAAAAAATAAGCCAGAAAGGACTGTCAAGAGATAGTGGTGGTCCCAGCCAGCGGTAAGGCGCTTGTTTTTGATGCCAACGTTGAGAGAAGTCTCCTTCTTGAGCAGATTGAGAGCAATATGACGAAGGGCAGCGAAATTCTGAGCTGAGTGGCCTTTGCGCAAACGGGATTCATCCTCTCGGAAGGCAATATCGAGGGTCCAGTGTAGGCGATTTTCGACATGCCAATGAGTGCGAGAGGCATTGAGTAAAGAGCGAGCATCGGACTCGGAACTCGAGAGGTAATAGCGCCTGTCGGGATTGTCTTTTTGCTGAGAATCACCACAAATCAAGGTGCGTTGGGCTTGAACCATCATGACGGTAGAGAGTTCAGGCCATTGCTCAGAATTGCGCAGATTCTGGATGATGTCGGGGGCAGAAATGGTCCAGGCTTCTCGGGTTTCAAGCCGACCGTGTCCCTTATCGGTCGTTTTGGCATAATCGTGGTCAAAGGCAGTAAAGTCACTTTCCTCGAGATCCTCAAAGAGCAAGGCGACATCTGCATGTAAGTTTCCTTGATTGCCCTTGAGAGAGAGGAGATAAATGGTCACGAGTGCCCCTTTGATCTCCAACAAGCGCAGTAACTCTGGAATAGCTGTGATTTCATTCGACTTTTCATCCACTTTCCACTGACCAAGGACTACTTTGTTCAGAGAAGCCCAAGCACTCACCATGTATATGGCTCCTTTGCCCACTATTTTATCATGGGAACGTCTCAACTGCTTGCCGTCTATTGCCACCACTTCTCCATTCGTCACCTGGCAGACTGCGCTCATCCATTTGCTGAAACATTCGGCAAAGACCTCTCCATCTAGCAATCCAAATACGCGCCAGAATGTATCGTGCGATGGGATTCCATTTGGCAACTCCAGTATGCTTTCTAGCCACTCCTTTTTGGCTTTGCCGAATTTTTCGACCCCTTCCCAATCGTCTGCTCCGCATATGACTGCACAGATTGCTATCACGATTATATCGATTAGATTGTGGCGTCGATTTATCGGGCTTCTTGGCTCTTCTATGCTTCCAAAGTGCTTTTCTATGCTTGCTATTTCGGGCTTTTCCATTTTGGTTTCTCCTTTTTGGGTTCCAAAATAGATTATCCCTTCTTTTCTTTCTTGTACAAGTACGCGATTGCCCTATCCATAGATAGACAAGATTGACAGGATAAGAAAGAGAAAAATCCAGGCAATCCCGTCCATGTGTGGATCGAAAAAATTGGATCGGCCCTAGAAGTTAGGGATAGGAGATTCGAGATTGGGTATCTATCCAAGGGCCTCTTCTTTACACCCGTCTCGATACCCACACCCCTGACATCGACTCACGTCATTGTGCTGTCTGTGAACATTATTGGCTCGTCGATTCTTGCGTACAGCAGCAGCCGTCCGTAAGACCTGGTTGCGTAGCTGGGTTGTATAAGGTATCTGCAATGTTTCGTCTGCATAATGAAGTAGACCATATGGAGGCGGTTTTTTTAGGTTATCTTCTATCAACAAACAATAAGTTGCGAGCTGAAGGAGGTGGCTTTCATATAATACAGGAGGGCGTTTACGACTTTTGACCTCTATTGGGATTGTGATGCGTTGTCGGTTTCCCAAAGAACCATCGACTACTTCAACCAAATAATCTGGCCGACCGACAAGACCATATCGTTGGCTTATCAATGGCTTTTCTGACTCTTTCCAAGCAGACGTATCACTATAAACAACCTTGCCAATCGGCAAACCAGCACTTGTGCGGGCTCTTTGGGCCAACCAAAGCAATAAAAGGCCAGAGCATAATAGAATGATAATAAAGACAACAAGTGTTAGCATTGGATCAGTATCAGCTCATGCTATTCACTGCCGTTCTGACTCTTACAAAGAATTTCCCAATTCCCGCGTTGACATACCTCATTGTTCTGATTGATGACCTCCATTTTGAAGATCACAATCCCGCCTCTCAAACGCCGCATCGCCTTGATTTCTTCGACCGTTACGCGTAGGCGTACCGTATCGCCAATAAAGACGGGTTTGGAAAATTTCCACGTCAGTCCACGAAATGCCGATACGGTCTCTTCCATAAATCCTAATCGCACAGCCAATCCGCTGGCGATACTTAAAATGAGTAGGCCATGAGCAACCCGCTGTCCAAACATACCCGCTGCGCTGTACTCAGCATCAGTGTGGATCAGGTTCCAATCACCAGATAGACTGGCAAAGTTGACAATGTCGGTTTCTGTAATCGTTCGACCAGCACTTTCTGTTTGATCTCCGATAACAAATTCTTCAAAATAAAGGCCCATTGGTTTTGTCAATTTGCGCTCTGTTGATTGATGTGAAGTCATTTGATTTCCTGTCTTTTGATGTAACTGATTCGTTATTAGCTATTTTGGTTGATTTTTGCGGATTTTATCTGAGCAAATAGGAGAAAATCCATCAAATTTGTCTCATCCGCGTTCTATTCCGGCTACATGAACGAAAAGTGCAAATATAATGCCCAGTATACCACTGAGAATTCCACAACCAATAACTGGCGATGCAGACTATGCGGCAACGTTTTTCCACCTACTATCCGCCTACTATCAACCTACTATCCGTCTACTATCCATCTACTATCCGTCCTTCGTTTGTCGTAAGCTATTTGTAAGATTAGAATAAATGTTGCAATTCAGACAAAAAGGTTATACAATATCAAGTAAATTAAGTATTACTTAAGGTAGACGAACCATCTATTACAAATAAATGTTATATTCTCCGAAGAACGTGATTTTCTTTTCTAAAACATTTGAAAGATAAGCGAAGGTGTATATAGTCCAGACATTGGTGATTTTGCACGGTAGCATTGGCCATATACTCACCCACAGACAAATTCCTATTATCATGTTAATGCTTGACGAGGAACATATGAAGACCCCGGCAAATCTATTCATTATGTGTGGCCTACCAGGTTCAGGGAAGACAACAGTCGCCAGAAAGATTGCAGGTCGTGTAAATGGTGTTTTGTTCACGGCTGATGTGGTCCGGCGCGAAATGTTCGACGTGCGCACCTATTCAGAAGAAGAACGACAAGCTGTCTACGAGGAGTTATTACGGCGCTCGGCGCCTTTGTTGGCGAAAGGAATCAGTGTTGTACTTGATGCGACCTATATAAACCCATCGCACTGAAGCGTGTCGTTTTGCGGCCCGCTTTGATGTCGATTGTAAGTTGGTTCATGTCGTTTGCCATGAAGATGTTGCCAAATGGCGCATTAGTCAACGTATAAATGACGCGTCTGAGGCAGATGTCAGTGTCTATCTGAAATTAAAAGATTCCTTTGAACCAATCCATGGCCCCCATACAGTGATCGACAACTCCAAAGATTGGTTTCATCTAGAGAAACAATTGAAGCGTCACTTCAAACCTCCATTACCTCTACACCTCTCCGCTGCAGCCGATTGAAAAGAGAGCGATTATCATCTAATCGCCACATCATCTAAACTTTGGACAATTGTTCCGCTCATCAGACGAAATTGTGCAAAAGCAATATTTTGTCTCCGACGAAAACATCGATTTGCACAATTTTCTTAGATGAGCCTTGTTCTCCAACAGAAAATGCTTCTATCGTTCAAAGTTTAAGTGGCGTCTCTACAAGGCTTTTCCAGAAAATAAAATACCCAATTCGATTGTTAACTCACCATTATTGTTCTATTAACAAAAAATCTATACTTGACGGGTAAACTACGTAAGTATTGACGTTGGCTCATCAAGAAAATTGTGTGGACTAATATCTTCCCCCGTGAGAAGGTTCACATTGTGTTTGCACAATTTTATCTGATGACCGATTGGCGTTTTATATTACCGCAACCGTTGACGCTCTTTGCTAACTACGCTATACTATAGCTGAGAATCGACTTACCTCACAGTAAAGGGCAATTCAAGACGCGTACATGATAGATTTCCAGAAGAGAGAATTGGCGTTGTCTCGTTTCTGCACGAAAAGAGACAAACTTTTCTGGATCAGTTTACCTAAATACCGATCATCGTGGAAGATACGATCAACTCCGCTAAATTCAATCAAGTAGCCACGACACCAGAGACAAGATTTGGCTCGCATCTGTTTGCTGGAAAAGAGGGACGCAAGTTAAGAGAAGCGCTTCTTGCTTATGCATTCTTATTTCCAACAATTATCATTATCGGGACATTTGGTCTCTTTCCGTTGATGTTTGCTGCATATGAAAGCACGTTGAGAGGACTCAACAAGATTGTTGGCAAATATGATGGATTGAGTAATTATGTCAGAGCGATGGACAGTTTGGCCTATGTCTTGGCGTTTTGGGTCACGGCGGCACTAATCTTCTTTGCGGTTCGTTCCCTGATCCAGACTAGACAAAACGCGATTGAGAAAAAGCAATCATTTTGGGCATGGCTTATTCCTGGGATCAGCACAGGCGCCGGCATTGCACTATTTTGTGTCTTTATTTTTAGATTGTTACCTGAACTGTTGTTGATCCCTGGCAAAATGCGCGGAAAATCCAACACAAGTGAGATTTTTCGCCAATTGGCCGGTGAAGCCTGGCGTTTGCCAAATGTCCAGCAAGCATTTTGGGGTGCCATATTAGTTCTACTGATCAGCGCAATTTTAGCATATTTTGTCAGGAAATTCACGATCTCTAGAAATCATACCGGCAACGCAATGGGTGCTTTTGTGGCTGCAACGATCATGTTGGCGGTCGCAGCATTGTTGGGTTGGTTAACCTGGACAGAGATCAATAACGCTTATGCGGAGGCGCTGGAAGCCGGTGAAGGTCTGGAACTGTGGTCACAAATTATTACAATTAGCGCTGGTTTTTTGCTATTGCTGATTGCCTGGTGGCTTTGGGAAAGTGCAAGTTTCCGCGCATCAACTGCTAGCACTGTTTTTCGATTGGTTTCGGCTGCCATGCTCATGTTGGGCGCTTGGTTTTTAATCGGTGAGCTACCAAGGGCGATTGCAGCAGGCGATGAAGATTGGTGGAGAGGGTTACAAGCTACTGTTTACTATTCCATGGGAACAATTCCGGCCCAGTTGTCGATTGCACTATTGTTGGCGGCTTTGCTGTTTCAAAATTTGAAAGGCAAATCTTTTTTCCGCATCGTCTATTTCATACCCTATGTCGCACCGTTTGTGGGAACGGCCGCAGTCTTTCGAATTATCTTCTCTGGGCGTACAAATGCGCCGATGAATAGTCTTCTGTCGGGCATCGGAGCAAACCCGCTCCAATGGCTCAATGATCCAACGGGTCTCTTCCAGTTAATTTTAGGTAGTGGCGTTACGTTGCCGGGTTGGGCCGTCGGTCCAAGTCTGGCATTGATTGTCATTATGATTTACGGAACGTGGACCTTTATTGGTTTTAATACAGTGATTTTCATGGCTGGATTGGGCAATATTCCAACATCTTTGTATGAAGCTGCTTCCATCGACGGAGCAAGCCGTTGGGCACAGTTTCGTAATATTACACTCCCTCTTCTTTCCCCCACAATCTATTTTTTGACTCTCTATTCTGTCATTGGCACATTTAAAGCATTCAATCACATCTATGTGCTGCGGCAGGCCGCAGCGTTGGGAACAACCGATACAGCGAGTGTTGTTATCTTCCAGGCATTCAACCGTGATACCCGTTATGGTTATGCTTCTGCATTGGCAATTTTGTTGCTGCTCATTATTTTGGTGATTACAGCCATTAACAACCGCATTGCAAGCAAAAGAGTTTTTTATGGCTAGCAATATTTCAACAATTGCAGAGTCCGCCCCTTCTGGAACGACTGTAGAGCTAGGCAAATCTGATGTCAAAGTAGAGTCTTTGGAACCGAAGTATTCCCGTTTTAATGGGGCCTCTATCTTGGCTTATGCTGTGCTAATTTTTGGGGCTTTAATGGCTCTATTGCCTTTCCTCTACACAGTCAGCGTTTCGTTGATGAATCTAACCGAAGCAACAGGCGGTCAATTAATTCCGAGCGAACTTCATTGGGAAAATTATATTGAAGCATGGAATGATGCAAAGTTTTCCCTATATTTTTGGAATAGTGTGCGCATTACCATCTTAACCGTTGCGGGACAGATTGTCTTTTGTACTTTTGCCGCCTATGCTTTTGCTCGTATGGAATTTCCCGGGAAAGAGTTTTTATTTGCTTAAGGCCAATCCAAAAAATAAAATATACGCGAGAAGGTGTTAAACTAGCTCTCCAAAAGGAGCAAAAATGACAATCTCGCCAGAAATGGTTGAAGTCTTGAAAGAGACGAAGGCCATGTTAAGTGGATACGAAAGAAGGCACTTCATGGCCCAAACGGTCAAAACGATATGCGAAGGGAGTCCGACGAAAGCAGAACGAGAGTTGGGCTGGAATCGGGCGACGATAGCCAAAGCCCTGGAAGAACTAGAAGGCGGCTTCTGTTATGTCGACCAAAGCCACCGACGTGGTCGCAAAAAAGCCGAAGACCATATCCCCACTTTACTGGCCGATATGGTTGAAATCGCCGATCAATTCAGCCAGACCGATCCCACCTTTCGAACCCCCCAATTGTACACTCGACTAACCGCCGCCGAAATGCGTACCCAGCTCATCGAGCAGAAAGGATACACAGATGAGGAATTGCCTGGCGAAGAGGCCATCCGCTTGAAGCTCAATGAGTTAGGCTATGGCTCAAACCGGGTCAAAAAAAGTCAACCAGTGAAAAAGATCCCAGAGACCGATGCGATCTTTGATAGAATTCATCAGATCAATCAAGAAGCGGATGCAGACGAGACGGTTCTGCGCCTCTCTTGGGATGCCAAAGCGACGATTTTACTTGACCGTTTCTCGAGAGAAGGGATAAGTCGAGTGGTTGTCAAAGCGCTCGATCATGACTTTCAAGATAAGAAGACCGAGAAAGTCACTCCTTTTGGCATTTACCTCCCTTCAACCAAGGAACTCTTTCTTTACTTGACTCAGTCGAAAGTGACGAGTGACTGTATTGTCGACTGCCTGATTGATTTTTGGGAAAGCGTACGTGAACACTTTCCTCACGTCAAGACCCTCGTGATCAATCAGGACAATGGTCCCGAAAATCATACCCGTCGGACTCAGTTTATGTATCGTCTCACTCAGTTTGTTGAGCACTATCGTCTCTCTATTCAGCTCGCCTGCTACCCTCCTTATCACAGTAAATACAACCCCATCGAACGGGTTTGGGGCCATCTTGAAAAACACTGGAACGGTTCTCTTCTCGATTCTCTTGAGACCGTTCTCAATTTTGCCCGTTCTTTTCGCTTTAACCAACTACAACCCTTCGTTCACCTGAATTCCACTCTTTATGAGACCGGCGTCAAACTCACTCAGAAAGAGATGGACCGTTTGGAACAACGCTTCCAACGTTTACCTGGTTTAGAAAAATGGTTTGTCCTTATTCCCCCTCTCCATTCTCTCGTTCGCGTATAATTATTTTTTTGGTTTAGCCTTACTGCTTTCTACTTTGATGCTACCCGAAGCCATTACCTGGGTTCCTAATTTTATTACGGTTTCTTGGTTGGGGCGCGTTGGACCCGTTCCATGGATCAATAATTGGCCTGCATTGACCATTCCTTTCATGGCTAGCGCTTTTGGAGTCTTTTTGTTGCGTCAATTTTTTCAGCAAATCCCAAACGAATTGTGGGATTCTGCCCAAATTGATGGTGCAGGTCACCTACGCTACTTGTCGCGGATCATGATACCGCTCTCGCAAGCACCACTGATGACGTTGATTCTCTTCACCTTCATTGGTTCTTGGAATGCACTCGCTTGGCCCATCCTTGTCACAACAACACCCGATTGGCGGCCTATCTCCTATGGACTCTTGGCTTTCCTCGATGAAGCTGGTTCTTTCTTCCACTTACAAATGGCTGGCTCTGTCATCACCATGTTACCAATCTTGGTGCTATACTTTTTTACCCAAAAGCAATTCATTGAGGGTAGCACCGTAGATTTATTTAGCTCGTTTACCGCGAATGTATGCTGCACCAAATCTTTACTCAGGAAATATATTTTGTTTGTGTACATTTGAGAAATGAGTGATGGATTGTACTCTTTCCAAATCGAAACATTCGGCAGTGTGTCCCAAAGTGTATAAATGGAGACCGCTCAGTCAGAGAGCCTGCTCCATTTACACGCTCTGTGGTACACACCACAGCTACGGCAAAAGTCGGGTACAAAAAATGACCATAAGGGGTGAAATCCTAGAGCAGCCCTCTGTTTGCATGAAAAATTTGTACCCGACTTTTGCTGCTACTGCACACCAAAACATTCAAGGTGTATTCGTAAATCAAAATGCTCATCGCCCATGTGTGTACAAAGCGTCTTTGTTCAGAGAAAAGCTACCCCCAGCGCACATTTGTGGCAGATAAGCCAATCTTAATCTCAAAGGAGAAAAATTTATGTTCAAGAAGTACATTTGGCTGCCTACGATGCTGCTGATACTTGCACTCGTTTTGGCTGCTTGCCCCGCAACTGCACCGGAAACGGCAAGTTCTGATGCTGGTTCTGCAGACACAAGTTCTGAAGCGGCCATGGATGATGGCGTTTGTGGTCCAGCCAGCGACGGGGCCTATGCTGGCGTTGACCCACGTGACACGACGTTTGTATGGTAGCATCAACATAGTGGTGGACGTGAAGAAAGGTTAATGGCGATTGTTGATGAGTTTAATAGCAGTAACGAATGTGGCATTACTGTTGAGGCCCAAAATCAGGGTGGCTATAACGATATTCGTGACAAAGTGAATGCCAGCATTGCTTCCGGTGAGGCTCCGGCGGCTCTAATTGTTGGCTATCAGAACGATCAGGCTTTTTATCAGTTGAATGATGCGCTTGTCGATTTGGAAACATTGGTTGGTGATGCACACTGGGGATTGAGTGAAGAAGAGCGAGATGATTTCTTTTCCAGCTTCTTCGAGCAAGGAGTTCATGCGACATTTGATAGCCAACGTCTTGGTTTCCCACCAAATCGTTCCATGGAAGTTCTCTACTACAACCAGACATGGTTAGAAGAACTTGGCTTTGGTGGTCCTCCCACAACACCTAGTGAGTTTAAAGAGATGGCTTGTGTTGCTTCTGAAGCCAATGGTGATGGGACTGGTGGTTACATTTTGCGCGATGATGCCTCCGCAGTTGCATCATGGACGCTGGCCTATGGCGGTAATATCTTGAATGATGAAGGCACCGGTTATGTCTATAATGGTCAGGCGACCATTGATGCCTTAACTTTGCTCAAAGAGATGCTGGACGAAGGGTGCGCTTACTTCTTCACTGAAGGGTATCCAAATCCTGAATTTGCCGCTCGCCGTGCGATCTTTACACAGGGCTCTAGCTCAGGGATTCCCTTCTATCGTGGCGATGTTGATACCATTGCCGGTGAAGAAGGAAAGGAGGCTGACGTCTGGGGTGTGACAGCTATTCCACACACGACGGATGATCCAGTCCAAAATCTTTATGGTGCAGACGTAATGATCACCGTCAGCTCACCTGAAGAAGAACTGGCTGCTTGGCTCTTCATTAAATGGTTCCCCTCACCCGAACAGCAGGCAAAATGGGTTGAAGCGAGCAATTACTTCCCCACCCGCGCCGGTACAGAAGAGTTTCTTGGTGACTATGTGAGCGAGAACCCACAATGGGGTGCAGCGTTAGAGCTTCTTCCATTCGGTTCCTACGAACCACAGCTCATTTCCTACCAAGCTGTTCGTGATGCAGCTTCAACTGCATATAATGAAATCATGCAAGGTGCAGACATTCAAGCAACACTGGATGGCCTGACCGAATCTGCAAACGAGTTGCAGGCTGAATTGATGGAAGAGATCCAATAAGCCTCATCTAGCGGAAAAACAGATTTGTCTGAGGAATTGTGTGGTTGCCAGTTGGTTTGTTGGTTAGATGATTGGTGAATAAACGAGCAAACCAACAAACTATCCACTGTTTACCCCACAAAATCTCAAAGAACCAAAAACAGTTGAATGAATAAAAAGAGGGACGATATTCAAGTATTGTCCCTCTTTTTATTCTATGTTTCACCCAAACTTCAACACGCGGAAGTGTTCATAGTGACGCATGCTCCCATCTGTCTGTTCTTCACCCCACCGGGTGCGCATCCGTTCTTGGAACTTCTCTGGTTCGCGGATTTGGCTTTTATGACATAGAATCGATTTAGCTTTCTGCTCGATCTGAGCAGTTACGTCGATTGTTAGATCGGCATCCTGATCACTACGCACATAAAGCTGACGAATTTTGTGAGGTGGATACCCTTCGTCGATGAGTTCGGGGAAGAACATCATATTATCTGTTGCGGGAAAGATTGCTTCTAAGGCAACCAACCCTGCATTGCGATGCTCGGGATGATTAATGTATCCACTGTCGCCAAGGTAGCGCTCTGGATTTTGGCAGATGATCAATTCGGGACGAATGCGTCGGATTTCGCGCACGACACGTTTGCGTAATTCGCGCGTAGGTTGCAGAAACCCATCTTCTTCTCCCATAAAGAGTACGTGCTTGACGCCACTCACATCAGCAGCAGCCCGTTGTTCTCGTTTGCGCATCTCGATCAATTCTTCGCGCGTAATGTCGGGATTATGATTGCCCTTGTCACCATTCGTCAGAATCATATAAGTCGCTTCAATTCCCTGATTCACCATCTGAATAATCGTCCCCGCGCAGGTGAAGTCTGGGTCGTCTGGATGTGCCATAATGACCATCACACGTTTGACATCGGTCCAATCGGGTTGTTGCTTGTTGTGTTCTTCTGCCATATAGACTCCTACATTCTCTCCATTTCTCGTTTGAGAGTTTTATATAAAAATAAAAAAGACCGGGGTGGTTCATTTTAGCTGGATAGATAGGTTTACACTTTTAGAAACAGAAAGAACGTTTATATTCTCTGATTTCGCCGGTTCTCAGAGAGAAAACGGTCTCATATAGATTTTTGTCTATATATCAAAAGTGTAAACCTAATTTTGAACCACCCCAAAAGACCCCTGCCAAAACAGCAGAGGTCAAAGGATGATTTTCAAATATTAATCTTCTACCAGGTCCAAAGCCGCGTAGCCTGGGCCGTCTGTGAAGAACAAAGCATTTAGTTCAGTTGTATATTCATATTCTTCGGGGAGATCTTCCTCAGGCAAAATCGCCTCTGTTGGGCATTCCGGCACACAAGCGCCGCAATCAATACAGGTTTCTGGATCTATGTAATACCAGGGCCATTCATCTTCAGGCATACCTGGAATAATGCATTCGACAGGACAAACCTCAACGCAAGCACCGTCGCGAATACAAAGATCAAAGATCACGTGGGTCATATTTTCAGTCTCCTAATCATCTGATCAGAGTTGGCTCATTTACCACAAATGCGTGTAATGGTGAGCAGTTTTAACTGTTACAAACCCTTTTGTACACTCTGGGAAAATGAACATCAGAATTATCTTGACTCAATCAGAATCCATATGACCAACCAGCTTTGACATCAATGTCAAATTTCTACTAACATTGACCATTGCTCAATCTTATCCGCCATATGGATTCTAAAAGAGTTATTATCAATTATTGAATCATGACTGATTGTACACACATTTTAGAGCGGTGTCAACAGCCAATGTTAAATAATGATAGTTTAAATCCAGCGGATTCATCTTGCTCATCAGACGAAATTGTGCAAGCCTATCTTTGCTTCCTGGTAAACTGAATGATTTGCTCAATTACTCTTATATAGAAACCACTAATTCGGGGCTGGTTCAGAAATAGGTTGACAAAGAAGAGAGTACGTTAACAAGAGAATAGGTTAGAGAAAGAGGCTCCTGTTCAGGCAAAATAAGGGTGTTCAGACCAAAATAGCCAAAAAGGAGCCTCTAAATGTCAGAGTATCGAACAGACCCCCTATCATTGTCAACCCGAATCGATCTTGCGTTGGAAATGCTCAACCCGAATCGAGAGTGGGGGAGAGTGAGCGAACTGTCAACGGCGTACAATGTGTCTCGAACGTGGCTCTATAAGTTGAGAGAGCGGTGAAGCGGCGCTGAAAGCGATCTTGTCGCCAGTGAGTCCAGGACCGCAGCCGAAAAGCCATGTGATCGAAGTGGATGAGACGTTCATCCGACGAACCATAACGGTGTTGCCGATGCTGCGAGGAAGCGTACGAGATATCCAAAGGGGGTTGGGGTTGCTGCTAGGTGTGGAGCGGTCGGTGGGATTCATCCAAGGGACGCTGGCGGAAGTTGGAGAACTGGCATCGGCGTACAATGAGAGCATGGTGCCGACGCTGCCGGTGTTGGGGGAAGCGGATGAAATTTTCTGTGGCGACCAACCGTGCCTGACGGTGGTGGACGGAGCATCGTTTGCGCTGTTGAATATCTCAGCAGCCGATGCCCGAGATGAAACAACATGGGGGTTGAAGTTTCTCGAATTGCTCGAGCGAGGCATCACCTTTGATGACTTGGTGACCGATGGGGCTTTGGGCATTCAGGCAGGAGCCAAGGCAGCGGGGATGAATGCGCCACACTCCTATGACCTCTTTCACCAAATGCAGAATGGCACCAAAATCACCCAACGTCTGGAGAGAGAAATGGACCAGGCCATGACCGACCGTGACGTAGCTTGGCAAGAGTTGGACGAGCAGACTGCTCCTGCACGTCGCCCTGGGCGACCACGCAAATGCACAGTGACTCTCGAGGTTGCCGACCAAACGGTGCTGACAGCAGTTGACTTGCACGAGAACTGGACATGGCTTCTCCGAACGGTCCGTCAGGCACTGGAGCCGATTTCACCGACCGGGCAGCTTGTCAACACAGATGCCGCGCAACAAACCATTCTGGCTGCCACCCAACTTATGATGGAGATGAACCGCGATGAAATTGCACACTTTGCCACCCAACTGCAGCAGAATCTACCTACATTGCTGGCTCCCCCCTCCGTCGCCTGGAACTATCCCTGGCTCCCCTCCGCCAGAACCTCTCACCTGAGTACGAAGCCTTCATCACACACCTCTGGACTTATCGCCATGACCATCAACTTCCCATTGAACAGCTTTTCCCTCCCTCATTGCAGCCTATGGCTCTTGCCTTCTGGCATGCACTGGATCGCTTCCATCGGGCTTCTTCTCTAGCTGAATCCTTTCATGCTTGGCTCAGGCCCTTTCTTGCAATCCATCGCTCTTTGCCCGATTGGTTGGCCGCTCTTTTACAGCTCTTTTGGAATCATCGCACCTTCTCACGTGGCAAACGCTCCGGTCACTCACCCTTAGAACTGGCTACCGATTCCTATGTCCCTTCTTTGGCTGACGCCCTTGATGCCATTCTTCAGCCTCAACAGCAACTGGCTCTTTAACCTATTCTCTTTTTAACGTGCCCATTTCAATTTTGTAAACCTAACTCATCCCTTGTTCTGAACCTGCCCCTAATTCTGGTGGTATACCACAAATTGTGTAAAAGCTACTTGGCCCGTCAGAGCAAACGCAAGTTTGCACACAATTTGAGATACCATCTTAATTCTCGGCAACTTCGATGAGTTTGTCTTCATCCAAAACTCGAATCCGCTTTCGGCCGATTTCGATGGTTCCTTGCGATTTTAGATCATTTAGCACTTGTGTCGCAGTTTCCCGATATGTGCCGACACTTTCCGCCAAATCTTGATGTGTCAGCCCTGTAATGACGTCACCGCCCTGCTCTTCGGCTAATCGCAACAAAAGACTCGCCAATCGGGCTGGAATCCCTTTGAACGCCATATTTTCTAACCGCTCTTCGACTTCGCGTAATCGCTTGCCCGTAATGTCCAAAATACGAAGAGCAACCTGAGGTTTACTCAGAATGAGTCGCTCTAAGTCAGGACGGCTCATTACGCAAATCAGGCAATCATCCACAGCTTCGGCAAAAGTATTATGCATCTTAGTGCCCAACAATGCCATTTCACCGAAAAGCGTATGAGGGCCAAGGGTCGTAATAACTAGCTTTTTCCCTTCTGGACTAATTCGATATAGTTGAACGCGTCCTTCTTTTAAGATAAATAGAACCTCACCAGGTTCCTCCGGTCGATAGAAAACACGCCCTTTGCTGACCGTACTCATTGTCGTAATACGGTTGAGTTCTTCCATTTCTCTAGATGTCAGATCTTGAAAAACATCTAACTCTGAAAGATGACGCATCTTCTCGGCTGGCTGGGGTGAGTCGTTTCTGAGATCTATGTTCACATTCTACTCCAGCATTCACTAACGGTATATACCGAGCCTTTCTTGAAAATAGACATTTGCTTCTCTTTCTGGATTGCTGGCAACTTCCAGATTCAAGACAACCCGAGTATAGCTTATAATGATTGAATGAGTTCACCAAATGTTTCTTGTACCTGATCGTGTGAAGGATTCCCCAACGACCAAACACGTCCATTTAGCAAGTAAGTTGGCGTCGCAAAGACCACATCTGGAATGTCAGCGCTTGGATCTGCCATATTCACAATTTCCAGGTTGACCTCTGGAAAATCGCGCCGCACAATATCGGCAATTTCATATGAGTATTGGCAGTTTGTACAATGGTCCGTAACAAAAATCTGTAACGAGATGGATGGACTGGCAATCAGTTCATCCACATTGGGATTATTGCTATATTCCCGCATTGACGTAACTGGCTTTGACATAATTGACTTCATTGCCTACCTCCTACTATATCACAATAACGCATTTACGTCATTGCTTTGCTTATCCGAAAAGTTCCGAGACGATCCATTTTCACTCGAAGAGCTGGCCGATTTCACAAATACTTTTCAGATAGGTTCTTAGTCGTCTGACGAGCGATCTAAATTTATGGTCACTATGATAAACGACCAGTGCGCTGTTGTTTTTACAAGCTTGTTTATCACTTTACTTTCTGGTAAAGGCTTGAGTGACAAAGGGCAAACCGAAAGGGGCGGAAAAAAGAATCCACCCTGAAAAAACGGGATAAAATGTAAAAATAGTGCTCGGCTAGTTTAAGCAGCGGCATTGAGGCGGCGATGAGCGAGAACGCCTTTAGGGAAATGGTGTGAAACCGAGGCCTTTTTCCGAAAGTCAGGGTCGAGTTGGTCAGGAGTTGGAAAAAGAGCACTCGAGAGAACACGGCGCAGCCTGCCGGGAGTGGATTGAGGCTCTCGATCCCAGTAGCCAGTCGGTATGGGAGGAAGAGAAGCGGCTAAATGGGAAAGAAGATTGCCAGCAAGCAGCCCCAGTTCAGGTAAGCGGAAACAAGCCTCATCGGCATGAACAAATTGACGATGTAAGCCAATCATCTGCTTGGAAGCCAAGGGGGGGATGTTCAACAGGCCAGCGTTCCAGGTAGACAAGATAAATGGTTTCAGGCTGCAAAGTCATAACGGTCGCCAAAACCAAAGGTGTGTTGTAGGCCGGATCCTGAATGACGTAAATCGAGTAGGTACGGTTGGCTGTATCCACCTTGGTTGTTCTGGGGACGAGATTGTGCCATGCTTGATAGCAAATCAGGCGACCACTATAGAGAAAGCGACCAGACGAGTCCGGAGTTGTAGCCTCGAGTCGCTTTCCCTTATAGCTGCGAGAGAGCGGACGCACAATATCACCATATTCAGGTGGTCTGCCTTTTTCTTTGCGTTTGGGTAACTCATTGCGGCGCGCTGTGCAGTTAATCGCTTCCCGCAGGACAAATCGGTCTATGCCGCTTTCTAGCATTTCTCTGATTGTAAACCCGGCATCGACCACCGCCACTTCGTCTGACTCCAGTGATTTCTTCGTCTCTGTCAGCAGCTTTTTCCGAAACTCACTTTCCTTTGTTCCAACCGTGCATCTCATGATTGCCTTGAGCAGTGGCACTCGCTTCCCGCCTATCTCCCCCGAGCTTATCATCACTCCAAAGATGAGCGCGGGCAATGCCCGACGAGCCGTTGAGTTATAGAGTCGGTTCACTTTCCCTTGCAGCTTCGGTCGCCAGAACCCTGTGATATCTATGCTTTTCACTCGGTACCCTTCTAACTTTTTTGCCTCCCATTCCCCTTTCCACTTCTTCTTGCCACGACCCCAGCAGACTTGTGATATCCCATGATCCATATCGAAAGCTCCACCAGCTTCGCCGGAGCTCCTCATCTTCAAACCCGCTTTCTTTCAATGCGCTATGGATTGCTCCTCGACTTTTCAGAAACGACCCATTCAGCATTGCCCACATCAGACGCATTACATTTACGTTTGTTCCCATCGGCGTTACTTGCAATACATTCATCAGTACTGCTATAGTTATTTCTGGCGCGGTTAGCATTCCTTCCTCCTTTTTGGGTTCTCTACCTTTAGGATGAACTGCTAACCGCTTTTTGTCACATTTCTCACCTCATCTCTTTTCTTTTACCAGAAAGTAAAGTTATCAGGTCAATTCCCCAATGAAGGCCCCGATATTTGCAATGTCATAAGCACAGTTGTCGTACATGAGTTCAGATCGAGAGCCGTTGACATTCGAGACCGTTTTCTGAGAGCTCCTTGTTCAACGCGGCTAACTCTTTAAGGATGACGCCTTAAACATGAATAGAGCCTATTTGCAGGCAGAGTATCGCACTTGGCGGTTTCCATCTGTGACCCATCTTACGCCAAGTAAATCCAGATCTATCGATCAACTATCTCGGAAACCTCATTTTCAACAAATCTACCAGAGCAACTGACTCCGATTTTCAAATAGAGCCTCGGATAAGTATAACTCGGATAAGTGCAATTCCTATAAGTATAATTCGTATAAGTATAAACTGTCTTTGAAAAAAAGCAAGCCCCTAAATACTGCATAAACAAAGTATTTTGGCATTTTGGCCCTCACCTCTGGCCTCTCTCCCAGCCTGGGAGGGGGGAATATGGCTCCCTTCCTCTACTGGCGGGGTTCAAGGGCTGGGGATGGGGGCGAACAGACCGCATAACTTACTTTACGGAGTGCTAAAGCGCAGCAATTTTCAACAAGAAACAGGCTGTCTATGGAAGAACCTAATGTTTTGCACTTTTGACGGCAACCGACTTTTTCTTGTATTATTGGGGCACTATGAATCGTCGGCAAGCTCCAAAAGGATTCCAGAATTCATACTCGTATTTATGGGGCATAAATTGCCCCAATCCGACCTTGCCTTGCCCTGGCGCTTCTTAGCTAGCTGTCTAATAATAGTAAATATATTTAAGCGCGTGGGTTATTTCCTACGCGTTTTTTGTTGCAGAGTTGCTCTGCATGGTTATGCTGAGCATTGTCATAAATTTACGCAAATTTGACCGTTTTCAGGGAGTGTGTACCACAACGTGTGTAAATGAACACTGCTCAGTCAGAGAACCGCTGCATTTGCATACTTTGGGACACACTGTCGTTTCAGGCGAGCAGAAAGACAAATGGTTCTTTCGGAATAGAGGGGGTTGAACTTCCTGGAAGAGATCAGAGATGAGTTCGTCAACGAGGCTGTTCTTGACCTCTTCCAGGAAGTTGGCGGTGCTTCTTTGTCTACCCCCTGAGTTCCTGAAGAGCCAGACAAATTTATGAACCAGTACGGTATAAAAGAATAAACAGAACGGTGCAGATAAATGAAATTTTCTCCTGTAGATGAACAAATGCGCATTTTGATGCGTGGTGTAGACTTTGGGGATCCCGTTACCTACAAAAATATGGAACAAGAACTGCGTGAGCGAATTGAACGCAGCATTGGTACGGGCCGACCACTTCGAGTCTATTGCGGCTTTGATCCCTCTGCTCCTGACCTGCACTTGGGTCACACGATTCCGCTGCGCAAGTTACGTCAATTTCAGGATCTAGGACACGAAGTGATATTTCTAATCGGGACCTTTACCGGCAGTATCGGTGATCCAAGTGATAAGCTCTCGGCTCGTAGACAGCAATCTGTTGGTGATGCGATCGAAAAAGGAAAAACATATGCTGAGCAGGCGTTCCGTGTTCTTCGTCGTAGCAAAACCCTTATACGTTATAACCATGAATGGCTTGGCGAACTTGATTTTGGCGATGTGATTCAACTTGCAAGCAATTTTACTGTTCAGCAATTCTTGGCCCGCGATAATTTTAGTAAGCGTTATGCAAATGGTGACGCGATCTGGTTACATGAGTTTTTCTACGCTTTGATGCAGGGGTACGATGCAGTTGCTTTGGAAACCGATGTTCAAGTTGGCGGTACCGAGCAGCTTTTTAACTTGATGGCTGGTCGGAAGTTGATGGACGCCGAAGGCATGAAACCCCAAACGATTTTGACGTATCCAATTCTCGTCGGAACAGATGGCGAGAAACGGATGAGTAAGTCGACAGGAAACTATATCGGTATTGATGAACCACCGGGAATCATCTATACTAAGTTGCTCAACGTTCCAGATTCTGCCATGTACAATTATGCCGAATTAGTTACCCGATGGGATCAGAATGAGATCGACCAAATGTTCATAGATATAAAAAATGGTGCGCTCAACATGCGAACCTTCAAACATAAGCTGGCGCACGAAATTGTGAGCATCTTTCACGGCACTCAAGCAGCAGATCAAGCCGTAATCGATGCACGAAGCATGCATCAAGGTGAGGCACCTAGTGACGCTCCCTTCGTTCAACTGAACGAAGACAAACCAATTTTAGAATTATTACATGAAGCTGGAATGGTTAAAAGCAAAGGGGAAGGTCGCCGTCTCATACAACAGGGTGGCGTAAAACTAAACGGTGAGCGTGTGATTGGGATTGACCAAATGATTGTGAGCACAAATAATGCCGAGTCTGTCATCCAGATTGGTAAACGAAAATTTCTACGTGTGGTTTCATCCAATCAAATAGAGACAAAATAAAAAGCCACTAACCATCACGTTTCCCCCGATAGTGGCCCAGCCACAACGTGATAATCAGTAGCTTTCTATGTGGACAGTATAACACAGGTTTTTCCATTTGTAAAGACCCAATTTTTACCAATTTTGAACGAATTTTGTTAATTTTGCGATCTCACATTACAAAAATGAAAGTTTGTGAAGAATTACAGGGTGTTTTACGAGAAAAGAGAGTATAATTACGCATGACAAAGGAGTCTTTGATGCATCGTATCCCCGTTCGTGATGTAATGAAAAATCCAGTTGTCACAATCGATCCAGAATCGTTGGCAGTTGACGCAGCACAAAAGATGGAAGAATCCAACATCCGTCGTCTTCCTGTTGTGGATGAAGATGGCTGTTTAGTGGGGATCGTGACGGATTCAGATGTAGCAGAAGCCGAAACCGCCGAAAATGTTCTAAGTAGCTACGAACCAGGTGCAGATGCAGAGTGGCTGGTAGTTGAGGATATTATGACTCGCGACGTTGTAACAGTTGGACCTGAATTTAGCTTAGGTCAGTTGGCTGCTACCTTTATGGAGTATAAAGTGGGCGGTGTTCCTGTCGTCGAACCATTAATCCTCGATCAATCTGGTCCGTCTTGTCCGCAGAAACTCGTTGGAATCGTAACCGAAACCGATATTTTTCGCTTAATTGTGGATGCCTGGGAGCAGGAGCAGAATGGATAGTGGATAGTTGAAGTTGATGGTAAGTGAGGTTGTCAAGCCGCCCATTATCCAACCATCCCCCATCAATTATCCAGACAGCTCTTTGCTCCTCGGATAAACTCTCTTACCTTGTTATGATCTTTCTTGCCAGCACTCTCTTCGACGCCGCTGCTTACATCTACACCCCAAGGCAGGACAGTATGAATGGCATCGGCAACGTTATCGGGCGTTAATCCGCCAGCTAGCAGTAGACCCGAATAAAGTCGTGCAAGCTCTGCTGCGACGTGCCAGTCGGCTCTCTTTCCTGTGCCACCATATTCATTGGGATCGTATGCATCTAACAACCAGCCCGGTCTACCATCTGACACAGACCTTCGACCAACTGATGCATATGCAGCCGCCTCTGACCGCGCCGCCGCAGGTGAAGAGGGGCGCAATGCTTTAAATGCACGTGTTGGAAACATTGCAACATCGGCAGGTTTTTCGTCTCCGTGCAATTGCACATAGTCGATTTTTGTTTGAGCCAACACCTTAGATATATTTGTTCCTGATTCGTTGACAAAAATACCAACAAATTTGGGGGTTCTGACCAGCATCTTTTTATCTGTATCTACCTTTTCTCGAATGTCATGAATAATCGTTGCCACTTGTTCTGGCTCTACATACCGCGGTGATTTTGGAAAAAAGTTGAAGCCGAGCAAATCTGCCCCCGCTTCGATAGCGACCATTGCATCGACCCAATTTGTGATCCCGCAAATTTTAACATAAGGTGTATTCATCATTCTCCCGTCCCAAATAATCGAGCAAATCGAGCAAGCTTCTCAAGTGCACAATATCATCTCTTTGTTGAATTGTTGACTGATGAATGCCTCGACGATCAATCAGAAATGCACTTAAACCAGCGCCGAGCGCCCCGTCGCAATCATCATCGATCCGATCACCCACGAAAATCGCCTGTTCTGGCTGCCTGGTAAGCTGATTCAGTGCAGCATGGAAAGGACCAACCTCAGGTTTACGCCCAAAGCCATCATCCCCCGCAATAATCGTCTTAATCTGCATATGAAGTCCATGAGCCTCTAAAAAGCGTTCTGCACCCAGACGTGACCGCTGTGTAATTACACCCATTTGCCAAGATGCCTCCTCGAGCTTTTCAAACAGTGGCAAAACATCATCAAATAGTGGCGGCACAGGCTGCGCATTAAAAAATTCTGTGGACTTTTGGACAAGCTCACCAGTTGGATCTGGAATATCCAGTGCAGATAAGATGCGTCGATAGAATTCCATCATATTCCCAATTGACCATGTCCCTCGATCTTCTTTGGTTGCTTCATAGATCCAGTTAATCTGCGCCTGAACGGCCTCTTCCACCTGATCGATATTACGCACAATGCCCCAACTTCGCAGCAACTCGGGCATCAACAGATGACCATGATGGACAAGCGTGCCATCAAGATCGAATAGAATGGTATCAGTATTTGCTTTCATTTGATCCTTTATCGTGATTAAGAACCTATCCGAAAAGTGGTTGCGAGCCCAACGATCTACCCAAGCGAGTATGGATCGTCATAGAACGTTTCGAATAGTACTTAGGTCGGATTTGCCCGAAATTCATTCACTGGCCGTGTCAGCACGACATCCTCACCTTCCGCAAAGAGTGGAAATTGAATCGCCATCTCTTTCACTTCTTGGCGAATTTTGAGCAACACAGGATCACGATCAGCTTCCGTTTTAAAGTTTTTGATAAATGCCCGCCGTTCTTTTGGCTCACTGGGCAAGGTCGCATCCTGTACATGGCTCACAGCCTGAGCAATCCAGGCCGCAATTTGTTCCATTTCTTTTTCCTTCATGCCTCGCGTCGTCGCCAAAGGCGTGCCGACGCGCAACCCTGAGGGATAGAATGGCGATCCTGGCTCATTGGGAATTGCATTGCGATTCACATAGATGCCTGCAACATCTAATGCGTAGACTACCTGGGTTCCCAAGCCGACGCTAAATGGTGTAAAATCCGCGACCATCAGATGATTCTCTGTTCCATTGCCAACAAGCTTGAGACCCTGTTTTATTATTCCGTTGGCTAGAGTCGTTGCATTTTTGCGGATTTGACGAGCGTAAGTGCGAAAGCTTGGCTGGGCGGCCTCTTGCGCCGCAACAGCAATTCCTGCAATGGAGGCATTATGGGGACCACCTTGTAAACCTGGAATGATGGCCGAGTTAATCTTGCTCCCAAGCTTTTGGTCTCGTTCTAAACCCCTCTCTGTCACCAGGATCACTGCACCGCGTGGACCGCGGAACGTTTTGTGAGTCGTAGACATAATCACGTCAGCGTAGGGCACGGGTGAAGGATGTTCATGGCCAAGCACGAGAGCTGTGATGTGGGAAATATCGGCCACCAGCCATGCGTCAACTGCATCTGCCACTTTGCGAAAGCTGGCAAAATCAAGTTGGAACGGATAGGACGTCGTGCCCGCAATGATCATTCTGGGCTGATGTTCCTGGGCCAGTGCCAACAGAGCATCAAAATCTATTCTGGCATCTTCATTGAGTCCATATTGAACTGAATGGAAATACCGCCCTGAGAAGGTTACCCTGGGGTGGCCATGGGTCAAATGCCCACCACCACCAAGTTGTAGCCCCATGATCGTTTCGCCTGGTTCCAACAACGCAAACTGAATCGCCGAATTGGCTGGTGAGCCGGAGTGGGCCTGCACATTGGCAAAGGGTACTTGAAAGAGCTCCTTAATGCGGTCAATCGCCAAGTTTTCAATCTGGTCGATAATCTGATTGCCTTCGTAATAGCGCCGCCCTGGATAGCCCTCAGCATATTTGCTGGAAAGAGAGGAAGAGAGTACCTGAGCAACGGCTGGCGAAAAGTGGTTTTCTGAAGGAATCAAACCAATCATCTCGCGCTGGCGTTCTTCTTCCTTCTGAATCAACTCGTACACAACGTCGTGCATTATTATTTGTCCTTATTCTGTTTTTTTAACCAACTAATTGCACCTGGTGTCTGCCGCCAATGCCTGAGATAAGATGATGCATAATTGATGGCTTCACTCTCATCACCATATCCAATATAAGGCGGCTGATAGGCTGGAAGTTTTGTCTTACCAGTAAGGAATGCTGGCACATGGGGATTCATGCTCAGTGCACTCTTTAATAGTCGGTTTGTCTGTCGATTTTCACCTTTACGCCGGAATGCCAGGAGTGCGTGAGTATAAAGCCATTCGGCCATTCCATCGTCATATTCATCCAGCAGTTCCTGGGCCTCCTCATCTTTCTTTATCTCAAGTAGCAGATTGAGCAACGTATATCGGATCCCTTGGTTGTCGCCAGGATTCAGATGCAACATCTCACGATAGTGTTCCTTGGCTTCATCTTTGCGTCCTAAACTCCACAATGTGTTCGCCAATCCTTGACGCGCTCGCATATAGGGTCTCGTCTCGATCAAGCCCCAAAAGTGTCCTACATCCTCTTTAAATGCCTCAGGACCAAGTGCACGTTCCCCAGCAGCTACTCCTTGTTCATAGTAACTCAATGCCTGCTTACGCGTATCGGCCGCTTCTTCGGCCAACAAGACATACGCATCGGCACAATCGGGAGAGAGTTCAAGTGCTTCGTGCGCCAGGATAATACGTCGCCCAGGATCTTGCGTTTCCCATGCCTCGTACATGAGCGCCTGTGCCTGAGTCAAGGGAGTCTCATCTTCATGGCCAAACATCTGCGCCATGGCTCCCTCCATGCTGCGCCGATCAAACGCCCATGATTCATCATCGCCTCCCTCGCTCCAGTCGAAGCTGTCGACCGCCATCTCCTCCCGCTCTGGAAGAACGCCCGCTGGGTAGGTGACATGTACATCAGTTGGTCCCTGGGATGTATCAACCGAGAGAATGATATCCACTGGATCAAAATCACCCAATTCGTTTACCTGTAAATGTTCTTCTAGCATCAAAGGAATCGCCCGTAGTGCAGCCTGATACCAAAAGATCTCTGGCGCTTCAGGTCGTTCTACCTTGTCTGGTGGGGTGAAGACAATCAAGATGGGATATGCATCTTTATCAGCGATTTCCCAGTCTTGTCGTTCAATATCTTCCAGTTCCTCAAATGGAACAGCGGCTATCGTCTCGAATGAAAGTGAGCGTGCACCCCGTTCAGGGATTGCCGAAAGGGGCTGATCCGTTGGCAGGAAGACATTCTCAACATCTGTCCACTCTTGATACAACGCCAACCCATATTCAATACCAGCGTTCCCCATGACAATGCAAATAAATTTGAGGCCCGAAGCTGGCACATCAATGGATAACGGATTCCGGTCCGTTAATGTAAGCCAAGGTTCGGCACGATAATAATCTGCTGCCGCCGCAAAGAAACCGCCAACTAACTCAACTGTGGCCCCGGTCTGTGACAGCAAACTTGGGTGTTCAGGCCGACCCCGCATATTTGCCTCGAGATCGGCAAGCATCTGATCGACTTCGTCTGGCCGTGGCTCTGCCGCAGTTTGAATCTCGATCTGCATCAAGTCATCAGCCAATTCTTCATACAGGTCGGGAGCATCAAACAGAATGCCGGTTGGACGATGTGGTTCGTGATCTGCCGACGGTTCATGTTTGCGCATTGTGCGGTAGAGCAATCGTTTCGCTTTGACAGCAGTCGGCTCTTTTTCCAGAACTTCCATCAGCAGCATTGCCCCTGTACTTCCATTGAGCACCGCAAGAAGCCATGGGCGATATGGTTCCTCATCGGGAGGCGTAATCCAGACTCGCATTTCGTGCAAAACAACGAGCCAAATCTCTTCAAGTTGGGGCAAATGGATGGGTGAGTTTTTCGAAACGCGTTTTGCCATGAGTGGTTATCCTTTTATCGACCTTGATCATTGCCTCGGTCAATTGTAGAACAAACAGCCTGTTTGTTCATCCTCACCAACGAATAGACTTTGCCATCTGACCGAAACAGCGACTGACACCCTCTTAACTATACACCGGTTGATTGATGTAGCGCTCCATCGTCAAATCAAGTCTGATTTCAGTCGCCGGCAGCAACTTCACTTGTAAAAATTTATCATCAACAGGCACGGTTTGTACATCAACTGTGAGCTGCGGTGCCACGTACTCTTTGTGCGAGCCAGGGTACTCACTAGTCCGTCGATTGTATTGTGCTGTCACAAAACGATGTTCGCCAAAACCACCAGCTTGGATGATTAAAGTGCGCGTGGCAAATGGGCTGAGATTGATCAGGTGGATCACAATACGGTCCGATTCCAGTTTCTCTACCAAAGCCGCCACATCGTTGGGCAAACCAGGGCGCTGGCGGTCCGCATCAAAATAGCGTACCCGACAATATAGAAGCCCACCATTGTAGATGATCTGTGGGGCACCCAAAGTCAATTGTAACAGTGCCTCTGTAACGACGGGATTGTGTTCTTGCCAGTGATGAATGTTGATCTGCATCAAATCGGCCTCGTCCTGCGCAATCAACGCCAGTCGGCGGCAGACCAGACCATAGCTCATGCGCAGCATCTCGTCTGGATAGTTTGGGTTTTCACCAGCCAGGTAACGCAGCCAAGGTTGATCATGGCCACCATCTTCTTTGTTCCGAAACGGGACAAGTTCGCACCAATCATAGGTTTCTCGCTTGCGCAGCTGTTCGATACGCTGCCAATCGGCTTCGTCCATGGACAGATTCCAAATCGCCACAGGATAGACTGGCGACAATGGTTGAAAATCAAACCAGCCAGGTTCATCCCCTTCAATTCGATCCGCATAACGATAGGGAGCCACAAAGGCTTGATAGTTGTTCTCCGCATTCCCCAAACGTCCTTCCCAATGGGGTCCCAAGCTCATCTCTAGCGTGCGTGTGTCGGCATATTTACCCAACGCCCAGATCCTGTCCCACTGGCCGCGGGGTAACTCCAAATAAGCTGCATTGCGCGTCACGAGATAGGCATTGGCTCCAGCAACTGTGGCGGCCATGCCGATGTTATAATAACCGTGAGGCCAACTCCACCCATAGAGACCACCATACCATTTGCCATTCAGTGTCTCACCAATTTGGCCAGACAAGCCAACATTATCTGGCAGCAGACCGCCATTTTCTGCAGCTCGTTCGCACCAGGCATCGACATACTCGACAATCCAATCCCGATACTTGGTCCCTCCGGTCATCATGTACGCGTTGGCAATCAGACTGGTTACAATCAAGTTCCCAACCACATCACCCTGGCCCAACCGCTCGTGCATTGTCTGTCCCATCAGACGTGCCTTGGCTGGATCGTTGAGATCATCATAATGATCGATGCCTGGAACGTCACGGAAGGGAAGTCCATAGCGCCTCATCCCAGCACCCCAGTTGTAGCTTGGTTCTGGAACGTTGCTGAAGCCCCAACGGGGACCACCACTACCGTTATGGGGTGCACGAATCAGTTTTTTCTCTGCATCGTAATTTGGTGCATCGGGATCTTCATTGAGGTAGAATCCAGCAAAGCGTTGCGCTCGCTCGCGATTGATTTCGTTTGTGGGATCAGCCAAGCAGAGAAAGTAGAAATAGATGTAACTCTCACCTTGATGGAACTGATCGTAGCCTAGCTCAAACTCTTTATGCACCATTCCCGCCCGCGTCAATTGGCGCGTGATTCCGTCCCAGATGCGTTGACCATGCTTGAGCAAATGGTCACCACCGCCCAGTAGGTAAAAGAGCGGCCAGTTGTAGGTACTCTCATAAAAATCGTCGGCTCCATCGCGCGAGCCAGTTCCACCCTCGCGCCAGATCAACTCGCCATCTGCCCGTACATAACGGGCCAAGAAAGGCTCGACGGCATGATTCATTGTGTCGATCAGTTTCCGCTCTAAGATGGCCCAAGCAGGTGGATGGGTACAGGGAACGGTTGCGGTGATGGTGATCATGTTCGATTCATCATTCGTTGAGTGCGTCAAATAAGTACTCTTCATTGTATCATCGAGAAGTACTTTGTGCACGTCTGATCCTCTATCTGTATGGTACAATATTCCTATTGACTCATGAGACTGATATTAGAGTCAAAAATCAGGAAGCTCAACATGGGAAACATGTCATGCGTAAGTTTTCATCCTATGGACCTGTTGATACCGATCTGCACTTCTACGTTCCTCGACAGGGGTTGATTGATCGAGTGTTAAATCAATTGGTCGGCGAAGTCCCTGAAAGGGGTGGGCATTATATTACTGTATGGGCACCACGGCAGCGTGGGAAAACGTGGATATTGCAGAGAGTGTTTCAACGACTAGACCAGCAACCCTATGCAGAACAATTCGATGTGGTCTATTTGGCTGTAGAAAGCCTCAAAAAGGTGACTGAGATTAAGCGGATCATTCACGCAATCACGGAAAAGCTTGGTAAGGCTTTACAATTAGAATTACATGCAGCCAGTCTAGACGAGTTTGAATTGCTCTTTTCTCGTCAATTTCTCCAAAAGCCACTAATCTTGATCATGGATGAATTCGACGCTCTATCGCAGGATGCTATTGCTGGCATTGCTGGCGTATTGCGCAACATCTATACAGCGCGTCGTAATCAACTCAGTAAACTTAGCCATGAAAAAGAATATCTATTGCACGGAGTTGCTCTCATCGGTGTACGCAGTGTATTGGGTATTGAGAACGAGACCGGATCACCCTTCAATGTACAACGAAGCGTTCAGATTCCCAACCTGACCTTTGCCGAGGTCGAGGAGTTATATCAATGGTATGAACGTGAAAGCGGACAAAAGATTGAAGAGGGTGTCGTTGAACGCATCTATGAGGAAGTAGAAGGTCAGCCAGGGCTTACTTCCTGGTTGGGAGAGTTGCTAACAGAAACCTATAACAGCGATCTGGATAACCCCTTGACTTTGGAGCAGTTAGACTGGGTTATGCTGTGGGCAACTGACGGTTTAGGAAATGCAAATGTGCAGAATATCATCAGCAAAGCGCAGCAAACATCGCACCGCGATCTGATATTGGAGCTTTTTCGCACGGAAGACAAGCTGCGTTTTCGTTTCGATAATCCAACAACGAACTTTCTCTACCTAAATGGCGTCATTGATATTGAAGAGACGCCGACCCAACTCAATATCCGTTTCCCCAACCCTTTTATCCAGCGTCGACTCTTCAACTACTTCTCGTCTGATATTTTTCCCAACATGGGACAGCTCTACGCACCTTTTGAAGATTTGTCCGACACGATTACTGAGACGAGTCTGAATGTGCGCAATCTCCTAAAACACTACCAACATTACCTGCAACAGAACCGAGACTGGTTGCTGCAAGAGGTACCGCGCAAGGCCAACATGCGCCCCTATGAAGCGGTCTTTCACTTTAATCTCTATTTGTATCTCAGCCTTTTCTTCCAGCGGCGCAACGGCAAGGTCCACCCTGAATTTCCCACCGGCAACAGCCAAATTGATCTAATCATTCAATATGCAGGGCAACGTTTTGGCATCGAAGTCAAAAGTTTTACGGACGATTATGAGTATCGTCAGGCACTGAAGCAAGCCGCCCGTTATGGCAAGCAACTTGGCCTTGCAGAGATTACATTGGTTTTCTTTGTGGAAGCGATTGATGACGCCAACCGACAAAAGTATGAAGAAATTCATGCGGATGTTGATACAGAAACGACAGTGCTGCCTGTTTTTGTCACGACAGAATAAGGGGATACTTCTCAACTTTACTTTCTGGTAAAAGAAAAGAGATGAGGTGATGCTTAGCGTTTCATCCGAGAAATAACTATAGCAGTACTGATGAATGTATTGCAAGTAACGCCGGTGGGAACAAACGTAAATGTAATGCGTCTGATGTGGGCGATGATGAATGGGTCGTTTCTGAAAAGTCGAGGAGCAATCCATAGTGGATTGAGTGAAAGCGGGTTTGAAGATGAGGAGCTCCGGCGAAGCTGGTGGAGCTTTCGATATGGATCATGGGATATTGCAAGCCTGCTCTCATCGTGGCAAGAAGAAGTGGAGTGGAAAGGGGAATGGGAGGCAAAAAAGTTAGAAGGATACCGAGTGAAAAGCATAGATATCACAGGGTTCTGGCGACCGAAGCTGCAAGGGAAAGTGAACCGACTCTATAACTCAACGGCTCGTCGGGCATTGCCCGCGCTCATCTTTGGAGTGATGATAAGCTCGGGGGAGATAGGCGGGAAACGAGTGCCACTGCTCAAGGCAATCATGAGATGCGAGGTAGGCACAAAGGAAAGTGAGTTTCGGAAAAAGCTGCTGAAAGAGACGAAGAAATCACTGGAGTCAGACGAAGTGGCGGTGGTCGATGCCGGGTTTACAATCAGAGAAATGCTAGAAAGCGACGTCGACCGATTTGTCCTTCGGGAAGCGATTAACTGCACAGCGCGCCGCAATGAGTTACCCGAACGTAAGGAAAAAGGCAGACCACCCGAATATGGTGATATTGTGCGTCCGCTCTCTCGATGCTATAGGGGAAAGCGACTCGAGGCCACAACTCCAGACTCGTTTGGTCAATTTGTCTATAGTGGTCGCCTGATTCGCTATCAAGCATGGCACAATCTCGTCCCCAGGACAACCAAGGTGGATACAGCCAACCGCACCTATTCGATTTACGTCTTTCAGGATCCTGCTTATCACACACCTTTGGTTCTGGCGACCGTCATGGCTTTACAAGCTGAAACCATTTATCTTTTCTCTCTGGAGCGCTGGCCTGTTGAACATCCCCCCCTTGGCTTCCAAGCAGATGATTGGCTTACATCGTCAATTTGTTCATGCCGATGAGGCTTGCTTCCGCTTACCTGAACTGGGGCTGCTTGCTGGCAATCTTCTTTCCCATTTAGCCGCTTCTCTTCCTCCCATACCGACTGGCTACTGGGATCGAGAGCCTCAAGCCACTTCCGGCCGTTTGCGCCGCGTTCTCTCGAGTGCTCTTTTTCCAACTCCCGACCAACTCGACCCTGACTTTCGGAAAAAGGCCTCGGTTTCACACCATTTACCTAAAGGCGTTCTCGCTCATCGCCGCCTCAATGCCGCTGCTTAAACTAGCCGAGCACTATTTTTACATTTTATCCCGTTTTTTCAGGGTGGATTCTTTTTTCCGCCCCTTTCGGTTTGCCCTTTGTCACTCAAGCCTTTACCAGAAAGTAAAGTAATAGCACTTTGTTACATTTTTCTGACAGGATCTATGCTACAATGTTATAAGATTTAGTTGTGATTTTCTCAGTTGTGTTCTCCCACTTTCTCCCGTAGAGCCACTTTTAAGAGTGGTTGTGGAAAAGAAGCGCATGAACGTCAGGTGGTTATTCCGAATCCGTCTGTGTGGCTCGCCCACTACAATCGTATCCAACCGGACAAAGACTGGCCAGCTATTTGATGATCCTGCAACCGTTTGGAAAGTGAGTAGCCTGCTTCTATTGAACCTATTTCTATTGAGCTTGCTGCTCTTTCATCACACTGGTACCTTGATTGCAGCGCATGAAGAGGAATTTGAGTATAGAGTCGCTTGTGGTCCGCTCAGTCAGGAAGCGGAGGGTGGACAACTGTCGGGCAATTTCGAAGTGGGGAGTGATTCTGCCGCAAGCAACGGACGATATGTTCATGTACCCGATGGTGCCGGAGATTTTTGGAAAGTAGCTGGCAATGGTCATAAAGCTGAGTATTGCTTTAATGTGTTGACGGCGGGTCGATATAAAATTAAGACGCTACATTATGGAGCAAACAACAACAATTCATTTTTTGTACAAGTCAATGACTCTCCTGCGGATGGTTATTTATGGGATTCATATCCGGTAATTGGTGCCTACGTAATCGATTATGTCTCTGATCGAAATGGCGCCGATCCTGTTGAACTCGAATTGGCGGTGGGTCAGCATACAATGACTTTTTATGTTCGAGAAGATGGCACACGGCTTGATAAAATCGAACTGGAACTGATTAAGGCTGCGGCGCCAACACCCACACCGACCGACACGCCAACCAGCACAAGTACACCAACCCCCCAACGAATACACCTACATTTACCAATACACCAACCCCCACCAATACCGCAACAGTCACACCCGTATTGCCACCGGGTGCGCAGGAATTAGTCATACCTGTCATTGCCAGCAACGACGACGCCGAAGAGCGGATTCACAATGGGTCTGTCAATAGAGGCAGTTCAGATTTAGATATGGTACGCGGGGGACCAGAAGGACAATTGGTGGGCATCCGCTTCCAAAACGTGTTTGTTCCGGGTGGTGCAACAATTCTGTATGCATATATCGAGTTTATCGCTGATTCAAGCAATGATGAAGGGACGAATCTCTTTATCGCTGGGGAGGATTCAGCCAATGCGTCCGAATTCCTAGCTGAATCGAAGAACATATCGCTGCGGCCTAGAACAGTTGCTCGTGTGGCTTGGCCAACGATTCCAACTTGGCAAGGAGCAGGTGAGATTCATCGCACACCGAATGTGGCTGAGATTTTGCATGAAATCATGGCCAAATCCCAGTGGCAATCTGGCAATAGTATTGTTTTTCTCGTTGACGGTACAGGGCAACGAAGTGCCAGTTCATATGATCATAGCAGGACAGCAGCACCTAAACTAGTGATTGCATATCTCATCCCAACGCTAACAGCAACTCCTTCATCAACTGCTACGGCGACTCCCACACCGACTGTTACTGCAACGCCGATAGAGACCACCACATCTACACCGACTCCCACATCTACACCAACATGGACCGCCACATCTACGTTCACTGCCACACCAACGTCGCAAATTATATCAACGCCGACACCAATCCAGACATTAGCGCCGACTCCTTCGACAACACACTCTCCTACGCCAACGGAAACAGCATTTGCGACAGCCACATGGACGCCACCAAATCTGGCAACTCCGACGAGCACGACTACTCATGCACCAACCGCAACGACGACACCAGAACCAAGTGCGAGAATTATCGCCTTGCAGGAAATCTTATTATTTGATGATCAACAGAATAATGGGGTGGTATCTCCTGGTGATACAATTTTGGTCCAAACGTACCTAAAGAATATTGGGAATGTAGAGATTACGAATCTTGTGCTTCGTCAGCATGCGAGTAATTACACAACACTCGTGCCCAATTCATTGTATATCTTTTTTGATTTAGATTTGCGAAACGAAGTGCATAGCCAAAGCGTGAGCGAATCCGAAAATTTGGCTCTAAAATTTCCGATCCCCATTGGGGATTTGGTCCCCAATCAGACTGTTGATATTGCGTTCCAACTCTCTATTCCTGAGCTGCTTCCCAAAGATGTGTCCACCATCATACTACAAGGTGAAATTTGGGCCGACAACATGTCTCTCACCCTGACCCAAGATCCAACCTCAAGTTCTGCAGAAAGCCCAGTTGAGTTACCGATTGACCAAACGGGGAGAATCTTGCATCAAGTATTCTTACCTCTGGTGAATCGATAGAAGACGATTGAGATTCGAGACGTCCCAAAGTGTGTATAAATGGAAGCGTCTCGCTGTCCAACCAAGAACCACTTACACCCTTCGTGGTACAGTCTTTGAGATTCAGAGTAACTGGTCAGCGAAGCTGTGTCTTAAACCGACGCATTGACTGGCGGGCGTTACAGAGTTGAAGAGCAGCTGGTCGACCCCTGCAGCTTTTCAAACTCAACATTTCTGCTACACATTATAGAGACGCCCCTCAAACTTCGGACAATCGAATTATTTTCTATCGAGGCACTATTGTCCGAAGTTTAAATGATGTGGCCAAAAGTCATGATGGACGAACCAATGAAGCGAGATATTTTTCTCGGAGACGAGGAGGGGATGTTACGTTCAAAGACTTAGATTGTGTGGTAAAGTAAACCTACTATACTGGTTCAACCATATGAAAGGCTCATTAAACTGAAATGATCGCAGAATAAGTATGCTATTTGTTTGGGCCAGTAATTGTGCGAGCCGTCGGCCCAAACAAGGGCCTGGGATTGATTGGCACATTTACTAAGTGTGTCCCACAAAGTGTGTACATGAACACTGTTCAGTCAGAGAACCGCTACATTTACACACTTTGGGACATACTCCCTTTACTTACTTACTCTGTAATAGACTAGTCACGATTTCTATGATTATTTATCCCGCAATCGACCTGAGACGTGGTCGGTGTGTGCGATTGCGCAAAGGCGATCCAAACGCCGAAACAGTTTTTGGTGAAGATCCTGCTCAGATGGCACGCCACTGGGTAAACCAAGGAGCACAATGGCTGCACGTAGTCAATCTGGATGGTGCATTTGGTGCAAACCAAACTCAATTGGACGCTTTACAAGGCTCCCCCCCGAATCCTCATCCAGTCTCCGGGTCGTGATCAGCCCCAAAGCAAGTTTCAAGCAGCGATTGACAAACTTCCTATCAACCTGCAGCGACTACATCAGATTCGGCAAGCTGTCAGCACCTCTATTCAGTTTGGAGGCGGATTACGCACCATTGCTGATATTGAGTTGGCCTTTAAACTGGGCGCAAATCGAGTCATCTTAGGCACTGTTGCTGTAGAAGATCCTGATTTAGTGCGGACCGCAATCAATAAGTGGGGAGCGGAACAGATCGTTGTCTCCTTGGATGCAAGAGATGGCAAAGTGGCTACACATGGATGGCAGAAAACTAGCGATATTGATGTGATTGAGCTTGGACACCACATGCATGCATTAGGTGTACGTCGCGTTCTATTTACTGATATTGCACGGGATGGAATGTTAAGCGGCGTAAATGTAGAGGCAAGTGCACGTCTGGGAGATGTAACAGATCTACAAGTGATTGCCAGTGGTGGTGTGGCCAATATTGGCGATATTGAGCGCTTGAAAGCCCGTGAACACTATAACATCGACGGTGTGATTGCAGGACAGGCGCTTTATACGGGAAATCTGGATCTTGTAACAGCAATCGAAATTGCACAGAGACCGATTACCAAACGTAGCGCGGGCATAGTGCCGTTCCGTCATGGTGCAAACGGTCCAGAGTTTCTTCTCTTATTTAACCTCTTTTTTGAACAATGGCAATTTCCAAGAGGCGGAATTAAAAACGACGAAAGCGCACAAACATGCGCTCTGCGTGAATTCTCGTTTGAAACTGGACTGACTGTTAAGAATCTGTTTGAAGACAGTCAGACAGTTCTTGATTACACGACCCAAATCCGTGGGTACAACCTAGAACGGACGATTGTCTATTATCTTGGCGAGATCCTTCCAGGGGAGGTTACATTGGGAAATGAAAATCATTGTGAGGCCCGCTGGCTGTCCGCTGACCAAACTTGGGAGCTATTGACAGAAACTTCGCCCGAGCAATTGCCGGCGCTGGATGCAGCCTTGGCTTACTTACATCGTACTGTGTAATCTTTCGTCATTCGCGCCACCAGAGCACGGGCCAGCTTTGTTGACGTGCGAATTGTTCCAACTTCACATCTGGATTGACTGCAATTGGATGGCCCACGAGCTCTAGCAGCGGTCGATCTGATATACTGTCGCTGTAAAAATAGCTTCTGGCTAAATTGACCCGATGTTCTTTACACCATTGCTCTATCCAATGCACTTTCCCCAAGCCATAAACTATTGGCTGCTTGAGTCTCCCCGTCAGATGTCCATCAGAAACAAGCCATGTTGTGTGAATTGAGTGCTGAATATCTAAATGCTCAGCAACAGGAAGAACGCTAAATTGGCTTGCCGCACTACAAATCACTGGTAGATGACTTTGATCACGATGCCAAGCTAGCTTCTCCTTGGCCTGGCTTGAAATATGATGCTGAACACATTCTTCGAACCACTGGTGAACGGTTTCCCATAGTTCCGTTACGTTGATTCCTGTGGCAAGACGTGCAACTTGACCAATTGCGTTTTCCGTACTCGAAAGACCGAGAGAATGCAACAGCAGCGCCCAAACTGCGTTGGCCAAGTAACGTTTGCGCACGTATGTGGATAGCGGTCCCGTTTTGCGCAGATACCGTGCAAACAGACGCCCGGATGCATCTGTCAATAGCGTTTCATCCAGATCGAAAATTGCCGCAATTCGTGTCATAATAAGCAAAGTCGTTGTGTGCTCGGTTCTGTTTTTTCGTTCAAAGTACGGGCTCATATGATGTAAGAGTACAGGAGAACTGTCTGGTGAGGTCTGTAGATACAATTCCGTTGGCACAACAGCCACGTCAACTAAATACGTATCCGAAAGTTCCGTTACGACGCATTTTCGAAGTGAGAATCTGGTTGGACTCACAACCACTTTTCGGATAGATTCTTAAGTGATTTTTGATCGAAAACGGACATTTTTTGAGATGATCTCATGAACGGCACGAAGGCACACGGAAGAAGGGCTTATCCTTCGTGTGCCTTCGTAGATCGGAATACCGCTTTCAAACTTTACTTTCTGGTAAAAGAAAAGAGATGAGGTGAGAAATGTGACAAAAAGCGGTTAGCAGTTCATCCTAAAGGTAGAGAACCCAAAAAGGAGGAAGGAATGCTAACCGCGCCAGAAATAACTATAGCAGTACTGATGAATGTATTGCAAGTAACGCCGATGGGAACAAACGTAAATGTAATGCGTCTGATGTGGGCAATGCTGAATGGGTCGTTTCTGAAAAGTCGAGGAGCAATCCATAGCGCATTGAAAGAAAGCGGGTTTGAAGATGAGGAGCTCCGGCGAAGCTGGTGGAGCTTTCGATATGGATCATGGGATATTGCAAGCCTGCTCTCATCGTGGCAAGAAGAAGTGGAGTGGAAAGGGGAATGGGAGGCAAAAAAGTTAGAAGGATACCGAGTGAAAAGCATAGATATCACAGGGTTCTGGCGACCGAAGCTGCAAGGGAAAGTGAACCGACTCTATAACTCAACGGCTCGTCGGGCATTGCCCGCGCTCATCTTTGGAGTGATGATAAGCTCGGGGGAGATAGGCGGGAAACGAGTGCCACTGCTCAAGGCAATCATGAGATGCGAGGTAGGCACAAAGGAAAGTGAGTTTCGGAAAAAGCTGCTGAAAGAGACGAAGAAATCACTGGAGTCAGACGAAGTGGCGGTGGTCGATGCCGGGTTTACAATCAGAGAAATGCTAGAAAGCGGCATAGACCGATTTGTCCTGCGGGAAGCGATTAACTGCACAGTGCGCCGCAATGAGTTCCCCAAACGCAAAGAAAAAGGCAGACCACCTGAATATGGTGATATTGTGCGTCCGCTCTCTCGCAGCTATAAGGGAAAGCGACTCGAGGCTACAACTCCGGACTCGTCTGGTCGCTTTCTCTATAGTGGTCGCCTGATTTGCTATCAAGCATGGCACAATCTCGTCCCCAGAACAACCAAGGTGGATACAGCCAACCGTACCTACTCGATTTACGTCATTCAGGATCCGGCCTACAACACACCTTTGGTTTTGGCGACCGTTATGACTTTGCAGCCTGAAACCATTTATCTTGTCTACCTGGAACGCTGGCCTGTTGAACATCCCCCCTTGGCTTCCAAGCAGATGATTGGCTTACATCGTCAATTTGTTCATGCCGATGAGGCTTGTTTCCGCTTACCTGAACTGGGGCTGCTGGCTGGCAATCTTCTTTCCCATTTAGCCGCTTCTCTTCCTCCCATACCGACTGGCTACTGGGATCGAGCCTCAATCCACTCCCGGCAGGCTGCGCCGTGTTCTCTCGAGTGCTCTTTTTCCAACTCCTGACCAACTCGACCCTGACTTTCGGAAAAAGGCCTCGGTTTCACACCATTTCCCTAAAGGCGTTCTCGCTCATCGCCGCCTCAATGCCGCTGCTTAAACTAGCCGAGCACTATTTTACATTTTATCCCGTTTTTCAGGGTGGATTCTTTTTCCGCCCTTTCGGTTCAAGACTTTCTACATCGAGAAAATACAAGGGGTAGAAGTTGCTGTGGTGGCGATTGGATGGACTTAAACGGTCGGACAGATCTGATCTTCCTGGAAGGGGTCAGGAACTGTGTGACCCCTTCCAGGAAGATCTTGCTGCTTGTGAATTATGCCTTGCTATTTGCTCTACTACCAGCTGCTCACTACCTCAGCACAAACGGCAGATAGACCTTTTTACTGTCTGCCTGTGGTCCACCACTCGAATTATTCGTACCTTGTGTTGGTGTACGATTGGCAAAATCTACGCTTGCAGATCCCCGATTGCTGCTGATCAAAGAGAGTGATTGACCGTCAGGTGCAGATTGAATGAAATCATATTGTACTGGATTGTCTGATGTTTTGGCCCAGATTCCTTTGGCAACAGCTACATCAGGACGCCCCACATCATTTGGCGTGCCCCACTGGACAAAGTCAATCATCTTGTCTGGGGTATCAAATGCCGGACGACCTTCAGGCTTGGTGTTATCGTTCTCATAGATTGCGAGATCCGAGCCAGTACCGTTTGGATCGAGATCGGTCCACGCACGAAGAACCACGATTTCACCAGGTGCCAGATCCAGGTCACCTTGAAGAACAGTCATGTTGTCCGACAATTGTTTGTAGCTAAAGAGCGCACAGAAGTACCATTCGCTAATGTCTACGTTACCAGAGCCGATGTTCTTGAGCTCGATCCAATCGCTACTTGCATCTCCACGATAGTAGACCTCGTGAATGACCACATCGCTGCTGGCGCTAGACGGCGATGTAGCCGTCGGTGTTGGTGTCTCTGTCGATTCTGGCAAATCGGTCGGTGTTGGTGTTGCCGAGCCTTTAGGTGTCTCTGTGGACTCCGGCGTGCTCGAGGACTCTGGCGTGCTTGAAGATTCTGGCGTCGCTGAACTTTCAGGTGTTTCTGGCGTGCTTGAAGATTCCGGGGTTGCGGTATCTTGCGAAATCGGACCAACACCACATTCAAAACCAACACAGAGCTGACTCCCTCCCTCATTTTCATTCTTGACCGCACCAGAGATGGGCTGTCCCAAAGCGCTGCGCAACACGAAATTATCTGAAGCAACTCGTTCTGCACTCACACCGATTGCAAAGCGTGGCACTGTCTCACCTTCTGCATAGGTTATGCCAACGATGACGAGTATCAGAACAGTGAGAGCCATTGCGAGCGCACCGAACCATTTGTATCTTTTGTTCATAAGGTTCTCCTTAGACTTAAAATTCATCCGAAAAGCTCTGTGACGATGCATTCTCACTCGAGAAGCTGGTCGGACTCACAACCACTTTTCGGGTAGGTTCTTAGTGGGGTTGCAGAGGTTGCAAAGTAGCAGGGTAGCAGTCGATACTTCCTGCTTCCTTTGTAACTTCGCAACCTCGCCTCCCTGCTTAATTTGCGTCGCAACTTAAACCGGTATAGGTAGATGCATTGTAAACATTGTAGCACTGGAATGTGCCACTACCAGGCCACCTATACCCACCTTCAATCTTGGTTAGACCGGCATAAAGGGATCCGGTATCTTTGTGATAGAGACCGTACGTATTGCCACGTAGCGAGCAGCCATCAACATTGGCATTTGCCCCATTCAGATTATAGTAACCAACGTTGGCTGTACTACCACTCTCTGCCCAGCCCGTGCAGCGTTCGGCTTTGTGATAGGTGTTGTTATCTTTGTTGACATAACCAAAGGATTGATTGCCACCTTCACCATAGTAGGTACCACCATAAGTTTCCGCATGACCTGAATCGAAATTGTAGAAACCATAGTTGAAGTAGCAGCTTTTGGCCTTGCCAATCACATCATGTGCGGCGAGCCAACCACTCCCATTGCCGTTATTGCCACCGCTGTAAATGCCAAAGCAAGACTGCGTGTCACCACCCGTTGACTGGGCAGTGCCATAGTAGGTGCCGCCATACAACCAGGTGGGACCATAGGTGTTCCAGAAGCCAGCGTTGCGGTTTGTGCAGTGTTGTCCATAACCGTAGGCATCATGTGCTTCAAACTTGCTCGCTGTGGTGTAGATACCGAAGCAATATTGGCCATTCCCTTCACCATAGGAGCCATAATAATGACCACCATAGAGCTTTGCCACAGCACCGTTCTCTTGATAAAAGCCATAGTTATACTCTGTGGCATATTTGCCCCACGCCTTGCCGTAATAACCATCATATAGTGTAGCGTTCTGTGCATTGTAGTTACCACCACCCCGACTATAGACACCATAGGCCCGCTGACCATATAGACCATAAAAATGGCTATTCTTGGCATCAAGCCGCGCACCATCAGTCAAATAGGCACCATAGTTGTACATCTTGCCATAGTCACCATAGGCATAGAGATTGTTCACATGAATCTTGACTGACCCCGATGCATAGAGACCATAATGATAGTCAGAGCGATAGTTTGCATAGTTGGCCTTGTTGCCGGCATAGGCATAGACATAATTGAGCCATGCCTTGTCGACTGCATAGTCACTTGAATTTGCATAAATGGCGTAGCTGCGTTCGCCGTTGTAGTAGTTGTGAACACTGAGGTCACGGATACTAACGTTGCTTTGTAGAACCAAACTTTTGTTGGTGGTAAAGTTATAGATCTGGGTTGCATGTTTGCCTGAACCCTTGATGTGAACATAGGGTTTGGTTACGATTGTCTGCGTTTCGACATATTTACCTGGCGCAATCCAGATCAGGTATGGAGACTCTTGACTCGCGTTTGTAACACTTTGAACGGCGTCATTGACGCTTGTGTAATCACCGCCTTCTTTGGCCACGGTCACAACATATTTGTAACCACCACTTGCCAAATCGGTCGGTTTTCCTTGAATGTGATCCCAATGGACTTTGGACGCCCAGGTGGCGCTATAGGCACGATGTGCTTTCAACGCATAGGGCACTGTGCCAACATTCTGGCGTGGCAACGTTTCATATTGACCAGGATCGTCAACTGTGCAGCCAGGACGACAACCGGTTGTCGACACGCGTACTTCAACAAATCGTTTGTCGTTTTCATAGTTGCCATAACCTAGGGGCTTATCGTCACCACCCAGCTTTACAGCAAAATAGCCTGCATTTACATCAACCTGATCATGATACTGGCTCCAAACTTTGTTGCCTCCTGTTGGCTCTTCATAAATGGCAAAATAGAGATCGACTTTGCCTGTCTTTGGGTTTCCATCGCCATCAGCCAAATAGCCCTGATAACTCATCCAGTTCGGCACATAAGTACCATCATCTGCCATTACAGGCTCAGCACCTATTGACAAAGTCAACAGCAGCGCAAGACATGCTCCACAAAAAGTGAAGACAAAAGTAGACATTTTTGGGTTCATCATTTAAGCTCCTATCAATTAGATGGATATTTTGTCATAACGTTTGATTTGGTCGACGACTGAATGTTTCGAATAATAGAATTGCCTCCTTGTTTTGTTTAACAGCTCATTTGAGCCGTTCCTGAGCGATTGAGCCGTGCTCCCATACTATACAAGGGCAAACGTTCCTTACTCATCGCACAATGCGTCCCTTAAGCGTCCTTTCATAATGACCGTCTTCGAATAACATCCAACTACGGCTCACGGCTGTGGGGTAAGTGACGCGAATCGTTGAGTAGCCGACTGTCTCCTGAGACTCTCAAATTCGTACAAGATTCATCACCTGCTGGACGGCCACTATCCAAAAACGAGAACCCCAACACCATGACCATTCCCCTAAAACAATATTGGACCTTGTTGGCAGCCTATCTGCAGCCACAGTGGCTGCGCGTTTTGCTCTTAGTCTTCCTACTCTTCAGTGCAATTGGGTTACAGCTTTTGGTTCCCCAGATGTTGCGTCAGTTTATCGATCAGTCAGAAGCAGGCGCTGAACTAAGGAAGCTCACGACGACTGCTCTCCTCTTTATCGGGATTGCAATTGGACAGCAAGTTTTCACCGTGGCGTCGGCCTATGTCAGCGAGCAAGTTGGCTGGCGTGCGACGAATGAGCTGCGCGCCAAGTTGGCGCGCCATTGCTTGGCGCTCGATATGCCTTTTCACAACGAACATACTCCTGGTGAACTCATTGAGCGTATCGATGGAGATGTTGCGAGCTTAGCATCCTTTTTCTCTCAAATTGTACTGAGTATGTTGGGGAGTCTGGTTTTGTTAGGCGGTGTCTTGATCATTCTCTTCGTCGAAGTCTGGTGGGTTGGCATCGTCATGACAATCTACGCGATCATCACATTGACCGCACTGGCGCGCATGCGCAATATCGCTGTTCCTTTCTGGAAGAAATCACGCGAAGCCGCAGCCGATCTCTTTGGCTTCCTGGAAGAGTGCTTGGCAGGAACCGTCGATATTCGCGCCAACGGTGCTGTTCCTTATACGCTCCGTCAACTTTATCAGAACACGCGCAATCGACTAGAGCAGGAGCTCAGAGCAAGCGTTGTGAACATCCGTCTGCGCTATTTGCATGTTGGCCTTCATCTAGCGGGCTTGTTGCTAACCGTCATCTTTGGCTATCTGCTGCATCAGGCAGGAACAATCTCTGTGGGCACAGTGTTTCTCTTCGTTTACTACACCAACACTCTCTTTGAACCTTTGCGTCAAATCACAAATCAGATGGAAGAGTTACAGCAAGCAAGCGCCAGCATTCAATGGGTCGATGAGCTTTTCTCAACGCAACCTAAGATCCTCAACCCGAGTGACAAATCCGAGGATCGGCCATCGCCATTGGATGGCTTGGCATCAGATGAACTGGCCGTAGAGCTTGACCAAGTCTCATTTGGCTATGCGACAGAGAATCTTGTTTTGAAGAAGGTTTCATTCCGAGTGGAGGCGGGAAAGGTATTGGGCATCTTGGGGCGAACAGGAAGTGGCAAAACAACCATTGCGCGCTTGCTCTTTCGCCTCTATGATCCAAGCGTTGGGACGATTCGTGTTGGCAACCGGAATCTGCGCTCGCTGCAGTTGTCTGAGCTACGTCGTTGCATTGGGATGGTGACTCAATCGGTTCAACTCTTCCGCGGAACCGTGCGCGATAACTTAACTTTCTTTGATCGAACGATATCCGATGAGCGTATTCAGGACGTTCTGGTGTCGATTGGGCTTTCAAAATGGCTCGATGACTTGTCCAACGGCCTGGACACATGGCTCAAAAGCGACGGCGAGGGGTTGTCGGCAGGCGAGGCGCAACTGTTGACCTTTGCGCGTGTCTTTCTAAAAGAGCCCGGATTGGTTATTCTGGACGAAGCTTCTTCTCGCCTGGATCCAGCGACAGAAGAGCAGATTGAAAATGCTGTAGACAAGCTGTTGGAGGGCCGTACCGGTATCATTATTGCCCATCGTCTGACAACCATCCAACGCGCTGACCAGATTCTGATCCTTGATGATGGCGAGGTTGTTGAGCATGGAGATCGGCTGGACTTGGCAGATATACCCGATTCCCGCTTTGCACAATTGCTGCAGACTGGTTTGACGGAGGTGCCGAGATGAACCAAACGGCGAAAATGCCTACTTGGCGCTTTATCCTAGAAGCCATGCGCTTTCGGAGTTGGACCTATATCCTCAATGCAGTCGCTTTGCTCATCTTCTTTCTGGCTCTTCAAGCACCGGCCTTCGCTCTGCGCGACTTCTTCAATCTACTGTCGGGCGATGCACCCGCTCAGTTTGGCTTTTGGGCGGTTTTGGCGATTCTCATTGCAGGTGGACTGGGTGAAATGGCCGGCCACTATCTGATGGTAACAACCCATGTCCCTTTTATGTTCTCTGTTGCGGCCCTGTTGCAGAAAAATATGCTGCATCACATTCTCAAGCAACTGGGTGCCAATGCCTTGCCCGATTCACCAGGCGAAGCGATCAGTCGCTTTCGGGGGGATGTCGACAACCTACGTGGCTTTCCCATGGGGATGAGTGATGTGTTCGGTGGTGCTATCGCTTGTACAATTGCGATCGTGATGATGCTACGCGTCCATGTACTGATCACGCTTGTTTCTTTGGTTCCCATCATTGTCATCGCGGCGATTGCAAATGCAGCCACTCGTTGGATCACTGCTTATCATCGCGCAAGCCGCGAGGCTACAGGAGCGGTGACCGGTTTTATTGGCGAGATGTTCGGCGCTGTACAATCAGTCAAAGTAAACGATGCTGAAGATGCAGTGATTGACCATTTTCGAGGACTCAATGATCGACGGTCGCAAACAGCGCTAAAAGATCATTTGTTCAATGCTGGCTTGGACGCTATCTTCCGCAATGCAATTCATCTGAGCACGGGCGTTATCTTGATCCTGACGGCAAATGCCATGCAAGATGGGACTTTTTCAGTGGGTGATATTGCACTCTTTATCTATTTGCTCAACGTGATTACAGAATGGACTTGGACAGTTGGGCGGATGATCGGCTTTTACAAACAAACAGGAGTCTCAATCGATCGTATGGTCGACCTGATGCAGAACAGCAACCGCGCAGAGCTAGTCCAGCACGGTCCCATCTACGAAAGCGGCTCTCTCCCCCAAGTACTGGCGATCACAAAGTCGAACCATGATCATCTCAATTGGATGCAGGTTTCAAATTTGGGCTACCAATACCCTGTCTCAACAAACGGGATTTCGGGAATCGATTTCCGAATTGAACGCAGTTCCTTTACGGTCATTACGGGACGTGTCGGTGCGGGCAAGACCACGCTGCTCAAAGTTCTGTTGGGTCTTTTGGTTCATCAGCATGGTGAGGTTGTTTGGAACGGAGAAGCAGTCGAAGATCCCACCACCTTCTTTGTACCACCTCGATGCGCGTTCACGCCCCAAGATCCGCGCCTCTTTAGTGAGACGCTGGAAACAAATATTTTGATGGGGTTACCTTCTAAGCAGGTCGAACTCCAGGCAGCAATTCAATCAGCAGTATTGGAACAGGATATTGTGGGGTTGGATAACGGTTTAGAGACAGTAATCGGCCCGAAAGGCGTTAAGCTGTCTGGAGGGCAGTTACAGCGCACGGCAGCCGCACGTATGTTTGTACGTGAACCAGAATTGCTGGTCTTTGACGATCTATCCAGCGCCCTCGATGTTGAAACGGAGAGACTCTTATGGGATCGACTCTTTGCACAACGAGATGCAACTTGCCTAGTCGTTTCTCACCGACGTCCTGCCTTGCGGCGTGCCGATCAGATTCTGGTATTAAAAGATGGGAAACTAGCCGCACAGGGGAAGTTAGATGACCTTCTTGAATCATCTGAAGAGATGCGACAATTGTGGGAAGGAAATAGAGGAAATGATCAGCCGTAAATTTTTCACAAACCGAGCGAATTTTTCAGGTTCAACAGGATCTCAAGCGGTTGACGTCCCCGGCACTCGCCACAAAAAGTCTCGAATGCGAATCTTCGTCTGGCGAGTGCCGGGGACATTCTCTGTCTATCACCTGACTTCCAAAAGAGATATTTTTCATTCTCCACGACTGCAAAGAATACGGATGGATATCATACATTAATGCCGAAAATGCCGCGTTCCCGTGAAGGCCATTACAAGCCCTAACTCGTCAACGGCTGCAATGACCTCATCATCGCGCAATGAACCACCCGGTTGCACAACAGCCCCAATCCCATACTTTGCAGCCGCTTCTATACCGTCAGCAAAGGGGAAAAACGCATCGGAGGCCATAACTGCACCGGAGGCCCGTTCCCCCGCTTTGTGCCCAGCCAACATGACTGAATCGACACGACTCATTTGTCCTGCTCCAACGCCTACAGTGGCCCGATCCTTGGCAAAGACAATTGCATTGCTCTTGACGTGACGAGCCACACGCCAAGCAAAGGCGAGATCCGCAAGCTGCTTGGCGCTCGGTTGTGCTTGGCTAACAATCTGCCATGAAGCGGGATCCATATCCTCTTCGCTACGATCAACTTCCTGTATCAACACCCCCCCATAGATCGAACGAATGCTGAGTTGCTCTTCTACTACATCATTCGCCAACATCACGCGACAACTTTTCTTCTTGCGTAATCGTTCAAGCGCCTCCGGCTCATAGGCCGGCGCAGCCACAACATGAACCAGAAGCTTGCCCATCTGTTGGATCAGCGCCAGATCAAATGGCCGATTGACCGAAACAATGCCACCAAACGCACTCACAGGGTCAGAAGCGAGAGCTTTTCCATAAGCATCTGCAAGCGTTTCTGCAGATGCCAAACCACATGGGTTCCCATGTTTGATGATGGCGACAGTTGGTTCAGCAAAATCTTGCGCGGCTCGCCAGCTACCATCTAGATCCAACCAATTGTTGTAACCCATCTCCGGACCGTGTAATTGGGTAAAAGGTGGTTGAGCGCCTGAATAGCCGTAGAAACCACCCTGCTGATGAGGATTTTCTCCATAACGGTTTCGCTTTATCTGATCCAGCGTCAAGTCTATGCGCGTTGGAATGATTTCATCAGATACAAACTGTCCAGTCAGATAATGCGCAATCGCCGCGTCATAGGCAGCAGTATGTTGAAAGGCTTTCAGCGCTAATTGTTGGCGAAGGCTTGTTGGTGGACCATCATTTGCGAAGGCTTGCGCCACTCTATCGTAATCAGATGGATCGCTGACCACAGTCACAAACTCGTGGTTCTTCGCTGCAGCCCGCAGCAACGCCACACCGCCAATGTCAATCTGCTCAACCGCGTCGACCAACATCACATCTGGTTGAGCCACTGTCTGCTGAAAGGGATAGAGATTGACAACAACCAGATCAATGGGTGCCAACTCATGTTGCGCCAATTCTGCCAAATGCTCTTTTGTGTGTCTTGCTAAAATACCTCCGTGGACGGCAGGATGCAACGTTTTAACGCGACCGCCAAGGATTTCAGGAAAACCAGTCAAATCCTCAACGGCTACGACAGGTAATCCCGCGCCAGCAATCTGGTGTGCCGTTCCACCGCTCGCAATTAAAACTACATTTGCTTCATGTAATTGACGAGCAAAATCAACCAAATTTCTCTTATCCGAGACCGAGAGTAATGCACGATGCTGGGACATAGTTTTTGTCTCCTTTCGGTTGAACTCTGCAAAAAAATGATGGATAATGGCTGTCCGGTAAGTGATGAATAGCCGACGAATGCAAGATTCTCAGGCTATGGCCAGAATCTATCCAAATCGCGTCACTTAATCCGCAGCCACAACCAAACGTTGGATCGGTAGATCAAAAAAAGGCAGTCAAGCACTGCACGTTGGCAATATGCTTGACTGCCCAGCCCAGGCGAGCGACTGAAACGGAATCGTTCATCTCCCAAATATACGCCATTGTAAAGAAAGTCTCATGCGTATATTTGTATACTAAGCAGCGCCATAAAATAACACTTTTTAGTCGAGGCGGAATGTTATAATGTGCTGTTGCGGAGTATAATAAATGAGCCGCAAAAAATAATCTATCTTCCCTGTGGTGTACTCCACGCCTGCAAATGTGGCAGGTTCGCCAGTCGACAGATTATAGTATTAGTATACCTACAAATCTACTCAGTCACAATATCTAAAACCTCTCCTGTTGCTCGAACAACCGTAACGACGACGGTTCGGTCGCCACTACTCAATTCTACAACCCAAACAGGTTCACCATCAACTTCATCGGGGGAAGCGATCTTGGTAAGGTTGCCAGCGACGTTGAGGAGATCAGCTTCTTCAACTGCTTCCACAGCAACAGCGATTGCTTCACGTGCATTCAGGTTCTCAGTGGCGGGGGCCGTTCGGTTTCGAGTCAGACGCGTCGCACCAGGTCGATCGGTTAAGGTAACGTCCACCTCAATTTCGTTTCCATCACGCAAGACTGTTAACGTGACGGTCTCGTCAGGTGATGTATCCGTGACCAAATAGCCAACGAGATCTTCGAAGCTACGCACAGATTGACCATCAATTGCGATGATAATATCACCAGAGCCATCGTCGTCGCCACGTAGTCTAGCTAAATCGGACGGCCCGTCTGGTACCAAACCCGCTACATAGACACCGAGTTGATTATCAGGCAGGTCGAGCTGATCGGCGCTGAAGGGACCAATCGAGCGCCCCTGAATGCCAAGGAAGGAATAGCGATAGCCACCCTCTTCGATGAGGGCTGGGACAACTCGATGCACGATCGATACGGGAATCGTAAAGCCAACACCCGAGTTGCTACGGATGGGTGACTGGATAGCGAAATTGACGCCAACAACTTCGCCGTGTAGGTTAATCAATGGTCCACCAGAATTTCCAGGGTTGATTGCGGCGTCTGTTTGGATAATTTCGGGAAGCGTGTAGCGGTTCGTCCCCTCACCTACAATCTGACCGCGACCCAGTGCGCTAACAACGCCAGTCGTCATCGTGCTATCCAGACCAAACGGGTTGCCGACAGCGATCACCATGTGACCAACTCGTAAAGAATCTGGTGCAGCCAAAGGCAACGGACGCCAATCGAAGTTGTCTGGTGGTGTGACCTTAATGACAGCAAGGTCAGCCTGGGGATCTGTCGCAATGACTTCAGCATCGGCCCAATACCCATTGTGAAATAGTACAGTTAATGAGTCGGCATCATCCACAACATGGTTATTGGTGATGATGTGGCCTTCATTGTCGTAAATAAAGCCAGAACCTTGGCCTCCTTGTGGCTGATCCTGACCGAAGAAACCACTTGGCCCTGAAGCGACGACCTGAATGCTGACCACTGATGGTGCAACTGCGTCGTAGAGCGTGGCAAGCGCCTCCTGATCATCAAAGAGCGAAGAATCGATTTGTAGCGTACGGGCTGGCAGCAATCTTGCCGGACTATCTGCTGCAACCGGCAAATTAGACCAAATAAATGGACTGGCCACCGCGCCGACAATCAGAGCAAGTGTCACCAGAGCCGCAATCAGAATGCGAGAACCAAATTGTGGGTTTCGTTTCTCTTGTGGAGGTTGGTTTTCATGTTGTTGATCTTCATCAACTGAGATCAGTTGCATATTTGGGTCATGCATAGACTTCTTATCTCCTTGAAATCAAATTGAACTTATACCAAATCTCGGCAGCAGACAACTAGTAGATCTCGGCGTAAATTGTTGCACGGATAAATAGCTTTATTCACTCGGATATGTGCAACAATTTA
>JAHBNG010000103.1 GCA_019217005.1 Chloroflexi bacterium TSY
TTTTTGTCACATTTCTCACCTCATCTCTTTTCTTTTACCAGAAAGTAAAGAGTATCAGTTTTTATGAGAAATCGCTGGCCGAGATCGCCAGGTTGGTGGATCGCGAGGCAGCGCGTGGCGTCGACCTGATTGCGCTGCCCGAAACGTGGAATGGTCAGGATAAGAACCAGCCAGAAACGCTAAGTGGACCAACAGTCACAACCATGACTGACCTCGCCCACAAGTATCACACCTATATCGTCTGCCCCATCGACCGGCTGGAGGGCGACCACCGCGTCAACTCGGCCGTGCTGATCGACCGCATGGGAGAGGTGGTTTGCGTCTACGACAAAGTCTATCCCTATTGGTCAGAATTTGATCGTCTGCCCCTCGTCGAGCCAGCCCTGTCCACACCGCCAGTTTGCCAAACAGATTTTGGTTGTGTGGGCATGGCCATCTGCTTTGACATCAATTTCCCCAATGTCTGGCAAACGCTGGCCGATCAAGGAGCCGAACTAATCATCTGGCCCAGTGCCTACTCCGCTGGAACGTCGCTTCAGGCCCATGCGCTGAATCACCACTTCTATATCGTTACCTCGACCTACACCAGGGACTGTATCGTTTACGATATCACCGGTCAGGAGATTCTTTATGAAAAGAGCGACGATATCAACATCAGCCGCATCACGCTTGACCTGGATCGGGGCATCTACCATGAGAATTTCAACATTGAGAAGCGTGATCGTTTGCTCGCTGACTATCCAGATGCCGTGGAAGTAGAGCAGTGGTTGGAACGCGAGCAGTGGTTTGTGCTAAAAGCCAAGCATCCCGGTGTTAGCGCACGCGTATTGGCTAGAGAATATGGCCTGGAAGAATTGCGCGACTATCTGAATCGCAGCCGGGAGGAAATAGATCGGATGCGGGGCGTGCGTACACTTCCTGAGATAACGAATCGGCAACAATTTGGCCCGCGAGATTAAAATTGGCGTTCTGATAAGCAAACCTTCATTGGGTGCTTGACCCAAGATCATGTTCGGCAATCGGAACATTACGCATTTGTGTCACGTTCAAAGCTGAATGCTAAATGATCGTAGTTTGGGTGGCTATTCTTGCAAATACCATTCAGGCCAAGCAGAACTGATAATTATCTATGGTCGCCGGCGCGTGGGAAAAACGGCACTCATCCGTGAATTCTTGCATAATAAACCTCACATCTACTTCGCCGCCAACCTGGATACGGATGCGCAACTGTTATCAACTTTCTCGAAACTTATCGTTTCTACAGTGCATCCGGAAAAGGAAGCAGCGGCCGATTTTAGCTATCAAAGCTGGCAAGAGGCTTTCATATTCTGGCTGAGGGTGCATCCGAGCAACGATTGATCTGTGTCGTTGACGAATATCCATATCTGGCGCAAGCAGGCATCCCTCGAAAACGTGTGGCAACCATGCTGCAAAATGCATGGGATCAAGCACTCGAAAGCTCTCAGATCTTTTTTATTCTCTGTGGCTCTTATTTAAGTGTAATGGAGCAACACTTTTTGAACCGTGATGCCCCGCTTCATGGCCGTAGAACAGGTCTGATGCAATTAAAACCACTGACCATTACTGAAGCTGCTCGTTTCTTGCCCAACTATGATGCAGAGACATTAATTGAATCCTATGCCGCTGTTGGTAGCATGCCAGGGCATATTCGTCGCTTTCGCGATAGCCGTTCATTGTGGGCAAATATTCGTGATGAAATCTTGACACCTGTCGAGCACTTATACAGTGAGGCCCGCTTTGTTTTGACCGATGAGCTGCGAGAGCCACGTAATTATTTCGCAATTCTTCGTGCCATTGCTGCTGGTGCCCATCGCCTCAATGAGATTATGGTAGAAGGGAATATTGATGAACGCACTAGCGCCCAATATTATCTTGATACATTAATCGGATTGGGCATTGTAGACTATCGCCGCCCTGTTGGGCCACAACCACCCAGTCGACAGTGGGGACGTTATCACATTGTTGACCCTTACTTCCAATTCTGGTTCCGATGGGTGTCCCCGTTTCAAGGTCGTTTGGATTTGGGTGATCAGGAACGGGTGATAGAGCAGTATATTCGCCCCCAATGGCCTCGTTTTGTTGCCGATACTTGGGAACAGCTTTGCCGAAATTTCCTCGCACCGGCAGGAATGGCTGATCGCCTGCCGTTCATTCCTGAGGAAATTGGAAAGTGGTGGTCTCGTACAGCAGAAATTGATGTTGTTGGTGTAGATCGACAAACCAAACGAGTGATTTTAGGAGAAGCACGCTGGCGAGATCGTCCGATGGGTGAGAAGGCATTGAATAAACTTATTGGAAAATCTCATCCTTGGTTGCAAAAGAATCGCGGTTGGAGCATCACTTATGCTCTCTTCTCTCGTGTTGGTTTTAGTCAAGAAGTGACAGAAATAGCAGGGGAGCAACCAGGAGAAATCTATCTTTTCAGTCCCGAGGATTTGATTTTAAACTGATGCGGTCTGCCAAGTCTACATGAACACCAAGGTCCATCTAAATGTGCGCAGTGGAGCTTTTCTCCGACTAGAAACAATTCCATTGCAGACATTTGGGAGATGAGCAAAAACGAAAGGTTGTGGTTATGAATATATCCGATGTCCGCCAACTCACCCCCATCACCCAAGAATATGCCTACTTCCAGACCAGCGGCTTTTCACCCAAGATGGATCCGGTCATCGACGAAACGGTCAAGTGGACACGTTTTCACAATGCAGGCCCTGCTGCGCCGGGGATTCACGATAAAGTGCTCGATCTCTTTGAGGAAGCGCGGGGCAAAGTGGCCAAGGCCATCAACGCCACCCCAGTTGAAATTGTGCTGGGCGAGAACACCACCATTGGCATCAACATCGTGGCCAATGGCATCGATTGGCAACCGGGCGACAATGTGATCCTAAGCAATCACGAGCATCCGGGCAATCGCATTCCCTGGTACAACTTCATCACCCGCTATGGCGTGAATTTGCGTTTCCTGACAGTTGATCATGACGAAGAGCAGATGTTGGATGAGTTCGAGCAGATGATCGATGAGCGCACGCGCGTTGTTGCCGTCAGCCACGTCTGTCGCCGAATCGGTCAACGCTTGCCCGTCCGTCGCCTCATCGACATTGCACACGCCCGAGACGTGCCAGTACTGCTGGACGGTGCACAATCTTTTGGTGCAATCCCTGTTGATATGCGGGAATTGAACTGCGATTTCTATGCCTTTAGCGGTCACAAATATATCATGGCTCCGCAAGGGACGGGCGGCTTTTACGTTCGACCAGATCGGATTGAGTGGCTCAAGCCCAGTTGGATTGGCTCTCATTCACAGAAGGATTTTGATCTGATGGGAGGCATGGAATTGTTGGATGAGGCCAAGCGCTTTGAATTTGGTACACGCAATCTGGCTGACCAAATTGCCTTTGGCAAGGCGTTGGACATCTGGGATGAGATTGGTTGGGAGAATGTCTTTCGCTATATCGCTGATTACACAGATCGCATGAAAGCTGTTCTACAAGAAATTCCAGGTCTGGTTTTGGAGACACCTCTACCCTATGAGCAATCATCAGGTATTGTTACCTTTAGTTTGCCCGGTCATGGTTCGTTGGATATTCATGAGCACTTGCAGAAGTGTGGGGTGTTGGTCTCGCCACTCGAGAAGGATACAGCTATGATTCGGGTCTCGACCCATGTCTTTAATGATGAGATGGATTTGGATCGGCTCGTTGCTGCGGTGCGGGAGCTTGTGACTGCCTAGAGCGAGATATATTTTCTGCCAGTAGAAGAACGAAATATACACTGTGATTTCATAGACAAAAGCAAAGAATTCCCCATTTCACGCAGCATTTTAGCCTGGTCCACTTAGTGATGAAACTGAAACACATCCTTGATTAATGAATAGAACGACAAACCGGGAAGATCACCAATGAAACCATCATTACGCATCAAAGAAATTGAACGCATCACTCTACGTGTTCCCTTTACGCCCCGAGTCCAGCCATGGAACGCCCTGTTGGTTTGGCAGTGGCAGATTGTGGAGATCATCCGCGTCACAACCGAAGACGGTACGGTGGGCTATGGAGAAACGTTGCCTCATTATACCTGGGGAAGGGTATCAGATGAGGCCATTGATCGTGTGAAAGGTCACAATCCAGTAGAACTATTCGATGATGACAGTCTCAGTAGATCCAAATTTGGCGTTTTTGGCGATTTTCAGTCGAGATTGCAGGGATTTTGGAGTCATTTATTCAGATTTCGGTTACAGAAAACAACCTATTTCATATCTGAAAATCGCCCAAATCTAACGCAAAAACTAGATATCGACCGGCAAATTTGTATTTATGTCAACTGTTTAGCCAGAATTCTCTCTCAAAACCTGAAATTTGGATCTACTGAGTCTAGGCGCTGGACTGCAAATGGCTCTCTACGACGTAGTTGGCAAGGCGATGGAGGTACCGGTCCATCGCCTTGCCAACTTGCCTAAAGTGCGGGATTGGTGTCCCATCGCATGGTGGAACACCAAAATGGGTCCAGAGGATCTGGCTGGCGAGGCGCAGGACGCTGTCGAGCAGGGCTACATCTTTCATAAATTCAAAACGCGGCCCTGGATCTGTGTCTATGAGCAAGTGGAGGCGGTTAGCGCCGTAACGCCGCCGCACTACCGATTGGATCTAGACTGGAACAGCATGTTGCTCAACGTGGGAACGGCGGCTCCTGTCTTGCAGAGGCTGGATACTTACGAACGCGTCTCCATCTACGAAGGGCCGATCCCGCAACACGATGTAGAAGAGTTGCGGGAATTGCGGCGTAAAGTAGCCCATCCGATTGCGTTGCATTTTGGCGTACCGCCTTTTCCCACCGCTGTGCACGAGTCGGTCTGCGATGGGTTTGTGATTGGTGGTGGAGTGGCCAACGTTCTGCGTCAGGGTACGCTCGCAGCTGCGTTCGAAAAACCCTTCTGGCTACAACTAGTGGGCGCGGGGTTGGTCACAGCTCTCTCGGCTCATCTTGGGGCCGTGCTCCCTTTTGCCCAGTGGCCTACCATTACCTGCCTCAACAATTACAGTGATAGCCTACTGCTCGAGCCGTTGACTATCTGCGGTGGTTATCTACAGGTACCGCATGGTCCTGGGCTGGGCGTTGAGATCAATGAAGATGCGCTCAGTCGCTATAGAATGGACCCTCCATATGAACTGCCAGATGAACGCCATATCCTCTCAGTTATCTGGCCCGGTGGGCGGGTCGTTCATTTTGCCAACATGCGCGACCACTGCTGGCCCCACTTTATGGCTGGCAACGACCCTGCGCAAGAACCGGGTGTACGGCTGGAGATCTGGAACGATGATGGCTCGTCAGGGTGGGCCGATCTCTATGCACGCGTGCAACATGCTCCTGTGCGAGATCAAAGAAGGGAGTAAGGGGTAGAATTTCGCCGCCGAAAGCGTGAAAGAGATTTCGCGCACAGAGCCTTACGCAGCAAGGGGACGTTCTATTAGTTGGTTTGCAAGGTCAAGCAGATCTTGTAGAAGCCCTGAAAAGGATTGTTTGTCTCGATAGCCGTGAACAATCGTGTTCCTCACCTGTACACCAGAGCGTAGGGTGTGGTATTGTTCTTTGCTGATGAGACCATAGATGAAGAGACTTTTGATAAGGTGCAATGGATTATCCTGTTCCATTGGGACATGTTCGGTTTGTGCGTTGCGTCGCAAGATCGCTTCGAGTGCAGACCAAGTTAAAAGAAGGGCTGCTTCGCCATGTTCATGCATAGATAGTTCGTTTGCTTCTTGTAGACGGGATGCGATATCATCATTATTGAGCAGTACATCGTTTTTGTTGTGACGGGGTAGCTCGATTACATTCGAAACCACTAAATCGAAACGCCAGTTATCTTTACTGCTGAGTATTTGTGCAATCTCATCAAGATCCGGTGCCTCCGTCAATGAATCAGACGTTCTTACTTCCACCATAACGTTCTCTGTCAGATTATAAGCAACAATATCCGGTTGAAATGCTCTCAAAAAGTCAGGTAGCTGCTCGGCTGAAGGAGCGATAATCACTTCATACCCTTGTTGACGATATTCATCCGCTATTTCTTGCAGACTATTTAACTCACGTGCGTCTAAATCTTCTGTCATTAGATCAGTTCCTCATGCGTGGGAGCCAACTCAATACGAATGTATATGAATTCATTGCCACGGCAGAAACCTTTGGCTAGTACCAAAGACATGCCTCGAACACGAAAGCTACCATTCAGATCTGTTTTGCGAATAGACGTATCAGTAATCTGGGAATCATCCTTGTAGATCAACCCGATCAATGCATCTTGAATCGGCTTGACCATATTGTCGTTGTCAATTTGCACCGTTACACCATCATGATAATAAACAACCGTCAGTTTTAACGGTTTCGTTAACGGCGGTGTTTGAGCAGGCCAATCCTTTGCTGCTGCCATACGAACTTCTTGCTGCCACAGACGTAATCGTTCAACATTGCGTGACTGGGATGAAATGGGTGGCCCCTCAACTATAAATTCAAAAGGCAGCATAGACGAACATTTGTTGGTTGTTTCTTGGGGGTGGTTCATTTTAGGCGGACAATTAGGTTTACATTTTTGCAAAGAGAAAAGATGTTTATATTTTCTACTTTGAGCCATGCTCAGGCAGAAAATGACCTCATATAGATTTTTATCTATGTATCAAAAGTGTAAACCTAATTCTGAACCACCCCGTTTCTTGAATTGCTTATTCTCTTAGTATACCATAGTACTCATAACTTAGATAAGGGGACAACATATTCTATGCGACTCGTAAAACCGACAAGCGCAATCAACTTTGAACAGAATAAGCGTCTGCTCAACCGGTATCGCTTTATCGAATATGAGACGTTACGTATTCTGGCAGGTTGGCTTCCGGCAACGGCTGATATGGACCTCAAACTGGTTATGGGGCGCTTGCTCTGGGAAGATGCTCAACATGTGCATCATCTATACCTACGACTGCGAGAAGTTCAAACGCCTGCTTTCCGGCCGCCCGAAGATGAGGCGTTAGAATACTTGATGGCCGAAGCACTACACGCACCCAATGAACGTGATCTGCTGGCTGGTCTCTTGCGGGTCATTAAACTGGCCCTGGTTGATGCCTATCGCTGGCACATGGAGCAGACCTTTGCCAACCCTGACGCACCCACCTTGTATGCATTCAAGCACATACTGCTTGATGAAGAGGAGCAGCTTCGTTGGGCGGAGGCCACGCTCATCGATCACCCCGTCGGTGAGTGGGAAACGTATCTATCTGATTTGTTGGCTGCGGCGGGCGGGATTACCGGCGATGAATCGCGCAGACAGGCGTTTCGACACTCTCAAACCTCGTCTGAATTAAAACCGCCTGCTAACCGTCGTCCCTTTGTTGTCCCACGTCGGGCTGCACGAGACAACCGCTTTTCCCTTGTCAACCGCAATGCTGGTCAACGCCTGACCGGCTACGATCTCGCGACGCGCCGTCAACTTGAATTTGAGAGCTATAGCCAAGAGATGTTGGCGGCAGAGACGGTTGCGTTAGTCATCTATTTCTCGCCCGACATGCCGTGGGAATTCACCTATGACAGCGCCCGTCACTGCTATGACGAGGTGCGTCACTGTAAGCTTGGTATCGAGTGGCTGGCGCAACATGGTCTCGACTATACCGAGGTCCCCCAGAATACACTCATCTATGAATGGCGCAGTCAATATGATCCAGCCACCCAATATACGCTTTTGACCATGGGCAATGAGGTGCACGCCTTTCCCTATCGGCAAGAGAGCATCAAAGCCTATTCTGCGCACGAGGATCAGCTCTCGATCCAGTACATTTCGTACGATATGGCCGACGAGCGTACCCATGTCGCCTATGGCAAAAAGTGGATTCCTGAATTGATGAAAGTTCACGGCATCAACAAGCCGGTGGCGCAATACATCGACGAGACGGTGGCATTGTGGAAAGCTGAATATCAATCCGGAGAACTGCCACTACATACCTGAGTGCGCAAGTACCAGTGATTCCACCTGATAGCCCAATCATCATCGCCCCCTTCATTTGCCCAAGATAGAGGAGAGTCCATCCTTGTTTTCATCACAACCGCACTATAGAGTCAATCCAAGGAGAAAATCGTGATTCAAACCAAACCCATGCGTGCCGAACATCTCCACGCCATGGCTCGTCAATTCTTTATGGCTGTCAAGACACCACGCCACATCGCCGATACCGTCGCGGGGATTCTAGTCAATGCCAACCTTGCAGGTCATGATTCGCATGGAATTCTACGAATCCCTTCTTATCTCCAACAGATTGAAAGCGGCACCCTGAATCCAGGTCGTGAGCTTGCGATTTTAGAGGAAGGAAACGCGCGGTTGTTGGTTGACAGTCAAGGGGGATTTGGCCACTACGCTTCGCAACAGGCGATGAACAAAGCCATTGCTAAAGCGCGCACCGAAAATGTCTGCTGCGTCAACTTTAAGCCGATCAATCACATCGGTCGGCTGGGTGAGTATGCCGAACAGGCGGCTCGGGCTGGCTGTATCGGCATGATTACCGTAGGTGGTGGTTCAGCAGTCGGTGGGACAGTGTTGCCATTTGGCGCGGCAAAGGGGGCGCTTGGGACCAATCCCATTGCCATCGGTGTGCCCACGGGCGATGATACGCCCTTTGTGCTCGATTTTGCCACCAGCGTGGTCGCCCGCGGCAAAATACTGGTGGCGGAGAGCCAAGATGCCGATTTACCAACCGGAGTCATTGTCGACCGTGCCGGACAACCAACCGTGAAACCGGCAGATTTCTTTGATGGTGGACATCTATTAACGGCTGGCAATCACAAAGGCTATGCACTCTCACTCTTTGTTTGTCTGCTGGGTGGGTTAGGGGGAAATTTCACCCCTGAAGAGCTAGGGATGGGCGGTGCTTTTATGCAGGTGTTCAATATCGAGGCCTTTATGCCGCTGACCCACTATCAGCAAAATGCGCGCGCTTTTTTAGACGGTCTGAAGAGTTTGCCCCCCGCTGCCGATGTCGAGGAAGTTCTCGTACCGGGTGATTTCGAACGACGTAAACGTAGGCATCATCTCACGCACGGGATCGAGGTGCCAGAAACAATTCTGGAGCAACTGGCGACATCCGCCGCACAACTCAATCTATCGCTGGGTGAGGAAATTATCGAATCCGCAGACCGGATGAAGTATTCTGACGAATAAAGATGCCTTTTAAACTTCGGATAATCGGACTGGTTGCAGTCAGGGGACAATTTATTCAAGTGTGTACCACATAGTGTGTAAATGAACACTGCTCAGTCAGGGAACCGCGGCATTTACACACTTTGGGACACACTCCCTTTATTCGGAGCGTTGCTATTTTGGAAAGCAACCATTTTCACACATGAAGAAAATTCCGCTCTTTGAAAACTTATCGCTCCATACCATTCAAACAATTGCAGGTGTCGGCTACCAGACTGGAATTCCGGCGGCCGAAGCCGACGCAGGGTGGCCGATGGGTGTCGTACGCCGTCCTGATGGCGATCTGGTTGTCATCGACTATCATGCCCATCGGATCTGGCGTATTGATCAAGATGGCATTCTCCACGCTTTTGCAGGAGATGGGATTCCGGGTAACTCAGGCGACGGCGGCCTCGCATTGGAGGCACGCTTCTATTGGCCTCACGACTTGACCCAGGACAAGCATGGCAATCTTTATCTCTCGGATCTGGGCAATCAGACTATCCGCCGTATTGACCATGCCACAGGTATCATCACTCGGGTGGCTGGTTCCGGCAAGGTGGGACGTGGTGGGGACGGCGGCCTGGCCCTAGAGGCAGAACTGGATACGGCGAGTGGTGTGGCCGTGGATGATGAGGGCAATCTCTATGTCTCTAGCGAATGGGCCAACAATATTCGCCGTGTCGATGTGCAAACGGGAGTCATCGAGCTTTTTGCTGGACAGAATGCTTATTACCGAAGCGATACGGTTGCAGCCGCTTTGCCGACCAGCGGTCCTGGTCTCAGCCTCATGGGCTATCACGGCGATGGTGGACCCGCGCGCGATGCAGCCTTTCATCATCCTGAGCACTTAGCCTTTGACCGAGGGAGTCAGCATCTCTACGTTTGTGATAACTCCAACGACCGAGTACGCCGTATCAACATGGAAACGGGTATTATTACGACAGTTTTGGGCAATGGGCATCGTTCTTCGGCGGGCGATGGTGGGCCAGCTGCGGAGGCGAGTACGCTCATGCCAGACGCGATCTGTCTTGATCCAGAAAACAATCTCTATGTAGGCGAAAAGTATGGCTACCGCGTGCGCAAAGTAGATGCGATGACAGGCGTTGTGACCACACTTGTCGGGAACGGGGTTCCTGGTTTTGGCGAAGAGGGATTGCCAGGTAACCAGACCCTCTGTAACTCGGTGGAAGCAGGAATCTGGGCCGATTCCGACGGCACTGTCTACTGGGGCGACTGTTCGGGACGGTTGCGTCGGTATGACGGCAAGACAAGCATTGTGACGACTGTTCTGGGTGGTACGACCGTTCATGACGGGGAGGTTGCCACGCAGGGATTTCTTTGTGGACCTGGTGGATTGACCGTGGGGCACGACGGCACGCTCTATATTGCCGATGTCTGGAATCAACGGATTCGGGCGGTCGATCCCAAAAGCGGCCTCATCCAGACAGTAGCTGGGAACGGGGCACGAGCATATGGAGGTGACAACGGGTCTGCTACCGATGCCTATTTGGGAAATCCCCACGATGTCGCAGTCGATGGTCAAGGGCGACTGCTCATTGCCGATACCCGCAGCGGACGTATCCGGCGGGTTGAAGCAGATGGGACGATCCTGACCATTGCCGGCACGACCCTACCGTGGGATGGCGGCGAGGGACGTTGGGACAAGGGGGATGGCGGACCTGCCAATGCGGCTAGTTTTTCGCAGATCGAAGCCGTGGTGGTGGGACCCGGTGGTGATATTTATGTGGGTGATGGTGTCGGGCGTATTCGCCGTATCGACGCCCAGACCGAGTTGATCGCGACAATTGCCGGTACGGGGCAATCCGGCTATCAAGGAGATGGAGGTCCTGCCACCTTGGCTCGCATCGGAACACCCACGGCCATCGATTTTGATCGAGCGGGCAACCTTTACTTTGCTGATAAGGTGCATCACGTCGTGCGGCGGGTGGGCGTTGATGGTGCGATTTCCACCGTCGTTGGTTGTGGCAAGGCAGGCTTTTCGCCCGATGGCACTGCTGCAAACAAAGCCCAAATCAACCAGCCCTATGGATTGGCCATCGGTCCTAATGACACCATCTACTTTGCCGACTCTGCCAACAATCGGGTGCGTCGCATTACGACCACGGGTCAATTAGAGACGATTGCCGGATGCGAATTAGCAGGGGATAGTGGTGACGGTGGACCAGCCACAACAGCTTGCTTGAATGAGCCACATGGGCTTTGCTTCTACGGTGATGATATTTTGCTGATTAGCGACCATTATAACAATCGTGTGAAGGCCGTTTTGCTTGGGTAAATTTATATGGTTATCCGAGGAATCATGTGGTTTTCAGTCGGTTTGTTGGTTCGATGGGCGGGGTGGTTCAGAATTAGGTTTACACTTTTGATACATAGATAAAAATCTATATTGAGGTCATTTTCTGCCTGAGCATGGCTCAAAGTAGAAAATATAAACATCTTTTCTCTTTGCAAAAATGTAAACCTAATTGTCCGCCTAAAATGAACCACCCCCGATGGGCGGGTAACAAACCAGCCAACCAACAAACTATCCAACATCTACCCCACAAATCCTCACAGCACCATTTATATCACCAACTCAATCTCTCGTGCTCTGTGACAACTAACGTATCGTTGTGGAGCAACTTCCTCTAACTGAGGTGCCTCTTTTTGACACCGTTCGATCACAAAAGGACAACGGGGATGAAAATAACATCCGGATGGTGGGTTGGCCGGACTAGCCACTTCTCCTTCAGGGATGATGCGTTCACGGCCTTGGAAAGGATCCGGTTTGGGGAGAGAGGAAATCAGGGCCAGAGTGTAGGGGTGCTTTGGATCCTTGAAGAGCGCTTGCGGCGGTCCAATCTCGGCCACACGCCCCACATACATGACCAGGACAGTATTGCTGATCTGGTTGACCACACTCAGATCATGGGAGACAAAGAGGTAGGTCAACCCCAATTCATCTTGCAGATCCATCATCAGGTTCAGAACTTGTGCCTGCACAGAAACGTCCAGTGCAGAGACGGGCTCGTCGGCCACAATTAAGCGCGGGTTTGCGGCCAGCGCACGCGCAATCCCAATCCGTTGACGCTGACCACCACTAAAAGCATGAGGAAAGCGCTGCATATACTCTGGCCGAAGCCCCACCAGCTGTAGCAGATGCGCCACTCGTTCCTCGCGTTCCTTGCGGCCTCCAATCTTGTTGACACGTAACGGTTCGCTAATGATCTCGTAGATATTCATGCGGGGATTGAGAGATGAGAAGGGATCTTGAAAGACCATCTGAATACCGCGACGCAATGGGCGCATTTCGGTCATATTTAACTTGGCTAAATCGACCAAATTTCCCTCTTCGGTGTGATAAAGAATCTCGCCACTTGTCGGTTCCACTGCGCGTACAATACATCGAGCAGTGGTTGTCTTGCCGCAACCACTTTCGCCGACCAAACTTACTGTTTCGCCCTTGCGGATGACGAAACTCACATCGTCGACAGCGCGCAATTCTCCCACCTTGCGCTTTAAAATGCCGGATTCAACAGGGTAGTACTTTTTTAGGTTATTTACTTGCAGTACGATGTCATTGGCTAATGTTTTGCCATTGGCGGCGCTCATACTTGCGTTACCTTGTCCTCTTTGTCTTTTGGGCTCTATATACTCGTCGATAAACTCTAACGCTCTGGATACAGAAAACAGCTTGCCGTATGCTCCCGACCGACCTGTGCGAGCTGCGGTTCTTGCTCGTCACAAGTTCCAGCGATAAAAGCGGGGCAGCGCGGATAAAAAGAACATCCGGTTGGTCGAGATTGAGGATGTGGGATGGAACCGGAGATAGACGGCAGACGCTCACGTGGTTGCGCATCGATCCGTGGGATCGATGTCAGTAGCGCCTGTGTATAGGGGTGTTTGGGATTGGAGAAGATTTCGCCTACGGGAGCTTTTTCGACCACACGTCCCAAATACATAACAGCCACTTCATCCGCCACTTCAGCGATTACTCCTAGATCGTGCGTGATAAAAATTATCGCCATGCCATGTTCATCTTGCAGGTGTTGCAACAGATTCAGGATCTGGGCCTGGGTGGTCACATCCAGGGCAGTCGTCGGTTCATCGGCAATCAGAATACGCGGCTTGGTGGACAGCGCCATGGCAATCATCGCACGCTGACATTGCCCGCCACTCAGTTGATAAGGGTACTCTGCAAGCCGTTGGCGCGGATTCGGAATCCCCACATGGGTCAGCCATTCGGTCGCGGCGGCAAGCATTTCAGCCCTGGTCAAATCTGTATGCAATCGGATGGCTTCCATCAATTGGTTCCCCACCGTGTGTACTGGGCTAAAAGAACTCATCGGCTCCTGAAAGATCATGGAGATCTCACCGCCCCGAACCGTCTTCATCTCGCTGCTGTTGTAAGGAAGTGACAGCAGGTCAACCGTCTGTAGATGACCACCAGCATCTGAATAGGTATAAAGAATCTCTCCTCCAACAATATGGCCTGGTTTATCGACAATCTGCAAAATGGACTTGGCCGCCACGCTCTTTCCACAGCCGCTCTCACCGACAATACCAAGTGTCTTACCCGGCTGCACATCAAAGCTTGCACCATCCACCGCTTGGACAATGCCTTCGTCGGTAAAGAAATGTGTTTGCAAATCTTTGACCTGAAGAATCGGTTCTGGCTTTGGTTCAGATATGTCCGTTCCGGAGGATAGACCCCGTGCTGTTCTCTCCGCCATCATCATCTTTCGTTCAACCTTTGTGTCTGATTCGCCCAGATACCATCGTATACTTTCGAGCTTGCGCGCGTTAGTGGATCGGGATGGAGCGATGAGGTAGGTAACGGGGAGTGCATTACCTGCCGCCTCATCACTTGTCCAGTACACTTCGTCGCATCGTGTCAAACTTGCGTCATGATCAAATGGTCATTGCTGCTCACTCTTCGAGATCAGTTAACATTGGCAACTTCCGTAAACCCAACCAGGTGAGCAACTCATCCAGCTGAGCGCGGGTCGACCAGAAAATCCCCGTTTCATGCGCCAGTGACTCAGCTTTGGCCGTTAACCCTTCGTGGGCAAAGAGCCAGATGCGCACTGCTTTCGGATTATACTCAGCTTGAACGGCCTCTGCTTGTAAGAGCAACTGTTCAAGTACGTCCGGTCCGATCTTGCGAGTTGTCACCCATTTGCTCTGGCAGACCCATTTTTCAGCCCCGATTGCGCCGAGCAAGTCGATTTCCTGTCCCTTGCCTGATTGTAGGCGCACTCGATGATGGACAAATATGAGTGGCCAGGGCATCGTGATATCTTCTTTGCTGTTCAAGAGGTGGCCAGGAAGTGGTTGTTTACTTTTATCTTGGCTATTGAGCAAGACCTGGCTCATAAAGACTTCAGCTAGATATCCCTGATATTCACGAATCCGTCGTTCCAACCTACTGTATTGACTCACTAAATCATCGCGTACTTTGATGGGATTCTGCCCCTCAACCTCAACTCGTCCCCACACCTTCAAAAACTCTAACAAAATTGGATCGTCGATCTTGCGGAACCAGCTGCCCAATTCTAGATATTCTAACAAATCGCCACGCGACAAACGCACGAGAACATCGCGGATTTCATCTAATGGTACATCATGCCCTTCACGTTCTTTGAGTACCAGCTGAATGCGCTCAAGACTGATCCGCTCTTCTTCCTCTCGTGCCGAAAGATAGAGAATCCATTTGGTGATGCCATAATTATTCAATCTCTCGATCCAGCCCGTTACCTGATCGTACAGTTCACCCCAGATAAAGCCGGAAGAAATATCTACAGCCAGGGCACGGTTGATAGCTTCCTCGTCAACTAAAGGTTGCTTCGACACTGCAGCCTGACGCACGACAGCACTGATGTAGAAGGGATTGCCGCCACACCGTTCAGCCACCACTGGAGCCATCAGTTCCGATAAATCTGTCTCATAGTAACACGCTGTGTTCAGCGCCAATTCTGCTCCCCAATAGCCAGAGAGCGGTTCAATCGGTTTGCTGTCAAAGCGCCCAAATAGTGAGCCGCGCCCGATGATTTCGCGGGCCAGAATGCTCATGGCCGAACCAGTGACGAAGTGGGGGCAAGTGGGCGATTCAACGGCTTCTTTCATGACCCCAACAATGTCAAATTCGTATTGAGGCAAACGCGTGTTTTGGAATTCGTCCAGAAAGACGGCAATTGCTGTGTCATCGTTATCCGAAACACGCCGGATCATTTCCACTGCCTCTTGCTCAGGTGCAGGACCGTCACGTCTGAGTACTGCATCATACAAGCGGAGTATCCAATTCAATCTTTCCGTAAAAGGATATAATGATCGAGACGTCTCAACTGCTGCCAGCAGTTGCTCCCCGCGCAAATGCTCTCGAACTAATTCAGGCTGACGGGTATAGAAGCCTACATAATAGCGCAAGAAGTTTTCCAGATATTGTTCGGAAAATTCCCAGCGATCGGTCGCCCGGTCCAAAAAAGAGTAGTAGACCGGCACGACTGCCAGCGGATCGGTCGGGTCCTGGTCAAAAAAGAGGCGATTGACGACGCGCTTGAAAATCTCAGTCTTGCCCATACGCCGCCGTCCTAGAAGCACAGTTGAGATTGTACGACGGGTTGCGGCTTTTCGAGCTTCCGTATAGAAAAACTCCAGAAACTCCATCCGATCCGTATACACTTCTTCTGGGACAAGCGGCTTGATCACCCAGGGCAGTGTATTTTTTGTCATACGAATTTATCCTCTCAATGTTGCGCCACAAACAAAATATCACGTATCTGTCAGACATTATAATGTTTTAGTCGCAACAAAGACAACTACGAGGATTGAATGCCCTATTCACGCAACTCACAACCGCAATTGGGATTAGGCTTTTCCAATAATTAAAACACGCAATTTGAGGGGTGGTTCAAAATTAGGTTTACACTTTTGATATATAGACAAAAATCTATATGAGACCGTTTTCTCTCTGAGAACCGGCGAAATCAGAGAATATAAACGTTCTTTCTGTTTCTAAAAGTGTAAACCTATCTATCCAGCTAAAATGAACCACCCCCAATTTGATATGGAAAAGCTCAAGCCCTTCCAGAGAAATCGACTTAGCAAATTGGGAACCTACTTCTCTGGAATGATCTTACTCTTGAAGAATGAACCACGTTTCCGGATAAGCGTGGCTCGGCGTCTGCGCATAGACGTTCCGCTCTAAAGGCCGAGGAGCATTGCGCACATTGTTCTTCATCACAACGGTCAGATCGGGTGCTTGAACCAAGATGCCCAATCGAGCATGGTTGTCGCACATGATCTCTGTCCCTTCGATGTAAAGCTGCCGACGCTTGTCTGGGTCCAACTCCTGGGCGGCCTCCCAATGCTTCAGCACCATCTCCTTGATCCACTCTGGACCATCATACTCTGCTGGATCAGGGTTAGGCGTGCCTGCCCAATTTGAGGCTAGCGGCGCCCAGCGAATGCTTGGCAGCAGACGAGGCGCAACTTCTGGATTCCAATCGCCCGTGGCGAATGTGTTCATCATTGGCTGATTGGCCCTCATGCGTTCATTCCAAAGGCTACGCTCGACTGGATTCGCGATCAACTGAACTCCCAGGCTATCTTGCCACGTCTGTCCAATACGTTCGGCTATTTCGGGATAGGGCAAAAATGCACCACTCACTGCATCGATGCGCAGAACAAGCCGTTCTCCGCTTGGCAAGAGGCGAAAACCTTCACTGTCCTTTTGGTCTAGACCAATGGCGTCCAGAAGTTCGTTCGCTTCGTCTGGTGCAAAGTGTCCAAACTCCTCGTCCCAACGCGTCGAGTTGAAGAAGGGCGGCGTATCGCCAGGGCAGAAAGATGCTTCGGTGCCAACACCCAGGAAAAAGGTTTCATTGATTTCACTCCGCTCAATTCCCAGCGAGAGTGCCTTGCGGAAGTCTCGATTTTGCAAGAAGCTGGCAATCTCCTCATCCTCATTCCAATCCTGATTGAAGGCCACCTTGACCTGATGACGGGTGCGGCTGGTGTAGAAATCCACAAAGTAATCGCCTTCCACTTCATTCTCGCGAATGACCGGCAGCTTGTTAAAGGCAATATGGCGGCCCTGAATCGTATAGTTTCCTGCAATCGCGCGCAGGTTAAGCACTTCCAACTCCTCCACAAGCTCCAGCGATACCTGGTCAAAATATGGGAGCTGATTGCCTGCGGTATCCACTGCCCAGAAGTAAGGGTTGCGCTCAAGCACATATTCGTTGGAAGCGATCGTTGTCACTGGTTTCCACTGCGTCATGACCGGTAGATCGGGATTCATGTGTGCGTCGTTCCGCGCCAGAAAATAGAGATGCCAGCCTTCAAAGCCTGCCTCTTCGGCTTTTGCGTTGGCCTCCTCTTCACCCACAAAATCTGCGTGGAACTGCTCCAATCTCGCAGATAGATCGTCCATTCAGTTGCATCGTCATTCGATTCCCAATCCTTGGCCAAGCGAGGACGCAGTTCAGTTGCACTGGTATCCCAGAAGAGGGTATAGTCATTGTTCATGCGCTCGATATTCTGGCGGTCGCCGGGACCCGTGAAAGCGCGTTGCCACGTACCTCCATATTGACCAATCATCTCACCAGGTTCGATGACCAATGGCTCCTTGGGGAGACGCTCGACAACAGAGGGCAAGCCACCAGCAGCCACCAGTTCGGCCAGCATTGGTGCTTCACTAAACGAATCGGGCATTGTATCGGAGATTGATGGCCAGCATGGGGTCTCCCAAGTACAGCTCTCCCGTTGGGCTTGATAATCGTCAGTAGGAATTTCCTCAGATTCTTGCGCAGTCGCTGTATCTTCGCTCGACGCCTGTTCACTGGATTGAGATGTGTCGGCTTCAGGTGCCGGCTCTGCAGAAGGGGAACTACACGCCGTTAATAGTGGCAAGAGTAGTATAACAGTCAAAATGCTAAACAGTTTGACTCGCCTAGATTCATTTCGCATCGTGCATCTCCTTATTTGGATTCGTGGGACTGGGTTGATGTATACTCAGTAGATAAACATGCGGTGAGCCAACACAACAGGGGATGAAAAATGTGTTAAAGTGTGGTGGCAGCCGCCGAACAGAAATCGGGAAAGGTCCGTGGTCAAGTAAAGAACGCTCAGTAGCTAGATTGGTGTACACCGACGCACCACGGGATGTGGACGTTCCTCGGGACGAAACACGCAGGGCAGACTGTGCTCACAATCGGGTACACATAAGCGGCTGCGAAAGGAAAGGAAGATGGAAGTGATGTTTCCGAAGTGCAGCGGCCTGGATGTTCACAAGCGGATGGTAGTGGCGTGTGTGGTAGATGAATCAGGGAGGATGGAGCAGGTGCGCAAGCGATTTGGGACAACGACGGTCGAGTTGGAGGGGTTGAGGTCGTGGCTGTCGTCGTATGGGATCACGCATGTGGCGATGGAGAGTACGGGAGTGTATTGGAAACCGATCTACAATGTGTTGCATGAGCATTTTGAGGTCTGGATTGTGAATGCCCGCCATCTGGCACAGGTGCCTGGTCGCAAGACGGATGAGAGCGATGCGGCCTGGATCACGAAACTGATGAGTTATGGACTGCTGGAGCGCAGTTTCATTCCAGATGTGGAGCAAAGGGACTTGCGAGACCTGACGCGCTATCGGACGCGTCTCTTGCAAGAGAAGAGTGCGGCAGTCAATCGCCTGCATAAGGTGTTGGAAGATGCCAACGTCAAGTTGGGATCGGTGGTCACGAGCATCCAAGGTGTATCGGCACGCCAGATGATCGAGGCCCTGATTGCAGATGAGATGGACCCAGAAGCCATGGCTGACTTGGCACAAAAGCGGCTGCGGGCCAAGATTCCCCCAGTTGGTTGATGCGTTGACGGGACTGGTCCGTCCTCATCATCGTTTTATGCTGCAAGAAGTTCTGCATCATCTCGATCACCTGAATGTACGCATTGATGCCCTCAATCAACAGATTGGGGTCCTCATGGCTCCGCATGCTGACCTCATCGCACGCCTAGATGCCATTCCCGGTGTGGGGCGAGTCGTCGCCGAGATAATTCTGGCGGAGATCGGTCCCTCGGTCGAAAGCTGGCCCTCAGCTAAGAAACTGGCCTCCTGGGCTTGTGTCTGTCCTGGCAACAACGAATCGGCGGGCAAACGCAAGAGTGGTCGCCGACGAAAGGGCCAGAAATGGTTAGTCACCGCCCTCGTTGAAGCGGCTTGGGCCGCCTCTCGCACCAAGGACACCTATCTCGCCGCACAGTTCCACCGTCTCAAGGCACGACGCGGAGCCAAGCGGGCAGCTATTGCCGTGGCCCATTCCATCTTGACCATCGTCTATCATCTCATCGACAAGCCCGATGCCGTCTTTGAAGAACTCGGCGGCGACTTCTTTCTCAAACGACGCAAGGAGCATGCACAAGCCGGCGCACTCAAAACCCTCGAGTCCCTCGGCTTCAAGGTTTTCTTGGCACCGACCGCCTAAGTACGGTGCTCACTACAACTGATTTGCGTTGGGCACAGGCAACGACGCCACCCACTCTGGCGGGTCAACTTGGACCCGCTTCTTATTCAACGCGGCCTTTAACCCCTCTCTCTCTTCTCTTGCTGCCCTTTTTTTCAGGGCAGACCGCAACGCGGAGTGAGCGCACCTTTCCTTTGGAAAGGCGTTCTCTAATGCGAACGGGACCGGCGTTAGAGATTACACGCAGTAGGATTTCTCAGAGGTAGAGCGTTCAAATGGCGAAAAAAGACGCAGTAGAGAATCTCGGACCATTTGGCACGCTCGAGTCTGTTTTGACTGAGAAATGCAGGATTATGTCTACTGCGTGTAATAGAGAACGCCTCCTCCACGGTGGTCTACTGATACTAAAATCAATATTGTGGTAGATGAATAGCGACTCACAAGGAAATATGATCATGCAAACAAGTAATGGCACTGCCTCAAAAAAAGGTGAACTGGTACGCGAACTCTACGGTGGCGAAGTCTACGAATATTATCCACTCGGCCAGTACATTGTGGCAGCTCCCGGTGTTTGTGGAGGGCGACCAACGTTTAAGTATACGCGGTTAGAAGCGAGTATGATTCTTGCGCAATTGTCGCTCGGTAGAACGATTGGGGAACTCATTGAAGACTATGCTCTAAGCAAGTTGACGCCAGAAGCTGTTCAGGAAGCGATATTACTGGCAAGCGAGGCTCTCGTACGATCGTCGACTGTGCCTGAACTGATCCCTGCGCAACAAACTACTCCACCGCACTATACGGGTCCGCCGCATCCCGCAACCCATCACCCATAAAATTTAGCGCCAGAATGATCACAATGACCGGAATCGCCGGAATCATCAGCCACGGCGTCAGGGCAATGGCCTGAACATTTTGTGTGGCTTGCAGCAGAACGCCCCAACTGATGGCCGGCGGGCGAAGTCCCAACCCCAAGAAGCTCAACGCCGTCTCGCTAATAATCATAAAGGGAATCGCGAGCGTGGCTGAAGCGATGAGATGGCTATAAAAGGAGGGGACCATATGTCGAAAGATCACATCCTGCCAACTTGCACCCGCCACAATTGCCGCCGTGACAAAATCCTCTTCGCGCATGGCGAGAAAGCGCCCGCGCACCACCCGCGCCAGATCGGTCCACGCAAAGAGCGAGATGATCACCGTGATGGCGAAGTAGATTTGCAAGATAGACCAGTTTGGAGGCAACGCTGCAGCCAATCCCATCCAGAGCGGAATCGTTGGCACAGAGCGGATGACTTCGATGGTTCGCTGAATGATGTTATCGGTTACGCCACCAAAGAAGCCGGAGACACCGCCTAGAACAATCCCCAGTGCTAAGCTCATCGCCACGCCGACTAAGCCGATCGTTAAAGAGCTACGCGTTCCATACAGGATGCGTGAATAGAGATCGCGCCCCTGGGTATCCGTACCAAAAAGGAAGATCCGCTCCGCAGCTCGTTCGTTTTCCGGGTCAGCAACGCCCAGTAAGTGTCGATCCGTTGTGAATAACCCCAAGAACTTATACTCGAAGCCGTGAGCAAAAAAGGCCAGATCGATCTTTTCGGAGCAGTCCTGTTTGTAAATTTTTTGGAGCGTATAATCGTCCCGTTCACCTTTGATTCCGCATACATGTAGGCGAAAAGCACCCTGGTCAAATGTGTAGATCGGCTGAGGGGGGACAACCGCCCGCGCGGAACGACCATCACGCGGGTCACTTGTGGCCAGGAACTCCGCCCCAAGGGCGACGAGATAGAAGAGAAGCACGACGACTGCAGCAATGAGGGCCAGGCGATGTTTTTTGAAGCGCCACCACATCAATTGACGCTGCGTTGCCACACTAAGACGATCTTCGACCGGGCTTAATTCACCTTTTAGGATCTCGTTCACTGCAGCCTCACCCTCGGATCGACAATACCCAGTAGAATATCTGATAGGAGTGTTCCAATGACCGTCATAACACCAATCAACAAAATAATGGACCCTGCTAAAAACATGTCCTGGGATAGCAACGAGCGGAGCAACACGGGGCCCACAGTGGGTAAACTCAAGACGACCGACACGATGACACTTCCCGACACGAGAAAGGGCAAGATATAGGCCGTGATGCTGATGATGGGATTAAACGCCAGCCGCACTGGATATTTGAGGATCAATTGCCATTCGTTCATGCCTTTGGCGCGGGTAATGCGGATCAGAGAGGCGGTTCCCGCGGTGCCCAGCACGATAATCGGAATGATCATGTGCTGGAGCAGATCGATCACTCTACCTGTGCTCCAGGGTGCGACGGCATATTCTTGCGAAAAGAGGCCGCCCACGCTAAACCCGTACCAATCCCAGGCCAGGTACATCAGCATGAGGGCCAGCAAAAAGTCCAGCACGGCCAACCCTGTGAAACCAATGGTCGTGGCAACATAGTCGAGCAGAGAATATTGACGCACGGCCGACAAAATCCCAATGGGGATCGCCACCATCCAAATAAAGATCAGGCTTCCCAATGCCAGAACCACTGTTAGAAAGAGTCGTTCCCCAATCACTTCAGTTACCGGGACTCGATACTGAAAGGACATGCCAAAGTTGCCTTGCAGGATCTGCCAGATCCATTTGCCGTATTGAATATAGATCGGTTGCCCCAAACCAAAATAGGCGCGCAACGACTCGGCCTCTTCCGCTGAAACTTCGTCTCCCTGCGCTTCAAGCGATGCAATATAGGAGGTTACGTAGTCTCCGGGCGGAAGCTGAATGATGGCAAAGGAAAGCACCGAAACAGCGAAGATGGTGAACAACCCAAAGATAATCCGTCGGATCAGATACCCTATCATGCTGCAAAACCCTGACATGATGCCTGGATGACAAGTTGGATTCCAATCGTTCAACTTGCCATCCGGGCAATATGACTGCTAAAATTCTCGGGTGTGTACCACAAAGTGTGTAAATGGAGCAGGTTCTCTGACTGAGAGGTCTCCATTTACACACTTTGGGACACACTGTTTAATTCTCAATTAGACTTCACAACTCACAATTCATTCGGCTACTATTCTTCAATAATAAAGAATTGCTCGGGATAGCCGTTGCCTGGTGTTTGGGCATAGACAACCCACTCCATTGGTTTTGGAATGTTGCGGACGTTGTTTTTGATCAGCGTCGTGTAGACCGGCACATCTACGACAATGCCGATCCGCGCGTGGTTGTCGCACATAATCTCGGTGCCTTCAACGTATAACTGATGCCGCCTCTCCGGATCGGGTTCTTGAATGGCCGCCCAGTGTTTTGCAACCTGCTCTTTGATCCATTCAGGCCCATCATATTCAGTTGGATCGGGATCGGGTGTATTGGCCCAGCCGTTTGCAATCGGTGCCCAGCGTGTCCCAGGCAAAAGCCTCGGCGAAGCGGCTGGATTCCATTCACCGGTTTCGAACATATTGAGCATGGGTTCGTTGGCTCTCTGGCGCTCAATCCACAGGCTGCGTTCAACAGGGTTAATGGTCAAGTGAATACCCACTTCCGCCCACATTTGCGCAACACGTTCGGCAATGCTTGGATAGTCAAGGAAGGCGCCGCTCACCGCATCAATTCGTAGACTCATTCGATTTCCACTGGGCAAAAGACGGAATCCTTCGCTATCTTTTTGATCCAGACCGATCGAATCTAACAAGCTATTGGCCTCATCAGGATCATAGCGCCCAAACTCTTCATCCCATCGGCTGCTGTTGAAGTAAGGTGGCGTATTGTCTGGGCAGAATGATGCTTCTGTGCCCACGCCTAAGAAGAAGGTCTCATTGATCTCGCTCCTTTCAATGGCCAAAGAGAGAGCCTTGCGGAAGTCGCGGCTGCCAATGGTATACTGAGCAATCTCCGGATCACCTTGCCAATCCTGGCTGAAAGCGATTTTGACCGGATGGCGCGTGCTGCTCCCCCAGAAATTAACAAAGTAATTGCCCTGCGCTTCATTTTCGCGAATCACAGGCAGTTTGGCGAAATCAATATGACGGCCCTGCACTGTGTAGTTACCAGCAATTGCGCGCAGGTTGAGCACCTCCAATTCCTCCACAAGCTCCAACGAGATTTGATCAATATAAGGCAGTTGATTCCCTTCGGTGTCGACTGCATAGAAATAGGGATTGCGCTCCAAGATATACTCATCCGATGCAATCGTCGTAACTGCGACCCACAGCGTCAAGCCAGGTAACTCGGGGTTCATGTGGGCATTGTTTCTCGCCAGGAAGTAGAGACCCCAATTTTCGAAGCCAGCTTCCTCTGCTTGAGCATTTGCTTCCTCTTCTCCAATAACATTGGCGTGGAACTGTTCAAGATAATGCTTGGGTGCCACCATCCCGACGCCATTTTCACCATTGTTAAAGTGCCCAGCAACCGATGTCGTGGAGAGCGTTTCTGGCCAGGACGGGAAGGATTGGGCAAAGGTAATCTTGAGCGTGGTCTCGTCAATTTTCTCGAACGTTGCCAATTCACCACCCCACCGCATCCACCACGGTGGATTCGTCACCAACTGCTCATTCGTCACAATCTCTTCATACCAGAACATATAATCATCCGCAGTAAAGGGCGCGCCATCTGACCATTTCATTCCCTCCCGCAACGACATGGTCCACTCGCTGGCATCTTCGTTTGCTTCCCACGCTTTGAAGATACGTGGTCGAAGTTCATTCGCTCCAGTGTTCCAGAAGATATGATGATCGTTGTTCCAACGTTCGATATTCTGTTTATCCCCTGGTCCCGTAAAGGCGCGGCGCAATGTACCGCCATACTGACCAATCATCTCCGTTGGTTGAATAACCAATGGTTCGCTCGGGAGCCGTTCTGTTACTTCTGGTAAGTCACCAGCCGCGACCATCTCAGCCAACATTGGCGCTTCTTGGAACGAAGAGGGAATGGAATCAACAATGTCTGGCCAGCAAGGTGCATCTGACATACACACCTCCCTCTGCATTTGATAATCGTCCGTTGATGCTGAAACAGATGCATCATCCCCACCAGCCTCGGACGCATTCGAATCAGATGAACTGTCTTCTGTCGATGCAGTATCGGCAGGGGTCGTATCTTCCTCTGGTGCGGAAGGCGAGCTGCAAGCACCGACAATCAACAGAACCACGATACAAGCAAGATAAAACTGATACATTAGGGGACTACGGTTTTGCATAATCTTTCTCCTTTAGTAAAAAATATGGGTTCTTCCGGAATACAGGGAGCGTAACTTCCCGGAAGAGGTCAAGAAGAGTCTCGTTGACGACCTCATGCCTGACCTCCTTCGGGAAGTTCGTGGCACTTCTTTGTTAACCCCCTGAGATCCTGCAGAGCCAAATCTGTACAAAGGCACATCTACGACAAATCTGGACAATTCTTTTGACGTAAGCATTCAGCTAGTCAGCCATCAGCTCGGCACTTCTCTGTACTGTTTTATGAGATCGACACCTGAGCTGTTCGGTTTGTTCGCAACCCCCCATTTGGCCTGTGACTCTCCTGAAGCAGCGCATGCAGGGGGTCGCGATGGAGCCGATTTCTAGAGGTGTCGATGTCATAGAACAATACACTGCCCTGTCGAGACAAGCTGCTTAAACGTGTCAAGCTGATAGCTGACATGCTCATAAGCTGAACAGCTACCTTTTGACAACCAACTATCAGTTGATTTACAGCACGCCGTATTTGTCATAGACCTCGCGCAGCGTTGCACCATTGCGTAGTTCTTCGCGGGTTATATTTTCACCATTCACCTTTTCCACAGCACGTTCGATCACTTCACGCGCGGCATCGGCAGGAATGACAATGACGCCATCGAAGTCGCCAAAAACAATGTCTCCTGGATGGACAATGACGCCGCCACAATTGATTGTACAGTTGTAGTCGATCACTATCCCACGACCCGCTGAGTCAACCGGATACATACCGGTAGAGAAAATTGGAAAGTTCATCTTTTGGATCAGGCGAACATCCCGCGTATAGCCATCGATGACCGCACCTTGTGCGCCACGCGCAACGGCCGCAGTGGAGAGCAATTCGCCCCAAAGACAGGTGCGCGTAGATTCGTGTGTTGAAGCAACCATCACATCACCTGGCTTTAAGCTATCGACGGCCGCAATTTCGTGTTCGTAAGCGTTTTCCACAGGCTCATAGAGATCAACCGATTGCATGGTCAACGCCCGGCCAACAACCAAAGCGTCTGGATCAATTGGGCGGATGTTGGCACGCATGGCCTGCTCTCGAAAACCGACCTGATCGAGCGCATCACACAGGACAGCAGAATAGAGGTGTTCTTGCATAAATGCAAAGAGTTTCAGATCATCATCGAATGGCAGAACGGTCATAAGTATCCTCACTAATCGTAATTGTGACGTTCTTCGGCACGGTCCAAAGGAATATAGCCAATTGTTTTACGCGCATGATCCATATCGACCCAGCGCAGGTCATTGTTCGACATGCCATAGAAAATATCAAACATCAAGGATTCATCAGCATTGATACATCGTTCGAAGATCTGCACAATATCGCGCTGGCTTACGTAAATATCCGCACCCTGTGGTGGACGTGGTCGGTCTCGCTCAACCTGCCCAATGCGTACGCAAAGGCAGGATAGAGTGTGGCGATGCGCATAGGCACGAGCCAATGACTCTGTCCAAACTTTGGTCGCCCCATAAAGTCCACGTGGTTCGGCAGGAATATCAGGTGTAATCGGCAACACGTCGGCAGGAATGTCATCATGGCGGCGTTCCATCATCGCTCTATACGGCTCCTGCTCGCGGTGACCTTGGGATACCATGATGCTACTGGCAGCGACAATGCGCGATACTCCAACCTCTTTACAAGCTTCAAAGACATGATAAGTGCCAATGATGTTGTTATTCAACAAGCTGTCCCAGCTTTCACCGCTGGGATCGGCAGCCAGGTGCACGACTACGTCTATGTTCGATACTGCACGTCTTATCCCCGCAAAATCAGTGAGGGTGCAAAGATGAAACTTATCATCCGGAATCTCCAATGTCCATGAACTTGGAACGCGGCTCGAGGGTTCACGTTTGCAATCCAACGCATATGCATCATATCGATCTGGCTGTTCAAGAAGCCGCTTGAAGATCATATAGCCAATTTGGCCCGTGGCACCAGTGACGAGTACTTTCTTTTGCGAATTCATGTTTCTCTAGATTTCAATTTCCAAACGACACCTAACGTTTCAACATAGCGATGTGGCAAGTCGCGGGGGGGTGAGTCGCGCGTGACCTACCACCCACTACTTGCCAACTGACCATTCACCCACACTTTGCAGCGAAGAATCTCAACTTCTTACGCTGTACAAGGACCCAACATCTGTGTACGCCACATCAACCGTCTTTGCCGATTGTCAAACGTTTCCCGGCGATGCATGGTGCAACGATTGTCCCACATGATCAGGTCGCCAGGTTGCCACTTGTGTCGCCAGGTAAAACGAGGCTCTGTGGCATGTGCAAAAAGCTGCTCGAGCAACGCATCACTTTCTGCTCGCCCCAATGATTCGCCCAGTTTGTCTTCCAGTGCGGTTGCTGCATTGGAACTCAAAAAGAGCGTTTTGCGACCCGATTCTGGATGCGTACAGACCAACGGGTGTCTAGGCGGAATGGGTGGATTGTATTCCGGCTTTGCGTGAACATAGACTCAGTAGATCCAAATTTCAGGTTTTGAGAGAGAATTCTGGCTAAACAGTTGACATAAATACAAATTTGCCGGTCGATATCTAGTTTTTGCGTTAGATTTGGGCGATTTTCAGATATGAAATAGGTTGTTTTCTGTAACCGAAATCTGAATAAATGACTCCAAAATCCCTGCAATCTCGACTGAAAATCGCCAAAAACGCCAAATTTGGATCTACTGAGACTGCAACCAATCCGTCGATTTTGGATTTGGTCTGATCATCCAGGGCTGCATACCCAGCGTAGCCGCTGGTCCAAAACGTATCTCCACCCTGTTCTGGCGCCTCGACACAGTACAGTAACGAGATCGAACTAGGTGTGTGAAGAAAGACCAAATCCGCATGAAATCGAATTTCGGCATTGCCCAATGCACCGATTGCTTTTCCCTGTTCGTGAATGTTAGAGATGATGGTCACCTGGGGATAGTCCGGATCACGGTTGCGTATGTTGGTGGGGTGTGGCAGGGGTTCGCCAAAGTAATGGCTGAAACCTACCAGATCCGCTTTGCTGATAGATTGATTGCGAAAGCGTAAGACACAATACTGATAAAATGCATTCTGGAGATGCTCAACCACTGTTGCTGACAGTGGCTCTTTCAGATCTAACCGTGATACATCTGCTCCCAATGCGGCACCCGTTGCGCTAATATGAATGTCGGCCATATCCGTTCTCTTCTTCTTCTGTCCTGCTTAGAAGCCGTTTGAAAAGTCATTCTGTTTGGCAACAGTTGCGTAGCAACGGAGGCTTTGCGGCCCTGAGTCTTCCGAAGGGAGAATCCAACGATCCAAGTGCAAAAAGAAGATTCTTCATTCCGTTACTCTGCCGTTGCTTCGCAACCACTTCGTGTTTGGTTACAGGTGCGTAGCACCCACAGAATGACACGCTGCCACACTTTTCAAACAGCTTCTAAGCTTGACTTTGTAAGTTTTGAGCACATTAAAAAGTTAATAACAGACAGCAGAAAGTAAGGTGTTCACCTGAGAGGGAGAGAATAAACGAAGAGCAGGTGAAATGTGGGATGTCTGGAAAAGGAAATGGGACCATAAGCGGCGGCGAACCAGAGAGAGGAGGTCATGGAAGGAGGCGTGAGTCTTGTGATACCAAGCAGCTTGAGGCAAAGGGATAGAGCCATCAGGAGAGAAGGCATGAGCCATCAAAATGACAAGGCTGAAAAGACCAAAGAGAGCAGGAGTAGTGCGCTCAATGGCCAAGTCACTCCACTGGCGCTGAGTTTCGACACCGAGATGAGCCTGGCTTCCTCGAAAGTGACTTCAATGGACCAGCGTTTGACGAAATCAGCGATGATGTGGGGCAGCCTGATGAATGTCGGTGGAGAAGTAAGCGACGGTCTCAGCTTGGCCTTTGGGATCGCGGACTAAAACCCAGCGCAGAAGGAGCGGGTAGTGCCAGTGGAGTACCAAAGGCAATACCAGTGGCCCAGTCGACGACTTCAGATTCTCCACCATACCAGTCAATGCGGCAGCGGTGCCAACAGGTGGTTTGGAAGAGGGCGACATCTGCCAGATTGGGCAGTCGCTGCCCAACGACAGGAGGACGACCAGGTCGTTTTGTGCCGTCAGGTTTCAAACGGGAGGGTGGATAGTCAAAGAGACGCGCATCCAGTCGCAGAGGCCCAATCAAGGTGACTCCTTGGGATTGACAGCGCAAGCCCAACTCGATCACACTGTAAGCCCCATCGCCGATGAGCTTGATTTCTCGACCTGGCAAAGCTCGACGCAGCCAGGCCACCACCTGCATGGTTCGTTTCGCTACTGTCCGGTGGCGCTTGTTAAGCGTTTCGCTGACTTTCGGCGTTGTGAGTAAGACGCTCAGAAAGGGCAACGACCAGTAGAGGTCACTCCACGGCAACTTGACCACCACACAGAAGACCAGCCACCGCAATCCGCTCGTGCTTACGTTCATCTTCCGGCCTGACGCCAGGCTATCTCGCCAGTGTCCTCGTTTGCTGATCTTGGGACCCCAGCGCCTTTCTAGCGTCTCGTCTACCGTTATCTCGACTGGCGCTCCCATGACCACAAACGTATCCACAATCAAGTGCAGTAAGATATAGCTCAACATCAATCCATCCCACTTCGCTCGATTCAGCACATGGTGATACTTGGACCAGTCTCCCTCTTGCTCCAATCCCATCACTCTCAACGCCGCTGTCACCGTTCGTCTTCCCTTCGTTAACACCGTCCCTATCACCAAGACCAGTGCCTTTTGGTACGTCGGTTCTGTGAAGACTGGGCGAAAGCTCTCGAACAACGGGATTATTTCTGCTGGAAGGAACATTGGGCTCTCCTCTCTTTGATAGTTGTTTTCTCACTCCTATCTTACATCAGCTTCCCTTTTGTTCCTTCTTTATTAACTTTTTAATGTGCCCAAATTGTACAAAGTCGAGCTTAGTATCTAATCAAAAAGTGGTTGTGAGTCCAGCAATCTTTTCGAGTGAGCATAGATCGCCACAAAACTCAGACAGACACACCACTCACCATCTCATCAATCGCGGCCAATTCATCTGGGGTAAAGGTCACACCGGCTGCACCAGCATGTTCTGTGACTTGGTCAGGATTCTTTCCGCCAACCAACACACAGGAGACGGCGGGCGTTCGAAGCAGCCAGGCAATTGCAAGTTGAACGAGCGTAATGCCTTTATCGTCTGCGATGGTCTTCAACCGCACAACTGCCTCCAGCGCACGAAGATATCGTTCGCCTTGGAATTCAGGCTTCGTACGACGCTCATCATCCGCGGGAAAGGTGTAATCTGCCCTGTACTTGCCGGTCAGAATGCCTTTCGCCAGCGGACTGTGAGCCAAGATGCCGATGCCGTTCTCTTTGCAAAATGGGATATCCTCGGCCTCAATGCCGCGCGCCAGCAGGCTGTAACGAGGCTGGTTGGATTGAAATGGGCTAGTCCCTAAGGCTAACTTCATCTGAACAGCATTAAAATTGGAAACACCGATATAGCGCGTCTTGCCCTCTTCCTGCAAGCGGGCCATGGTTGCCATGCTCTCATCAATAGGATACTGGGGATTCCAACCATGAATTTGATAGAGATCGACAGAATCGACATTGAGCGCACGTAGGCTGTTCTCGATCGCAATATGAATATCCTGCGGCGAATATTTGCCACTCACCTTGGTGGCCAGAAAGCAACGTTCACGATAGCCATCCGCCAATGCTTTGCCCAAAACCGATTCGCTGGTGAGGTATGCCTGTGCCGTGTCGATCAATGTAATGCCACTGTCGATGGCTGTACGCACGGTGACGATGGCGTTCTGCTCATCTACATCCCCCATGCCTCCGCCGATCGGCCAGGCACCAAACCCCAATACAGGCACTTGCGGACCATTATGACCCAGGTTGCGATATTCCATTAGCCTCTCCTTTCATTACGTCTTGCTCGTGGTTCGTGTGGGGTAAGCGTACATGCAATCTTGTAAAATACTGATCTCGATGTCAAAACCAGAAATAGTGACATTTGTCACCCTAATTGACAATTTCAAGGGTTTGTAGAGGGTTCGCACCTCAAATTTGTCATGTTGTAACCTTTTTGACGCTAACAGACCCTCAGAGGTGTTCTAAGGACTCGCTTGTATAGGGTTTGAACACCCAAAATCAGGGACCAAGGTGACAAATGTCACTATACGTATTTTGAGATTGGAGATTAGAGACTGACATCTGGCGCAACGAATCTCCAATCTCGAGTCTCTGTTCTCTACAAAACTCCCGATCTCATTCCGAACCAAGTATAGACTTATCGATCCCAGTTCTGGTCACCAGAATCATATTGCTAGGTCGGACGCTCCAATTCCACAATTGCCTGGCATTCATCCTGTACAAGCTGCATACCCTCTTCGAAATCCATTTCACCAAAGAAGAGTTCCTTGCTCGTGTTGGCCCAGGTATCTTGCAGTTCCTGGAAACGGAGATTTGCTGGCGTGGGGAAAGGACCATTATAGCTTGCCATCCAGTCAAGTCCTCGCTTAAAGATCGGGTGTAGATCGGACAGTTCAGGCGCATCCCAGACAGATTTGCGGGCCGTGGGCTGGTTGCTGCTATTGAGGACCGACCAGACGCCGACTTCAGTCGAAGTCTCCTTGACAATCAGGTCGTATGCCTCTTGAGGATACTCAGAGTTAGCAGAGACAGAGAAACATTCGACAAAGCCCTGATAGCCGCGTATCCCATCTGGCCCGGTCGGATGCAGCACAATCTCCCATTCAAACTTATCTCCGATGGTCTCATTCAAGCTGCGTACAGCATAAGTGCCGAGAGTGGCCGTATAAAGATTCCCCGCCGCAAATTGAATGCCCTGTGCTTCCTCGCGCAACGGTGCGGCATGGTGCTGGACGCGCAAATCGACAATCCATTGGCAGGCTTCGACTGAGTGTGGATCTGTGTTGAAGGTAAAGTTGACGCCTTCTTCGTCCAAAATGTCGCCGCCGTAAGAACGAGTCAGTGAACAGAAGTCGTAGTAGTTGTTGGGGAGATAGTTGGTGCCATAGATGCTGTTATCAGGGTCTGTTGCCGCAGCCAGCATTTCCATGTAGTCGAGGGTTGTCCAATCATCGGATGTCTGTGCATCGATGCCCTTTTCGCCCAAGAGATCTTTGTTCTGGATGACCAGGGCCGGATTGCCAGGATGGATCAGATAAGGCAGACCATAGAGCTGACCTTCGAAGCTGCTGCCGGCAAGCCCCGCTTCAAAGAAGTCATCGATTCCTGGGTCGTTGGCAGCCACAAAATCATCCAGTGAGGCAAACGCACCCTTGTGGACGATAAATGGGAACCACTTAATCCCGCTAAACGATACATCCCAGAGTGTATCTGTGGCGAGGGCCGTCAACTGCTTTTTGTTCATCTCACCATAGATAATTTCATCGATATTGAGAGCTACATCGGGATTCTCTTCGGCCCATTCTCTGGCGGCCACGCGTTGCCATTCATTGCGCGGATCCGCGTAGGTTGCGATGCTTAAAGCTTTTTGGGCTGAATCTGGGGCGGCTTCTCCACCGCTTGCACCTGGTCCAGCTGCTGGCGCACAAGCTGCCAGTGCGATTGCTGTCGAACTAACACCCATCCACTTTAATAGTTCCCGTCGTGATAATTTGTTGTTACTCACTGTTTTCCTCCTAAAGAATTGATAGTTTGGGACATTAACGCAAATCAATGTTACTCAGATTCCGTGTGCGTGGTCACTCTCTATCCCTTGATGCCAGACAAGATAATCCCCTGTACAAAATAACGTTGAGCCGCAAAGAAGAGAATCAGCACAGGAACAATGACCATCACCGAAGCAGCCATGAGCAGATGCTCCAACGGTAGTCCTGATGACTCCGGCACGCTCTTGAAGTAGTTCAGCCCAATAGAGAGCGTGAATTTTTCTGGAGAGCTCAGGTAGATCAATGGATTGACAAAATCATTCCATCCCGCAATAAAGGAGATGACCGCCACTGTAGCCAACACTGGTTTGCAGAGCGGCACAAGAATTGACGTCAGCACCCGCGGATAGCTAGCACCGTCGATGATGGCCGCTTCATCTAATTCGCGGGGCAAGGACATAATAAACTGGCGGAAGAGAAAGATGGCAAATGCTACACCCCCAAACCAGTGGGGCACCCAGAGCGGCATCAGCGTATTGATCCAACCTAATTTGTGAAACAGCACAAACTGGGGTATCAGGGTCACCTGGGCAGGCAACATCATCGTCCCCAATGTAATCAGAAAAATGAGATCTTTGCCTGGATAGTGGAAGCGCGCAAAGGAATATGCGACGACAAAAGCCGAGATGATGGTGCCCAGCGTGCTCATAATCACCACAAATGCGCTGTTCCACGCCCAAAGCAAAAAAGTCACTTTCTCCAAGACACGCGTGTAATTTTGCCACTGAGGAACTTCGGGAAACCATGTTGGTGGAAAAGTATAGAGTTCCCACGGTTCCTTTAGTGAACTGGAGACTGTCCAGAAGAAAGGAAAGATAAAGAGAAAGCTGAGCGACACCAGCAAGAGATAGAGCAATAGGTGACGTAATTGAAATCGAACTGCCGTTGTTCGTGCTCTTTCTTCGGTATGATCAATATTTGTGAATACATCACTCTGCGATGCCATTAGCTAGATTCCCCTGCGTAGTAGACCCATCGGCGGGACCAATTCATTTGGAGATAGGTAAAGAAGAGCAGCAGCAACACGAAAATCCAGGCCAGCGCCGACCCATAGCCCATGCGGAAATACTCAAATGCTTGTCGATAGATGTGCAGCGCATAGAACCAGGTTGCATAGGATGGTCCACCCAGTGTTGCGACAAAGGCTAGCGTAAAGACCTTGAGTGCACCAATCACTCCCAGAATAAGATTAAAGAGTAGGGTTGGCGAGATCATGGGGAGTGTCACATTCATAAACTTGGCAAAGGAACCCGCTCCATCAATTTCTGCCGCTTCATAAAGCTCTTGTGGCACCCCCTGCAATCCCGCCAAGAAGATCAGCATGGTATTGCCGCCCAGGCTGGCCCACAGGCTAATGATGATAATCGAGGGAAGCGCCCACTCTTTGCTGCTCAACCATCCTGGACCGTCAATGCCGATCCACCCGAGTGCTACGTTGATTGGTCCCACATTGGGATGGAAGAGCCACGTCCACAGAAGTGCCAAAGCCACGGCTGGGGTCAGGCTGGGTAGAAAGAAGAGTGTTCGAAAGAGCGTTGTCCCCTTGATACCTTGATTGAGCAGAACTGCTAGGAGTAGTGAGCCGACTAATCCCACTGGCACCACGATGAGCGCATAGCGCAAGGTACGCCCCATGGACGGCCAGAACTGCCTGTCCTCAAAAAATGCCTTTGTATAATTCGCAGCCCCAATATATCTGGGGGACGAGAGTACATCATACTCAGTAACGCTAAAGAAGGCAGATACAATGATCGGACCCAGAATAAAGATTGCCAAGCCCAAGACCCAGGGCAATAGAAAAATATAGCCCCACTGTGCCTCACGTACTTCCAGCGCACTCTTTAGGCCGAAGAATTTGGCAATTGGACCAACCGGTTGTGGTTGAGTGGGAAGTTGAGATCGTGCGACTGCCATCAATATTTCTCCAGTAGAAAATGCCCGTTCCTCATTTATTGTTCGAAATTCGTTGCGCCATCGGGGTATGGCTCAGGAGGCCAACATTTTGTTCATTTGGTGGGAAAGAATTTGTTGCTATCTTGGGGCGCAATCATATTATACGCCATTTGCAAGTGTTTTGCACAATCGCTCGCTAGAATCGGGTGCGTAGTGCGTTTTTGGAAACACTCTGCTGGCTAAATTTGGCGCTCCCGGCTGGTTCCACAAAAATGGGACGCACTTCGGTGTGCGGGCCATGTTGACTGTCGATATAGAGCATGTCGCAGGGTTGACTGTTGATGACGTCATGCACCTGCGCCGGGCTGCTATCCATCGGAATACGAACTTGGTTGATTTCATCTCCACCAAGAATTTGTTCTTTTAATGATTGTTGCTCCGTCATTAAGTTTTCCTCTTTAAGTGTTTCATTCAGATGAAAGACCTGAATTCGTCAATTTTCCCGATCCGCAACATGGACTAGCCCTCGATCATCAAGATGCGGTGCCTAAAGTTGGTATCAAACCTAATGCTAGAGCTTCTTCACCAGCTTAATCTCGATATCGTAGGATTGAAACCCCAAGTTGAGATTGATCTGGTACATGGGGTTTTCGCTGTTGTTCGAGGTCATCAGCAAGCGTATGCCATGCGCTTGTGCATAGGATATTGCGCGTAGCTTGAGTGCAGTTGCAATGCCTTTGCGCCTGTATGAACGCTTGACACCTGTCATCCCTACGTATAACGTGTCCGACGATAACTCACCCCACAAGCTGGTTAGTCCGATATACTCTGTATTGTCTAACGCCATAAAATTCGCTTCGGGAATAAAATATGGATTCGTAGGGGTGGTTCAAAATTAGGTTTACACTTTTGATATATAGACAAAAATCTATATGAGACCGTTTTCTCTCTGAGAACCGGCGAAATCAGAGAATATAAACGTTCTTTCTGTTTCTAAAAGTGTAAACCTATCTATCCAGCTAAAATGAACCACCCCGATTCGTAGACGAATAACCTTCGAGCCAGGAGTCAAAGTCCACCCGTGTATGCTCGGCAGGTTCGGGAACATCGTTCACCAACATTTGATGCAGTTCATACACTTGATACAGTGCACCTGCATCTTCCTGCATGAGGTCGCTTAACACTTTAATCTCGATACCCATTGCGGTGATGCTTACATATGGTTTATCAAATCGGCCTCCATCAAAGCTCACAACATTCAGCTGCGATTTTGGATCGCGTGTACTTTCCCGAAATCCACGTTCATTCAGAAAACGGATGCTGTCGGCGCGGCTTTCGGTGGTGATAGTGTGCACCTCATGGGCGTTATAGTCCGATTGCAACAGCGCCATCATATGTTCATAGAGCTGCCCACCGACCCCTTGTTGGCGCGCGTCCGAGAAGACATCGAGGTGCATCCAGAAGCGTTGTGGATGATAGAATTTGGGGTTGTGTTCAAATGATCCATAGCCCACAATCCGATCATCCACCGCGGCGAAAAAACGGCGGTGAGCAAATTTGGGCAGTCGCTCCTCATCCCACTCTCTCAGTTCATCAGCACTATGAGTCGGCTCACCCCAAACTGTGTTGATGATCTGCGCAAGGAGTTCATAATCTTGCGGTGTATCTTGAAAGTCACGGATTTGGATCACGGCATCTCCTAAATTCTCGCTCTAAGGCGCAAAGACATAAGGTTTTGGCACGCGGTCTTGGAATTGTTCAAGCGTCATCGCTCGATGTCCATCCGAAACCACCAACATTTTCCTCCACTGGCTCTGGTGTGTCTGCCCCAATCACTACCATTGTATCTTCATTCGTCTAGCTATCTGACCTCATACTTCTTCAAGGCATCGAGATTCAATTCAATACCCAACCCTGGCCGATCTGCTGGGACGTATAGATGCCCACGGCGCACATCAAGAGGATGGTCAAGTAGGATATTGTAGCTGGATAGATCGTAACGATGAACTTCTAACTTATAAAAATTGGGAACGGTCATCATCACCTGTGCCCCAGCCATCACGTTGATCGGTCCGCTGGCGTCGTGGGGTGAGATGGGAATGTAGTGTTTTGTCAGATAAGTTATGATACAGGTTGGTCATCAGAATCGGTATCCAAAACAGGATAGAAACGCTGGAACTTCTGGCGAGCGAGAGCGGGGGTAAATTGCCATTGAATGGTAGCGGATTGTTCATTGCGCTCGTTGACAAGAGCAAGGACAACAGTCTCAAGAAGCTCTTTGGAATCAATGCGGCGATCAAGAACTTGGCGAGTGATAACCGAGAGTTCAATTTCAACCATATTAAACCAACTCCCGTTGACGGGGGTATAAACCATCTGAAAGTGCTGAGCCAGAGCGAAAGCTTCCTCAGGCGAAAAGATGGTGTAGAAGGAACTGGGTGAATGAATGTTGAGATTATCCTGAACAATCTGTAATGAATCGGCATCAGGATTGTGTTTCGTTTTGAGATCATGCATGAAGCGAGCATACTCTTGGCCTCTGCGCCGTTCGGTAATCTGAACAACCCGCTGTCCAGTGTGTGGCTGGTAAGCAATCAAGATGTAACAGATGCCCTTGCGTTCATAGTGATGATCATAGCGCCATTTCTTGCCTGGTTTCATCTCAATCGGCACGATTGTATCGCCCAAGAGCTGACAAGGTTTTTCATCGTAACACCCACCAGAGAGGATTCTTGGGGTCATAGGGCTGTGCATAGAGGTCCAAGATTTGTTCCATGTGCCACAAGTATGTAGGTGTTAACTTTCCGATACACCACTGCACCTTCAAATGGGGTTTCAGTTCGTTTTTTTCAGAATTTCACTCACGGTTTCATGCGAAATGTCTTCCACAAACTTTAACTCAACCGCTGTGGTTGCTAGCAGCCTTAAAGTCCATCGGCTTCGCCCATCTGGTCCTTTCGTACACGCTAGTGCCGTGATTTTGGCTCTGGCTTCGTTACTAATCTCGACTGGTCGTCCGCTTCTTGGCCTCTCTTCTAGGGCTTTGGTTAGCCCTTCCGTCACATATCTTTTGCGGATTCGCACCACCGTTGCTCGCGTCACTCCCACTCGTTCCATGATTTCTCTGTCTGTTTTTCCTCCATCTGACAAGAGCAGAATATGTGCCCTTCTTATCTTTCTTACGTTCTCTTTTCCTTTTGCCGTTATTCGCCTTAATTCATTTCTGTCTTTATCACTTAGTTTAACTTTATATACTTGCTTCATTTCTCTCTGCCTCCTCGTTTTTTTAGTCACTTTCTGGCAGAGTTTACCGTATTATAACTTATCTGACAAAACACTAGTGCTTATCCGAAAAGTTCTGTGACGATGCATTCTCACTCGAGAGGCTGGTTGGACTCACAACCACTTTTCGGATAGGTTCTTATGCTTGCGCCTCTTTGTGTGAGGGTTGAAAAATGGAGTACAATCTTCTTTCTTGTTCGCTTGTTTCAGGATGATTGTCGTCGAGACTATCCAGCAAGATTTCTTGAGCAACGCGGGAAAATTCTTTAATTTATGGAATAGAGATCCCTTCGCCAAGTAGATAAGGGATTGACCAAAAGTCGAACCCGTAGACAGGCAGTATGGATGATTCTTGAATTGTTGTATACATTTTTCGTATCCACCGCGTCGCTTCGCGCCAATCCATTGTGTTGTGTTGCCAACTATATCCGTCAGCCTGTACACCAAATTCTTCGGCCTTTTGGTGAATAGGCGCATTCGTATCATGGTAGTAAAGTTGGACTCGATAGAACGTCGGTTTCGTTTCGCGAATAAAATTCATACTGTTTTGGATCGTCTCGCTGGTTTCTCCGGGAAAACCGGCAATTAGACCAACAAATGTAACGATGCCCCGCTCATTCAGCTTGCGGATGCCCTCTTTATATTTTTCAATGGTGGCAAATTTGTTCATGTTATTCAAAATCGTCTGGTCTCCGGACTCAATCCCTAAAAATACGCCCTTGCAGCCACTCTCCTGCATTAAGTCAAACGCTTCATCATCAGCGTTGGCGCATCTAAAGAACGAAAACCAGTTGAAATCGAACTTATTTTTGATCATGAGGCGACAGATATTTTTGAAGCGCGGCAAGGGCACATTAAAGGTATCATCTATAAACGTAACGTTTTTTACCTGAGCGGCCTGGAACATTCTAAGTTGCGCTTCTATCATGTCCAGGCTTTTTAAGCTTAATGGGCCAGCCAAAAATGGGTAGTTGCAAAAGGCGCAACTGAAACTACAACTTCTTGCGGTCCGCAACGGTGCCGTTGGGGCAAAGAACCTCGAGTCAATGCGACGCCAATCGACGCTATTTTCATCCATATCATTGTTTTCAAGATCCCGATCGGTTCGATGAAATTGTTTCTGATCCAGCGTATAAATTAGATTCGGAATGTTGGATAGCTCCTGTTCTTCGGGTTGCCGCAACGCGTCTAAAACTTGGGCTAAAGTTGATTCACCTTGCGAATCGTAGATATAAATGTCTGCCCCTATTTCTGAGAAGATATAGTCTAGTGTACGGGTTCCTGCTTTGCCACAAAGATTGTAGATATGAGGCCCCCCAACAATGATTTTCGTTTGAGGGCTCTGTTGCCGTACGAAATTCACAATATTGCTAATCGGGCTATTCTCCACATAATAGGTCGTCGTGATGGCTACAGCATTCGGCGATTGGGCTAACAACTCCTTAAATCTTTCCTGCTCACCATTAAAATAATTGATAAAGTCAACATTAAAGTGTCGCTTACGGAGAAAGTGGGCCAGGTATAAAACGCCCAGGCTCGGTGCTTTCGCCGTATGAAGCCCTGGGTTGATGCCCGTCGTTGTCTCCAAAATTTGGTTGAGTAAATTCATATACGTAACTCGTTGACCACCAAATATGAGCGAATTCATTTTGAGATTTTCGTAAGCACCCGAGAGATTCTCGACCTTTTTTAGGTTTTGTGTTACCTGGCGGAAATCTATATCGTTGTAACCGACAATCACGCAATCTATAGGATCGTGTGTAGTCATATGATTCTCCTCTCTCCTCGTGGATAGTTCTAGAAAAATTTATCCAGAATATGCAAGTAAACCCAAGAAAGTTTTTGGACGCAGATTGATTGGATTTTCAGGATTTTATCCGTATGTATCTGTGTCAATCCATATCCTATTTCTAACTTCTTTCTTGGTTTCACTCAGTAGCCATAGAGATAGCTGAAAATGGACAATATTATGGGTGACAAGAATGGCTGTTTTGAGGAGCCTTATCCATAAGATCCACAACCAAATTCGCAATTACTTCCAAGTTCTCAAAATTTTCGGCTGTGATATTTTCTGGAGGCATCAGAACAGCAAACTTATCTTCAATGAAGCGAATCAACTTCATCATTTCCATAGAGTTTAATATCTTTACTTTCTGGTAAAAGAAAAGAGATGAGGTGAGAAATGTGACAAAAAGCGGTTAGCGTTTCATCCTAAAGGTAGAGAACCCAAAAAGGAGGAAGGAATGCTAACCGCGCCAGAAATAACTATAGCAGTACTGATGAATGTATTGCAAGTAACGCCGGTGGGAACAAACGTAAATGTAATGCGTCTGATGTGGGCGATGATGAATGGGTCGTTTCTGAAAGTCGAGGAGCAATCCATAGTGGATTGAGTGAAAGCGGTTTGAAGATGAGGAGCTCCGGCGAAGCTGGTGGAGCTTTCGATATGGATCATGGGATATTGCAAGCCTGCTCATCGTGGCAAGAAGAAGTGGAGTGGAAAGGGGAATGGGAGGCAAAAAAGTTAGAAGGATACCGAGTGAAAAGCATAGATATCACAGGGTTCTGGCGACCGAAGCTGCAAGGGAAAGTGAACCGACTCTATAACTCAACGGCTCGTCGGGCATTGCCCGCGCTCATCTTTGGAGTGATGATAAGCTCGGGGGAGATAGGCGGGAAACGAGTGCCACTGCTCAAGGCAATCATGAGATGCACGGTTGGAACAAAGGAAAGTGAGTTTCGGAAAAAGCTGCTGACAGAGACGAAGAAATCACTGGAGTCAGACGAAGTGGCGGTGGTCGATGCCGGGTTTACAATCAGAGAAATGCTAGAAAGCGGCATAGACCGATTTGTCCTGCGGGAAGCCATTAACTGCACAGCGCGCCGCAATGAGTTACCCTTTACTTTCTGGTAAAAGAAAAGAGATGAGGTGAGAAATGTGACAAAAAGCGGTTAGCGTTTCATCCTAAAGGTAGAGAACCCAAAAAGGAGGAAGGAATGCTAACCGCGCCAGAAATAACTATAGCAGTACTGATGAATGTATTGCAAGTAACGCCGGTGGGAACAAACGTAAATGTAATGCGTCTGATGTGGGCGATGATGAATGGGTCGTTTCTGAAAAGTCGAGGAGCAATCCATAGTGGATTGAGTGAAAGCGGGTTTGAAGATGAGGAGCTCCGGCGAAGCTGGTGGAGCTTTCGATATGGATCATGGGATATTGCAAGCCTGCTCTCATCGTGGCAAGAAGAAGTGGAGTGGAAAGGGGAATGGGAGGCAAAAAAGTTAGAAGGATACCGAGTGAAAAGCATAGATATCACAGGGTTCTGGCGACCGAAGCTGCAAGGGAAAGTGAACCGACTCTATAACTCAACGGCTCGTCGGGCATTGCCCGCGCTCATCTTTGGAGTGATGATAAGCTCGGGGGAGATAGGCGGGAAGCGAGTGCCACTGCTCAAGGCAATCATGAGATGCACGGTTGGAACAAAGGAAAGTGAGTTTCGGAAAAAGCTGCTGAAAGAGACGAAGAAATCACTGGAGTCAGACGAAGTAGCGGTGGTCGATGCCGGGTTTACAATCAGAGAAATGCTAGAAAGCGGCATAGACCGATTTGTCCTGCGGGAAGCCATTAACTGCACAGTGCGCCGCAATGAGTTCCCCAAACGCAAAGAAAAAGGCAGACCACCTGAATATGGTGATATTGTGCGTCCGCTCTCTCGCAGCTATAAGGGAAAGCGACTCGAGGCTACAACTCCGGACTCGTCTGGTCGCTTTCTCTATAGTGGTCGCCTGATTTGCTATCAAGCATGGCACAATCTCGTCCCCAGAACAACCAAGGTGGATACAGCCAACCGTACCTACTCGATTTACGTCATTCAGGATCCGGCCTACAACACACCTTTGGTTTTGGCGACCGTTATGACTTTGCAGCCTGAAACCATTTATCTTGTCTACCTGGAACGCTGGCCTGTTGAACCTCCCCCCTTGGCTTCCAAGCAGATGATTGGCTTACATCGTCAATTTGTTCATGCCGATGAGGCTTGTTTCCGCTTACCTGAACTGGGGCTGCTTGCTGGCAATCTTCTTTCTCATTTAGCCGCTTCTCTTCCTCCCATACCGACTGGCTACTGGGATCGAGAGCCTCAAGCCACTCCCGGCAGGCTGCGCCGCGTTCTCTCGAGTGCTCTTTTTCCAACTCCTGACCAACTCGACCCTGACTTTCGGAAAAAGGCCTCGGTTTCACACCATTTACCTAAAGGCGTTCTCGCTCATCGCCGCCTCAATGCCGCTGCTTAAACTAGCCGAGCACTATTTTTACATTTTATCCCGTTTTTTCAGGGTGGATTCTTTTTTCCGCCCCTTTCGGTTTGCCCTTTGTCACTCAAGCCTTTACCAGAAAGTAAAGTTTATGCCAATCTCAAGTAACGGGGTTGCAGGATCCAAATCGAACTCTTCCCCTTTCAGAATCACTTTCACGACATATTGTTTTAATTCACTCAAGACATCTTCAGACATATTTGATTCCCTCATTCTGATTGTTTTAGACCATCTGTCTCGAAAGTTTCGACGCATCACGGATCTTCTTGCCGCTGGCTGTTCTACTCAAATCATCTACCACATAGAATTTCTCAGGGATCTTGTAGATGGCCAGATGCTGAGCACAAAAAACCTTGAGTTCATCCTCTAGCAGTGCTTTGTCTCCATACTGCTCATTAATAACGATCTCCGCATAGGGGACTTCATCCAATCGGCCATCGCCATAGCGATAGACACAGGATGCCCGAATAGCTGGATGCGTTTCCAACACCGCCTCAACTTCTTGGGGAAAAAATTTCATACCCGCTACGCTAATCACCTCTTTTGACCGTCCACAAAGATAGAGATAATCGTCATCGTCAACATATCCCAGATCGCCTGTAAAAAACCAGCCATCGCTGCGCTGCAAAATCTCAGAACGCATTTGCCATGGTTCGTAATAAGCATCTAGTAGACCTACGCCACGAATGTAGACGGCGCGCATATCATTGGGTAGACCGACATCTTTCAATGTTGCTTCGTAGGCTGGCAGTAAACGCCCGACTGATCCTCGTTTTTCTACTGGCTTTTCAAGATTGATGTAAGGCAATCCTACCTCAATAATGCCATAGGTTTCGTTTAGTGGTTTGTGGAACCGTTCATAAAAGGCTGTTGCGATCTCCGGTCGTAGAGCGGCAGTCGTGACAATCGCCAAGCGCAGATCGGGTAGGGTTTCAGTTCCCTGAGTATGGCCCATTAGTTCGTAATGAGTTGGTGCAGCATAGATCATGGTAGCCCTGTGCCGGACCGCAGCCTGAACCAACGTGCTGCCAAAATAATTACGACAGAGAATGATGGTTGCGCCAAAGGATAGATAGGCAACAATCGAAACAGCAAAATGATAGGCCATCGACAGCACCCACACAATGCGATCCCGTGAGCTAATTTGCAGACCGTGATTGGCCGCATGAATCCGTTCATAAATTGTTTCGTGGGATAAGACCACCCCTTTGGCGGCGCCGGTTGTGCCTGAACTAAAGCGGATAAAGGCTGGGTTCGTTGCGCCCAGTTGATGCGGATGTTCCCGGTACTTGGTCACTGGAATGAGAACGCTATGTTCAGACAACGGTATGGTGTCTTCGGCTTGGTGTGACTCGATGTCCGCAGTCATCTTTGGGTGCGACAGGACTGCATCGATTCGAATGTTGCGAAATATTTGCCGCTTCTCCTGCTCGGCCAATTCTACAGGAATGGGAACAACGGAAGCACCGCAGCCCCAAGCGGCATAGGTTAGTACAATGTATTCAGGGCTGTTTAGATAATGTAAGCCTACAGTGTCTCCTGGCTGTACCCCATGAGCATGCAGTTGTGCCTTAAGCGTCAGCATTTGCTGATAGAATTCGCCATAGGAAACCGTTTTGTTTGGCGCAATAACGAGCGGCTGATCGGGTTGCTTTTTTGCACGCTGTACAAAGAGATCAAATAAATTCATGCGTCGCGACCACCTTTCCAAGTCCATCGCCCATCGCCCAACACGTGCCAGCTACCCGCGCCGAGGCCTGGGCCAATTTTTCCGCCGAGAGACATTTACCGACGGCCCATAAATTCTTCATCTCTGCCACCTGCAGCGCGCGCAACGGAATTTGATAGCATTGATTGGTTGGCAGATATTCAAGCATAATCCCTTCATGGGGGTCCCAGTATTCAATAGGCCAGGCGCACTGACAGACGGCATCGAAAAATTTTCGGCCGCTGCGCACATCCGCTGCCGTCAGGCAATATTCCCCCCTAATCCGACCACCATCTCGAATACCCAATCGACCAACACGCCCCACTTTTGCTTTGGAAAACGGAGAAAAGTTACGCAAAAAATCCACCAGGCTCTCTCGCAGCTTTGCTAGGTTTTGACCTTGCTCTGTCGCTGCGGTGATGCTTAATTTAATGTAGATTTCATCTTCGTAGATGCCCGTATCAAACCAGGTCTGGGCACACACTCTGGGAAGCTTCCCCTGCTCAACTGCTTGCCGTATGGCTCGCAAATAGGCGACATTCTGGGGAAATCTCAGTGACTCATGATTGACACCGTGCAATTGAAAAATCAAGCCAGCCAACGCTTCTCCGGGCATTACCAACTGTGGATCGATCATCCGTACAACCTCAGCAGTCCCTGTGGCATCGATCAATGCTTCAACCAAGTGTGCGTATACCTCTGGGTCAACGCTTAACGTCCAGGTCTTGCCGATCTTCCGTTTGGTTGTATGATCGCTTGCCTGTTCAAGCTGCTGCACCAGTGCGACCGGCAACCCTTGATTCACGTAATCGCCCACATCATCATAGAGACCACCAATGGTATGGATTAAACTTTGTGTCACTGTTCCACCCAGATGGGGTGTTTTCTCGATCAAGATTACCGATGCCCCTTGATCTGCAGCAGAAATGGCACAGGCCAGACCAGCGGCACCGGCCCCAACCACAGCAATCGCGTTCTCTTTATCCATTTGATTAGTTTCTTCCGTCTTTCTCATGATGAGCCACGAGAGAACCTCACTTGTTTATACCGACAGTGATATTGCATCGTTGGGTTTAGAGTTCAATCCTGTTTTTGTCTGCTACATCTGGCTGGTCGATGATTGGTTTGTCTGCGTTTACTTCGTCGGTGACAGCGATCAACTGTCTTGATTGGTCTTCATGATAGCAGACTATCGCATCCAGATCGTCGCGAGATCGGCCATTTATCGTCACAGAATTGGTTATTGTTCGCATCCAAATGGATCCTTAATATTGATCAATCAAAATAGCGAACCAAGGTGCAAACGCAACGAACATCTAACGTAGCACAATGAAACTCGCCGCCCAACATTTTGACATGGCGCAACTTCAGGGGCAATACGTAGAGACGATATTTATATTTCACGATAACTGAATGATTCTAGGGGGCAACTGAGAATCGCATATCGTACCTTGAGACCATAGCCCACTTCGTAGTGCGCCTCGTCGATGGCAGGCAGAGGCAGATTCAGTTCTGTCGCCGCGGCCAGAATGGCGCAGGCGATGGGATGGGTTTGCCGCGCTTCGGCTGCTGCAGCAATGGTCAAGATTTCTGCTTCACTCATTCTGTTTAGCGTATGAACATCAAAGGCTGAGAAGAGGCGTTACGTTAGGTCCGGTTTGCCGTCTCCACGAAGGCGATGGTTGGTTCGGGGTAGGTCAACCGTTGCTCTTCAATAAACACTGCAATCTTAGTTAGTGTTTTTTCAACCTGCTCCTCCAACGGTACCTGACCCAACCATAGCAAATACGTCCTCTTTGCTCTAAGACCCACCCCGAATCGAACTCCACAAAAAGAAGGTGAGCGATAGCGCCATGGCCAAAACACCATAGCGGTCGGCGGCACCTTCTAACAGGACCCAGAGATCTGCCCGCTGCAGACCCACATACCAGAGCAGGCCTGCTGCAATGATGCCAAAGGCCACCATAGTTCGGTTCAGGCGGCGAATCGAGACTTCGAGATGTTGCAGCGTCTGGCGATCCTTGAGATCCATTTTGGTTCTGGTGACATGGTTATGTTGAGGCATCAGCAGTTGCTGAAACACTTCTGGCACCTGAAAGGCGCGCTGAGCCTGCGACAGCATCTGGTCTACTTTCATGGGGTGTGTGATCAAGAGCTGGCCCAAGGTGGTAAAGTTTTGGATGCACTCTTGCACAGCCGTTTGCCACTCTCGCAAAAGCAATCGAATGGCCAATGGCGCCACAGCCGTCGTTAGCTCAAACTCGGGATCAACTTGTTTGACAACAAGAGCGATGGTACTCATGGCGCGATACATGAAGAGCAGATCCATAGGAATCTTAAAGGGGTAATTACTGCTCATGAGATCGCCATGTTTTTCAAAGAAGAGTTTTGTTCGCTCATTTTTCGGATCGGGCATGATACCGACCAATATATCTTGAAAGCCGTTGAGCAGATCTTTGGTCATGGCTTCAACTTTGGCCACATCTGCCTCGGGCTGCAACAAGCCGCCCTGCTCGTAAGCTCGAATAATCCGGCTGGCATCACGCAAGCCCAATCCGATGATAAACTCCTTCAGCCATGTCTGTGCTTCTGGCGGGATCGGGATCGCCATGCCAAAATCGATCAATACGATCTGATAGGGGCGATTTGGGACATAAGGTACAGGTTCGCCAGGCAGAAAGCTAGTTCGATTCTCCTGCTGGTGGGGCAATGGTTTGATGAAGATATTTCCTGGATGGGGATCGGCATGGACAAAGTGGTAGACAAAAATCTGCTTAACAATGGCTTCTGCCAACTGTTGGGCAATCTGCTTGCGGTTGATACCTGCTGCTTCGATGGCTGCCAAATTGTTCAAGCTCAAATAGCCCACATCCTCCATGGTTAGCGTATACGCGCCGCTGTATTGCCAATATATCTCGGGTATGTAAATTCGAGGTTCGGCGGCGAAGTCAGACGCAAAGCGCTCAGCGTTCTTGCCCTCTTCAACCAGATCTAGCTCGCGGTTGGTAACTTTAGTAAATTCCTCTAAAAGTTGAGGCAGGTTAAAGCTGCGGCGCATCATCGGGATCAAGTTAAGACAACGCGCCAAAAGCGCGAAAAACTTCAGGTCCACTGCAAATTGCCCAGGCACCTGCGGACGTATCACCTTTACCACTACCCGCTCGCCTGTGTGCAGTTGGGCACTATGAACTTGGGCCACTGATGCACTGGCCATGGCTTGTGGTGAAATCCAGACAAAGAGTTGGTCAAGCGGTTGGTTTAAATCCGCTTCCATATGTTGGCGGATGGCAGGCCAAGGATCAGCTGGCACCTGATCCTGAAGTAGGGCCAACTCTTCTCGGACCGACTGAGGCAAGAGATCCACGCGCAGACTCAAAAACTGACCAACCTTGATCAACAATCCGCCCTCTTTGTAGGCTAATATACGATAACGATGGGCTAACTGTTGCCAGATCGCCACTGGCGTAGAATGTCGTATCCTGCGTAAGATAGGTAGGTTGCTGAGCCAATCCCCCCAGAGAATATGGAGTATTAAACTAACCACGAACCAGCCTAAGCGTCCGTAGCGCATCCACCCTCCACCTTTTTTCTGAACTGCCTGTTGAGCAAAACTGGCGGGGCTGAACGAACTCTCCATTAGCTATCCATCATCCTATTTTGAAGCTGGTTAAACAGTTCCTGCGCCTGTGATGCACCTGAGCGAGCTAACACAGATAGCTGTTTCTTGCCCTTTTCAAACTGTTCTGTCATTTTCCGAATAGGCTTCGAGAAGGCTTCATATTGAGCTTGGGCATCCACCAACAGCGCTTTGTAGCCAGCTGGATCATGCTCGAAGGGCAAAATCAGCGGTTTAATACCCATGGAGAAATTAAATTTTGTTGGTGCATTGCCCATGCCTGGATGACGGAAGGGTTCGCCAACATGCTCGTAGACGACCCACTGATCGCGTACCTGACTCAACTTTGTCCGGACATCTTCCGCAGTTCTCCATTGCGATCTCAAGCTATCTAGGGTTGGCAAACGCCAAGTTAGCGGATTTGGTGCCGAGAATGGAACTTCATTGAAGGGACCATAAGTAAAGCTATCCATCAGGTTTTGGATGCGGTGAGTGCCATCAGGCAACTGCTGATTGTAGTATTCCACAAAGGCTCGATTCCCCAACTTAGGACTGCCGAACGTATAGCTATGAAGTCGGAAGAGCGGGAAATCGAGATAGGCCTCCCAGGCGCGCTTCATGTAGAGTGCGCATAATACTGTGACCGCACCGCCTGTCCCGTGACCTGTGAATCTTAGTTCAAACCCATCCTCCGATATCTGCCACAAGGGTAGCGAATTCTGTTCGGTGTCGAAAAGCTCGGTGGGGATGGCGAATGAGGATGCATCCTGCCCTACGCCCTCTTCAGCAGCACTGGGACGGATGCGCTGAAGCATCTTTTGCCCTACCTCTGGGCCAAAGCGCAGTTGAAGTGCTGCCCCAATCGCAGCACGATAAGCTGCCTGTTGGTGAGGTGAGCGTTGCGCCAAACGCTCAAAACATGGTTGGACAAATTTCAACCCACTCAATGCCCGAAAGAAAAGATCAATCTCATCTTGCACAGATTGGCAGGCCACAAACCAGACACCATAGACCTTAGCACTTTCAGGTGGTGGCCTACCTTCGTTGCCAAATGAACTGTAGGCAACAGAGTGGTCCCTAACCCGCTGCTGAAAGGCATCCCAAATCTTGTCAATGCCTAGTTTGTCTATCCCCAGCCGACTCATGCCTAGCTGCCCCAGGAAGGAGGTAAACTCTGTTTTTGGCGGCGATACATTGGTGACAGCAATAGTAGTGGTAGTATCGGATGGTGCGGTGTGCGCGTTGTTTGCCGAAGTAGACTCGCCATCGATTGGTTTCTCTTCTGCCGTCCTATGGCCGCAAACCACTGCAAAACGAGCTGAATCCTTACGCTGCAAGATGTGCGCCCACGTTCGGGTAGGGGCGTGATGAATAGCATGTACACAGCGCCATTTATCTGACTTAAAGAGCGCATTGTAGTGCGTTTGCGTCTCTTCAACGCGCGCTTGTTCAACAATCTGGTGAGATCGTTCCGTCAGTTCAGCCATCCGAATAGCTTCTGTGAAGTTTAGATTATCTATCATTGTTTCTCGAATCATCATCGCTTTACCACTCCTTATTCGGGGTGGTTCAGAATTAGGTTTACACTTTTGATACATAGATAAAAATCTATATGAGGTCATTTTCTGCCTGAGCATGGCTCAAAGTAGAAAATATAAACATCTTTTCTCTTTGCAAAAATGTAAACCTAATTGTCCGCCTAAAATGAACCACCCCCCTTATTCGACTTTCAACCTCAAAACTTTTGTTTCGCTGTGTATAGATGTGTGGTGTAACGATAGCCTACCGTTGCCAGTTGGCTAACTGTTCTTTTGCATATTGATACCCAATCTCAGCAATCTCGTCCATGGCGCCAACCTCAACCTCAGCAAAGCCAAAGTGCGAGATGGGGGGACGCAAATAGAGATCGGCCAACCCCTCAGCCAGATGGTCCTGTACGCTCTGGACGCTGCTGACCTCTAATAGCCACATCATTTAAACTTCGTACATTCATCCAAAATTATTCAGACTAAGTGTCGTTATGAATGTACGAAGTTTAAGTGGCTTCTCTATAAGGTGCGATAGAGCAAGGAAGCGATATTGGGCATGGCCCCTTTGCGCCGCCCAGGCAAGAAAAGATCAGTCAAAGCGTGCCAGATGAGTCTATGGGCGAGACGCTTCGAAACTCGTAGATCTTTGATGACAATGTCGCAGGCACTGTCGCTCCCCACAGTCGTTTCTGGTTGGGTTAACGTGAACACTGCTGTGGTTCTCTCTGACCCACCAGGGTGAGTCGACCAAAGATTGTTGCTGCCATAGTTGACGTTCGTTCCTTTCTTCTAATCTGCTCTTGCTGATAAATAGCAGCAGTTCCTTATATACCTGGTCAGATCACCCGTTCCCAAACAATGATTGGGGTCATGACCGATCCCATTCTCCGGACAGGAATCGCGCTGAGGGTCAGCTCGTTGCCCGAGAGATTAATAAAGCGCATTAGATCTGCCCTTACAAAGTTAGGAAATAAGCTCAGGGTAGGTTGATGAATAACCCGATCGCTGCGGAGTGAATACGGGCCGGCATAAGAGAGATAGGTATGAGTTGCTTGCGCTTTTTCGTGTTCATTGGCATGAATTAGATTCTCGGCGCTTGTTAGGCGGGGTCGATTGGCATTCATCACGTGGGCCGACATGTAACCTTGCTTGTTGTACATAATATATCCGCTAGCATCTTGACCATGAGGGTAGATGATTGGTTGCCCCCTCATTTTTGTCCAAAACGAAGTTTCCTGCTCTGCAATCATCCATCTAAACCGGGCAAGAAAACCGTCCAGATCAGCATACAAAGAAACCAACTTCCAGACACCAACAATGTTGTTTTGAGGTAATATCTGTGTATCGATATCGTTGGGTTTTGCTCGCTGCCAAACGGTTTGCTGCTTGCCATCTTGGCTTGATAGGGTTAACATATTTTCAGACAACTGATACCGGTATTCTTGTTGCGCTCCTCCCAGGTTGGGGTTAAAGGAAATTTCAATATTATGAGTAACAGTATCATCCTGGATGGTATACTGCCCAGCATAGCCTAAAAATTCTTCGGCAGCCGTCGCCTTGTCTTTTGAAGACATCTGAAAGTAATTTTCACCTAAGAATGGTAAAGAAACTCTGGGACGGCTTGCCTTCATCACTTGAAGTGCAAGATAATCACGCTCTGAATGGTAGGTCAGATAACCAACTGGGTCCGTGCCATATGGATGTTCTAGCGTACCATCTAGCTGTTGCCAACTAACCAGTTCCCAAGTACCAGCAATGTCATTTGAATTCATATAGCCCCTCCTCACTTGATTTGTAAGTATCTAAAAGTTTAGTTTGCGCGATTTTTGATTGTGGTTCCAGAGAGATTGCACCACAAAAAGTTTACAAACCTTTCTTTTATTTACCTATATGTTCCAGGCAAATTTTCAACTTCGCAGCCAAATCCAGCACGTGCGGTCTTTGCATGAGCGTAAGGTGTTGGCCGGGTACATGATGTACCTTCACCCCATGCTTCGCTAACTGATCCCATCCGAGCGTCTGGCTTGGATCGTCTGGTCCAAATTGCTGTTGGACGCGGAAGAGTGTTACCTGACCCAGGTAAGGTTGGGATTCATAGTTAGAGATGGCTTGCAGGCCTACCTTTAGAATCTTGAAAATGCGTCGTGCTGATGATTGTGGCAAGATAAGCGAAAAGAGCTCTTTGGCAGCGGTCTTGCTCATCTGCCAGCCATTGGCTAGATGACTGAATTGAACACCGCCTACTGTCATCATTGTTCTGCTTTCACTTTGTCGCGACCCACTCAGTCGAAGATAATCGAGAACATATGGCCAGATGTATGGTACAGCTTCAGTCGTCAGAAATCTAGCAAACGAGATTCGGTCCAGTGTATATTCATCGACTGGTGCGGGTGCATCAAACAGGGCCAACAAATCTACGGATTCGCCCGCTCTTTGGAGTTGTTGGGCCATCTCATAGGCAATCACTCCTCCCAAAGACCAACCGCCCAACAGATAAGGACCCGCTGGCTGGACCTGACGCAGCGCATTCAGATAAGCACTTGCCATCTCCTCGATAGAGGTATGTAGTTCCTGATAGAGACCCACGGACTGCAGGCCGTAGAAGGGTTGATCTGGCCCTAATTCCGCCGCCAATTCGAAATAGGGATGGACTACACCGGCCCAAGGATGGACACCAATGGGCTGTTGAAGAGGGACTTGGGCTGCCTGACCACAGATCGTGGTTTAGCCAAGAAACCCTGCTCGCTCTGGGTTCCATTTTGAAAGGTCTTTGATGTCGCATTCTGGCGCTTTATTTCATCGCCAAATTCTGCATAGAGATATTGAGCCAAAGAAGCGATATCTGGATTCTGAAGGAGAGCTGCCGTTTGCAATTGAATGCCAAATGTCTGGTTAATGCCGTTTACCAGTCTGATACCGGTAATCGAGTCAACACCGTATTCAGCAAAGGAGCTGTTTATGTCAAGCTGCTTGATAGATAGACCCGTTGCATTGATTATCTGTTCAATGAGTTTCTTCTCGACGTATGCAACAGTCTCTCTTGATTCTGTATGTAGCACATCAAGATCAATCTGTTGCATGGTCTCTGTCAACATAGAGCGCAATTCAGGCTGGACACCTTGTCCATGCTGCTCGCCTATCTTGGTGGGTCTACCAGGCTGTTCCGTGTCACTCTCGGGTATCCAATATCTCTCTCGCGCAAAGGGATAGGTCGGCAGCGAGATACGTTGCGGTCTTGCGCGGTCATATAGCAACCGCCAATCTATTTCAACACCCAATACCCATAGTTGGGCTAGTTTATGGACGTCTCGGTTCTCTAACACAACCTTAAGCATAGCGTGACCTGTCGCGTCATCGGTTAAGAGATTCGCAGTCTGTTTACTCTCTTTGATATTTCCCCAATATACTTGACCTGTGGCGTCTTCTTTTTGTTGGTACTGGTACAATCGCTCAATCAATTCGTCACTGTTGGAGGCGACAAATGCCAGTCGTTCCTCCATAGCCTCTCGACCCACTTGTAGGGTGTAAGCGATATCTGATAAGGCTGGTGGCTGGTGAATAGTTGTTGGTAGTTGGGAACGGTTGACGGTTGATGGTTGACGGTTGACTGGCCACTGCTCACTGATGACTGGTAGGCGAGCGTTGTACCGCCCAAAAGCGAGACCAACTGTTGGGCCAAGCTCTCCACCGAATCCAAAGGCGTGGTCGGCAGTTCGCAACTATAGTACTCGTCAACCAGGATTTGCAGGCGACTTAACTGGACAGCATCGAACCCACAGTCGGCAAAGGCATGTTCATCCTCAATCTCGGCAACGTCCATGCCGAGGATGTCGGCGACCATCTCCCTCAACGATTGGCGAATAGTCTGAATATCTAGCGTCTCATCAAGCTTCTGTATCGTCAATCTCGGTGTCGATGCCTCTTCCAAATAGACCAGCAGCTTGTGGGCATACATCCGTAATCGCCCCTTGTTCTTGGCCGACAACACAAACACCTGTGGTTCACTGTTCACTCCCTCATCTTCCCGTTGCCGGGGTACCCTCTGAGTCCTCTCTTCCGGAGGATCCTCTGGATTCTTTCTTCGCTCTCCAACGTACTCCTCCAGTATCACATGAGCATTGGTGCCACTGAAGCCAAAGGAACTGACGGCGGCCCGTCGCGGTCCACCCTCAATTTGCCAATCCCGTAACTCTTTACTTTCTGGTAAAAGAAAAGAGATGAGGTGAGAAATGTGACAAAAAGCGGTTAGCAGTTCATCCTAAAGGTAGAGAACCCAAAAAGGAGGAAGGAATGCTAACCGCGCCAGAAATAACTATAGCAGTACTGATGAATGTATTGCAAGTAACGCCGATGGGAACAAACGTAAATGTAATGCGTCTGATGTGGGCAATGCTGAATGGGTCGTTTCTGAAAAGTCGAGGAGCAATCCATAGCGCATTGAAAGAAAGCGGGTTTGAAGATGAGGAGCTCCGGCGAAGCTGGTGGAGCTTTCGATATGGATCATGGGATATCACAAGTCTGCTGGGGTCGTGGCAAGAAGAAGTGGAGTGGAAAGGGGAATGGGAGGCAAAAAGAAGGGTACCGAGTGAAAAGCATAGATATCACAGGGTTCTGGCGACCGAAGCTGCAAGGGAAAGTGAACCGACTCTATAACTCAACGGCTCGTCGGGCATTGCCCGCTCATCTTTGGAGTGATGATAAGCTCGGGGAGATAGGCGGGAAGCGAGTGCCACTGCTCAAGGCAATCATGAGATGCACGGTTGGAACAAAGGAAAGTGAGTTTCGGAAAAAGCTGCTGAAAGAGACGAAGAAATCACTGGAGTCAGACGAAGTAGCGGTGGTCGATGCCGGGTTTACAATCAGAGAAATGCTAGAAAGCGGCATAGACCGATTTGTCCTGCGGGAAGCCATTAACTGCACAGTGCGCCGCAATGAGTTCCCAAACGCAAAGAAAAAGGCAGACCACCTGAATATGGTGATATTGTGCGTCCGCTCTCTCGCAGCTATAAGGGAAAGCGACTCGAGGCTACAACTCCGGACTCGTCTGGTCGCTTTCTCTATAGTGGTCGCCTGATTTGCTATCAAGCATGGCACAATCTCGTCCCCAGAACAACCAAGGTGGATACAGCCAACCGTACCTACTCGATTTACGTCATTCAGGATCCGGCCTACAACACACCTTTGGTTTTGGCGACCGTTATGACTTTGCAGCCTGAAACCATTTATCTTGTCTACCTGGAACGCTGGCCTGTTGAACCTCCCCCCTTGGCTTCCAAGCAGATGATTGGCTTACATCGTCAATTTGTTCATGCCGATGAGGCTTGTTTCCGCTTACCTGAACTGGGGCTGCTTGCTGGCAATCTTCTTTCCCATTTAGCCGCTTCTCTCCTCCCATACCGACTGGCTACTGGGATCGAGAGCCTCAATCCACTCCCGGCAGGCTGCGCCGTGTTCTCTCGAGTGCTCTTTTTCCAACTCCTGACCAACTCGACCCTGACTTTCGGAAAAGGCCTCGGTTTCACACCATTTCCCTAAAGGCGTTCTCGCTCATCGCCGCCTCAATGCCGCTGCTTAAACTAGCCGAGCACTATTTTTACATTTTATCCCGTTTTTTCAGGGTGGATTCTTTTTTCCGCCCCTTTCGGTTTGCCCTTTGTCACTCAAGCCTTTACCAGAAAGTAAAGTAACTGAGTATTTACGTAAAAAGGACTGTTTTCAAAATCAATGTGTTCGTTCGGGGCCTCAAAATGGAGCGAGGGCGGCAGCATTTTATATTTTAAGGCAAGCAACACCTTCAGGACGCCTGCCACGCCTGCGGCAGTGAGGGCATGACCAATGTTTGTCTTGACAGAGCCAATGGCACAGTAACCAGTCTGGTCGGTATATGCCCGAAAAGCATTGGTCAGTGCCCGTACCTCAATCGGATCGCCCAATTTCGTACCTGTGCCGTGAGCTTCTACCAAGGTGATGGTGTTGGGATCGATGTCATATTGGGTATATATCTCTGTTTCCAGTCGCTGCTGCGACTCGACGCTCGGTGCGGTAATGCCGTTGGTTCTGCCATCCTGGTTGATGC
>JAHBNG010000107.1 GCA_019217005.1 Chloroflexi bacterium TSY
CCATTTCTGGTTCTCGGCATTGGTCAGCCAAAGGGAGAAATCAATGGATGGTTGGATCGTCGCCTCATCCCCGGCACGGAAGAGGACGATGTTCACGTCAAGCAGCGGCCCGCCCCAATACGAGGAGTGGTCGACGCCTGGATTGGTCGGTGGCTGGACAAAGATCCAGTCAATTCCGTGTTCGGTGTCGGTGACCACTAACGTCTCGGGATCGACTTCCATACCCGGACGCCGTGCCCACCCAATGCTGGGACCGATGCCGCCTAGGAGAGCATTCTGATTCCAGAACTCCCAGCGATTTGCGCTCAACCCCGACGGATTGGGAACAACATTGTGTACGAAGTGGAGATCCTGCATCCACTGCAACCAGGCCAACCCTTCCTCATCTCCCAGTTTGCAGCGCCACTGGCTATCCTTGAGTTCCACGGTGTCAGTCCCCCAGTTCCAACTGAGAACCTGCTCCGGCCAATAGAAGAACGGGTTGGACTGTTGAGTAGAGAAGACCGCACCCCACACCTGGCTGCCATCGTCCCGCTCAAAGGTACACGCCTTCATCAGCTCCAAATAGTCATCGAAGCTCCAGGTGCGTTCCGGTGCAGCGGGCACCAGATCCATGGCATCCGCCCCTTCGATGATGTCCAGGTTGATGGTCATGCCGTTGGCCAGCGTATAGAAGGGCACCATATAGTTTTTGCCCTGATAGAGCATACCATCGTACCAACCCGCGGGCAGATCGTCCAGGAACTCCTGGGGCAGTTCCACTTCCAAAGCCACATCACCTTCCAGCGCATAGAGGATCTGGTCAACCCCGCCACGCAAGATCAGATTCGGCGGATTGCCAGCGGAAACGGCAGTCGCCATCTTGGTCAACGCATCCCACCCCATGGCTTGATAAGCGATCTGGACATCGGGATGCTCCTGCATATACTTGTCAGCCATATCCTGCTCCCACTGGCCGTGGGGATAGAGATCCGACGGCAGTCCCAGCGCAAAGGACCACCACTGTAGTTCAACCGGGGCTGCTTGGGCTGCTCCATCAGTGCCTGGTGCTGCTGCCTTCAAAAACGCACGTCTTGAAAGTACCTGTTGCATCGTTTGCCTCCTTTGGGAATTGATGGTATTAAGTGGTAGGAGAAAAAGTGAGTAGAAGACCCCCTGGTTGTAGATATTCAACGAAGCTCAGCAACCTTCATTTGTCGTTCAGTCGTCAATTCTCTCTGCCCCGGGGACCGAGCGATCGGGAATTGTATAATCCATCCAGTGGGTGAGCTTTCTTTGTTCCGGTGTAAAGCGCTTTCGAATTGATGGCGGCATCCAGTAATGCCGGGCGTTGTGATGATCCCACATGGGACAGGCCCGATTGCGGTGGACGTGATTGTACTGCAGGGTCGTTCGCCTCCGAGAGGTCGTCTTCGCCGCGCCCGTGTGTGTGAGCGCCTCAGTGAATATCATGACGTCTCCCGGATCGCCCGTAATTTCAAGCGCCCCCGGAGTATCCAAGCCGGCGGTTCCCCAGCGTTGGTAATCGAGATTGAAATTCTTCTTGTGCGAGCCCGGTATCACCGCAAAGCAACCGTCGCCGGGGTGATTCGGCGTGAGCATGGTGACAACATTTACCATGGGCGATCGAATCACACCGTCACGCACCGTGTACTCCTCGGTTGGCAGGCCGTGGTGCCATCTGGTGGCTTCACGACCTTCATATTTCGAGATCGACCAGGTGTTCACGAGCTGTGGCTCGCCCATGAATGCTTTGAGGTAGGGCAGGACGGCCGGGTGTGCGATCAACCGGTCGAAAACGGGGTTTAGCCGAGGAAGGCCATTCAATCGAACCTGATGTTCTATCTTGGTGTCCTTGATAAAGTGCTGTGCTGTGACGACCGGCAATCCATTCGCCCAACTCTCGTCGTGGTCGATCGCTTCATTCTCGACCACAGTCCGATCGAGCGCTTCAACCAGATCGCGATCGATGGCCTTTCGCAAAATCAGAAATCCCTGAATATCGAAAAGAAATTTCTCTTCATCGGTTACTTCATGCATTTTGAATCCCTCCGTTGAAGAATATGAGGGTAAAGGAGCGAGTTGAGGTTGTCCTGCATCAGAAGTAGCCTTGAGCGCTGCGTGCCAGCCTAAATTCGAGGTCATACTCCCGATCGCGCTGTGCCGATGGCGGTTAAAAACCGCAGCACCTCCTCGGGCATCAGCAAATTCACGTCAGCTTGCACAGGTTGGTGTCACCTTCACGCAATTACTCTAACACTAGATGTGGGAACACTGGACTCGACCTCGAAGCAATAGTGGATAGTGTATCACGACTGCGATCCAGACGCAAAAGGCGTCGACTCTGCTCTATAAACTTGCGACACTGAGTTGTCTAGTGGTCATTCCTTGAGGAGTTGTTCCAGGTATTGCTTGCCGCTCTGAATATCCGCAATCTGCTAATGACTCCTCATCGTATCGGTTCCTAGTATATCAACCCAATAGAACTTGATGCAATCCCCATCTCAACCTATAATAACAGAGAAAAGCCCTCCACAGTGGACGAGACTGTGCAGGGCGGTTGCCTTCGACTCGAAGGGTGTTGATTCGCTTAGTTGCTCAGAGATCGGCTTCAGCTTTGTTTGGGGTGTTTCCGGTTGCCTCGATCGCGTGGCGGCAACCCTGTATGGGTATTCAAGCTATCAACATCAAAACGAATAATGGAAAGTGTACGACTATTAAGTTCGAGTAACTCTTGCTGCTTGACTTGGTTCTGGATCAACTGGCCGATGGCCATCTCTGGTGTGATCTGTTCCAGTTCCCATTGCCGTAAGAGTTCGGTTGGTGGTACGGCTGCCATCATTTTCCTCCTTCTTGAGTAAACTCAGAGCCTGGTCATTCTTAGTGACCAGAATTGTATCATAGTATAGAACGAGTGTCAAGACCTATTTGTTAATATCAAGACTCAGTAGATCCAAATTTGGCGTTTTTGACTATTTTCAGTCGGGAGAGAAGGGATTTTGGGGCCATTTTTTCAGATCTCAGTTGCCAAAAACAGCCAATTTCATATCCTTTACTTTCTGGTAAAAGAAAAGAGATGAGGTGAGAAATGTGACAAAAAGCGGTTAGCGTTTCATCCTAAAGGTAGCGAAACCAAAAAGGAGGAAGGAATGCTAACCGTGCCAGAAATAACTATAGCAGTACTGATGAATGTATTGCAAGTAACGCCGGTGGGAACAAACGTAAATGTAATGCGTCTGATGTGGGCGATGATGAATGGGTCGTTTCTGAAAAGTCGAGGAGCAATCCATAGTGGATTGAGTGAAAGCGGGTTTGAAGATGAGGAGATCCGAAGAAGCTGGTGGAGCTTTCGATATGGATCATGGGATATTGCAAGCCTGCTCTCATCGTGGCAAGAAGAAGTGGAGTGGAAAGGGAATGGGAGGCAAAAGTTAGAAGGATACCGAGTGAAAAGCATAGATATCACAGGGTTCTGGCGACCGAAGCTGCAAGGGAAAGTGAACCGACTCTATAACTCAACGGCTCGTCGGGCATTGCCCGCTCATCTTTGGAGTGATGATAAGCTCGGGGGAGATAGGCGGGAAACGAGTGCCACTGCTCAAGGCAATCATGAGATGCGAGGTAGGCACAAAGGAAAGTGAGTTTCGGAAAAAGCTGCTGAAAGAGACGAAGAAATCACTGGAGTCAGACGAAGTGGCGGTGGTCGATGCCGGGTTTACAATCAGAGAAATGCTAGAAAGCGACGTCGACCGATTTGTCCTTCGGGAAGCGATTAACTGCACAGCGCGCCGCAATGAGTTACCCGAACGTAAGGAAAAGGCAGACCACCTGAATATGGTGATATTGTGCGTCCGCTCTCTCGATGCTATAGGGAAAGCGACTCGAGGCCACAACTCCAGACTCGTTTGGTCAATTTGTCTATAGTGGTCGCCTGATTCGCTATCAAGCATGGCACAATCTCGTCCCAGGACAACCAAGGTGGATACAGCCAACCGCACCTATTCGATTTACGTCTTTCAGGATCCTGCTTATCACACACCTTTGGTTCTGGCGACCGTCATGGCTTTACAAGCTGAAACCATTTATCTTTTCTCTCTGGAGCGCTGGCCTGTTGAACATCCCCCCTTGGCTTCCAAGCAGATGATTGGCTTACATCGTCAATTTGTTCATGCCGATGAGGCTTGCTTCCGCTTACCTGAACTGGGGCTGCTGGCTGGCAATCTTCTTTCCCATTTAGCCGCTTCTCTTCCTCCCATACCGACTGGCTACTGGGATCGAGAGCCTCAAGCCACTCCCGGCAGGCTGCGCCGCGTTCTCTCGAGTGCTCTTTTTCCAACTCCCGACCAACTCGACCCTGACTTTCGGAAAAAGGCCTCGGTTTCACACCATTTACCTAAAGGCGTTCTCGCTCATCGCCGCCTCAATGCCGCTGCTTAAACTAGCCGAGCACTATTTTTACATTTTATCCCGTTTTTTCAGGGTGGATTCTTTTTTCCGCCCCTTTCGGTTTGCCCTTTGTCACTCAAGCCTTTACCAGAAAGTAAAGATATCTAGAAATCGCTTAAATTTTACGTAAATGCTAGGTATTGACTGGCAAATACGTATTTATGTCAACTAATTAGCCCAAATTCTCTCTCTAAACCTGAAATTTGGATCTACTGAGACTAATGGTGTTGCTCTAGTGGAATTAATATATGGAACGATTTGGGGAAAAGCTGCGGACGTTACGACAACAACACGATATGACTGTACGGGAATTAGCAGTGAAGTTAAAAGTCAACTCACACAGTCATATCGTGCAAATTGAATCAGGCAAAAGCAAACCCTCTGTCGAGTTATTATTGAAAATTATGGATTTATTTAAGGTGTCTTGTGACCGATTGCTCAAAGACGATCTAGAGCTAGACGAGTAAAACTGTATCATCTTGGCTGATCGCGTATGAAGGATTCCATCACTAGCTCGACTCACCATCCAGATAGCTTGCCAACGCCCGTGTGACGTGCGGCGGGTTGACCCCGTGACGCCCACCAACCGATACCATATCAAGCACCCGGCAAGTTCCAAAATCGCACGCTATTTTAGCCGTCACGTCGACATAATGTTGGCTACGAAGGTTCAAGCCACCCAACCAAGAAATTATACGAGCTGTCCCGAATGCCCCGGTAGTTTCAAGTCACGCAACCGTACTGTGCCAGATGAGCTACATCCGATGTTTAAGCTAGCGCCAACTCAGGTTGACGTTCTGGCTGATCGGCTATGGTACGAAGTTCAGGCGGCAGAAAACCTGAACAGATATCCGGTCGAGGTACGCCCATCTCCTCTAATTCAGAGATGATTAAATCTTCAGTGTTGTTGCACTGAATAATGATCTTGTTATCACAAATATCTATATGCACCAAACAGAGATGAAGTCGTTTGCGGTCTGACCAACCGACACGCACAGCCATATAGCGCATCCGCTCATCATCAAAAATTAGCTCAACCTTGGATCGCTCGGTGTGTAAAGATTCGTACGGTAACAGTAATTCCTTTACACATTTTTTATAGGTTTCTACCTTTTTATCCATAGTAACGGCTCCTCTTGCGCCACATCGTACACAATCAACTGTAACTCAAATACTTCAATCGCTAACTGGCCTACTTGTCGAGAAAAGATATCTTCATACGCGTGTAGCGGCACTGCGAGATACAACACGCGCTCTGGCTCCTGCAATTCCAAGAGCTTACGATAAAGGCCATATTGTCCGAGGGCTTTTTCCAGTTCTGCCGCTTGAGATTCCAGCAGGAAGCTCTTGATTTCAACGGCAATTTTCTCTAGTCGCCGTTCGGCAACAATCAAGCGTTCCGCACCCAGATCAGTTTCAAGTTGTGGATCGGCGTCGAACACATATTCTTTGTGCGTAATGGTCCAGCCTTCTGCTTCTAAGGCATCACATACAACTTGATAAAATTTGTCTCTTCGTGCCATGTAAGATTCTTTGGATTCCTCTCGTAATCAACCACCATTGACATTGCAGTCTCTCTTGTCCCTATTATAACAGAAAAGCCGAGTGCTTTGCACCCAGCCGACAAGTGACCAATTGGTGGTGGGAACCACTAGCGCTGATTACACCGCCCTTGCGACACTGACCAACCCCAAGACACCGCCAAACTCGACCACGCGGACAAAACGATCCAACTACACAAACGAGCTTGTTCCAGGCCGCGCCGTAAGTTGGTGCAGTTTTATTTGCAGGTGAGACCTTCAAACTTTACCGCCCACCAAAGAGAGCAAGGGAAACCGCACCTTCGACCCAAGTACTGAGTTTGGCTTTGACAGGTTCCATAGCATTCCCAACGAATGACCATCGCGCCAAAGTTATGCGGAGCATTTGGGGTGACATCAAGCAGCCATCAGAATCGAAAACGAAGCCGCTGACCTTGTGTTAACTGGAAGTTAGCTACGTTTGGGCTGCCGAAATTACCAGCACTTAATTTAATAGCTAATCATGCCATACTACTTCACATACAATGAACTCGCTTAGCAAAATTCGAACAAGCGTAAATTCGTCAATGAGTGTTAGATATCGGTATCTGTCATTTTGGACAACCTGCCATTCATTTCCACTGTTAATAAGTGTTTTCTGAAATGCTCTGCTTCCGATCTCAGGAAATATTCTGCCATCAGGAACTGACTCAAAATTGCTGATAGTTTCCTGATCTAAATCTTCGAGTATCAGTAGATCCAAATTTCAGGTTTTGAGAGAGAATTCTGGCTAAACAGTTGACATAAATACAAATTTGCCGGTCGATATCTAGTTTTTGCGTTAGATTTGGGCGATTTTCAGATATGAAATAGGTTGTTTTCTGTAACCGAAATCTGAATAAATGACTCCAAAATCCCTGCAATCTCGACTGAAAATCGCCAAATTTGGATCTACTGAGTATTGCCCAATTCACGTATGACGGAGTAGTAAACCGAGGCTCATTGAGTTCAAATAGAGAGTGCCCTTTCGCTAGCTTTGTCAACACATTCCGCATTCTTTGCGCTTCAACATTTTTGAGTTGGCCGGAATTATCAATGATTCTCGATTTGATTGCAGGTCGCCTGTCGAGAATTCTAGCGATCTTTTGTCGCATACGAGGATTATTTTTTGTTGTTTGTTGAAGTGCTAGCGTGGCAGGCTTTTCACTCTTCGGGTCTGGTACTTGATCAAACAAGCTTAATTGCAAGCGGTCATGCGACGTTCCACAATTACTACCATACTTCTGAGTTCTGGCTACTTCAATCCAACATGCTATATATTCTTCATCCATAGAAAACCCGGCGTTACAGCTTTCACATGCAGATACAATCGGTAGATTTTTTGGGTAAGGTTTGTCTAGCAAGACTTTAGATGGTACGTGCTCTCTTGTTTTGGTATCTCCACCACAATAAGCACACCAGCTATATTGTCTTACATCTCCATAATTCCGGTATTGCTTCATATTGGATTTATCTGATACTTAACATCATGATTTCGGCCTGCACGGATGTTAGCATTTTCTAATCTAATCATTGCTAGTACTTTTTGGCTAGACTCTGCTAACCCTGTAGCGGCCAACTTGGGTATGAGAGGCAAAAACGTCCGATGTGCAGTGAAAACCGCAAACTCTTACCCGATCCCACTCGACTGCGCTCTGCAAATGTGGGACTTCTGGACCGCTTTTGTCCTCTATATCACAAGTCGGCGCGCATCTTTTCGCTCCATTCCCATTCGCGCCAGATTCGCGCCACAGATTACAATTTTGTTCACCAACAGCATGCCAGATTGACAATAAAAATGCAATGCTCTGCAGGGGGCAAAAACGTCCGATCCACAGTGAAAACCGCAAACTCTTTCTCAGTCCCGCTCGACTGCGCTCTGCAAATGTGAGACTTCTGGACCGCTTTTGTCCTCTATATCACAAATCGGCGCGCATCTTTTCGCGCCATTCCCATTCGCACAGGATTCGCGCCACAGATTACAATTTTGTTCACCGACAGCATACCAGATTGACAACAATAATGCAATAGGATTTTTCCACTGTCCTATTCAAGATGATGTCAGCCTCAGTAGATCCAAATTTGGCGTTTTTGGCGATTTTCAGTCGAGATTGCAGGGATTTTGGAGTCATTTATTCAGATTTCGGTTACAGAAAACAACCTATTTCATATCTGAAAATCGCCCAAATCTAGGGGTGGTTCAAAATTAGGTTTACACTTTTGATATATAGACAAAAATCTATATGAGACCGTTTTCTCTCTGAGAACCGGCGAAATCAGAGAATATAAACGTTCTTTCTGTTTCTAAAAGTGTAAACCTATCTATCCAGCTAAAATGAACCACCCCCAAATCTAACGCAAAAACTAGATATCGACCGGCAAATTTGTATTTATGTCAACTGTTTAGCCAGAATTCTCTCTCAAAACCTGAAATTTGGATCTACTGAGCCTATAGAACAAGGGAAATGTAGCTGCTTCGACACAAAATCAAGCTCGCAGCGCGCTTCTCTTTCTTTACAACCATGTATTAGAACAACCGTTAGACGATGTATTTAACATTGTGATTGCCAAAAAGTTCGGAAAGGCTCCCTATTGTCTTGACACGCCAGGAAGTTTCGACCATCCTTCAATTGCTTTCCGGTACCCACCAATTGATCGCCAAAATTCTCTATGGATGTGGTTTGCGCGTCATTGAATGCGTTCGTTTGCGCGTTCAGGATATTGACTTTGAGCGCAGTCAGCTCTATGTCCGCAGCGGCAAGGGACAAAAAGATCGAGTAACGATTTTGCCTGAGACTATCTCTGATGAACTTCGTGAACACCTCCTGCGGGTCAAATATCTTCACGAACAGGATTTGTCCAATGGGTTGGGCACTGTTTATCTACCGAATGCACTGGAACGGAAATACCCCAACGCCAACAAAGATTGGGGTTGGCAGTATCAGTAGATCCAAATTTGGCGTTTTTAGCGATTTTCAGTCGAGATTGCAGGGATTTTGGAGTCATTTATTCAGATTTCGGTTACAGAAAACAACCTATTTCATATCTGAAAATCGCCCAAATCTAACGCAAAAACTAGATATCGACCGGCAAATTTGTATTTATGTCAACTGTTTAGCCAGAATTCTCTCTCAAAACCTGAAATTTGGATCTACTGAGTATGTCTTTCCTGCTAAGACGATTTCCGTCGATCCTCGGAGTGGAATTCGACGTCGCCATCATCTAACCGAAAGCACGATACGGAAAGCTGTTCGACAAGCGGCCAAACTTTCTCGTATTCCCAAACGCATCTCGCCACATACTTTTCGACACACTTTCGCCACTCATCTACTTGAAGATGGGTACGATATTCGCACGATCCAGGAATTGATGGGGCATAAAGACGTCAGCACGACCATGATCTACCTCCACGTCATGGACAAAGGCGAACTCTCCGTCCGAAGTCCTCTTGATAGCGTATGAAGTTGTAGATCACGTCGAATCCCTTTTGCGCCCAAGAACTTTCTAACCTTTCATCGCTTCGTTGCCCGAAGTCGGAAGTGCATCGACATATTCGGAAGGGGCAACCGTATCGGCGAAAAGAAGTGGAGCCGAGCCTTCCAAATCATAGTTGAACATCGCCCTGGTCGCTAGATCGAGATCGATGTCCGCCACAAGCAAACGCTCTTCGTGCAGGTCCGCTTCGGCATGGATTCGCCCGTCGGGCGCCACGATCATCGATTTGCAATTCTGATGGGGTATCAGGCAACAATTGCAGGAGGCGAACCATATCGTATTCTCTGCCGCGCGCGTTCTGATCATGGCGTGATGAATCGGGATCTTCCAATCATTGGGGCGGGTCGTGTTGTTCTGGGGATGAAAGACAAGCTGAGCCCCCTGACGCACGCATTCGCGTGTGGTTTCGGGAAACCGCAATCCTTCGAAACAGATCACCACGCCGACTTTGACGCCAAACAACTCAAAGGTCTCGATGGTCTCTCCAGGCGAATATGCAATGTGGTCCAAGGGGGTGAGCTTCGTCTTGTGATGGGCACCCAGAATATCGCCTCGCTCAGATATCACGAGTGCTGAATTAAATGGCTTGCCGTGACTCGCCTCAGGGACCGTTTCCGTACCTAGAATACAGGCCATCCCGAACTCAGAACACTGCTGGGCGACCAATTGATGAAAATTAGCCAGTTCCTCGGCCGGTACCAAAGCGTCGGCCGGGGTAATATCTACACGGTATCCGACGGTCTGGGCTTCCGGGAAACAGACGATCTGAACACCCGCTTCAGCCGCCTCTGACAGATAGCGGAGAACAGTCTCTGTATTTCGGTTGAATTGATCAGATTGTGGGCATTGAGCCAAGCCGATCTTTATTCTTCGCATCTACTTAGCCTCCTTTCATCCGTCATCTCACTTCTATAGCGTTTCGATAAGCTCCAGCGCTTTTTCCACCAGTTGAAGCCCGCCATTCGGCCCAACCCGTGTCCACGGCCCTGGACTCACTTCGTAGCCGCCCTCTTGCCAGGCTTACGGTGTAACCAGGTAGCCGATCCAGTCATTTGCATAGCCGACGACGATTGTGTGAGGTGCGACGGAACGCTCCTTGATCGTCAACCCAAGCTCGGCGAATGGCTCACCGGGCAATGCCACCAGCGCAACGTCCTGTGTTGGGCTCGCGTAGTCGGGAGCGCTCAACTGGCCGACTCGCTTAACAATCTCGCCACCCAACATCAGACCATACCGCTCGACATCAGCGAAATCCGAAGTGTTGCAAACCGGGTTCTGATCGGCGCAGGCACCCTGCAAAAAGAGACTGTCCTGACTGTTCCGCACGGTCCGTTCGACCAGCGCCATAGCCGCGCCCAGGAAGTCCGCCGAAACCAGCGGCTGCACCTGAATCGTCACCGGATGACAGGCAAAATTCGAGATAACGGTTCATTTCTCTCCTGAAGATGATAAGTAGGGCCTTATTTTTGCGCAACGGGAAGGGAATTCTATTCGTTGACGCAATAAGAGCCTGATTCTATTCGATCAAATTCGTCAAAATGCCGAAAAAGGATAGCCTCAAAGAAATTCATTAGAGATACCCGATCCAAGGAGGCATTCATGGCAATAGAATTCGGACTAACGAACGAGATCAGCAATACTCAGTATGCACCATTAGCTGCGTTGCTGGCACACTACCATCAAGAGAAAGTGCTAACTGCGTTGAAGAAGATCGAAATACCGGTCAAAACGTATGAATATACACCAGCAAGTAAGTTGGAACAGGTGCTGGTTAGCATATTATGTGGTTGCGCAACGCTGACTGAGTTCAATACAAAGGTCAGACCAGAAAGACTCCTTGCGAAAATTTATGGGATGGAGCAGCTTAGTGAGCAATCAAATATGTCTCGTACATTAGACGCCCTAACTCTAATGAATATCGGTAGAGTGCGGTCAGCGAAATCTGCAAGCCTCTAAGCCAAATACACAACCACGATTGGCGAGGGTTCTTGTGGTTAGACTTTGACCTATCCGGATTACCATGCGGCAAAAAGGCACAGAAAAGTCAAAAAGGCTATTTTAGCGGCAAAAAAACGCAACGGACGCCAATTGGTCCGTGTAAGTTCGGTTAAATACCATGAAACGGTTTGGTCAGACCTCTATCCAGGAGTCAGCATACAGCTCCATCGTTTCAGCCAGCCGTGCTTGCCACGGAAAGTTCATTAGAGTTAGACGAGAAAAACGCGAGCGAGTCGTCTGGCGCACCGATGGCGGTGCAGGTAGTGAAGAAAATATTCGGTGGCTGCTCAACCGCAACTATCAATTTATGATGAAGGGCAACTCCAACCGTCGTGCCCATCTGTGGGCGCAACAGGTGACTCGATGGGATCCTTGCGGTGACGTCTTTCTGGCTGAAATTCCATCCCTATCAAGTTTAATCGCCCTGTACGCATTTTTCTCAAAAAAGTGAAAAACGAGCAAATTTGTGTCAGTTACTACATTTCGACCATCAAATTGCCATCCAAGCGTCACTTCATTTCATATTATGACAATCGAGGTGCGGCTGAAATCGAACAATTCCGTAATGATAAAATGGGGTTACACTTAGCTTCTCGTCGCAAGACCCTATTTCTAGCTCAAAAAATCTCTTATCCTTTTGGCTGATTTGGCGCATAATTTGATAGGCCATTTCCATCAGCAAGCTCTCGTGGATACTAGATTTGAACCTTTCCGGCAGAAACGAATTGTTCGAGATCTATTACAAATACCTGGTTTTCTCTCTTTTCAGAACGGCTCACTTTCACGGATTGACCTGCTAAGTTCACATCCTTATTCTCGTGACCTTCTGATTTGCTTGAAATCCTATCTAGAGGCCGATTAGAAACCCCCTCTAGTTGCATGAACGAATAGAATCACGCTCTCGTTGCGCAAAAATAAGGTAGGGACCACAGAATAGTTTAACACTTTTTCTCTTCACAAGCCACCCCTTTCAAAACGTCCAAATCTATACCATATTTTGCACATATTCCGAACGAACTCCATTTTAGTCGCCCGACCGATTTTGGTATAAAATAGAGCCGTCAACTCTTCCCCCTCCTTACTGTTGTTCCCCAGAACCGAGTACCTGCGGCAGTCGATATCGGCGCGAATCTCGGTATCAGATGAAGGGAACCAGACGAATCCAGCGTATACATCCTTGCCGATCTCGCTGGTACTCGTATTATTATATTACGAATTTATCTCAAGTAAAGCCATAGATCAAAGAGCAATCTAGGAGAAATCACGTCATGCGTGTTCTATTTGTAGAGAAACAGATCGACTACGAGCCACAAGGCATTATGCAACTTTCGTCTGTACTTAAGGAAGCGGGTCATGAAGTAGAACTAGCAATCGCCGCGCAGGAGGATCCGGTTCAGGTGGCGCAGGAATTCGGCCCCGATATTTTAGGCTACAGTGTCATGACGGGGTCGCAGCGCTACTATTTTGACCTCAATCTGCGGATTCGAGAGAGGCTCAACGGGAAGCAAGTCATGTCCGTCTTTGGCGGTCCCCATCCTACATTTTTCCCCGAAATGATCGAAGAGCCGGGAGTGGATGGCCTCTGTGTTGGCGAAGGTGAAGGTCCAATCGTCGATTTGGTCGATGCGCTCGGCAACGGTGGTTTCAAGCCCGACATTCCCAACTGGTGGTTCAAGATCGACGGCGAAATTGTCAAAAACCCAGTGCGCCCACTCGTCCACGATCTGGGTGAATTACCCCATCCCGATCGGTCGTTGATCTACGACAAACATGAATACCTGAGCCAGGCGCGCATCAAACACTTCATGGGGTCGCGCGGCTGCCCATACCAATGCACCTACTGCTTCAACCATGCCTACTACGAGATCTACAAAAAAGAGCGGCGCGGCAATCAACGCCCCGTCGACAGCATCATCGATGAAGTGAACTGGGTGCGCTCGCAGTGGCCGCTGGAGCATGTCTTTTTTATCGACGATCTCTTTATTATTTTCGATAACTGGCTGGAGGAATTTGCCGAAAAGTGGCCCCAGGAAGTAGGGTTGCCCTTCTTCTGCAATGTGCGAGCAGATTTGTTGGTACGCTGGCCACACAAAGTCGATCTTTTGGCCAAAGCTGGTGCGTACACTGTCAGCATGGGCATTGAAGCTGGCAACGACCGCATCCGCAGGGATATTCTGAAGCGCTACATGAGCCGTGAACAGATCGTCGAAGCGGGTCGCCTACTGCGCGCCGCAGGAATCAACGTCACTGCGACCAATATTTTAGGGCTGCCGAGCAGTTGCCTGGAGGATGATCTGGATACCATGCGGCTCAACGCCGAAGCCAAGGTCTCTTACGCCCAGGCGTTCATTTTTCAGCCCTACCCCGGCACCGAATTGGGTCGCTATGCTCAGGAAAATGAATTTGCCGTCGGCTCCTTCGAAGATATCTCTTCCATCTCCTGGGAACGCTCCGTGCTTGTCTTTGAGGATGAGGAGGAGAAGCGACAAGTCGAGCACCTGCAGCGCTGGTTTGCCGTTGGGGTTGAATATCCCTGGATGCAGCCAGTGATTGAGCGTCTGATTAAGCTACCCCACACCCCGCTGATCGACAAGAGCTACTGGTTCATCCACAAACTGTTCAAGGGCTATCTGCTCAACAGGCGCGTCTACGCCACCCGCTTCAACCCATTCGGGCTGTTTGCCGCAGCCAAGCACTTCTTCCGCATGAATGCATAGTCGCTTTCATGCAGAGAGGATCCAGATCTGGCAGGTGCTCGCCAGATCTGACTGTGCTCATTCGTTAATTTGCGCTTCTAAGGCCAAGACCATTCAAATAAGATGAATTCACGCGGAGGAGGCGTTCTCTATTACACGCAGTAGACATAATCCTGCACTTCTCAGTCAAAACAGACTCGAGCGTGCCAAATGGTCCGAGATTCTCTACTGCGTCTTTTTTCGCCATTTGAACGCTCTACCTCTGAGAAATCCTACTGCGTGTAATCTCTAACGCCGATTCTAGTCGAGTATGAACCGCATTAGAGAATGCTGCGCCATGCATGGCGACTCCGCATTATTTGAATGGCCTTGCTTCTAAGGCTAAGCCAGAAAAATAAATACCCAACTGGCGAGATAGACTCTTGTAACCAGATTCTCGACTGGTATCGCGCAATACGTACGTTCTCTGGGGTTTTTATTTTCTGGAACGGCCTAAATCAACGTGCGCATACTTGCAATCGTGTCGCCAAGTCGTTCCAATGCCGCGGCGATCTGCGGTTTGCCTTCTCGCTGCAACTGTTCTACGGACCGATTCAACACGGTAAAAAACGTGCCGTCGATCCGCGGCAGGTTCTGGTTGACCTGCTGCATGAGTTCTTCTTCGTTGGGTGCTTTCAAGAATGTACGTATCAGTTCCAATGCCTCATCATTTGTCATATTGTCTCCTATGCATAAGCAATGATAGTGATCAGTCACGCATCACACTGATTACTGGATTCACGGATCACTGGACGGTGCAATACGTGCATACCCCCAGAGACCGAGAAGAGCCAACAATGTCAGGCCAGAGAGCACCATCCCGACTGTGCGCACGGGGGTGGTTCCCATCCGCACATCGATGCGGTGACGCCCAGATGGTACGTCCAACTCGATCAGGCCATGGGGTGGAGAAGGGCGGAATGCATGAAGATCGCCGTTCAGCATGACCTGCCATCCCGGAAAGGCAAAGACCCGCACCTGTACAGTTCCCGGCGAAGCCATGTTGACCGTACCGCCAAAGCTCTGGCCTCGACTATAGTGGTGGAGCACATCACCTTCCCCCTTTAGAATTCCTAGTCGTTCCAGCATGTCATTGGAAAATTCGCCAGACAAGCCCCCCGCTGCGTATTGGGCTGTCATTGGCGTCTCGGTAAACCGTTCGGCAACCAGATCCGTATAGCCAAACATGTCTGGGTGTTCCTGTTCAAACTGAAAGATCGCTCGACCATCTTCGCGCCACCTCTCAATGGGCTGCAAGGTATTGGGTTGGCTGTAGCCAAAACTGGCGAAAAGGACCAACAGCCCCACCACCAGGATACCAGCCGTGCTCACTTGTTTCGGCAGCAGAACCGGCGTCGTCCTCACCAGGATCCAGGTTGTCAACCCACCGAGCGCGCTGATGGTAAAGCTGCTCAAAGCCAGCAGACGCCAGGGAAACTGGATTACGGCGAGCATCGGCATGGTGCGCCAGAGCCACGTGGCCGCTGGTGTCATGGTGAAGAGCAACGCCACTGAAGCCAGCCAAAAGAAGAACAACAGGTGTAAAGTATACCGCAACTCTGTCATCTGCGCCGCCTCCTCCGAACTCTGGGAGCTTCTCTCTGGCTCACGGTGCAAGAACACACGGCGGTTCTGCAAGAGTAGATAGAGGGCCACCAGCGCCAACAGTGCATGTAGGAGTCCGAGTTGGAAACTCATGCCGTCATTGGCACCATCGGGGTCGTCCGAGAAGCCATACCCCCAGAAAGGATCCAGGAACTGACTCCAGTAAACCCAGTGCTGTTCGTAGTAATAAGTCGCGCGGGTATAATCTTCCTGCGCTAACAGCGGTCCTTCCACCAGCAGCGGCAAAATAAAGATCGCCGTCAGCAGCAGCGCAGCTATGCCTCCGGCTCCAGCCAACGTAACTGTAGGGAGAAATCTCCGCCAATGCCTGGGAGAGCACTGTGTGAGCGCATCGTGGTCCCATGCCAGCCAAAGACGAAAGAGGACAAAGCCCACTAACAGCGGCGTGACGGCCAACAATGCAAAGGCATGCGTGAGCAACAGACCTACGAAGCTCAAGGCCGCCACCAGCAATCGCCCTTGCCAACCGGATGTCGTCCCCCCGGCGATCAGCCGATCAAAGGCCAAAAACGTCCAGGGCAACCAGGCCATCAATGTTGTCTCGGCGAAGGCAGCCCGCACATAGATATCAACCAGATGATAGGGGGCGTAGACGTAGAGCAAGCCGGCGAGCGAGGCGAAGGGAGAGGAATGTGCCCAGGACCCCCCTGCTCGGGGCGAATCGTCAGTCGTTGGTAGCCAGTGTTGTATGAGCGCATACATGCCCCAGGCGCTGGCCCAAAAGCCCAGGGCCCAAACGATCTTGACGGCGTTGGTGATGCCCAGGCCAAGCAGCACGAACAGTTCTGCCGCATAGAAGGTAAGAGGGGCTTGAATGAGAAATGTGGGATAGCCATAGCCTTGGCTATGGTGCATGGCCCAGCGCGGCCACAGTGCACCATCCTGGATGGCCTCATCGAACATTGTGACAAAAAAGACACTGTGTCGACCATCATGAGCGGCGTAGAAATATCCCGGCGCGGCTAGCGGCGTCAGCGCAAAGAGCGTCAGTACAAAGAGCAGAACCAGGTAGGGATTGAAGTCTTTCCGTGTTATGTTACCCATTTTTTTGTTGCGGATATGAGGTTCTCATGGTCGGGCGGCTAGAAGGGATGGAAGGAACGGCCCGCGACAAATCGGCGATGATACGAGCACGAGACGGATTGCCGAACATGGTGAAAACTCCTTTTCTATCCTTTCAGCCCGGTCAGCACCATCCCCTGCACAAAGTAGCGCTGGGCGAAAGCAAAGAGAATGAGTGTTGGGATCAAGCTAACGACCGAACCGGCCATCAACAGCGGCATGTCTGCGTAATATTGACCCTGAAAGTAGCTCAAGCCCGCGGTGACGGTCATCATTTCTGGCCGATTCAGGTAGATCAGCGGTCCGAGCAGGTCATTCCAGCGACTCATAAAGGTGAAAACGGCAAGGGTCGCCAGGGCTGGCTTGGTCAACGGCATATAAATGCGCCAATACGTATGGAAGGGATTGCACCCATCCACCTTGGCCGCATCGCCCAATTCGTCAGGCAGAGACAAAAAGAACTGGCGCAACAGAAATGTGCCAAAGGCACCACCCAACCAGAACGGCACAATGAGTGCCAGGTGTGTATTAACCCATCCCAAAGACTTAAAGATCAGAAACTGCGGGATCATGACTACCTGATAAGGGATCATGAGCGTGGCCAGCAAAACGACAAAGAGAACGTTACGACCCCAAAAGTGCAAACGTGCCAGCGCATAGGCCGCGGTGCTGCAGGTCAGCACCTGGCCAATACTGCCCAGAACCGAGACTTTGAAGGAGTTATAGATAAACGTCGCAAAGGGCACCTGGATCATAATCTCGCGATAATTGGACCAGAGCGGCGGGTCGGGAATCCAGCGTGGCGGATAGATCTGGGCTTCGGCCAGATTTTTTAGCGAAGTGGAGATCATCCATAAAAAGGGAACGAGCATGCTTGCGCCAATCGCAATCAACAGGAGATAGGAGACCGCATGGACCGTGGCCGTTTGGGCCTGTATTCCCAATCTACTCTGCTGAACATTGCTACTCATTTGGACGATCCCTCCGTCAAGCGTAACTAAAGAATGAGCTGTAAATAAGTTATGCATTGGGTGATTGAGGGAGTGGAGATTGAAAGATTTGGCTCGTGCAGTCTCTAATCTCCCAATCTCTCATCTCAAACGAAACGTACAAGTTATTTAATTCTCGTTCCTAACCGTAGTGAACCCAACGCCTTTCAAAACGCAGTTGTATAATTGTCAACAGCAAGATAATCGCGAACAGGCTGTAAGCCAGTGCCGAAGCATACCCCATCCGGAACCACTGGAATCCCTGAAAGAAAATGTAGAGCACCATCGTATACGTGGCATAGAAGGGCCCTCCTTGGGTCATTACATAGGTGGCCTCAAATACTTGAAACGATCCAATCATGGACAGGATGAGAACAAAAAACGTCGTCGGGGAGAGCAGTGGCAGTGTAATATGGCGAAAGTTTTGCCAGCGGTTGGCACCATCTATTGTAGCCGCTTCGTAATATTCAGCGGGGATGCCCTGCAATCCAGCCAGGAAGAGCACCATGTTGTATCCTAAGCCGCGCCAGATGGTCATGATAATAATGGCCGGCATGGCGTATGTTGTATCACCCAACCAGGCAATCTTGGGAATGCCGATTCCTCCCAAGAGGTAGTTGACCAGTCCAAACTGGGTATTATAGAGCCAAGCCCAGAGCAAAGCAATGGCGATGCCAGACGACACGGTGGGCAGAAAGTAGATTGTCCGAAACAGTGTGCGCGCCTTGAGTTTCTGATTCATGACGACAGCCGCCAGTAGGCTCAGCGCCGTCCCCAACGGAACCACGCCCACGGTGAAGTAGAGCGTATTGACAAGCGACTTGACAAAAAGCTCATCCTCCAGGACCATGGTGCGATAATTGCCCAGACCGGCCCACTCTGGTGTCGTCAGAATGTCCCATTCGGTCAGGCTGATCAGGAAGCCGCCGAATACCGAACCGATAACGAGCGACAGGCCCAGAAATGTGGGAAACAAGAAGATCACGGCCCAAAAGCCGTCCGACCAGGTGATTCGCTGCCAGCGGCTTTGGGCGTCCGCCTGTGTGCGGCGTGCCGAATTGGGAATATTCAGGTTACTATCGCGTTCAACATACATGGCTTGCTCTATCTGGCGTTTACCAAGCATAGAACGTAGAACAGAGAGCGCGGCAGTGTTCTACGTTCCACGTTCTCCGTTCTCCGCTCCACCCCTCATGCGATACCGAGCGCCTCATGGGCTTTGTCAAGCACCTTTTGCACATCTGCATCAATTCGTGTAAGCCCCTCTTCAACACTCATGTTGCAGTTGTACACTTCCGTCAACACCTGCCCAGCTGACGCCATCCACTCGTTCCAGCCAGGGCTAAACGAGAATCCAACCGCATGCTCGGCCTGCTCGACGATGATCCGATAGCTGGCAGGACCAAGCTCCTCCTGAGCCGACACAAAACCGGGATCTGCCGCCTGCGAGATCAGCGTGGGCACTGCTGTGGCCGACATGAGATTCTGTGCGTCCGGAGAACCGGCTGAATAGAGGATAAACTCCCACGCTCCTTCGATCTGGCTGGCCGACTCTGGGATCGATAACATATCTGGTCCACCATAGGTGCCGGGCGTCATGACCCCCTCCTTTAATGGATTATAGACCACATCCCACTCGAAATCTTCGATATCTCGATAGGCGGCAATGTTCCACTGCGCGCCGGGCACCATGGCGACCTTTCCAGAGAGGAACATGTCGCCCAGCCCCTGCACATCGGCCGGTTTGGGGGCGACGCTGTGCTCACAAATCAGGTCGGTCATCAATTGGTATACTTCCATCACTTTGGGATCAAGGAAGTTGCTGTTGCGGAGGTCTGGCGTCAATACGCTTATTTCATTGGTGGCCATAAAAGGCTCGACAAGTTGCCCGCCGGGTACCAGCGTTCCCCACTGCTCTAACTCAGGCTTCGTGAGCGCCTGCGCCAGATCCAGGTATTCGCCAGGCCAGGTCCATCCCTGCTCTGGATAGGCAATCCCCGCTTCATCAAAGAGGGTTTTATTAATAAAGAAACCCGAGCCGGTAAACCTGTACGGCAGCGCATAGAGATCGCCGCCCGGTTTGGGCCAGATGGCTTCTTCCAGCAAACCGGGGAATCACTGTTCGAGGCTAACGCCGTCGCGCTCCAGCAGAGGATTAAGCGGAATGATCTGCTTACGACCCGCGTAGTCGAATGAGACACCCACGCCCATGCCAATGGCATCAGGCGGGTCGCCCGCGGCTAACCCGACCTGAAGCTTTTGCCAGTATTGGGCCCACGCCAATGGTTCAAAGTCTACTTTGATGTCTGTGTGAACCTCTTCAAAAATCTGAATGATGCTCTCCCAAACCTCAATATCGCCTTGTCCAAACCAGACCGAAAAACGAACGTTTGTCTGCTCTTCGGCGCTGGCGGCCTCACCAACCGCGGATTCCGTTCCGCCCTGGGGTGTAATTGTGGTACATGCAGCCAACGTTGTCACGCCAGCCAGCGTTGCTGCATTGATTAGAAACTCTCGTCTGGATTGAAATTGTGATTTACGTTTGGTCATCTCCTCGATCTCCTTGTACAGATAATTGGTGGCTCAATTGGATCTTAGGAATGAGCCGTAACTCATTACTTTGTCCCCATCTCATTAAATACCCAATGGTCAGCCAGCCTAAACTGGATGACCGTAAAGATCACGATGACGGCAAACAGAATCCAGGCAAATACCGACGCACACTCTATGTGCATGTAATTAAATACCTTGCGATAGAAATAGAGCATGGTGACCATGGAATAGTTGGCCGGGCCGCCGTCGGTCATGATGTATACTGTGGTAAAGCCTCCCTGAAAGCTGACGGTAATGCCAGTCACCAGTGTGAAAAAGATGGCCGGTGACAGAGGGGGAAGGGAGCCATCACCAAACGACCGTTTACGAAGATAATGATGCGCTGTCAGAGAAAGTAGCTGACTGTTTCACGCAGGGCAACAAGGGATTCTGTATAGAGAGCTGACGATTGCTCCCTGTATTCAAATATTGTAGTTTGAATTACAGGCTTTGTCAACAGGACACGCCCGTTCCCGTAGGGCAATCGCGTACTTGTACAAGAAAGAAAAGAAGGGATAATCTATTTTGGAACCCAAAAAGGAGAAACCAAAATGGAAAAGCCCGAAATAGCAAGCATAGAAAAGCACTTTGGAAGCATAGAAGAGCCAAGAAGCCCGATAAATCGACGCCACAATCTAATCGATATAATCGTGATAGCAATCTGTGCAGTCATATGCGGAGCAGACGATTGGGAAGGGTCGAAAATTCGGCAAAGCCAAAAGGAGTGGCTAGAAAGCATACTGGAGTTGCCAAATGGAATCCCATCGCACGATACATTCTGGCGCGTATTTGGATTGCTAGATGGAGAGGTCTTTGCCGAATGTTTCAGCAAATGGATGAGCGCAGTCTGCCAGGTGACGAATGGAGAAGTGGTGGCAATAGACGGCAAGCAGTTGAGACGTTCCCATGATAAAATAGTGGGCAAAGGAGCCATATACATGGTGAGTGCTTGGGCTTCTCTGAACAAAGTAGTCCTTGGTCAGTGGAAAGTGGATGAAAAGTCGAATGAAATCACAGCTATTCCAGAGTTACTGCGCTTGTTGGAGATCAAAGGGGCACTCGTGACCATCGATGCTATGGGTGCTCAGGCTAAACCAAAAAAATAAATAATTATACGCGAACGAGAGAATGGAGAGGGGGAATAAGGACAAACCATTTTTCTAAACCAGGTAAACGTTGGAAGCGTTGTTCCAAACGGTCCATCTCTTTCTGAGTGAGTTTGACGCCGGTCTCATAAAGAGTGGAATTCAGGTGAACGAAGGGTTGTAGTTGGTTAAAGCGAAAAGAACGGGCAAAATTGAGAACGGTCTCAAGAGAATCGAGAAGAGAACCGTTCCAGTGTTTTTCAAGATGGCCCCAAACCCGTTCGATGGGGTTGTATTTACTGTGATAAGGAGGGTAGCAGGCGAGCTGAATAGAGAGACGATAGTGCTCAACAAACTGAGTGAGACGATACATAAACTGAGTCCGACGGGTATGATTTTCGGGACCATTGTCCTGATTGATCACGAGGGTCTTGACGTGAGGAAAGTGTTCACGTACGCTTTCCCAAAAATCAATCAGGCAGTCGACAATACAGTCACTCGTCACTTTCGACTGAGTCAAGTAAAGAAAGAGTTCCTTGGTTGAAGGGAGGTAAATGCCAAAAGGAGTGACTTTCTCGGTCTTCTTATCTTGAAAGTCATGATCGAGCGCTTTGACAACCACTCGACTTATCCCTTCTCTCGAGAAACGGTCAAGTAAAATCGTCGCTTTGGCATCCCAAGAGAGGCGCAGAACCGTCTCGTCTGCATCCGCTTCTTGATTGATCTGATGAATTCTATCAAAGATCGCATCGGTCTCTGGGATCTTTTTCACTGGTTGACTTTTTTTGACCCGGTTTGAGCCATAGCCTAACTCATTGAGCTTCAAGCGGATGGCCTCTTCGCCAGGCAATTCCTCATCTGTGTATCCTTTCTGCTCGATGAGCTGGGTACGCATTTCGGCGGCGGTTAGTCGAGTGTACAATTGGGGGTCGAAAGGTGGGATCGGTCTGGCTGAATTGATCGGCGATTTCAACCATATCGGCCAGTAAAGTGGGGATATGGTCTTCGGCTTTTTTGCGACCACGTCGGTGGCTTTGGTCGACATAACAGAAGCCGCCTTCTAGTTCTTCCAGGGCTTTGGCTATCGTCGCCCGATTCCAGCCCAACTCTCGTTCTGCTTTCGTCGGACTCCCTTCGCATATCGTTTTGACCGTTTGGGCCATGAAGTGCCTTCTTTCGTATCCACTTAACATGGCCTTCGTCTCTTTCAAGACTTCAACCATTTCTGGCGAGATTGTCATTTTTGCTCCTTTTGGAGAGCTAGTTTAACACCTTCTCGCGTATATTTTATTTTTTGGATTGGCCTCAGACTGAAATTGCACAGCTCATCATTGACAATGAGGCTGATTATCTCCTCTCTCTCAAGGGCAATCAAGGAAACTTACATGCAGATGTCGCCTTGCTCTTTGAGGATCTCGAGGAAAGTGACTTTACTGCCTTTGACCACGATTATGCCAAAACGACCGATAAGGGACACGGTCGGCTTGAAACCCGAGAAGCCTGGACCATTTCTGCCCCCGACATCATCCAGAATCTGCGCAATTCTGAGCAATGGCCTGAACTCTCTACCGTCATGATGGTTCAAGCCCAACGCACCTTGATTTGTGGTGATTCTCAGCAAAAAGACAATCCCGACAGGCGCTATTACCTCTCGAGTTCCGAGTCCGATGCTCGCTCTTTACTCAATGCCTCTCGCACTCATTGGCATGTCGAAAATCGCCTACACTGGACCCTCGATATTGCCTTCCGAGAGGATGAATCCCGTTTGCGCAAAGGCCACTCAGCTCAGAATTTCGCTGCCCTTCGTCATATTGCTCTCAATCTGCTCAAGAAGGAGACTTCTCTCAACGTTGGCATCAAAAACAAGCGCCTTACCGCTGGCTGGGACCACCACTATCTCTTGACAGTCCTTTCTGGCTTATTTTTTTAAGGTACGCGATTGCCCTACCCGTTCCCGCGTGTTTTTTATCTGAGTGCCTTTGGGTGAGGGGGCAGGATTGCATGAATGCGATGCACCATGAGTTTCGGTAGAACTGCAAAATAAATGCTGAGAGGCAAGATCTGTTAAAATGAACCACGTACTAGGAACTGTCATATAGAAAGAGCTCAACAAATGAGTCAAGTTTTGTAGACAGTGGATGGTGGATAGTGGTCACACAAGCCACTATCCACCATCCACTATCAACTATCCGCCTTGGACGACCACTTGTCGGTTTGAGGCGAAGCTTCACTGGTATGTGGCCAGTAAATAAGGATATGATTTAAATCTGCGAGGTGCGACCATGTCGTTTCGTTTTAGCGATTCTCACATCGCTGACTACTATACGCTGGGCTATACGGTTTTTCGAAGTATCCTGCCTGCAGCCCTCATCCAAGATCTACGTAGCGTTGCTGACCAGGCGAGGGAGATTATTCACACAGAACGGGGACCCCAGGCACAGCGTCTGCAACCTGTTGGCAAGTATGAACTTGATCTAAAACCATTTCAGGATTTTGCGGAACTACCACCACTGCGAGACGCTGTCTCCAGGGTTCTAAGCCCGCGTCACCAGTATGGGAACACCAATCTGCTTGGCATCCTCCTCCACCCTGGGGACATGCCCTATTGCACTGCATGGCACCGTGACTGGCGCGACAACATCAGTGGACTCGATCTATCCAGATGGGACGCAGCTTTTTCAAAGATCGACCTGTTCAATTAGATCAATTGTCCCCTATACGAGGACAGCTCATTGTGGGTGGTCCCTGGAAGTCATCTGCGGCGGGATCTCCCTGGCGAGATCGAACGATTCCCAGACCGTCCCATTCCCACGCCGGATCTGGAAGGCAAGACTTCTGAAGAGCGCGAGCAGATCTGTCTGGACTACTGTCGCAGCATGCCGAGTGCAGTGCGCTTGAGCCTGGACGCGGGAGACTTTGCCCTGTATCGGAGCACACTGTGGCACATTGGCAACTATGTTCCGTATCGCAAGCGGGCCACACTCCACGATTTTGTCGATACGCCTGAGTACAATGACTGGCGCGAGCAGGCGGCCAAAGAAGCGGCTGAACGACGCGCTGCCGGGATTGGGATGGAAAACCCCAACTGATTACGGCATTATTATCAGACCGACTGGTCTATACCAGAGCAATCGCTTTGGTCATACCGGCTGTCCATCCACCGTCCACGTTGTAGGCTGACCCCGTTATAAAGCGCGCCTGATCGCTGGCCAAAAAGAGAGCGACCTCTGCGACATCCTCCGGTTGTCCAATGCGGCCCAGCGGGGCGATTTTGCCGGCGAACACCCGTCCTTCGGGATTCTCGTCTAGAAAAGGTTGCGACATCGGTGTATCGATCCAGCCGGGGCAGATACAGTTGACACGTACGCCTTCTGGCCCGTGATCGATCGCCATCGCCCGCGTGAGCTGCATGACGGCGCCTTTGGTTGCACAGTAGCCGGCAATGTCCGACTCGGCATAAAAACTGTTCGCAGACGCCGTGAGAATAAAGGAACCGCCTCCGTTACGTCGCATGAGGGGGATACCATACTTCCCAAACAGATATGAACCCTTCACATTCACGGCGAACATCGCATCCCAGTCATCTTCCGGCAGATCCACTACAGAGCCATCGCGCATGATGGCGGCATTGCTGAAGATCACATCCAATGCACCAAAGCGCTCCTCGGTCATGGATATAAGATCCTTTACTTCCGCTGCCTGGCTCACGTCCACACCGAACGCACTGATGCTACCCGGCGAGTCCACAGGCACCATACGCGCCGTATCTTGCACACCATCTTCCCTGTTGTCGATAGCGATGACCTGCGCGCCCTCTGCCGCAAAACGAAGCGCCGCTGCACGCCCAATGCCGCCCGCTGCGCCAGTGATTATCGCTATTTTGTTTTTGAGTTTCATATTTTTCTTCTTTCTCCTATTAGTATTTTGTCAGATAAGTTATAATACGGTAAACTCTGCCAGAAAGTGACTAAAAAAACGAGGAGGCAGAGAGAAATGAAGCAAGTATATAAAGTTAAACTAAGTGATAAAGACAGAAATGAATTAAGGCGAATAACGGCAAAAGGAAAAGAGAACGTAAGAAAGATAAGAAGGGCACATATTCTGCTCTTGTCAGATGGAGGAAAAACAGACAGAGAAATCATGGAACGAGTGGGAGTGACGCGAGCAACGGTGGTGCGAATCCGCAAAAGATATGTGACGGAAGGGCTAACCAAAGCCCTAGAAGAGAGGCCAAGAAGCGGACGACCAGTCGAGATTAGTAACGAAGCCAGAGCCAAAATCACGGCACTAGCGTGTACGAAAGGACCAGATGGGCGAAGCCGATGGACTTTAAGGCTGCTAGCAACCACAGCGGTTGAGTTAAAGTTTGTGGAAGACATTTCGCATGAAACCGTGAGTGAAATTCTGAAAAAAAACGAACTGAAACCCCATTTGAAGGTGCAGTGGTGTATCGGAAAGTTAACACCTACATACTTGTGGCACATGGAACAAATCTTGGACCTCTATGCACAGCCCTATGACCCCAAGAATCCTCTCTGGTGGGTGTTACGATGAAAAACCTTGTCAGCTCTTGGGCGATACAATCGTGCCGATTGAGATGAAACCAGGCAAGAAATGGCGCTATGATCATCACTATGAACGCAAGGGCATCTGTTACATCTTGATTGCTTACCAGCCACACACTGGACAGCGGGTTGTTCAGATTACCGAACGGCGCAGAGGCCAAGAGTATGCTCGCTTCATGCATGATCTCAAAACGAAACACAATCCTGATGCCGATTCATTACAGATTGTTCAGGATAATCTCGGGGTGGTTCATTTTAGGCGGACAATTAGGTTTACATTTTTGCAAAGAGAAAAGATGTTTATATTTTCTAATTTGAGCCATGCTCAGGCAGAAAATGACCTCATATAGATTTTTGTCTATGTATCAAAAGTGTAAACCTAATTCTGAACCACCCCATAATCTCAACATTCATTCACCCAGTTCCTTCTACACCATCTTTTCGCCTGAGGAAGCTTTCGCTCTGGCTCAGCACTTTCAGATGGTTTATACCCCCGTCAACGGGAGTTGGCTTAATATGGTTGAAATTGAACTCTCGGTTATCACTCGCCAAGTTCTTGATCGCCGCATTGATTCCAAAGAGCTTCTTGAGACTGTTGTCCTTGCTCTTGTCAACGAGCGCAATGAACAATCCGCTACCATTCAATGGCAATTTACCCCCGCTCTCGCTCGCCAGAAGTTCCAGCGTTTCTATCCTGTTTTGGATACCGATTCTGATGACCAACCTGTATCATAACTTATCTGACAAAACACTAGTGCTGGTTGGGATCAGGGCGTGATCGCCCCCAATCTTCTTGAAGGACTCTTCCGCCTGTCACCCGATGGCCAGGAGATCGAACCAGCCATCGCCGAGAGCTTTGAGGTCTCCGACGATGGTACGACCTGGACGTTTCATCTGCGAGAGGGGGCCAAATTTCACAATGGTCGGGAGATCACAGCGGCTGATTTTAAGTTCAGCTTTGAACGCGTGCTGAATCCAGAGACCAAAAGCCCCAAAGCATGGATGCTGTCAAAAGTGGTTGGTGCCCAGGAATTTCAGGATGGTGCGGCCGATGAGGTCAGCGGCATCACGGTGGTCGATGCGCAGACCCTGGAGATTGCGCTGACCGAGCCGCTGGCACCCTTCAAGTCGATGCTTGCCAGCATTAATCTGGCTGTGGTTCCCCAGGAAGAGGTGGAGAAGTGGGGCGAGGATTTTGGGCAGAACGTGGTTTCTGCTGGCCCCTTCTCGCTGGGGGAGTGGAACCTCAATCAAGATGTAACGCTGAACGCCTTCGAAAACTATTGGAATGGTCGTCCTTATCTGGACGCAGTGCAGTTCCGCTTCATACTTGATGAGAACACGCGCATCCTTGAGTTGGACGCCGAGCGGCTGGATATTGCCTGGGTGCCGCCAGCCCATTGGGATCGATTCAGCACCGATGATGTCTTCAAAGAGAAGCTTGGCTGGGCTGAAACCTTCCACACCGATTTCCTGGCCGTCAATCTGGAGAAGGAGCCTTTTGGCACAAATCCCAAGCTGCGTCAGGCCGTCCGGTATGCGCTGGATCTGGATGCAATCATTGCCAGCTTGCAGGGGTGGGCCACAGTTGCGCAAGGTATATTGCCTCCGGGGCTCTTGGGCTTTGATGAAGGTGCGATGTTGAACTATCCAACCAATCTGGAGACAGCCAAAGAGTTGATGGCAGAGGCCGGCTTTGCGGACGGTGTTCCAGGCACCTTCGAGGTCATCCTCCCGCCGTGGGGCAACTTGACCAAGCTGATGGAGATCTATCAGGCAAATCTGAAGGAAATTGGCATCAACATTGAAATCAGGCCGACCGAGTTCGGACCCTACATGGAGGCTTTAGAGTCGGGAAACTACAGCCTGGCCTGGATGTATCGGGTGACAGAGTATGCCGATCCAGATGGATTCTACTTTCCGCTCATGCACTCCGACAATTTGGGGGCTGGGGGCAACTACGCCCGCTATGCCAACCCTGACGTGGATGCCAATATCGCAACGGCTCGCGCCACCATCGACGACGCCGAACGTGCCCAACTCTATCAAGCCGTTGACGCACACTTTGCCGAGGATCTGCCCTATATTCCACTGACCCACAATATTTACGTGGATGTCTCACGACCACGTGTGCAGAATTATGTCCCCTCGCCGATGGACACGCACATGTTTCATCGGGTTTGGGTAAACCAATAATAGGGCGCTACCCACAGTTGACTATTCGCTAGGGCTACGGCGGTCAGCGGGACCGAGCACGGACAATTCGCAGCGCTGTACTACTCGTGACGGCTTTTTTAAACAGTTACAGCAAAAGTCGGGTACAAATTTATTATGTTGTACAAATTTATTATGTTGAGTTAGAAGGGGAGTCAGAATCATGACGATTTGTATTTGAAAGAAGAGCAGACTCCCAAGCAATTTCAAGTTCAGAAACGACTGAATCAAGGTGATGGCAAAAGCGAAAATAATCTTTGCGTTCAGCCAGGATCGAATGTAAACGTTGCCGTTCAAATAAATAAGCGGACCGGTCAACGGATCGCAGCCGGAAGAGCAATTCGTCTTTGGTTTCAGTCGGATCGACGAAGGCAGCAAAAGAGCCATAGCGAAGGACGAAGTTATTAACACTTTTGCGTCCAGTGATACGTCGTTGATTGGTTTTCAAGCGGCCAAAGAAGCCCTCCAGGGCATTGTTAGTGGAAGGAAGACCCGAGACATCGTAGCAGACAAAGAGCCCCCACCAACGGTTGCGAAATGTTGTGTTGATATGCTGAACAATCGAGCGATCTGCGTCATCGAGAGTCGTATCCTGTGTCAGTGCGACTAAATATTGATCAACAGCTGATGCAACGGAATGAGCAGTGACCTGTACCTGGTCGTCGGCTTGAGAGTCAGGCGACAAAAGCCGTTGGAGTGCCACCAACCACCCAAGTTGCCGTCGTAAGCGGTTGGCTTGAACAGTGCAAAAAACGATGAAAACCAGCAATCTTGATTAAGCGGGTCAGTAACGGATGCCCCCTTTTTCCTGAGCCCGTAATAATGATGCTTCAATCGTGATTAATTGTTGAACCATCTGTAAGCCACCTAATTCAAAAGGAGCCAATCCTCTTGTCAATAAAGTGAACCGCAGATAGCGAGTATATTGCAAAAGAACTGCTTTGTAGGGATCGGTTTCCGCCAATTCTCGAACCGTTTTGTAGACCCGATTCAAAAAGCCACGCAGCTTCTTTTTGAGTTGAGTTTTCATTGTACGGTCAAGCGCATAAGTGAGTCGCCCAGCTTCTTTAATGCAATGGAACTGACAAGTCTGATGGGGGGCAATTCGGCCACACTTGAGCAACAGCAAGTTGGATGTTTTCCTGGGCGTCACTGATGATGCCCTTGATAGGGATTTCCCATTCGTTTATCGGTTCCAACAGTGCTGAAACCAGAGTCTTGTGAGTCCCTGATTCCAACACTTCTGCCATCAAAGTGATGTCTAACTGGACTTCTCGAACCACATAGAGCGCTGGACTTCCTTTCTCTGGTTGCATCCCATCTATGGAGATTAGTCCGCCCAACCTTTTCCATTTTTCTGCTGGTTTACTACCTTCGCTGGCTGTCCAGCTCGCAACAAGGCTAAAAATGTACCGATTAAGTTCAGCACTTGTCTTTCAGATATCGTTATCCGCTCTTTTAGTCCTTTATGGATTTCGGCCACTCTTCGTTGATGCCAAAATCGTTGGTATCCTATTTCGACGATTACATCTAACCCATAACCGCATTCGGTACACTCTTCTGCTTCTTGGGAACGATAGACCACTTCTTGCTGCAAGCAGTTCTCATTTTGACACCGATATCCATGACTTACCACATAATATCTGCCCTCCAGTGTTTCCAGATACTTATGCCATAATTTATAGCTTCTTTTCAGTTTGCTTTTGCAGTTCGGACAGCGCTTCTTTGTTGGTCGGTAGTATCGTTTCTCTACCTGCTTCTCCTTCTTTTTGCGCATTTTTCCGGACCTCCTTGGCCTCTCCTATTCTAGCCTTTTCTTCCGGAGGTCTTCAATTTATCTCTTTTTGGTCGCAATCATTTACTTGTCATAATATTTCTGTACCCGACTTTTGCTGTAACTGTTTTTTTTCAGCTACGGCAAAAGTCGGGTACAAAAAATGACCATAAGGGGTGAAATCCTAGAGCAGCCCTCTGTTTGCATGAAAAATTTGTACCCGACTTTTGCTGCTACTGTTTTTAAAAAGGTCTTCCAAGACGGTTGGAGATATCGTCAGGAAATTGAAAAGAATCTTGACATGGAGAATTTGACTATATGACACAGCGAGATGCAGATGTGCTGATCGTTGGCGGTGGGATTGCGGGTCCAGCATTGGCGGCGGCGCTGGCGCCTCATGGGTTTCGCGTTATCTTGCTCGAGCGCAGAGATGGCTTACTCGATACCGCCCGTGGTGATCATCTGCAGCCGAAGGTGTTGGAGATCCTCGACTCGTGGGGCGCACTTGATGACGTTCGCGCCAAGGGCGCCGAGCAGCGCGATGGCACGATCTGGTACGACGCCTCCGGTCGGCCATTGCTTACGGCCATGCTAACCGAACTCGATCTGCCCTATCCATACTTCCTCTACCTGAACCACGAGCTGATTAGCGCTGCTCTGATGGACGCAGCGTCGCGCTCGGGCGGGTTCAAGTTGCTGAAACCAGTTCGTGGCTGGAGCGTGAGGGCACAGACTGACACGGCAGTCGTGGTAGATGTCGATCTTCCCGATGGCAGTTCCGAGACCGTTTCCAGTCACATCCTGGTCGGCGCAGATGGCCAGAACTCTCGGGTTCGACAACTGGCGGGAATCGATGCCGAGACCGTGGGATACCAGCGGCCCATCAACATCTTCTTTGGTCGCTACACCGAAGCCCCGCCGGGCAACTCTCTTGAGGCGTACATCGGAGAACAGGGGATCCTTGCCTTAGTGCCCCGTACCGGCGGTGTGTGCAAGGTTGGTGTGGCCAGCGCGCCTGACGAGGTGAAAATGTGGCGTGAACTCAGCCCACTGGGTGTTCAATCCCGTTTGGGCGAGATGGCGGCAGACTTCCCAGTACAGGAGCCGGAGTACGTTGGGGTCTATCCACCGGTTCGTGTCATGGCGAATCGATGGGTTGGCGACAACGTCGTGCTACTGGGCGATGCTTGCCACGCCATGCATCCAGCGCAGAGTCAGGGGATGAATGTGAGCATACGGTGCGCCGACGCACTAGCCCGAGCCCTGATCCGCTCCGGCGGTGCGTCCAAGACTGCGCTGGCCACTTACGAGCGCGAGACCAAACCATTCATCGACCCGTTGCTAAAGGAGAACCATCGCGCCGGAGCGCTCTTCGACAGCACGGATAGCAAGCAGCTCTTGCAGTTCGCTGAAGTCCTAAGGCAGATCGGCCAGGATCCCGACACGACTAACGGTACGCCCTCAACGGGGCCGGCTACGCCCGCACCTAGCCGGCGTGGTGCAGTGCTCTGTGTGCTCGGGAATGAGCGCCCCAGTATTCAGGTTGGCATTAGAAGATAAAGCGCATCTACTATGAAAAAACGTCCCTTCGATATTGATCTCGCCATCAAACGCATCGGGGATGCAGTCAGCCCTTTTCCAAAGGCCGGGATGTTCGAGCTATTTGCTGAAGGATTCGGGTCGCCTTTTGAACTGCTGATCGCTTGTCTCATCTCCATCCGGACCCTCGATGAAGTTATGGTGCCCTGTGCAAGGAGACTATTCGGCCTTGCTCGAACTCCACAAGAGATGAATCACCTCACCCTGGAACAGATTGATACTGCTATCGCGGAGAGTATGTTTCATGAGAGGAAAGCACAGCAGATTCATGATATTGCGCATCGCATTGTGAAAGAGTATGGGGGTTCTCTACCCTGTCAAAAGGACGTTTTGGTTTCGTTCCGAGGTGTGGGTCCCAAATGTGCGAATCTGGTGCTTGGGATCGCCAGCGATCAGCCTTACATCGGTGTTGACATTCACGTCCATCGCATCACCAATCGGTGGGGGTATGTGCAGGAGAAGTCGCCCGAACAAACCTTAATCGCCTTGGAAGAAAAGCTACCTCGCAAATATTGGATTGACATCAACCGCCTGCTGGTTCCATTTGGTAAACACATTTGTACAGGCCGCTTGCCAAGATGTTCAACGTGTACTATGGTGAACATGTGCCAGCAAGTCGGCGTAGAGAAACGTCGTTGAGGGCTTGTTCCTTCGCCGATCCCGATATGGTACCACTGAGGCGGATAATGAATAGTTCAGAGAAGTTAAGTCCAGTTCATCCTGGCGAAATTTTGCTTGAGGAATTTCTCAAACCGATGGGATTGAGCCAAAATCAGCTTGCATTGGCGATTCGGGTACCAGCCCGTCGCATTAATGAAATTGTGCATGGCAAGCGTCGCGTAACGGCTGATACAGCGCTTCGACTTGCGCGCTACTTTAAAATGTCGCCTCAGTTCTGGCTGGCTTTGCAGATGGACTTTGATCTGGATGTGGCAGAAGATGAGCTAGGTGAACGGTTAGAACAGGAAGTAGCTATGATGGCCACATAAGTAAAGTCACTTCTGCCCAATATCTACTCACCAAAGCATGCTCCGCTACATCATTCGCCGGCTTCTCCTATTTATCCCGATTCTCATCGGACTCGTTACAGTAGTCTTTGCCTTGTTGCACATCTTGCCCGGTGACCCTGCCCGACTAATGGCTGGTCCCTTCGCCGATCCCGATGTAGTGGAAACCATCCGCCACGAGATGGGATTTGATCGTCCCGTCTGGATCCAGTATCTGGATAATTTGTGGCAGGTGGCGCGAGGGGATTTGGGGCGCTCCTATCAATCACGCCGCCCCATTCTTGCAGACATGATCCAGGTTTTCCCAAAGACCGTGCAGTTGGCGCTGGCGGCGGAGGTAGTGAGTAGTCTGGTCGGGATATGGTTGGGTATTGTCGCGGCGACGCGGCGGAATAGCTTTGCCGACCGGCTGATCATGGCGGTTGCCGCGCTCAATCTCTCCCTGCCGCTCTTTTGGCTTGCCCTCATGTTGCAGATCGTCTTTGCGGTCTTCCTGCGTTTGCTTCCGCCATCGGGATATGGTGTAGGCTTTGATCAATTTGTGATTCTCCCCGCACTCACCCTGGCCTTACCATCGTCGGGCATCCTGGCCCGCATCACGCGCACCGCGCTGATCGAAATCATGAGCGAGGATTATATTCGCACCGCCCGCGCCAAAGGGTTGCAAGAGATGTTGGTCATGCGTCGGCACATCCTCCCCAACGCACTCATCCCCATTGTGACGACCATTGGCACCGACTTCGTCCGATTGCTGGGCGGGATCCCAATCATCGAGATCATCTTCTCTTGGCCAGGGATCGGCAAGTATGCCTATGACGCCCTTGTTTTCAGAGACTTGCCCGCTCTGCAGGCATCCGTGATGATCCTTGCCGTCACCGTATCTGCGGTCAATTTGGGCGTGGATCTGCTATATGCGTTGATTAATCCATGAATTCGCTATGTTTGGTTGGCCGATTTTTAAGCAGGATCGTCTTCCCCTGATCGGTTTTGGGGTCATCCTCGTTCTGATTTTGCTTGCTGGCTTTGCGCCCTACATTGTGCGCGATCCAACGGCCATCGAAATGCGCCGTGAACAGAATGGCGAGACGATCACGCCGCCATATCCACCCAGCCGGTACAATTTATTTGGCACGGATCAATTGGGACGCGATATCTTTGCGCGGGTGGTTTTTGGCTTGCGGACTTCGCTCGTTGTGGGTGTTCTGGTGCGCGGTTTGTCGATGGTGGCAGGCACGCTGTTGGGCCTCATCTCCGGTTTCTTTCCCCGCATCCTAGACGGCGTGATCATGCGGCTCACGGATATCATGCTTGCTTTCCCCCCCATATTGCTCGCCATGACGGTGACAGCGGTGCTTGGTCCTGGTCTGACAACAGTTTGCGTTGCGTTGGTGTTCGTGGCCTGGCCCGATGTTGCGCGTCTGGTGCGGGGCCAAGTGCTGACGATCAAGGAACAGACATACGTGGAGGCAGCACGCTCTGTGGGCGCGGGGAATCGGCAAATCTTGCTGCGTCACATATTGCCCAACTGCATGGGTCCCATCATTGTTGCGTTTTCCATGGGAATTCCCGGCGCAATTATGTACGAGGCCGGCTTGAGCTTCTTCGGCTTTGGCATTCAACCGCCAACCCCTAGCCTGGGTTCTATCATTAGCGATGGACGGGGTTATATCACGACAGCTCCTTGGTATCCTGGATTTCCTGGTCTTGTGCTAACCTTGCTTGTTCTGAGCTTCAACTTGATAGGTGACGGTCTTGTCGATGTGCTAAACCCACGTGCGCAGGAAGGGCTTCGTAGCGATGTCGCTAATCGTTGATTTTGACAGGTGTTCTGTGCCCTGATACACTCGAAATTACGCACCATCAGTCTAATGGGAGAACCCTGGTATCATACTTTTCGGGCAAACTAGCTTATGACGGAACCAGATCAGAGCTGGTTGAGTAGCCCGAAGGGCGTATCGAAACCAAACGGGTCAACCCGCAAACGCTGGTTTCGATACCGCTTCGTCGATCAACCGGTGTTTGCTAACCATTTGATCGATTCCTTACCCAATGCCGATGAAAGAATCTCGTAATGACAACAAATGCTCAGAACATCAAACGACAAAAGGTCGAGCCGGCCGTCAACCCCGTTCAAGATGAAGATCTGGACCAGTACGGCGATGAACTCTCGAAATACACCATCGTGGATGTTGACGTTCACGTGGATGACACCCTCATGTTCATGCTCGACTACATGGAGGGGCATTTCAAGAAGCGGCTGGAGACCGTTTTGCAGGTAGATTTCAAGGGCGAGCCAGGAAACTCGCTGCGAAACATGATCGCACACATTGCCTGGCTTGGTGCCTCATATGATAAGCCGCCACGTGCAAAGCTTGCGACCAAGCAGGACTTGTTGACGCGAATGGGAAAGGGCATTATCGACTACAGTATTCTCTTCCCCAGCGAATTGCTGCCGATTGGCTATTTGCCAGAACCAAAGTGGGCCGCAGCTCTGGCAACGGCTTATAACGAATATATGGTCGACGCTTATCAAAATCTGCCAGGCGTCAAGATTGCCGTCGTCGTCGCCCCCCAACACCCTGAACATGCGGCGGCGGAGATCGACCGCCACGCCAGCCACCCGGATGTGGTCAGCGTCTGTATCCCGGATGTCGGCGTCAATCCACCCATTGGGAATCAGAAGTACCGGCCCATCTTCGAGGCCGCCGCCAGGAACAGTCTGCCAATCTCTTTCCACGGGATCGAAGCCCTGATCCACGACAATTATCCCCTGCGCGTGGCCCATTTCCCAACGCTCATGCAGGTCAACAGCATGGGATTCCCGTTCACCTCTATGTTACAGATCATGTCCGTTGTCTGTGAGGGCATTCCCGTCCGTTTCCCCAACTTAAAGTTTGCGGTTCTTGAGGCTGGTCTTACCTGGATGCCCTTCATTATGTATCGGCTTGATGCAGCCTATCTCCGCTATCGGACCGAGTTGCCCACGTTGGAGAAAAAACCCAGCGACTACATCCGCGAATGGTACATTGGCTCCCACGAACTGGAGGCACTACCGGGGCGCGGCGATCTAGTCAAGCTGATCGAACTGTATCAGGGCCAGACCAGGACCATGTGGGCCTCTGACTGGCCGCATCTGGAACGAGACTTAGTCGCGGGCTTTATGCGCTACGACATGGATGAGGATCTGCGCCGGAAGATCCTTGGCGAAAATGCCATAGAGTTCTTTGGAATAGAGCCACGAAGTCATGCATAAACAACAGCCTTCTCATCGCCGACGCTCGGCACGTAAAATCACTATTGCGCCTGTAGATGACTTTCCACCAGGCACGCGGATGGAAGTTCAGGTGGATCGTGTGGTGATCGCTGTCTTCAACATCGGCGGTCAGTATTACGCGCTATACGGTCGGTGTCCACATCAGTCTGCGCCGCTGAGCCGAGGCCGGCTGCAGGGCACAGTGATCTGCAACGCTGAAACTGGTTGGGAAACCGAGTGGGTTCACGATGGCGAGGTGGTGGTCTGTCCGGGCCACGGGATGGAGTACCACGTGAAGACCGGCAAAGCATTTGGCTACAACTTCAAGCTACGCACCTATGAGGTGGTGGTGGAAGAAGGAGAGGTTAAGCTGATTCTTTGAACGTGACAGAATGAAGGGTGACAGTGTGAGAGGGTAATTCAAGATATAGACAAAGGAACTAACGAATCGTCAATAGTCAACGCTCAATTGTCAATGGTGAATGAAAGGTTCTTGGAATCATAACCGTTGCACTGACAATTGAGGCGCTTGCAGCACAGCACCAATGGCTCTGATTTGTCACAACTTCGACAAAAAATCGGCGATATTTCAGCCTTACGCGCCTAATACGCCTTGTTACTCTCACGAATCAAATCGGTATAATCTCTAAAACAGGAATTGCGTATCTGTCAATGTTGTGCTAAAACACAAAGCAAATTGTTTGTTTTGCTTTGTAGGAGACTCTTTTCATGCCCGGCCCAATAACTGCCAAGGTAAGCAATCGCTATCAGGTTTCGATCCCTAGCTTGGCTCGCGAGCGGTTAAATATTCAAGCCGGAGATCGTTTGCTTGTTGATATTCAGGATGGCATGCTTATTTTATTGCCACAACCTGAAGATTATGTAGCCCATATGGCTGGCCTACATCGAGAAATCTGGCAGGACATAGATACAACCGTCTATCTTGAACAAGAACGCGAGGCATGGCAGGAATTGAAGAGCAGCTAAAGACACGCACAATTATTGGCTTAGAACCTATCCGAAAAGTGGTTGTGAGTCCGACCAGCTTCTCGAGCGAGAATGTATCGTCACAGAACTTTTCGGATAAGCCCTTAGATACCTTGGGAACGAAATTTCCCTATCTGCACACATTTGGGTGATGAGCGAACAAAGTTTGAGGGCGCACATTATGCCTACAAGAGCGAGACCAATTCGCCAAGCCGAATTCGGCGAACCGATTCCAGTTACGATTGACGATATGCTGAATGAAATCAGCAATCAAGGACCAGCCATCCCAGCCGTGATGGATTCGGTTCAACCACAGCTTGACGCGATGGCCTCGACGTTCTTTACCGAAGCATCCCGCATCTACGTCACCGGCTGCGGGGATTCGTATTTCGCTGGCCTTGCAGCTCGCTTTGCCTTTGAGCGCTACGCTGGCTTACCGACCGAAGCGGTGGAGGCCCTGGAGTTCGGACGCTATGTCGCAGAGTTTGTCCCGGCCAAATCTTTGGTTTTTGGCATCTCCAACTCGGGCAAGGCCACCCGCTCCGTCGAAGCGGTCGTGAATGCGCGGCTGGCGGGTGCGCACACAGTCGCAATTACTGGCAACCCCCAGGGGTGGTTGGCCCAAGAAGTGGATACCATCCTGGATCAGAGCGTGCGGATCGCGGGGGAACTCATTGGCATGCCGAGTAATCTGACAAGCGATCCCGCTAGCGAGAAACCGCGCCGCGGCTCGTTTGGCCTGGTCAATTACTTGGCAAGTTTGACAACGCTCTATTTACTTGCGTTTCATACAGGTGTAGCACGCGGCCATCTTTCAAAGGACGAGGCCCATGCTTTACGCGCGGAGCTGCGTTCGACAGGCGACTTGATTGCTGAGACCGTACGGATTTGCACACCAGCAGCGAAGGCCTATGCCGAGCAGGTCAAAGAGACAGAGACCTTCACGATTTTGGGGTCTGGTCCGAGTCTGGCCACCAGCTTGTTTTATGCGGCCAAAACCTATGAACTTCCGCGTGTCTATGGTGTTTCTCAAGAGTTGAAAGAGTGGGCGCACGAGCAGTTTTTTCTCACGCGGGCAGGAACGCAGGTTCTCTTTATCGCACCGCCTGGTCGCAGCACGACGCGCATTCGAGAATTACTCCACACAACGCAGACGATGGGCGGAACCGCTGTTGTGATTACGGACGAAAGCAACAGTGAGTTGGCAAAGGCCGCCGATGTTCTGCTTCCGGTCGCTGGATCGGTGCAGGAAGCGCTTTCTCCGATTGTATACTGTATCCCCGGTGAACTCTTTGCCACGTACCTGGCCCAAGCCCGTGGCCGACTGGCTTTCGAGTTTGATTCCGAGCTGCAGTACGAGATGAACATGCGCACGATCCAGGAGAGTCAGCTGATTGAATTTCATCCCGCGTAATGATCCATGTAATGGCGCTCTCGGCAGTGGGGCGCAAGTTCAGGCTGCAGAACTTGGACCTGGCCGCCACTTGAGAAAGTACCGGGGCATATAGTAACGGCCTTTATCACCGAGCAGGGTGCTATGGAGCCAGCAGCAGTCTGGACGATCGCCCAATCACGATCAAGTTCGAGTTTCAATTTGAAATGAATTGCAAGTTCACAGACCTGCACAACATTTGACAGTTTCAGTAGATCCAAATTTCTGCGGAGTAGGCGTTCTCTATTACACGCAGTAGACATAATCCTGCATTTCTCAGTCAAAACAGACTCGAGCGGGCCAAATGGTCCGAGATTCTCTACTGCGTCTTTTTTCGCCATTTGAACGCTCTACCTCTGAGAAATCCTACTGCGTGTAATCTCTAATGCCGGATTGAGTCGGGTAGAGCCGCATTAGAGAATGCTGCGCCATGCATGGCGACTCCGCCGCCAATCGATCTTAACTTAACGACATTGTCTACTATCTACCAATTCTCCGACTGCTCATCGATCCAAGCGTTAAGCTTCTCGACAAATGGTCCAATGAGTTCTTCGACGCCGGACTCACCAGTATAGGCAACACTCATGACTTCGTTGGTGAGAGTACTCCCGCTGTGTTGCCAAAGCCAGGAGAAATAGCCCGGAATGTAAGGTTCAACGACGGAGTATTTGTTGGGTCCCGAAATGGCGTGGGCAAACATAGGATAATTCTCCGGCACCTCCTTCCGATCGGGGCCGACAAACTGATCATGGAGCGTTTCCTTCAAGATCGGCATACTCTCCCCTTTACTTTCTGGTAAAGGCTTGAGTGACAAAGGGCAAACCGAAAGGGGCGGAAAAAAGAATCCACCCTGAAAAAACGGGATAAAATGTAAAAATAGTGCTCGGCTAGTTTAAGCAGCGGCATTGAGGCGGCGATGAGCGAGAACGCCTTTAGGGAAATGGTGTGAAACCGAGGCCTTTTTCCGAAAGTCAGGGTCGAGTTGGTCAGGAGTTGGAAAAAGAGCACTCGAGAGAACACGGCGCAGCCTGCCGGGAGTGGATTGAGGCTCTCGATCCCAGTAGCCAGTCGGTATGGGAGGAAGAGAAGCGGCTAAATGGGAAAGAAGATTGCCAGCCAGCAGCCCCAGTTCAGGTAAGCGGAAACAAGCCTCATCGGCATGAACAAATTGACGATGTAAGCCAATCATCTGCTTGGAAGCCAAGGGGGGAGGTTCAACAGGCCAGCGTTCCAGGTAGACAAGATAAATGGTTTCAGGCTGCAAAGTCATAACGGTCGCCAAAACCAAAGGTGTGTTGTAGGCCGGATCCTGAATGACGTAAATCGAGTAGGTACGGTTGGCTGTATCCACCTTGGTTGTTCTGGGGACGAGATTGTGCCATGCTTGATAGCAAATCAGGCGACCACTATAGAGAAAGCGACCAGACGAGTCCGGAGTTGTAGCCTCGAGTCGCTTTCCCTTATAGCTGCGAGAGCGGACGCACAATATCACCATATTCAGGTGGTCTGCCTTTTCTTTGCGTTTGGGGAACTCATTGCGGCGCACTGTGCAGTTAATGGCTTCCCGCAGGACAAATCGGTCTATGCCGCTTTCTAGCATTTCTCTGATTGTAAACCCGGCATCGACCACCGCCACTTCGTCTGACTCCAGTGATTTCTTCGTCTCTGTCAGCAGCTTTTTCCGAAACTCACTTTCCTTTGTTCCAACCGTGCATCTCATGATTGCCTTGAGCAGTGGCACTCGCTTCCCGCCTATCTCCCCCGAGCTTATCATCACTCCAAAGATGAGCGCGGCAATGCCCGACGAGCCGTTGAGTTATAGAGTCGGTTCACTTTCCCTTGCAGCTTCGGTCGCCAGAACCCTGTGATATCTATGCTTTTCACTCGGTACCCTTCTAACTTTTTTGCCTCCCATTCCCTTTCCACTTCTTCTTGCCACGACCCCAGCAGACTTGTGATATCCCATGATCCATATCGAAAGCTCCACCAGCTTCGCCGGAGCTCCTCATCTTCAAACCCGCTTTCTTTCAATGCGCTATGGATTGCTCCTCGACTTTTCAGAAACGACCCATTCAGCATTGCCCACATCAGACGCATTACATTTACGTTTGTTCCCATCGGCGTTACTTGCAATACATTCATCAGTACTGCTATAGTTATTTCTGGCGCGGTTAGCATTCCTTCCTCCTTTTTGGGTTCTCTACCTTTAGGATGAACTGCTAACCGCTTTTTGTCACATTTCTCATCTCTTTTCTTTTACCAGAAAGTAAAGCTCCCAGGTGCTGTGGAAATTTACCTGTGGTTGGTAATCGAGCCAGAATGCAGCATAGGCCCATGCTTCGTCGGCATTCTCAGTATCGGATGAAACTGCCATACCCGATCCATAGTTAATCACCACCTTCTCCTTGCCGCGAGGTACGTCCACCACATCCCAACGGAATTCGGCATCTCGGTAGCCACCTGCGCCGATGGACCACGGGCCATCACCCCAGGCCATGGCAATTCGACCGTTCTGGAAGGTCGTGGGCTGCAGTTGTAGGTCCGCCGGCATGGGGGCTACCTTGTGCAGAGAATAGAGATCGGCTACCCACTGCAGAGCCTCCACTGCGGCCGGCTGATCCAACGTACATGTCCGCCTGGCTTCATCAAGGTAATTTCCTCCATTCTGAAAAACAAAGGATGGGTAGCGAGAAATCGACAGACCGAACCGTTCAACTCGGTCATCTTCGCGTTTGGTCAACTGGAGCGCAGCCTCCAGCATATCGTCCCAAGTCCAATCCGCTGTCGGGTAATCCAATCCCGCTTCGTCGAAAGTGTCCATGTTGTAGTAGAAGCCCATCGGTCCCTGGGCATTACACAGCATCCAGTGTTGCGCCTGAAATTCTCCAGAAAGGGCCAAGAAATCTTCGCCCAATTCCTCCAGATTCAAGTCCCTGTCAAAATAATCATCCAGAGGAATCGTGGCCCCCAACGCTGCCCACTCCGGCCCCATCGCGGAATCCAAGTAGAAGACGTCCGGCAGGGTGTGCGCAGCAGCCATTGTTTTCATCTTGTTGCTGAAGTCGGAAATCGGCATATACTCGGCCTGTATAGCAGGGTAAGCCTCGGCGAAGAGTTGCATATTGTTTTGAATAAGGCCAATCCAAAAAATAAAATATACGCGAGAAGGTGTTAAACTAGCTCTCCAAAAGGAGCAAAAATGACAATCTCGCCAGAAATGGTTGAAGTCTTGAAAGAGACGAAGGCCATGTTAAGTGGATACGAAAGAAGGCACTTCATGGCCCAAACGGTCAAAACGATATGCGAAGGGAGTCCGACGAAAGCAGAACGAGAGTTGGGCTGGAATCGGGCGACGATAGCCAAAGCCCTGGAAGAACTAGAAGGCGGCTTCTGTTATGTCGACCAAAGCCACCGACGTGGTCGCAAAAAAGCCGAAGACCATATCCCCACTTTACTGGCCGATATGGTTGAAATCGCCGATCAATTCAGCCAGACCGATCCCACCTTTCGAACCCCCCAATTGTACACTCGACTAACCGCCGCCGAAATGCGTACCCAGCTCATCGAGCAGAAAGGATACACAGATGAGGAATTGCCTGGCGAAGAGGCCATCCGCTTGAAGCTCAATGAGTTAGGCTATGGCTCAAACCGGGTCAAAAAAAGTCAACCAGTGAAAAAAGATCCCAGAGACCGATGCGATCTTTGATAGAATTCATCAGATCAATCAAGAAGCGGATGCAGACGAGACGGTTCTGCGCCTCTTGGGATGCCAAAGCGACGATTTTACTTGACCGTTTCTCGAGAGAAGGGATAAGTCGAGTGGTTGTCAAAGCGCTCGATCATGACTTTCAAGATAAGAAGACCGAGAAAGTCACTCCTTTTGGCATTTACCTCCCTTCAACCAAGGAACTCTTTCTTTACTTGACTCAGTCGAAAGTGACGAGTGACTGTATTGTCGACTGCCTGATTGATTTTTGGGAAAGCGTACGTGAACACTTTCCTCACGTCAAGACCCTCGTGATCAATCAGGACAATGGTCCCGAAAATCATACCCGTCGGACTCAGTTTATGTATCGTCTCACTCAGTTTGTTGAGCACTATCGTCTCTCTATTCAGCTCGCCTGCTACCCTCCTTATCACAGTAAATACAACCCCATCGAACGGGTTTGGGGCCATCTTGAAAAACACTGGAACGGTTCTCTTCTCGATTCTCTTGAGACCGTTCTCAATTTTGCCCGTTCTTTTCGCTTTAACCAACTACAACCCTTCGTTCACCTGAATTCCACTCTTTATGAGACCGGCGTCAAACTCACTCAGAAAGAGATGGACCGTTTGGCACAACGCTTCCAACGTTTACCTGGTTTAGAAAAATGGTTTGTCCTTATTCCCCCTCTCCATTCTCTCGTTCGCGTATAATTATTTTTTTGGTTTAGCCTAAATGGCGGATTGCCCTGCCACGGGGTTCCCCAGACGATCTGGACCTGCTCTTGGGCAGGAGATTCTGCACCGGTCGCCGCCTCTCCATTTTGAGAAGCTGGTGAGGCTGCCGGAACACAAGCGGCAAGGAGACCTATCCCCGATGTTATGCCCAACTGCAACATGAATGTCCGACGCGACATTTTGTTCATTATTTTTCTCCTATTGATTCAAGATTAGGTAACGTTGGTCACATTGCGCAAAGATTTCTCGCGGGAGGGCTGCCAAATGTCAACGGCTCCTAAAAGTACCGACAGCACCTCTTTCTTCGCCTCAGCCTTAGCATCAGCCTCTTTCTTGGAATGTTAACCTTTAAAACTGTAGATAACTACGCCTTGTATGAAGTACTTCTGCAACATAAAGAAAACGGCCAAGGGCGGCAGCAGCACCAGCGTAGATGCCGCCATCAGGTAGTTGTATTTCACACCGTACATGCTTTGGAACTGTCGCAGACCCAAAGCGAGCGTGAATTTATCTGGGCTGTCGAGATAGATGAGGGGCCCCAGAAAATCGTTCCAGTGTGTCATAAAAGAAAAGATCGCCACCGTGATCAGCGCCGGCTTGCACAGGGGCAACAGGATGCGGGAGAAGATCTGAAACGTATGGCATCCGTCGATGCGTGCTGCATCGTCAAGCTCACGCGGGATGACGGAGAAGAATTGTCTCAGGAGAAAAATGTAGAAGGCGTTTCCAAAAAACGCGGGTACGGTCAGTGGAAGGAATGAATTCGTCCACTGGAGCGTCTTAAATAGGATGAATTGGGGGATGAGAATGACCTGCCAGGGCAGCATCATTGTGCTCAGTACCAAAATAAAGAGGATGTTTTTGGCCCTGGCCCGCAGACGTGCAAAGCCGAAGGCCGCCAGAGAACAGGAGAAGAGTGAACCAGCGATATTCGCCACGACAATCAAGGATGTATTGGCCAGATTCGTTGCGAAGGGCATACCTACATACTGCGTTAGCGTGCCATGTTGCGGCTGGGGCGTGACTACATCAACGAAGTTTTGCCACAAAACTGGCTCCGGTATCCACTTAGGCGGGAATAGAAAAACTTGCACCTCTGGTTTGACAGCGGTAGAGAGCATCCAGAAAAACGGGATCAGGAGGAAGAATCCGCAGCCAAACAGGACCAGGTAAAGTGTGATTCTGCCCAATACGGGAAGAATGGACCTTCTCATCATAATTCCTAACTTGTCTAGGACGGCGGTTTGATCTTGATATCGCTCCTGTGATCCTCCACCGATTACTTTACTCATTTAGCTACTCACGAGTTCCCAAATCTGTCTCATAATAGACCCAAAATCTCGAGCTCTTGAAGATAAAGAGCGTCAGGATCAGAATGATCACAAAAAGCACCCAGGCCAGCGCCGAGGCATACCCCATACTGAATTGTTGGAATCCTTTCTGGTAGAGGTAGAGCACGTAGAAAAGGGTTGCATTGCCCGGCCCACCCCCTGTCATGATATATGCCTCAGTAAAAACCTGAAACGAGTTAATGATCCCGATCACCAACATAAAGAAAATAACCGGCGAAAGAAGCGGCAACGTAATGGAGATAAATTTCCGAACCGCTCCAGCGCCGTCGATCGACGCCGCCTCATAGAATTCAGTCGGGATACTTTGGAGGCCGGCCAGATAGATCACCATGGTACTCCCAACGCCCCAAAGACTCATGATCACCAGCGAAGGTAGCGCCCATGTTCTGCTGAAAATCCACTGCGGCCCCGCAATCCCGATGAAGCGCAGCCCCATATTGATCAGACCAAACTCTGGATTGAACATCCACATCCATAGCATGGCGACTGCTACACCGCTGACGACCGCAGGAGTGAAATAGACCGTACGCCAGATGGAGAGACCTCTTACACGTTGGTTTAACAGAACTGCAACGGACAATCCGACTATGATTTGAAGGGGCACCGACAGGATGGCATACGTGACCGTTACCCGGAGTGACGTCCAAAATAGCTCATCTTGAACCAGCTTTTGGAAGTTCTCCAGACCGATCAGCTCCGGAAAATGAAAGCCATTGTAGTTGGTAAATCCCAGATAGAGCGAGGCCAGGAATGGACCAGCAATGAAGATAACGAAACCAAGCAGCCAGGGCGTGATAGAAAGATAGAACTCTAGTTCCTCACGTCTGGCTTGCGGGCGAAGCTTCTGTCGACCTGGTTTCGTCTCGACTACCGTGGTTGACATTTCGACATCTCCTTCTCAATGAAGTCTTCCAATTAGGGTTCAGGTCCGTTTTTTGACAGGGTCAGTGGGTGTCATTGAAGTAGATGCAGTCACGGGTACAGTGGCTCAACCTTCCGCTGAACAAATCAAAGAGATACAGGACCGCGCGGATGACCTTGCTATCCGTTTTGCACCGCAAACAACAGCAGTCAGCTGATTGTTTGGCTGCCTGCGCAGCGATAGTGCTCGACTACCTCCAAATTCCTGTTCAATATGATCGCCTGTTGCGGCAATTGCGAGTTGAGTACTTTGGCTCACTTTTCCGCAATCTCCACTATCTGGAATCTCTGGGTGTCTATATTTCTTTTGATCGAGCAGGGAGACTTTGACTCTTTACGCAAGCATATCGAAACTGGACTGCCGCCTCTTGTGCCAGTGATAACAGGCGAACTGCCATATTGGGATGTCGATTAGATTTGGGTCATCTCAGAGCGTGTTTTTAGAGTCTGACGAAAAGGCGAGCAAGCGCCAGTTGAGTTGCGAAGCAGTATCGAAACCCGCGTTTGTGGGTCGACCCATTTGATTTCGATACGTCTTAGGCTACTCAACCGGCACTGATCCCACTTTTCAAACACCTTCTCAAACCCAGCGTGCCGGAAGGAAGAGTCCAAGAAACTAGATCTTTGGACCTAAGCAGGGGTTGTCATGCACAAGCAGATAAAATGGGAGAGCTTCCCTGCTATGATTACAAAAGAATTCCTAGTCTCTGCCATATTTGCCTTTTGCTTATGGTGAGCACTCTACCATGACCTGAATGTTGTGTCAAGGAAGTGAATTAAGAGTCTGGTTCATAGTGATAATGTTGTAGATTGACGCCATCCAGACCATCAAAAAAGGCCAAGGTCATTCCATCGAGAGGATGAAATGGCTCTTGCTTCACCGTGATCCCCCTGCCCCGCCATTCCTCGGTCGAAGTCTGCACATCGTCAGATTTAAACGAGATGTGGTGAACGCCTGGACGATCCAATCCTTTCATTCCCTCAAACGCGGCGGCGGGGATTAGTTCCAAATTGACGTTGCCCGCATCCAAGAACAGGACTTCGCCCAGATCTCCCAAGTCGAGTCGATCCAATACCTTCAGTCCGATTTGGTTGACATAGAGTTCTTCGGCTGCTTTCATGTCGGTCATCAAGAGTGCGATTTTCCAAGTGGCTATGATGTGCAGATCGACTATAGCGAACCTGTTCCACCTCCTGCCCTGAGTGAGGAAGAGAGCATCTGGGTGAAAAAGCATTTGGCAGAGGAATCAAATCATGGCAATTGAGGAACAACCTCCTTGGCCAACAACTCCATCGATCGGCGCATCTTGGCTTTGTCATCCCAATCGTGGTCAATCATCAACAGCGTGCCGAAACCACCAGTGGTGTCGTAGAGATCCTGAAGCCGCTGCGTCACCGTGTCAACGCTCCCAACGATGGCGATTTTGTCGATAATATACTCGGCATCGATCGCCTCGTTAAGCATCCCTGGATCCTCTTTTAGCAGATCGAGCATGCCACCAAGTGTTAGCATGCCGCGCAGATATATGAGCGATCCAGCGAACGCACCGTTCAAGGCATGTTCCCTGGCCTCCGCGTCTGAATCGCCCACAAATATACTGCGGGAGATACGCCATTGCGAACGGTCCGGTTGGCGTCCGCTTTCCGTAACACCTTCGCTGTAAGTTTCCCACTGCCTCTTGATCTTATGGGGTGGTGCTAGGTTGATGCTGATCGGAATGAAGCCCCGCTGACCAGCAGTTTTGGCCGCCATCGACTCTTCTTTGATAATACTCATTGCAATCGGCGGATGCGGCTTCTGGTATGGTTTCAGCACTTCACCCAGACCGAGTTCGGGAATTTTCTCACTGAGCTTGATCGTCCAGTAATCCCCATTGAATTCAAAAGGTCCATCCGTCTGCCAGATCTTGGTGACGATCTCCATTGCCTCCAAGGTCATCAATCCCTGTGTTCTCGGATCTGGTAGATCGAACAACCCCCAATCCGTTGGTACGCCTCCCTGACCAAAACCGACGTTGAGCCGGCCCTTTGCGAGATAGTCGAGATAGGCCAGTCGGACAGCAACATTGGCCGGATGATGCTGTGTGATAATGGTCACGCCAGTGCCCAAGCGGATCTGTTTCGTCTGTGGCAACATGTTGGCGATAAAAACATCGTTGGAAGGAATGGGCTCCCATCCTGCTGTGTGGTGCTGTCCGATCCAGGCTTCACTGAAGCCCAGTTCATCTGCCAAAATAATGCACTCGGCGTCTTCTTCGAAAGTCTGCGTCCGGTCTTTTTCCGGCGGATGCAACGGCATCATAAACATACCAAGATTCATAGAATATCTCCTGTTGGAAATCCATTGATCGAATCTGCTCTACATTCATGGCAGAATCGGAAGATCATGAACTCGCACTCGTCCAGGTTGAACAGTTAACATTACACCTGACTCAAGTTCGTCTCGCCAATCTTCAAGTAGAATCAGAATTAATTCAGCGCACGCTTCGGCTTTTAAACGTTCAATCCGAATGCGGATTACAGATGGTGAAGATGCATTTGAAAGTGCCAGCAATGAATGGAAATCAGAATCAAGTGTAACGATGATCCTTGTCTCATTACGGGCGTAAGCAATAATGGCAGCATCTTCTGCTGTTGCATATCCGATTTCACCAGTATGTACAGCATCTATGTCGTGTTCACGTAGGAGAGATGCCGCAGAACGTGGTAATCCCTGGTCAAGTAGCAACTTCATATGAAAACTCTATGACTTGATCCTCTAAAGCCGCAGCTGCGTAGACAAGAGCCTGATATATATCTTCATCTTCCAATTCTGGATATTCTGCCAATATGTCCTCGCGTTTTGGGTATATCGCAAGGATCTCTAACACCCGTTTAACAGTCAACCTCAAGTCTCGAATACAAGGCTGCCCATTCATCTTTTCAGGATTGACACTAATACGGTCTAATTTCATGTAAAAAACTCTCCATAACCTATTATGTTCGGTTGTAGAAGTAGCGCGTCCGCCAGATCTTCTTTGCCACTATTGATATCTTCGTATAGATTTCTAATTCGGTCAAACTCTTTTTCAATGCCAGACCTTATTTTATCGATCGCGACATTTACAAGCGGGTCGATTATGCAGAAGTGGTTCTACAACCGAAGCTCCTGAGCTTTGCCGCTCCGTATGGATTCGAAAGCTTTCAATACCATTGCCGTTGCCCGTGTTCCGTCCCGTGGACCAATTGGAGGAACTGTATCTTCAAGGAGACATCTGACCCAAGCTTGTAGTTCACCGCGCACTCCTTCGGGATCGGATTGGGCTTCCAATGGCAAGTCATCTACGCTCAGTGAATCGATTTCATATCCCCCGAAGGTGACCTTGTGGCAGCGGTCGTGAAGTGTGGCGGTGCGTTGTCCATCCAGCACCTCGAAGAAGAATTTGGATGTGTAGCGAGCATCGCCAGAATCGCCAGCGATGATTGCACCAATGCTTCCGTTTGCAAATTGTACGGAGACGACGGCGTTATCAACTAATCCCATCTCTGGATGCGTCAGCGCACCTCCCGCGGCGCTGATGCGCACCGGCTCTGACTCATTGAGCCAGTAGACCAGGTCAAACGCATGGCAACCGTTGGAGAGGACGGGACCACCACCTTTGTCTGGCGTCAATGGCCAACCCTTCATGGCGGAATGCAAACTCTGACCCACCGTGACCAACGGAGTTTTGACCACTTCTTTGACCTTGGCAACCAGCGGCGCGAAGCGGAATTTGAAACCCATCATCAATTTAACGCCAGCCTTGTCTACTGCTTCCTCGATTTCCAAACACTCCTCAATCGTGAGTGCCATCGGTTTCTCCAGAAAAATGTGCTTGCCCGCTTGGGCGGCCTGAATCGCAAGGGGCGTATGCGAATCGTGGTGGGTGGCGATCAACACAGCATCGATATTGTCATCGCGCCAGATCTTGTCCACGTCGGCCGTGTAGTAGCTGCCACCAAACTCATCATACGTTCGCTTAGCAGCCTCCTCAAAGGCATCAACATACCCCAGGAAAGCAAGCTCGGGTACTTCCCGGGCGCGGGTCAAATGTCCTCGGCCCATGCCTCCACATCCGATGAGCGCCATATTAATCTGCCTTGTCATATCTGATTTCTCCTACATTTGCTACTTCTTTTCTGTTGGAATGAGACCTACGTCGACAAACGCCTGAATCCAGTCATGGTGGGATCGAGCAACCTGCTCTGGGTTCTGGCGGCTGCGGGCCACAAAGCCGGGGACATTCTTGCGCCCGGTGGGGAGTCCAATGCGACTATAGCGCGTATCAACGCTCCAGCGGACGGTATCTGACGTATTGGGAATGGATCGATGTAGCACCGCTCCATGGTCATCAATACGTCACCACATCCACCTCGCATGTCACGATGTCCCCTGCAGGCAGGTCGACCTCGGCAACGCCTTTGTAAATTGAGACGCGATAGTCATGCGACAACAATCCAGCGTGATGGGACCCGCGTATCACCTGCAGACACCCATTGTCGGCGGTGGCCTATGAGCGGCACCCAGAAATTCACAACCAGAGTATCGCCAGCATCTTTAGGGTTCAGATACGCCAGATCCTGGTGCCACGGCACTACCGTTTCCTCGTGGTCTGGCAGTTTTGCGCGCAGAACCGTTTGCGGATGGGCGAAAATCTCAGGACCGATCAACGACTGCACCACGTCCAGCAAAGCTGGCCATGTGCGGAGGGTAAACATGCCAGCCGTTTTGTGCTGTTTACCATGAACCTGTTGCCATAGCCAGTTGCGGTCCGAACAGGCATCGGCTAGCAGCGCTAAGCGTGTCTCAAACGATGCATCGTCAAATGTATTCGCGGGTTCGAGCAGCCCTTGCTTTACGGCTTCATTTGCGGCCTCGTCAACTTTGCGTTCAAGCTCGACGATCAGCGGCTGCACTGCTTCACGCGACAGCAGATCGCGGACGATTAGAAAGCCGTCTGTATTGAACTGCTGGATTTGCTGAGCCTTAAGACCTACTATGGTTGTCGATTGTTCGTATAGTACACGGTCATCTGAGTTCATTCTACTTTCCTTTCGCCAAGGAGTGAAGAGACTATCCATCTCGGTATCACCTCCCGCAGTGAGCCTTTTCGAAAGGCATTGACGGGTTACGACCGTGGAATGACACCAATATTACGAAATTGCACGATATCAGAATGGCACTGTAACCCAATGAAGCCTTCCTCCTCTATATTGGGTGGTGGATGCCCTCCGTAACGAGTCGGTCGTTGGTTTCACGGTCACATGATTATCTTCCACTAATACTTCGAAAGCATTCCAGTAGCCCGGAGATGGGGAAAAACGTGGGCTGATGACTTTGCTGGCCCACTGCCTGGCCGGAAGCAGATTGTAGACGGCGCCAGTCTTGTGAAGAGAACTGCCATAGGCGTTGCGTTTGTCGTCGTAACCGCGTTCATCGATCTGGATTTCAATGCAGCGGGCATAAAACGCTTCATCCAGTACCCCTGTCGGTTTTGGCATGCGCAGAAAGATGCCAGCGTTGGCGTCGATCGAGATTACGCAGTAGGATTTCTCAGAGGTAGAAGCGTTCAAATGGCGAAAAAAGACGCGTAGAGAATCTCGGACCATTTGGCCCGCTCGAGTCTGTTTTGACTGAAATGCAGGATTATGTCTACTGCGTGTAATAGAATGCCTTCCACTCTAACGTCAGAGTGAAATTGCGGAAGGTCTGCACCGAAAACCAAAGAATGCCGAGTGCTGTTACGCCGCTTGTCCAGCCTCCAGAATCCCCATGCTGGGTAAAGGGAGAGTTGGGTGCTCCCGCAATGGTCCAGTTTTGAAGTGTTCCGTCAAACAGCATTTGTCTGCCGGGAACTGGCGCAGAAATAGACGCCGACCGGTAGCGCTCAACGATAGAGCGGGCAATTTTACGACTTAAAGCGAGACCCGTCGGAACTGGATTGGCCGAACCAGCCGTCGGAAAAAGTGCCTGATCAACACAATATGCATTGGTCACGTGGTGAAACCGCCCGTTGACATCGGTCACCGATGTACTGGGATCGTCGCCCATCCACAATGTCCCACACTCATGGTAGGTCGTCCCTGAGCCGTCTTCATTGCCATGCACAAGACGCACCTTGCGATTCGGGTCGCCACCAAATTGGGTACGATTGTGTGCCTCCTCCCGCGTTGCACCAGCGAGCGCGGCAATCAGGTCAAAAGCAGCCTCCGTCTGGGCATGACGGACGGCTTGGTCTGAAGGTGTTTCGGTCATATTCACAAACGCCTTGGGCACTCGAAGTTCGCTGCCATCTTCGTCGTAGAGATCATCACCAATCCCACCAAAGGGGTTGACGTCCATGCAGCTGCGTTGAACGGTATTGTGGCTGGTCGTAGAGGCGTCTCACGATCGCCAAAGGTTTCACCAGGTGCGAATTCGAGTACCACCGCATCACTACTTTGGGATGCTACAATTTTGTCTACCTCATCTTGGTCGGGCAACATGCGATAGAGAACGCGTTCTGGATCCCCTGAACCATCACTGTTGGCGCCGTAGAACTGCAAGTGAAAGCGCCCGGTTTTGGCATTATCCAGCACACCCGTTTTGCCTTCAATGTGGAGGGCCGCCGTGTGCATTTCATTCGCTAACTCACCTGGGTTGTTGGGGGCTAATGCATCCTTCTTGACCTGCCAAACATAGTTGCCACGCACGTGAATCCAGTTGCGCCCCATCAACTCTTGCGAACGGTCGGTGCGCCGAAATGGTGAGTGCCGACGTGTTGAATGAATTGTGTTCATGGCCAAGACCACCATGGCGCCGGTTTCAAATTCAGTCGTCTGATCTCTACAGCTGCGCCCGTCGTTTTGGCGACCCCTGCAGGCCAATACAATTTGATGCACGAGAGAATTCTCCGTTTCCAGCTTCAGTACTTGAGCGTTTGGGACCAAAAGACGACGATATCTATCCTGACCACCACTCGCTTCCAACGTCGCGACGAATTGCATCGGGAGAATGGGAGGCTGCTGAATTTGTCGGTACTGAATAGCCCAGAGGTGAATTGCTCTGAACAGCGATGGGGCTTCACCTACCTGTGTCAGAGAAGGGACCTGTGTGTGGACAGCCTGCACTTTTGCTCCAAAATGTCTGTAACTTCCACGGATAAAATCCGTCGTTTGTGCTGCACCAATCTGACGTTCAATGATCGAATAGCCCTCTTGATCGTTTGCCTCGTCATCTGTTAACAGATAGTTTGCAACCTCTTCGGGCCACACCGATCCTCTTCAGTCAACCGCGGCGACCAGCCGCCCCAAAAGAGAGATTTCCCGCCAACACATTGATGATGATTGACGAAGGTCGCGCCTCGGGATTGCCCCGAGTCCACCACAGGGCGCTCGACAATGCGACCA
>JAHBNG010000111.1 GCA_019217005.1 Chloroflexi bacterium TSY
TAAAGCCAGGAGATTTCGCTCTCTACCAAAACGCTTTTCCTGACTCTAATGGGCAGATCATTCATGCCGGTTTCCTCGTTCTGGAAAATTTCAGCAACGTAGAAGGATTCGACTTATCGTCAGATCAAGTATTGACGCTAAAAAGACTCAGTCCGACGTCCTTATTAGAGTTCCAGGAGCAATGCGAGCAATCACAGGATCTAGATTTGCTTGATAGAACATATACGACCGACTGGCAAAGTGCATTGAAGCTCAAAAACCGTCCCAGTAGCAATGATTTTCCTATTCTGATCCGACCACGTTTACTCAATGGGGGAACGTTCTTGGAAATAAAGGTCCAAGCGATGGATCAACCAAAGCTGACCCATACCAAATGCCTAGGTGATGAGAAAGCAAAAGAGTTAGAGGGAAAGCTCACCCTTGATGAGTTAGAACTAACGATAACGATTCCTGAAGGCTGGTTGATCAAAGTCGTTGATGGACAGTACGATACCAATTCGAGAAAGGTCAGTTGGCATCAAAAAGAACTTCATGTAGGTTCACCTGTATCGCTGATCATTCACTTTCACCGTGCAACAACCTATGGCAATGGCACAAATGGTCACAAACCGCTAAACAGAGATGCAATGACGTCTTACATGACAAGTATCCTCTTCGCAAATGGCCACAAAAAGCTTGAAGGAACATATAAGGTTAGTATTGAAAATTGGACTGTCTCTCAATTGCACGTTGCTCAGAAATGTGAACCAGGATCGGGCGATTTTATCTGTCCTCCCAATGGCGTATGTAACTCATTGGAAGAAGCTGATCTGAAGTGGATGGCGTCAGCCGTCAAATACAAAACGATCATTGGCGGTAATCTTGATATTGATCTTGATAGTCTTCTCCAGCCGACGCGCAGCGCTTTATCGGAACTAGATGGAGTTTCAAGCTACTCTGGATCAAAAGATTCCGTGTCGGTTGTTCGCCAGGAACCGTTGTCGATTGCACCTAGTGATGATATTGTTAATCTTGTGATTGAGTATTTGGAGAAACAGAATGTCTTCATTGAGGAGGTAATCGAGGCACCAGTATCCATCGTAGAGACTGAGGATGGCGGCGAACAAAAACGTAGTTGGGAAATCAGTGGCAGATATTACCCAAATCAATCACAACAAGCCGAGAGTTTACAGCAGATTTATCGGGGTGGTTCAGAATTAGGTTTACACTTTTGATACATAGATAAAAATCTATATGAGGTCATTTTCTGCCTGAGCATGGCTCAAAGTAGAAAATATAAACATCTTTTCTCTTTGCAAAAATGTAAACCTAATTGTCCGCCTAAAATGAACCACCCCGATTTATCTTCATTTGGGGCTGTTTGGTGCTGCGCCTCTCGGTAACCGTGTTTACGGCAAGGGGCGTACGATTGTTGAATTGGCATTACGCACAAGTGAGAACATCAAGCGGCAGGCAGCACTGTTTGATTTAAAAAATGAATTAGAACAATTGGGTGAGGGAATTCGAGCAACGTTGAATAGAGCACTATTATAACTGGGTCGTGGCTGCGGGTTAAGAACCTATCCGAAAAGTGGTTGTGAGTCCAGCTAGCTTCTCGAGTAGGAATGCACCGTCACAGAACTTTTCGGATAAGCACTAAGTGACGCAATTTGTATAGATCCTGGTCGTAGCCTGAGAATCTTGCGTTCGTTGCCTATCTATTACCTACCGGACAGCCACTATCATTACTGGAGAGATCGATGAGCGCATCCAAAGGGCTGCAATGCCGAGTCAATCATGAAGGTTGCAAAGGACAGGCGGCATATACCTGCCATCATTGTGGACGGTTTCTTTGTGACAGCCCCAATTGCTACCGCTGGGCATGGGATTCGGCCTTTGCTGGATTGGGCATTGCCTATCATTGCCCCACATGTGATCATTTGCCTTGGTATGGAAAAATTTTTCGTAGCATGATTAACGGTTCAAATCGGTTGATAACGCTACTGACCAGCAGCGATTGATGTGTGTCGGTCTAGTTTAGTTTCGGATTGCTGCCGAATGTATCATGCGGTTGAGCAGTTGATTGGACGAGCCATGTGCTTTTTCGCACTACGTCAAAAACGACACAGATAGATTGAAATCATTTTCGGAGCCGTGCTGACTGTCTGCCTGCGCAGACAACATCATGTCCGTTTTGTCCAAGTCCACGAGGGTGGACGCCCGGGCTTCAGCCACGTGATGGACTTGAGTCCTCACGCCTGTGCGCTTTTTTGCCACTATGTGCTTTTTCATCCCTGCAACGCATTTTCCCGATCCTACCACGCAACATGCACTATGCAACACCCGTACCCTACCTCTTTCGCAACAACGTCAGCCCATCCCCAATCGGAACCAAACTGATGTCGACCCGTTCGTCGCCGTGCAACTTTTTATTGAGCGCCCGAATCGCTTTCGTATCGGCATCCTGTCGTTCGTCGTCGATGACAGACCCACCCCACAAGACGTTGTCAATACCAATGAGACCACCTACGCGAACAAGCTGTAGACATCGTTCATAGTAGGTGTCGTAGTTTTCCTTGTCTGCATCAATAAAGGCGAAATCGAATTGATCCGCCCCACCCTGATCCAGCAGCTTTTGGAGTGTGTCCGTTGCTGGTCCAAGATTGAGCGCTATTTTGTGACCAACTCCAGCCTTTTGCCAATACCGCCGTCCGATGCTGGCCCATTCCTCGCTCACATCACATGCAATAATCTGACCATCTTCCGGCAAGGCCATTGCCACCGCCAAGGAGCTATAGCCTGTAAACACACCCACTTCGAGCGTACGTTTGGCGCCAATCAGGCGCACGAGCAACTGCATGAATTGTCCTTGCTCCGCGCTGATTTGCATTCCCGCAACTCCGCCTAATGCAGCTGTTTCCTCACGCAGCTCAGCGAGAATGTTGACCTCGCGCACAGAAACGGATAGAAGATAGTCATGTAAGTCAGACGTTAGATTTGTGGGTCGCCTACTCATGTTTGTTTCTCTCTTGTTCATTGTATATGCAAATCTGGATGATTGCAGGTCTGTAGAGCGATAATGGTTGTATCCTGCGGGAAAGCACCCTGTTGAATGAGCTCATAGAGTCCAAACATCATTTTACCTGTATAGATTCTATCCAGACGAATTTTTGTCTGCTGGGCAAACTCATCAATAAAGGAAAGAAGGCTCGGTTTCGCCTTTGCATAGCCATTGAAATGATAGTTGTAGCATATAGACCAATTCTTACCGACAGAGGAATGCACTGATAAGAGCGAACGGACTGCATCGTTTAGAAAATTCTCTCCCTTTAAGACAGCAATGCCCAGCGCCCTTTGTCTTGAATTTAGGCCCGAAATAAGGCCCGCTAGCGTGGTGCCCGTGCCGCAAGCGCAACAAATGACATCAAAATCGATCTCGATCTCGCTGATGATTTCTTGGCATCCTTGCACGCCTTCGCGATTTGCACCACCTTCGGGAATTAGGTAGAAAGGTGAGAAATGCTCATATAAAGTCCGTTGCATCTCTATCGTATCTTTGTGTCGATAGGATGCTCGGTTCAAATAGTGCAATGCCATGCCAAACTTTGTGGCTTGGGCTAAAACTGGATTGAGTGGTCTATATTCCTCGCCTCGTATGATGCCAATTGTCTGGAAACCAAAGAGCTGCCCTGCCGCAGCCGTTGCCAGAATGTGGTTTGAATAGGCACCACCGAAGGTTAGCAGCGTCTCATGCCCTTCTTCTTTGGCCCGCAGGAGATTGTATTTGAGCTTGCGCCATTTGTTGCCTGAAACGAGTGGGTGGATCAGGTCTTCTCGCTTTAGATAGAGATGAACACCGAATGCATCGAGTTGAGGATCGCAGATAGCTTGGAGTGGTGCATGGATCGGCCAGGAATTGAGCGTGGTGTGTAGTTCTGCAAGATCCATGTCAGGATTGGAGTGGGATCATTGGGTTTGGTTCAGCTTTTGCACCAGCGCCGGCAATTGTGCAATACTCGATAGCTCATGGTAGGGTTTATCTGTCTGGTCTGATAGCTGCACTTCTTCATGTGCCCACGTAGTAACATGTGGAATATGAACAGCATGTCCACCTGCCTCGACAACCGGTAGTACGTCTGACCGCAGAGAATTGCCAACCATCAACACCTGCCCAGGAATTAGAGTATATTTTTGGAACAGATCCGTATAGACGTCGGCTGTCTTTGCACTGACAATCTCAATAACGGAGAAGTGATCCGCTAGACCGGATTCGACGATTTTCGACTCTTGATGAAAGAGATCTCCCTTTGTGACCAGCATCAGTTTATATGTGGCAGCCATTGTTGTGACAACGTGGGCTACATTCTCAAGCAACGTCACAGGGGTAGAAAGCATCTCTAATCCCCAACCCAAAATTTCTTGGATTTCACTTCCCTGAATGCGTCCTTCGGTCAAATCTATCGCTGTTTCGATCATCGAAAGGGTAAACCCCTTTACACCATATCCAAAGTGCTGCAGGTTGCGCATTTCGGTATCAAACAATTTTTGGTCGATCCACTCTGGGTTGTGATAGGGAGAAAGGAGCTGCCTAAACTTGTCTTGCGTGACTGAGAAGTAGCTCTCATTTTCCCAGAGCGTATCGTCTGCATCAAAGGCTATCACGTCGATTTGCATAATAATGATGAGTCAGCCTACTCTTTCAGTCTCAGTAGATCCAAATTTGGCGTTTTTGGCGATTTTCAGTCGAGATTGCAGGGATTTTGGAGTCATTTATTCAGATTTCGGTTACAGAAAACAACCTATTTCATATCTGAAAATCGCCCAAATCTAACGCAAAAACTAGATATCGACCGGCAAATTTGTATTTATGTCAACTGTTTAGCCAGAATTCTCTCTCAAAACCTGAAATTTGGATCTACTGAGTCTCGTTTTTACAATCGTTTCCGAATGCAGTGTCCGGTGTACAGGACACTTATCCGCGATGTCGAGCAGACGCGTCTTTTGCTCGTCGTCCAAAGGTCCAGTCAGCTCTACCTCACGCTCAATGAGGTCGACTTTACCGCTCGTTGATTCACATTCCTCACAATCGCGGGCGTGAATCTTGTTGTGGCTCAGGCGCACAGTGATCGTTTCTAGTGGCCAACCCTTGCGATCTGCATACATGCGCAGCGTAATCGATGTACAGGAACCCAACGCCCCCAAGAGATAATCATATGGTGTTGGTCCCATATTGGTACCGCCAACATTGATTGGTTCATCTGCGACAAGACTGTGCCCATTTGCCAAAATCTCAGTCTGGAATCCCTGCTCGGTGCGCACAACGACTCGATTGTCAATCTCTTCGCCATCGCACGTGACGGTTGGTTGCATTGTGTCTTTGAGTTGAGCCCCAATGTATTTGCGTGCCCAGGCCGCAATTGTTGAGCCAACATAGAGAGAATCTTCGCTGTTGGAGAGCAAATGGTCGGCTTTATCCAAAGAGAGAAAACTTTTCGGATGCCTTGCCGCTTGGAAGATCAATGTCGCGTTGTCTATGCCAACTGTTTGATCCAGGGGAGCATGAATCACCAACAACGCCCTTTTGAGTTTGCCAATATATTCATCGGGATTGACTGCCTCAAGATCCTCTAAAAGTTGCTTACGAATCTTGAATGGACGTCCAACAAGGACAATCTCTGCTTCGCCTTCTTGTTCAATCTGATGGCGTACCTTCTCGAAAAGATGAGCAACGTGGGATGGATCATATGGAGCACCAATCGTTGCAATTGCTTTTGCTGTTGGGATCCGCTCAGCAGCGCGTAATACAGCAGCACCTCCTAGAGAATGACCAATCAATATACTGGGCGCTTCTATTTCTTGTGCCATAAATTCTGCTGCCGCAACCAGATCGTCGATATTCGTCGAAAAATTTGTTTCCGCAAAATCGCCTTCACTTTCGCCCAAGCCCGTGAAATCGAAGCGTAGGACGGCGATTCCCTCATTGACCAGCGCTTGGCTGATGTGACCCACTGCACGCAAATTTTTCGTGCATGTAAAACAGTGTGCAAACAAGGCGCACGCGACAGGTGTTCCATCAATAGGCAGATCCAGCCGTGCACCGAGTTTCTGACCTAAATAGTTTGGGATGGTGAGTTTTCTGTGTTCCATAATGTTCAATTAGGTAGATCATTTTCCTCATGATTCGGGTGCATATCCCCGTTTGCCACAGCATCTCGCAGCAGTTGCGATCTTGGTTGACAGGATGTCAATACGGATTGCAAGTCCTCTAATCGGATTGGTTTACTAATGTAGGCAACCATCCCCTCTGCATAATATCGTTCTTTGTCGCCGGGCAAAGCATTGGCCGTCATTGCAACGATCTGGGGCTGCTCTGAAGGTGACCAGGCTTGACGTATACGACGTGTTGCTTCCACTCCATCCATCTCTGGCATTTGGATATCCATCAAAATAATATCATATCGTCGACGCTTTAGGGCTTCCAATACGGCAACGCCAGTCAAGACGACGTCCGCTTTATAGCCAAGACGTTCGAGCATCAGCAGGGCAACACGTTGATTCACAAGGTTATCTTCAGCGACTAGAATCGAAAGCGGGTGCTTTTGTGCCAACGGAGTGTCATTTTGAGATAAACTGATTGTCTTCTGTTGGGGAACAACTTTTCCTTCCAATAGATCGACCAATGTATGCAAAAATGGTACAGGCTTTATCGGAATTGTCAGAGTCCTGGCAATTTCAATTCCTTGATAACGGTTGATATTGGCATCGTATGCAGTAAATAAGATAGTTGGAATAGAGCCAACGAGAATATTTGTTTTCGGCACCGGCTGTGGATCCCTTGTAAATTTAATCTCAGGTTGAATTTGGCTGAGATCAAATTTTCCATCTTGATTCATCAGCGTCCGTCTGTTTAGCACAATAATGTCGGCTGTTTTCTCTGAAGCAAGCCAAGACTTCACGTCGGGTAGTGAGGAAAAAGAATGAACGTTCATGCCCCAACGCAAAGCATAGTGGCTAAGGATTTGCTGATTAGTCTGATTTTCATCAATAATAAGGGGGTGGTTCATTTTAGGCGGACAATTAGGTTTACATTTTTGCAAAGAGAAAAGATGTTTATATTTTCTACTTTGAGCCATGCTCAGGCAGAAAATGACCTCATATAGATTTTTATCTATGTATCAAAAGTGTAAACCTAATTCTGAACCACCCCATAATAAGGATACATTTATCCTGCAAAGATGGCGACCCTGTGATCAACGTGTCCGTTCTGTTACCAATCGCCTGATGGAGGCTATTTCGATTAGATTCTACTTTTGCAATTATCGTAAAGAAAAAGGTCGAACCTTGACCCTCTTCACTTGTTATCCAAATTCGACCGCCCATCAGTTTGCAAAGCAATTGACTTATCGCTAGACCCAATCCTGTTCCGCCATATTTCCTCGTTGTGGAAGCATCAACTTGTGTAAAGGGGGCAAATAACTCCTTAATGCGGTCTGCCGGTATACCGATCCCTGTATCTTTGATCGCAAATTGTAATTCGTAACGGCCATCATCCTGTATCTCAGAATCAACGGTCAACACAATTTCGCCGAAGGAGGTGAATTTTACTGCATTACTCAACAGATTAAGCAATATCTGTCGTAGACGCGTGACGTCACCTAAGAGATAGTTAGGTGTTTGATCATCCATCAAATAGGCAAGATTCAGTTGCTTCTTTCCTACGTCAATCGCAATTAGGTCGAGAGCCTCCTCGATGCAATCGCGCAAATTGAATGGTTCACACTCTAGGTCAATGCGTCCAGCTTCGATTTTAGAAAAATCAAGAATGTTGTTGATAACAGTCAGCAGGGCATTACCGCTTTTGCGAATTGTTGTCACATAATCCCGTTGGACGGATGTTAATGGTGTTTCGAATATCAATTCTGTCATGCCGATGACGCCATTGAGCAGAGTACGAATTTCGTGGCTCATGTTTGCTAAAAACTCAGACTTGGCCTTGGTCGCCGCCTCTGCCAAATTTTTTGCCTGCTTGAGCTCAAAGACATTTTGTTCTAAACCTTCAAGCGTTTGCCGGAGTTGGGCAGTCATTCGATTAAAGGTAGCTGCTAATTTACCAATTTCATCACGACTATCGATATTTGATGTTTGGGTTAGATCGCCCTCTTGAATGGCTTGCGCTGTGGAAGCAAGAGACTCAATTGGTCGTACAATTTGTCGAATTGCCAGGAGACCCATAGTGCTGGCGAATATAAGGACAATGCATAATGCGGCACCGGTGATTGCAACCGTTGTGACAGCCAATTCCAATGCCTTTCTAACAGGTCTCTCCATCACAACTGTAAATTGTTCCTGACCAAACTGAATTGTTTCAGAGGCTAGAACTGCCCTGTTTCCTGACAAACCCACTGTAATATCATTGGTGTCTGGTACGATGAATTGCGTGTCGCGGAGCACAATTGAGGGATTCTGATGAGCAATAACGCGGTTTTGTGAATCGACGATGTAAATGCTCGCGCTGTCTAATTTGGGTGTCTCTGCAATCAGATTCCAGATCGATTTGATCCGAACCTCGGCAATAAGTGCACCCTCGGCAACGCCGCTGTGCAAATCAAGGTACGGAACCGAAATCGTCATGAGTGGCTCACTTGACTTCTGATCAAATCGTACCGGCCCATAATAGACTTCAGAGTTTTTCAGGGGAACTTGCACGGCATCATCGCTGGGCTGAATTCCCTGTTCGATCGTGGGACTAATCCCTACCCGTGCAACTGATATCAATGACTCTCCATTTTGATCCAGAAGCGTGATTGACTCAATCGCACGATTAGAGGCAAGAATCAAATTGAGAATATCTGATAGCTGACCCTGATCAAAACGCTCGAGGCTCCACACACGGGTTGCATACTCTTGTTGTTGCGTGATCTCCTCCAGAAAAACTGATACTTCTGTTGAAATACGACGAGCAATCTCCTGTTGTAGCTCAATCGCCAATTGCTTTTGACGCGTGATAATTTGCCAGCTAATGAGAATCCCAACTAAGAGGAGGGGACCAATCGCTAGTCCCAAAAAGTATGCCGTGAGGCGTGTACGTATCGAATGTCGAATTGTCTTCTGTCTCATCTTGTCCAAATGAGGCGCTTCCAAAATCGGTAGTGGTAATCATGAGTTGATAACTCTTCAGATCATCGTCGACTATGATTTACCACTACCTAAAATCTAAATAATCGACAAAGTCATACGTAGAAGCGACAAGAACTTCGTGTGACTTTGCGTCCTTCGCTGCGTTAAAGTTTCTGGATGAACCTGAAACTTCATCGGATAATGATATCTGCTTGGGACAGAATTTCATTTGAGATCTCTAGACCAATCGCTTCGGCCGTCTGGATATTGATGGCCAAGAAAAACTCTGCTGTCTCCACAGGTAAATCCGCTACTGGAACACCTTCTAATATCTGCGCCGCAATCCGTGCCGCGATGTGACCCGATACAATTGACATGTGGCCAAAAGAGATCAAGCCACCTTGTTCAGCAAGCTCGCTAGCTGGTACTGAATAGGGAAGCTTGTGTTCAATAGCAGTTTGTAACAGCGTTGCATGTCTGGAGGCAACCAAACTGTCGGGCAGCAGTAGAATTGCGTCGATATTCTCTGGAACATGTCGCGTCGCGTATTCGATCTCGTCAGCTGTACGCGCTTCCCTGGTTATTAGCTCAACACCTAATAGATCGGCTGCTTCTTGAACTTTGGCAAGCGCCAATACAGGCGACTGATCATTGGGATTGTACGGGATATAAATTCTCTTAGTTTCAGGCGCAATTTTGATGAGCCATTCCAAACGACGCGCCTCAGCGATTCCCCAATGCACACCGGTCAGATTCTTTCCAGGTTGCTGCAGGCTATCGACAAGCCCCGCTGCAACTGGATCAAAGATCGGCACAAAGACAACTGGGATCTCGTTATCAAGCGTTGCTCCCTGCGCTGCCTGTGCTGCCGGTGTACTGATGGCAAGAATCAAATCTATGTTTTGAGCAAGCAAATCGTCAACCGCCTGATCAAGGAATTCAATACTGCCTGTTGCTTCATGGTAAACATACTCGATATTCTCGTGCTCAATGTATCCCATCTCTTGCAAGCCATTGCGAAACCCCTCATACACAGGATCGAGCATTGGTGTCAAATTAACAACGCCTACTTTATGCTTCGTCGTGGATTGTGTGATACAACCCGTCACAATGAACAAGCTTATAAGAATAATTGCAAAAATTTTGCGAATTTGTTGACTGTTTTGATGAATAGTGTATTTAGATCTGAAGAGCAGTGCTCGCAAAACTACATTGCGCAAATGATTCGTGAACACGAAAAACGGAGCCGAGATATCTCGACCCCGTATTGTTCGAAAATTAAAACTCAAAAAACAATCCATCATAAATTACTTTCATGTCTACTTACTGCCACATCCTAAACTTTGGACTATTGTTCTTCGACAGCAAACAGTCTAATTGTCCAAAGTTTCATAGGCGCCTCTATTAGTAAACCGCAATCGTGTCATTCTCGGATGAAGAGAAGGCTTGACTTGAGAAGCCGAAGGAATCAAACGATTGCGGTCTACTGATACCACATTTGGCTCATCGACCACAAATGTGCGTCATAACGATGTTTCTTGTCGGAAAAAGATCTCTCGCCCACATCTGGGAGATGAGCGACTAAGTTTAAATATTCGCTCATTAGACGAGACTGTGCAATCGAATGACGCAATTTGCTTGAATAAGCCTTAAAATATTAAGTGAGAATGCTACCCTCAGTAATGCAGCTCGAATTCCTCTCATCGATGATAGTGCTCAATGCGCACTCTATTTGTTCATTGGCGGCGACGAGCGGCCACTTGAAATTTGGGTCGTGGCTGCGGGTTAAGCGACACGATTTGGATAGACTCTCGTCGTAGCCTGAGAATCTTGCGCTCGTTGACGATTCATCACTTACCGGACAGCTACTATTTAAATTAGACATTACACTATCTGACTGTATCTATTCACTTCTCGATGCTTCACTATCTTCTTCTGCTTCGCTACTTTCTTTGTCCCCTGCTTCTTCTTCGCTAATCAGCTCGACGATAAATTCTTCTCGCAATCGTTCGCTGTCTTGACTAAATTGATTCATTGCTGTGCTGAGCACCAAATAAAGAATGAGAACACCAACAATAGGCCCCACTATTGCAAGTGGTGAACGTTTTTCTTCCATTATTTCGTTCCTGATTTTGCATAATCTTCATTCAAAATATTAACGATTTAAGCATTCGTATCGAAAGTATAGCCTATCCCTCTCGATCTGACCAATCTGTTGGCAGCGATGTTGACGGTTCAATCGGAGGTACTGTTGCCATTTGGACAGGTGTTTCTGTGGTTACATTAGCTGCGGTTGCTGTCGATGTTGCATTCGGTTCGAACGTCGGTGTAACGGTCGGCGGATCAGTCGGCAACGGAGTCTCAGTTGCAGCAGAAGTTGGCGGAGCCGTTGGCAAAGGCGGAGGCGTCCAGGTTGGTGTGGGAATGGGGGTAGGCGTTGGCCGCGAAATAACGACACGCACGCTGTCTTCATAATGATTCCCAATCCGATCGCGAACCAGAAGCCGCAAAGTGTAAGGGCCATCATTTAGCCCGCTTACATCCCAATGTCCCAAAACGCCGTTGATCTGAGGCCCATTGTGTCCATCGAAGGGTAAGCTAAATGCTCCTGGCGTATGGCTGATCCCATACTGCAATTCATAGTTAGCAAAAGCAGGCACGTTTGCTGTTCCAACAACAGCAATCACGCCCGAAATGCTCTCACCCTCAATTGGTTGTTGAATCACGATCTCCGGCTCAAACGTAAAGACACCACTTGCATCTTGCGGCGGCTGTGCAATGCCATGGTCTTCCGCCCATTGACGATAGTGCGCTGGATAAACTTTAAAAACTACCTCGTCAATCGCATCCTGCGGTGTAAACTCAGTTGCAAGCTTACCCGTTGTCTTATCTAAACGAACTTTTTGGTAGAGATCCTGATCGGCTGGGAGAGGCAGGCGATCATTTGCAAACCAATGTCTTTGTCGACGCGGACAAGCCTCGCTTGGTTCTGTTCCCGTATCGGCACAGATTTCAACTTCGCGTAGTCCTTCGGGAACGGGGAAACCCAAAACAGGTTCCGTTTCATGCACATTTCTCATAAAGCGATTCCAGATCGGTGCCGCACCACTTGCACCTGACAAGTTGACCATCGGTGTCCGATCAGCGTTGCCAACCCAAACCCCAGTCACCAATTGGGGTGTATAGCCAATGGTCCAAACATCCCGAATGTCATTTGTTGTGCCTGTTTTGGCGGCTGCAGGTCTCTCCGTTCCAGTCGATGTTGTCAGTCTCAAAAACGAGTTGGGACCAAATGTTGGCGTACGTGCCTCATTGTCGCGCAGAATATCGGTGATCAAGAAGGCATCAATTGGGCTAACAACAGGGAAGCCACTCGGTGGCAAAATCGGACCACAGGGCCTAGGCGTGTCAATTTGACAGAGAATCTCTCCATTGCTGCGCGCGATTCGCAAAATTGCAACGGGCGGTAATCGTCTTCCCCGATTCGCCAGCGTGGCATAGGTACTAACCATTTCCAATAGCGGAATCTCTCCACCACCCAAGCTCAGACTTAGACCGTAATCAGGACGTGTAAGCGTTGTCACGCCCAAACGTTCGCTCATAAGATTGAGGAAATTGAGTAGGCCCGTCTGCTGCAGGGCGCGGACAGCTGGAATATTGAGGCTATTGGCTAGCGCAGCCCGTATCGTGACGAGCCCGCGCTCTTTTCCATCATAGTTAACAGGTTTGTAGGGCGGGTTGACACCATCGGGAAATTCTTCGGATATGTCAGCGATGAGCGTCCCTGGAGTCCAGCGTTGATCGACCGGAATATCGGGCTGTTCAAATGTGCTGAGATAGACCAGTGGCTTGATGGAACTACCTGGCTGTCGCGGGGCCAATGCCATGTTTACCTGGCCATCGATCTCAACATTGTCGAAATCGGCACTACCAACTAGCGCCTTGAGTTCACCTGTGCGGGGGTCGACGGCGACCAATGCACCATTGGAGGCATTGCGATCACCTAAACTGCCCACGTGTTCACGTACGGACACTTCGGCAGCCGCCTGATAGTGGGGGTCGAGCGTAGTCGTCACTTCAAGACCGAGTTTGTTAACAGCTCCGGCATCTTCAGATGCTGTTAGAATTGGAACAAGCGTCTCTAGTTGCTGTCTCACATAAAGGGTAAAGTGGGGTGATTTTAGATTGAGATCGACATTGGCAACTGGCACAAAATCCAATTTCTCGGCATATGCTTCATTCTCCTCTGCTGTCGTGATCATTCCTTGCTCAATCATGAGGCTCAACACGACGGCCTGCCTACCTTTGTAAATCGCTTCATCTGCAGTATACGGATCATAGACCGCAGGCAACTGTGGCAATCCCGCCAAAAGAGAAGCTTCGCCCAAGGTCAAATCAGCAACATCCTTATTAAAATACGTGTGCGCTGCTGCCTCAGCTCCATATGCTAGATTTCCGTAATAGAGTTCATTTAGATAGATTTCCAGAATTTCATCTTTATGAAAGCGCCTACTAATCTCTGCCGCAAGAATCGCTTCGCGAATCTTACGGATGATTGAGCGTTCTGATGAGAGGAAGACCATTTTGACGAGCTGCTGGGGAATCGTCGACGCGCCAGAGACGAATTCCCGTTCCTGAACTGCATAATAGAGCGCTCGTCCCAATGCGTAGAAGTCGATACCCTGGTGCCGACGAAAATTGGCATCCTCGGTAGCAATGGTTGCGTTGATGAGATGGGATGAAGTATCTGATATGGTCACATATGTGCGTCGCCCTTCGATGCCAGCCAGCTCATCAGTTCCCAATTTTTCATTGAGTAAGTTTCCTTCTCGATCCAAGATACGAATACTTTGGAAGGAACTGGCTCTGTTTTTCAACTCTGCTGGGCTGGGAAGACCTTGGGCAATTACAGCGTAGGCAAGCAAAAGCCCACCTGCTCCAAATGCAGCCAACGCAATGAAGGCAAAGAACCCACTGAGGAGTCCTCGTAACATACTTCCCGCTTTACTGGGGGGGCGTGGTGGTCGAACTTGGCGAGATGGTTCCGGAATTAGGTCATACTGCTGCATAAGACGTAGTAGATAGTAATCTGTGGTCTGTGTCTATTTTCAGTCGATCGCAATCGCTAGATTCTTCGCTCTACCCGAGAAAGAGACGATTTCAATCGACTGGTTTTGTTTGTACTTAATATTTTACCATTTCTAAAAACAATCAACGATTTCAATTCTCTACTAAATTCATACGCTCAACTTGCTCGCAGATAGTTGTGCTCGGTTCAACATGAGATCCAGAGTTTTAGAGAGAGTAGGGACTGGTGACTGTTTTCCCCTGTTCACGAAGTGGGCACTCCGTGCCATCCCCGATCACCACTCCCAGAACCCCGATTTTGAAGCTAATTTCAGTATCAGTAGAGCGCAGTCGTGTCATTCTCAAACGAAGTGAAGAATGTAGCGATTGCAGCCTACTGAGTATAGTCCCGCATAGTGAACCTCGAAAATGTACGAAGGGATTCAGTTAGCAGAGCACATAGGTATGGTAGAGGAATCTTCTGACGAAGGTATATTCTGCGTTGAACAATCGTCCAAATTTGATGTTCAAGTACGTAGAAAAAACGGAGAGAAGGCGATGCATCAACAGACATGCAAATCAAAAAAAATGGGCTATATTAAATTCCTTCCATTATATCTTATTGCTAAATCTTGTCACGATACCTTCATCATAAACGCTTTGAGATCACGTTCACCAAGTGATGTTGGATCACCGAATATTACTATTTTCTGGAGAAATAAACTGTGATATGTCAGAAATTTCAACGTATTCTTGTGCTCACTATTCATTACTGTTTGGCGATCTTTGGTGTTATTCTGATTGCACCCCAGATGACGCCTGCCCTCCATGCCGAGGAATTAGACGAAGAGTTCATCGTCACTCGGATCTATCTACCCTCCCTACATACTAGTCAGGTAACGGTTGAGCCACCCTCCCAAAAACAAGTTGAATGGACACATCACAAAACAACAGATGGTCAACACCCCGATGACCACGAACAGCAAATCATGTGGCTCATGAATCGTGCGCGAGCCAATCCTGCTGCCGAGGGAAAATGGTTGGCAACGACAGATGAAGAGGACATTTCTAGACCAAGAGAGTATTTTGATGTGAATCTCAATCTACTTCAAGCCGAATTCACCTCGTATGCTCGCAAGCCGCCCGCAGCATTTGACGTTCGGCTCTATCAAGCTGCCAAAGCACATTGCTTGGATCTCATTGCACGCGACGCTCAGGATCATGCCCAACAATTCGAACGGGTGCAGACGGCTGGATTCAATTATCAAAGCATTCGAGGGAGCGTTTTTGCCTATGCCCAAAGTGCTCTAAACGCCCATGCCGCTTGGAATATCGATTGGGGCGGTCCAGATGGAATGCAGCCTGGTTGCGGTCATCGCAAAGCTATTATGTCGGTGGATGGAAACTATACCAATGTTGGTGTTGCTGTCGTACAAGAATTGAATCCTGATTCTCGCGTTGGTCCATTTGTCGTAACAGGCAATTACGCCGTTGCGGGCAACGGCGCAGCTCATCACAACCGATTTATCGTCGGCACTGTCTGGCGCGATAACGATGGGGACGGACAGTACGATGTTGGTGAGGGGATTGGTGACGTGAAGGTTACTCCAGATCGCGGTTCCTACTTTGCCATCACAGCAAACAGCGGTGGCTTCGCCATTCCCATTACAGAATCGGGGACTTATCGTGTTACCTTTTCTGGTACGATTGATCGGATTGATACAGTAACGGTTGGAAACGAGTCTGTGTTGCTAGATATAAAATTGTAATGTTCGAATTTTAGAACTTTACAGTATCCTCATTGGGCTATTAACGGTAGAGCACAGCCATGTCAATCTAAAGTGAAACAAAAGGAAGCCCAAGAAATCAAGGCCGTTCCTAAAATATTTACCCATGATAGATTGGTCATCAATTTGACTGAACAAAAAACGGAAAATACGCATACTCTTGATAGGGTGGCAATGCGGTAATCATCGTCTCCAATCGATTGACGGCCTGATTTAACTCTAGAACATTGAAGGTGCAATGCCCAAAACCATCTATCGGCATAAAATCTAAATATTCGCTCCGTCCAGCATCTTCGATTTTTTCGTGATATTGTTGCGCATGCCAGTATGGGACGATCGGGTCGGACCTTGTGTGTACAACGACAAGAGGTACACGTATTTGTCCCGTTGTGTCATAGTTTTCCTCGAGTTCTTCCTGCGCATCTCTATCTGCTTCAAAGCGCTTGACACCATCGTTGAGAGCATCGTCATCATGAGAACCAGTGTAGATCTTTTCATCATTGCCAAAGGGCTGTCCACCGAGCTTCTCGATCGCGTCATTCGTTCCCACGATATTGTACCAAAGTAAATTTTCAGTCACTTTGCGTTGACTGGTCTCATCATCTGGATCAGAAGCGACACCAGTCACTGCAAAAAGTTGCTTGAGTTTTTCGGCGTTTTCTGAATCCTCCAGTACAGGCCGAATCTTGGTGGCAAAATGATCATCCCACTCATCGATCAGGGATTGCGGGATGTCGACGAGACTGCCCGGAATCAGATCAGGGAAAAAATAGTCAAAGATCACGCGAAAATCGGCAAAGTAGTCAGATTGTCCCACTGAGTTCCCATACGGTCCGCAAGCCGCTATCCCACCATCAAAGACGCGCGGATGGCGCTCCAAGGTCAACGCGGCAATGTGACCACCCTGAGAAAAACCCATCAGCAGAATTCGATCTGGCTCGCCTTTCTCTTCAATAAAAATGTCGACCAGATCGACCAAATCCTCAACTGCCTCTTGGACCGCCAATCCATTGGTGCTGTAGCTTGTCGTGGCAAATGCATAGCCAAGAAGGTTCACGACTTCAGGTACAGATGTCCCGTCCGGGAGCGTGACCACATTTTTGAGTGGTTCTTGTGGGGCAACATATGGATGAGCATAGATTAAAAGAGTATTGTTCCAAAAAGCTGGCATACAAATCAAATAGAGAGCGCCACTCTTTTGTGTTCCCTCTGGATCGCACTTGCGTATCATCGATACTTCAGCTCCTGCTTGATGATCTGCGTAAAGATTCTGTGGAAAGAACATCACTCGCGCGAGGATCATCACAAGAAAGAGCGAGACACAAATGGAACAGAAAGATTTGGTCATGATGAGTTGATACCCCAGACAGTGTGCTCCAAAGTGTGTAAATGAAGACCGCTCAGCAGATAATCTGCTCCATTCACACACGTTGCAGTACACACTCTATCCATTAGAAAAAAGCGATTACGTCAAAGGTAGTATACAATAAATTCATCAATGTGTGCGTAACACATATCCCCGAAATGCTTGTCGTGGATAGTCTCATTGGCCCTTTCCCCAGTTCTTTGGAAACATCTATTCCCAATGTAACCTTTTTCGCTCCTGCCCAGTCTGTATATGTGAATGTCATGACATACACAAATTCGACAACAAATAAGTATAAACAAGAACTTGGTGATGCCGAGTTGGTTCAAGCTGCATCAACTGGTGATACTTGGGCCTTTGCGACTCTTATTGACCGCCATCGCATACATCTAGAACGACTTTTGCGAGCTGTGCTCAGCAACCGATTCGAACTAGAAGATATTTGGCAGGAAACTCTTCTCCGGGCGTTTTTGAATCTGGACAGCTTGCGTGATCCATCGCGCTTTGGTGCTTGGCTTTGCAGCATTGGGCTGAATCTGGCGCGAACAGAACGGAGAGGGCGGTTGCTCTCCGCTGTTTCATTTGAGACACTGACAGAAGGAGAACAATGTTCAGAATACTCAGAGCGCTCACCAGAATATCAGTACATTCATCGTGAGCAAGCTGCCCGTGTGCATGGGGCAATCGCTGATCTACCGCCTGCTGAGCGTGAAGCAATCATGCTGGTCTACCTCAGTGAGCTAAGCCACAAAGAAGCCGCAAGTCAGCTTGGTTCGAGCTTAAGCGCAGTAAAAGTACGCGTTCATCGCGGTCGCCGTCGCTTGCGCACCACATTGGCGGGTGAATTCCAGCCCGTCGAATCAAAGAGCCAAACGCTGCTATCGGCAGAGCCAAGTTCGGAACGGATTGAGGAGACAAGCATGATTCAAGTCGATATCCACGATGTTGTAATTCTTTACTTTCTGGTAAAAGAAAAGAGATGAGGTGAGAAATGTGACAAAAAGCGGTTAGCAGTTCATCCAAAAGGTAGAGAACCCAAAAAGGAGGAAGGAATGCTAACCGCGCCAGAAATAACTATAGCAGTACTGATGAATGTATTGCAAGTAACGCCGATGGGAACAAACGTAAATGTAATGCGTCTGATGTGGGCAATGCTGAATGGGTCGTTTCTGAAAAGTCGAGGAGCAATCCATAGCGCATTGAAAGAAAGCGGGTTTGAAGATGAGGAGCTCCGGCGAAGCTGGTGGAGCTTTCGATATGGATCATGGGATATCACAAGTCTGCTGGGGTCGTGGCAAGAAGAAGTGGAAAGGGAATGGGAGGCAAAAAAGTTAGAAGGGTACCGAGTGAAAAGCATAGATATCACAGGGTTCTGGCGACCGAAGCTGCAAGGGAAAGTGAACCGACTCTATAACTCAACGGCTCGTCGGGCATTGCCCGCGCTCATCTTTGAGTGATGATAAGCTCGGGGGAGATAGGCGGGAAGCGAGTGCCACTGCTCAAGGCAATCATGAGATGCACGGTTGGAACAAAGGAAAGTGAGTTTCGGAAAAAGCTGCTGAAAGAGACGAAGAAATCACTGGAGTCAGACGAAGTGGCGGTGGTCGATGCCGGGTTTACAATCAGAGAAATGCTAGAAAGCGGCATAGACCGATTTGTCCTGCGGGAAGCCATTAACTGCACAGTGCGCCGCAATGAGTTCCCCAAACGCAAAGAAAAAAGGCAGACCACCTGAATATGGTGATATTGTGCGTCCGCTCTCTCGCAGCTATAAGGGAAAGCGACTCGAGGCTACAACTCCGGACTCGTCTGGTCGCTTTCTCTATAGTGGTCGCCTGATTTGCTATCAAGCATGGCACAATCTCGTCCCCAGAACAACCAAGGTGGATACAGCCAACCGTACCTACTCGATTTACGTCATTCAGGATCCGGCCTACAACACACCTTTGGTTTTGGCGACCGTTATGACTTTGCAGCCTGAAACCATTTATCTTGTCTACCTGGAACGCTGGCCTGTTGAACCTCCCCCCCTTGGCTTCCAAGCAGATGATTGGCTTACATCGTCAATTTGTTCATGCCGATGAGGCTTGTTTCCGCTTACCTGAACTGGGGCTGCTGGCTGGCAATCTTCTTTCCCATTTAGCCGCTTCTCTTCCTCCCATACCGACTGGCTACTGGGATCGAGAGCCTCAAGCCACTCCCGGCAGGCTGCGCCGTGTTCTCTCGAGTGCTCTTTTTCCAACTCCTGACCAACTCGACCCTGACTTTCGGAAAAAGGCCTCGGTTTCACACCATTTCCCTAAAGGCGTTCTCGCTCATCGCCGCCTCAATGCCGCTGCTTAAACTAGCCGAGCACTATTTTTACATTTTATCCCGTTTTTTCAGGGTGGATTCTTTTTTCCGCCCCTTTCGGTTTGCCCTTTGTCACTCAAGCCTTTACCAGAAAGTAAAGTAATTGAGTATAAGCCCAACAAAGAGCCTGATGATTCAAACATACCTGCCTCTGAAGACGAACTCTCGCTGGACTTGGCCAATATGCTTTTTGCACACCGTATCGTTGTGCTGAAAGAGCGTGATAGCGATCGCGTTCTTCCCATCTGGATTGGTCCCTTTGAAGCAGATGCAATCGTTCTGCAACTCAAAGAAAAGCAGGTCAAGCGTCCATTGACCTTTGACCTCACAAAGACATTACTCGACTTCGGCGAAATCAAAACCGAGCGTGTCGTCATCAGCCGGCTGCATGAGACCACCTATTATAGCAACGTTATTGTGCGAGCGGGAGACAAGACAGGTGAGATCGATTCACGTCCCAGCGATGCGATCAACCTTGCTTTGCGTCTAGATGTTCCAATCTTCGTCAGTGACGAATTGATGGAACAAGCCGGTATGCCAAACAGTGAAACCAAGCCCAAAGAAGGATTCGAGCGTCGCTCTCTACTGGATGAAACGATCAATCTCGAAGAAACGCGGCAGCGATTCCACTCACTTCTGCAAGATATCGAAGTGGAGATCGATGAGGAAGCAAAGTTAACGTAGATTCGACGAGTGCACTGCGCTTTATCAGTGCGGTGCACGTCCCCGCACCCATTCTATTCTCATTTCTCCAAGCTATCCAAAATATTAGGTCCCACACATCTATTCCGCGGCCCAAATCCGCTGCATCTCTTCACACCGCACCAACAACTGGTCTAGCGTACCGATATCCTCGATACGCCCATCCTTCAACACAATGATCTGATCGGCCCGTCGTAAGGCTGGTCTACGATGTGAAACAACCAAGCAGGTGGGAGGCGATCCCTCATCACCTTGGCCATTTTCACCTGCTGACAGCGCAAAGAGCCGCTCCCACAACGTTTGTTCTGTATTGACATCGAGCGCGCTTGATAGATCATCGACGATAAGCAGGTCGGGTTGGCGTACAAACATGCGTGCTGCCGCGCTCCGTTGCGCCTGCCCGCCGGATAGCCGAACACCTTTTGTTCCGATCACGGTTTCCAACCCGTCTTTCATTTGTGCGACATCATCTTCCATAACCGCTTGCCAGATTGAGCGATCCAGATCGCCCTCGGCGACTGATAGACCGAGAAGGAGATTCGCTTGAAGCGTCGTGCTTAAAAGATGAGGAGTCTGAGGTGTATGTGCACTGCGTGGCGGCACAAAGAAACTTCCGGGATCTTTCACGATCTTGCCATTCCACCGAATCTCACCATGCTCTTTTGCCAAAAGTCCCTGCAATACTTGAATCAGCGTCGTTTTGCCAGCTCCGATGCGACCTGTGATGACAGTAAAGCTCCCCTTTTCTAATTGAAAGCTAATATCATCAATTCCCGCCTGAGCGTTGGCAGAACCGTTCTGTCTCTTGGATAGATATCCATCAGCACTCTCCGGAGCTGTGACACGTAGCTCTGACGATTTAGAACTGTTGGATGGAGAGGGTGCTGGGTAGCGGAATGTTAACCCTTGCACGCTCAATCGCTGCAGCTGATCTGACCGTTGCCTTTCGCTGGACATCGACACTGATTGACCTGCATTGTCAAAGGGGAGGTCGATCTGGGTATCCAAGTAGAGTGGATGATGTGCAACCAATGTTTCTTCGGGCGCGCCTTGAAGCAGTTTGACCATGCGCCCCAACGAAACATCAGCCTGTTTATAGTGGGCGATGAAGTTGCCCGACTCGCGCATAAACTCATTCATAAAGCCCAGATAGGTCACAAAGAGTGCAAAGTCGCCTACGCTGAAGGTTTGATCGCGCATGGCGCCAGCGACCAGAACCAGAATGAGCCCGGTACTCCATGCACCAGTATTGGCGTAGACCGAATCCAAGATCTGTGTCAAGAGCCGCTCTCTGACGATGACGCGCTGGCGCTCATCGTTGAGTGTCCGAACATGCTCAACCATATCCGACTCGGCAGTTGCCACTTGAACAGCTTGAACAGCACCAAAAATTTCGCCTATTGCACCACTCACCCGTTCCGTGGCGGTGCGGCTGGCGGTTCGATAGCGCCCCACGCGATCACCCGCAATGCGAGCGAGGGTGATGATGATGGCCATCGGAATCAATGCAAAGAGCGTGATGCGTACATTGATACTCAGCATAATGGCGAGAGCAATCACCACATAGACCAGAACCGAGATCTGATCGACCGTCCAGCTTAGCGTATCTTCGATGACCTCTGCATCATCGCGAAACGTGTTGATCACTTCACCTGTTGCCCCTGGTAGTGCATCCGCACCAGGACGTTCAAAGATACGCGCCAGTAAGTTTCGACGCAACAAACTCGCCATGCTAAAGCGATGATGAATGTCAACAAACGCGCCACCAAAAATTGACCCAACGTAAAGCAGCGTCGAGATCACAAATAACGCAATCACGCCCCATTCATTGAGCTGCCAACCTGTTTCGCCAATCAACACTTCTTCACCAGACAATAGATCGAAGAACAGCTTTGCCAGCAGACCCGGTAAAAGTTCGGTTGTGGTTAGAAAGGTCCAAAGAAATGCGTTCAGAAGGTAATACCAAGGGCGATAGAGAATCATGCGCCACAGAAACTGACGTGTCCTCATACCAATACCTCCTCCATGCCTGTCCGCAACAGTTGAGCAAAGCGCGACTCGGAATTGTTCGCTAACACAATGCGATCACCATGTTCCACGATGCGTCCCTGTTCCAAAATGAGAATTTCGTCCGCTCGTTGTACCGTTCCCAGTCGATGTGCAATCAAAATAGCCGTCCGGTTGTGGAGCAGTTTGTCGACGGCCCGCTCGATAAGTTGCTCTGTGGCTGGATCCAAACGAGATGAAGCTTCATCCAATATGACAAGCCCTGGATCATCCAAGAAGACGCGCGCAAAAGCCAGCAATTGCGCTTGTCCTGCCGAAAGACCACCGCCACCTGCTTCCAACATTGTGTCCAACCCATCTGGTAGAGTGTCTAACCACGAACGAAGCCCCAAATCGTCTAGAACATTCAGGATCGTTTGGTCATCAATTGTTGAACGGAAGAAGGTCAGGTTATCGCGCACGCTCGCTTGAAAGAGCTGGACATCTTGGGTCACCATCCCAATGTGGCGACGATAGAGTGCCAATGGAACCTCTTTGGGTTCTCGTCCACCAACCAATAAACGTCCTTGGGTCGGATCATAGAGCCGCAGCAGTAAGCGGGCCAGAGTTGTCTTGCCACTACCCGTACGTCCAAGTAACCCGAGCACGCAACCTGACTCTAAGGTAAAGTTGACGTTGTCGAGAATCTTCTCCTCGGGCTGATCTTCGTAGCTAAATGATAGATGCTGAAATTCCACGGGCAACGGACCTTGGGCAAGTTCTCGCCCTTCACTTTCTGACAATCGAGATTCTGTTTCTAGCAGTGTCTGGATCCGTCCAATGCCTGCATCCGCTTGCTGTAGATCCGTCAGTTGATTACGAATCTGATGAATGGGACGCTGAATCAACTCGGTGTAGTGATAAATGAGATAGATGGTCCCGATAGTGACCGCCTCGACCCGCCACAGATATGCGCCAAGAGCGAAGGCAATGATTCGGCCCACCGAAAAGATTGCCGCTCCCGACATCCACATGCTATAACCTGCCAACTCAGCCCTAGCCAGAACAGGGAGCCACTCGCGCAATAGTTGGTGAAAGCGGGGGGTGGTTCATTTTAGGCGGACAATTAGGTTTACATTTTTGGGGGTGGTTCATTTTAGGCGGACAATTAGGTTTACATTTTTGCAAAGAGAAAAGATGTTTATATTTTCTACTTTGAGCCATGCTCAGGCAGAAAATGACCTCATATAGATTTTTATCTATGTATCAAAAGTGTAAACCTAATTCTGAACCACCCCGAAAGCGGTACATGATATAACCTACGGCACCATTGGCACGCAGATCAGCCGTTGCCGTCAGGTGCTCACTCAAAAAACCATAGAAGCGAGCATTCACCTCTCGTTCCTGTTTCCAAAAAGGAACCGCAAAGGTGCGAATGCGCAGCAAGATCCAGAGCGCAAAGATGGCAAAGATCGTGAAACCGAATCCCGCCCGCCAATCTTCCCGAAACAGTAATCCCAATACACCCACAAGCAGAACAGCATTGCCCAAGATGTCGATCGTGAAGCGCGAGAAGAAGTTGGAGAGCGCATTGACATCGCCGTCAATGCGTTCGATTAATTCGCCGGGGGTGCGCGTTTTGTGGAACGACATGTCGAGCCTAAGGCAGTGCGCAACCAGATCGAGACGCAGTGCATTGGTTGCTGCCCAAGCTACTTGCTCACTGATATAAGTGGTCCATATGGCTAAGATCTGATTCACAATCGCAACACCCCAAAAAAGCAGCGCTGCTTGCAGTAGCAGACGCATCTCGCTTCCTGCCAGAGCCTCGTCAATAAAAAAACGCATGATCTGGGGATTGACCAATTGCAAGACAATGCCGAGCAAAAGCAAGATCGACATGAGGAAGACACGTCTGCCCTGAGACCATAAATATTGTCCAAGTAAGTGATAGTATTGTTGAAGGGGGAGTTTCATTTGTTATTTTCCCTTTTCAAAATTCCTTCGCGTAGTCACACCAAGCAGGTTTCGGCTTAAAACCCATCTGTATATTCAACTCATACATAGGGTTATTCTCTTCATTGTCTGTATCAATTGTCTTGGCCCCGCGAGATTGGGCGAACTCGATTGCACTCAATTTGAGTGCTGTGGCGACACCTTTACGGCGATGACTGTGCAACACACCCGTCAACCATGTATGCAACTTTTCCGGAAGTACCTGGTCCGCACCCAGGATCGTGACACCTACATATTGTTCGTCATCTAGAGCAATGAACCACCCATCAGCCAAAAAATTGGGGTTTTTGAACCCTTTTTCCCATTCTTCTAGCGGTTCTTGGGTTGGCGGATCTGGTGATGGAATATCCTGTTCCACCTCCCAACAAAGGTCATAGATCTTTTGCTTCCAAAGGGGATCGCTTTCCATGAGTTGTGCCAGTGTACGAATCTGGACTCCATTCTGGGCGATCTTTTCGGGAAATGCAGCAAACTTTGCATGGTCAAAACTGGCGATTTCTAGCTCCGATTCTGGAGACCGCATTTGAAAGACAAAGCCATTGGCCTCAAGAAACTCGATTCGGTCATGTTTGTCTTCACGAGTACCTGTCACAAAACTCTTGGGGTGGCGATCTGCTAACTCGCTTACAACGTATTCGAGCAGAAGCGTGTGGATATCTTTACCACCTTCCTGGTATTTTCTATATGATGGATCCAGACTATACCCAAACTGATACTTGCCTGGCTTTATTGCCCAATATGGCTCCATATAGGCCCCTTCTATGATCAACCGGCCATTCAACTCGGCCACAAACCGTTTGTGTAGGTAGTTTTTATCCCAGGTCTCATCGTTAAACTTGAAATTTGTGACAGTCGATGGATTATCCGGCCACTCCAAATTATAGATGCGCACGATCTCTTCATATTCCGTATCAGTTGGCTTAAAGTGTCGTATATTCAGCATTTTGTCCTCCTATCACCAATGACGAGATTGTAGTTCGAACAGCAATTATCTCGTGATATGCAGTTTTAGTTGATTCAATGGGGGTGATTTTCATATCGTATCCATTCTAGTCGCGAGAAAACAATCATTTCTGGCGGAAGTGCGTTTTACGTCGAGAAACGCATATCCACTAATTAGTTTCTCTCACTATGATAGTCTCAGTAGATCCAAATTTGGCGTTTTTGGCTATTTTCAGTCGAGATTGCAGGGATTTTGGAGTCATTTATTCAGATTTCGGTTACAGAAAACAACCTATTTCATATCTGAAAATCGCCCAAATCTAACGCAAAAACTAGATATCGACCGGCAAATTTGTATTTATGTCAACTGTTTAGCCAGAATTCTCTCTCAAAACCTGAAATTTGGATCTACTGAGTCTGTTCATATCTATAAATCCTTAATCAGCCAAATGATCAAATCATGATCAATCTGATAGGTTTCCCCCTGTCGGATGGGTATATGCCCTTGACAAACTCCTCTGCCGTCGGGCACATACCCTCGTTGGACATAGAGTCGTTGGGCAGGTCCATATGCATCAAAGATCCCAACACACGTACCCGCTCGGTTCGCTCTAGTTGCAATACACTGTTCCGCTACCTCTATCAATGCATGACCCAATCCCTCCCCTTTGAATCCATCAAACACCTCCAGATGGTGAATAAAGGGAATGTTGTTCTCGCGGAAATAAGGATTCTGTGACTGCCAGCGAATTGTGATATACCCAGCAAGCGTCTCGTCCTCGTCTGTGCTGGACATTGCGATGAAGGTAGTTCCGTCACCATTTGGATGATCAGCAAAGTGTTCACGGGATTGGGTAACATCACCATAATAATGTTTTGCAAACCAGTTGATCATAAATGGTAAGTCGTTCTGGGTGACTTGAGTAATGGACGCATTCGATTTCATCGCTTGAACCTCCTGATTCATTCGCTCCATCGTATGTGATGAAGACATGATTCTGCTTTCTTTGGTAGGGTTATGGGCCAAACCATGTTGGCTCAACATAATCATGGACGGTAGACCCGCTTTGGTTTCGATACGCCTTCGGCCCCTCAACCGGCGCTAACCATTTCTGACCATATCAACCCCTGAATTCCCGATGAACCATCGTGTTTTCACACCGCGCTCTTATACTTTGCCCTATATGAAAACCGGGGCTTACTTCTCTGGTAGAGCCATGGAAGACTCTGTATAGTGACATTTGTCACCGATGTCTCGTGACCGGAATGTGAGCGATAATGGTAGGTCCGATTTGTAATCGGACAAGCGTCAAGTCACCCTCCGACTCCAAGCAATCTAGTGGGCTGCACTATTCCGGTTTTCATCACAACCGCTGTATAGATGGCAGAGTCTAGTGGCTCGAGACGCGGAACAAACAAGCTGTTTGTTCTACAGGATAGGTTTCCGTGCCTCGATTAAATATTTCTTTGCCTCAAACGATAGTCTGCCTTGCTTTTCTAGTTGACTTTGCAAACCCATGAGTGCGTCCAAATGAGTCTCTACCGAAAAACCAACCACCATCCACGGCACAGCACGCAGGTAGTAGACGATGGCCCCAACGTCAGTAAAGGCCAATTCTCCTGACCAATCTTCGACCGTGACAAGCTCCAAATTTGCTGCTTCTAACAAGGGTAGATAGTGGGCTGGCGTGGCATTGGGCCATTGAGGTGTGACTCCAAACGCTGCCAGCAAATCATGTGCCCACATGCCGTGAACCTGTTGGGTGAGGAACGTGCCATCACGTTTCAAGACGCGGGCCACTTCATCTACATTAAAGGCCGAGTGGCGATTCAGAATCAAGCCGAATTCCTCATCTCCGAATGGCATTGGCCCATGCTCTCGTAATTCAACATCAACGACCTGAACGCCAAGTGGCTCTAGATTATTGCGGGCTAATTTGATATTGGGTGGATACTCTTCTGTGACTACGACTCTTTCTGGCCAGTGTTCTTTCATATGCAGGAGCCGTTCGCCGCCTGCCGTACCCATGTCAAGTAGGGACGACGTTTCCGGCATTAACTCGCATGCTCGAGTAGTATATGACCAGGGTGCCTGTTCTTCGTACATGCGACCATCAAGATATGAGAAGTCCCATCCGACAAATGGTCGTTGTTCTTCTTGGTTCCATGATTCAATTAGTGTATTCATAGCCAATTCGATCCTCATAGTAAATAATGCCAATTGTAGTTGTGAGCCGGGTGAACAAAAGGCCATTTCCCTCTGACGAACTTGATGGTAGGGTGATCCCACTTTTAAACGATCCACAGATAGACGGGATGGACTGGATTTTTCTCTTTCTAATCCTGTAAATCTTGTCCATCTGTGGATAATTCATTTTTTGGATTCGCCTGATTCACGCAGCTTACGGAGCCAAAAGGCACAATTTGTGGTTCTTTGAGGTTTTGTGGGGTAAACGTTGGATAGTTTGTTTACTGGTTCGTTCACCAACCATCCAACCAACAAACCAACTGAAAACCACACAATTCCTCAGACAACCCAATTTGTTTAAGAGAAGCTACCAACAAAAAAGCCGCAGGGATCTCCATCCCCGCGGCGTTAGGAATCGTTCTCTAAACCGGCTTCGAACGCGCATCAAGAAGCAAGCATTCTTGATAGACGAGTGTCTGCCAATCAAAAACGACCACGGGGAAGGAATATGCCCGTGGTCGTGAATTGCTATAGAACTTGAATCAATTCGATTCTACTAGTAGGCATACTTCACCAAGGTCTTGCCTTGTTTATGTTTAGTTTGTATGATTTTATTATTTATCATAAACTTTGCGGGGTGGTTCATTTTAGCTGGATAGATAGGTTTACACTTTTAGAAACAGAAAGAACGTTTATATTCTCTGATTTCGCCGGTTCTCAGAGAGAAAACGGTCTCATATAGATTTTTGTCTATATATCAAAAGTGTAAACCTAATTTTGAACCACCCCAACTTTGCCTCTGGTATTCAGCACGATAAAAGTCTACCATCCCATTGCATCTCTGTCAAATCAAGAGCGGCTTACCTCAATAACGAATTCCAAGAACCCTCATGAATCATTCAGCAATTTGACAATTCACTGTTGACAATTCGCTATCTTCTTTCTGGTGGCGCCCATTCGGGTTGTTCCATCCGATTTGGCGCTACCACTCGTTCTCCGTCTTTCAACAGTGGAACTGCTTGTCCCCAAGGGGCCGTTCCTTCTCGATTCATGATCGGTTCGGCCGAGTACTGAGTAAGATAACAGCGCCGCATTTTATCGGTTATGTTGGGACCGCTGCGATGGAAGGTACGACTCGAGAAGACGACAATTCCTCCCGCGGGAATGACGGCTAGTACTCCTGGATCATCACCGTGATAACCCACCTTGTCATTGCTTCCTTCCTCGACAGTATGGTCAAAGAGATCATCTGCCGTCATTCCCGCCCGACTATAGGGTAAGACGGAAATTGTCCCGTTGGCTTCGGACATATCATCTAGTGCACACCAACAGGAGAGATAAGGGCGATGATAATGGCCAACGTACCCAGAGTCTTGATGCCAGCCAAACTTTGTGCCTACTTCTGCTGCCTTGACTACATATTGTTCGTGAAAAAGATAAACGTCATTTCCCAATGTGGCACTTGTTATGTCAATCATGAGATCGCTAAAGAGGAAGTCCCAAATAATAGGGCTTTCGTGCGCACGACGCGCAATAAAGTAGCGTTTCTTGTAGTGGTTGATGCCTAGAGTCGTAACCCCCTTTGCCTCCATCTCCGCTTCGTATTTGTCAATATAACGCTGACATTCAGAACGCAATCCATCGAGCTGTTCTTGCGTGATGGCATTTTCAAGAATAAAGTATCCTTCACTGTGAAATTGATCGATCTGCGATTGGGTAATTTGCATAGCTAGAATTCCTCTACATCGATTGCGGATTTACTTTGGATTAACGATTCAATCACTAGAAACGCATCAATATTGTATTCTGATTGTCAGTTTGAATCAAGAAAAGCTATCACTTCATCTTTGGAGGGGATTCCGATACGACCGCCCTGTTTTGTACAGCAGAGCGCGCCAACAGCGCTGGCATAGCGTAACAGCTCTGGCCACTCCATATTGGTTGCTAATCCAGCTGCAAATGCACCGTGGAAGGCATCACCAGCACCAGTTGTGTCAACAGCTTCAACTGAGAACGCATTGAGCCTTCCGGTTTCACTGCCTTGTTGCCAGATTAAGCCTCGCTCCCCCAAGGTGACAACCACATTTGGTGCGACCATTGCCAGTTTACTCAAACCGGCTTCGACGCTTGTCTGATTTGCATATTCATAAGCGAAGCGCTCTGAGGCCACAACATAATCCACATTTTGCACCAACTGTTCGGTGGCGGGTCGTAGGGAGTCTGCATCAATCACCGTAGGAATTTGATATACCGTAGCATAGTGGATCAGTTCTTGAGCAAACTCATATTGGTGACCATCAATGAGGATACTCTTGGTTTGCATCTGGCTTAGATCAAAGCGACCTGAACAGTATCCTTCCCCATTTCCTCGATAGTTAATAATTGTGCGCTGGCCATTCGGTTTAACAAGAATAGCCGAGAGCGGAGTAGGTTCAGCACCCCGGACAATCCACTCTGTATTTACCCCATTATTCTTGAACTCAGAGAGGTGCAGATCACCATAAATATCTGTCCCGATGTAGCCCACAAAGGCTGCATGAAAACCAAGACGTGCAGCGGTTATGGCTGCATTTGAGGCCGTGCCTCCACCACAATTCAAAAGCGCTAACGCCGTCATTTTTTCGTCAGATCCTGGATGGCAGTCAACTTCAAAAACTAGATCGTGACAAGCAAATCCCATGCAGAGAACGTCAACGTTCAAAAGTTCAAAGTGCATATTCTTGGTACTGTTCATTAGATGTGCCTACGATATTGACAATGGTATCCCAAATTGTGTGTAAATTCATTTTTTCTCAGAGAAACTAAGTAGCTTTTACACAATTTGTGGTATACCGTCTAGATTAACTGTGGATGTACTGGATTTGATGAATGCTTTCAAGTTTGCTACACTGCATCACGTTGTTTCGCTATGCTTAACATTTGGGAGAATTTCAATGGACTTTACTGATTATATGATGGTTGCCATCATTATTGTTGCTATTGCCTTGATGGCAATTGTTTTAATTCAAGGACAGACTAGCAGTGGACTGGGCAGTGTCTTTGGTGGCACAGATATTTATCGTACGCGGCGTGGGATTGAAAAGACATTATTTAATGCAACATTTATTTTGGCAGGTGTATTTTTGTTACTTTGTCTTTTAACTGTCATGTTGCAAAATCGGATCTAGCACAATATATATATGTCCTCTGCACTGAGCGATCCCTCTTCGTCCACCCCGTCTTTTGGAAAACATCTTCGCTGGCAATTCGCTTTAACATTAGTTGGCATCTTGCTTTTGTTGACAATGTTGGGGTACTCTTCCTATACAGTTGCAACTGTTGTTGTGCCAGATAGGGGAGGAGTATTCCGCGAAGGGGTGGCCGGCAACCCTCGTTATTTGAGTCCACTACGGTGTCAAGGTGACAATGAAGTTGACCAAGATCTATGTAGCCTATTATTCCGTGGACTGACCCGCATAGACAAACATGGGCGTGTAGTACCGGACTTGGCTGAGTCCTGGACCGTTACAGATAATGTCATTTACACATTTCACCTAAAACCCGATCTGTTCTGGCACGATGGCCAGCCGATTACGATCGATGACGTCATTTTTACGATTAGCGTATTGCAGGATCCAGATGTTTATAGCCTGCCTAGTCTTGCCAGCCTTTGGCGGGCGATCGGTGTAGAGAAGATTGATGATTTGAGAGTTCGTTTTACATTAAGCGAACCATTTACTCCCTTTCTCGATTATACTGCAATCGGCCTACTGCCACGCCACGTTTGGGGGAATACACCAGCAGCAGAGCTAGCCAACGGTAGCTTAGACGCTATTCCCGTTAGTAACGGACCGTTACGAGTGGCTAAATTAGCAGCAGATCATATTCGATTAGAGCCCAACCCTTTTTACGCTCAGAATACACCCTTCATTTCAGCATTGGAACTCCACTTTTACCCCGATCATCCTAGCCTTTTTGCCGCCTATGTTGCAGGGGAGATTGATGGACTTAGCACAATCTTGCCTTCAGATTTACCTGCTGCAAAAGCGCGTAACGATCTGCAATTGTTTTCGACCGTCGTTCCTGAATATACACACATCATCTTCAATCTTCAAAATCCCAATCTGCCATTTTTCCAGGATGTAAAAGTGCGCCAAGCACTTTATTATGGTATTGACCGAGAACGCCTCATTGCAGAAGTTGTAGGTGGTCAAGGAATCATCGCTCACAGCCTTATACGCCCAGAAAACTGGGCGTATAATTCCAGCATTTTGGAATATCCTTATGATCCTGGAAAAGCATGGCAACTTTTGGATGAGGCAGGTTGGATCGATACCGATGGCGATGGCATCCGTGATAAAAATGGACGCGCATTGGAATTTCAACTGGTCACTAATGATAACATTACTTGGCAAGTACTGGTAGAACGGATCGCCTTAGAGTGGGAAGCATTGGGGGTGCGCGCCGTACCAACACAAGCAACGATGCAGGGTCTTGTAAGCGATCTCTTGACCCCTCGGCGATATGACGCGGCTTTAATCTCTTGGGAAGCGCCTGGGGATCCAGATCCGTACCCACTCTGGCACAGCACACAAGCAGAAGGGGGAGGACAGAACTATAGTGGTTGGTCCAACGAGGAAGCAGATCAGGTGATGCAAGAAGCGCGAGCAATCGCAGATCCTGCAGAACGAATGAAATTCTATTGGCGTTTTCAGGAGATTTTTGCTGAACAAGCACCTGCGATTCTTCTATATCACCCTGTCTATACGTACGGAGTCAGTGATCGTATTCAAAATGTACAAATAGGATCGCTTAATCAATCCTTTGAACGTTTTACGAACTTTGTCGATTGGTATATTATCACCAAGCGAGTTCCGGCAAACCAAGTACCCGAACAAATTCCGCCAACACCACCTGGCTAGGTTCTATAGATATGTTGATGTTCCTCAGGCATTAAGAACCTATCCGAAAAGTGGTTGTGAGTCCGACTAGCTTCCGAGTGAGAATGCATCGTCACAGAACTTTTCGGATAAGCACTAAGTCGCCGATGATTTGACAGTCCCCTATCGTCTGTGATATATTTTGCGAGCTTATGTAGGAGCTTTTTATACAATTTAGAAATCAAGCCGCAGTGGCGGAATCGGAAGACGCGCTACGTTCAGGGCGTAGTGGGCATTAGCCCGTGGGGGTTCAAGTCCCTCCTGCGGCACTCGTGGGAGGGAAGCTTTCAACGAAAATAAAGCTTCCCTCCTTTCTTTATTGGAAGGCAAATGACGACACAAAATAGAGCAACTGAGTATGAATTAAACAAGAGAAATCCGCGTTTATTTCTCTTTATTCTAATTGGGCTGTGCATACTCTTTAGTGTAAGTTATGCGATCCGTCTTGTTGAGAGGATGCGTGTAAGTGGTCAAGTTGAATTATGGCAACATCGCATCGAGGATGCGATGTTGCGTCAAGCTAGTCTGAATCGTTACGCACAATTTATGACGAGCGATTCGTATGTGGAGTCCGTGGCGCGCGATGAGTTGGGATTAGCGCGAGAAGGTGACTCTGTTGTTGTCTTAATTCCGCCACCTAATCAGAATACGGAAATGGATCATGCCTACAACGAATCTGATGTCGCTCAATCTCCATTAGAAATTTCGAACTGGAAGCTTTGGATGTCCCTTTTTGTACAATGATATTACCTATTGTTAGATCGTCCTTACTCACATTTGACCGAATAATTGGCAATATGGTATGATTCATAATAGTTAACGCGGGGTGGAGCAGAGGTAGCTCGTCGGGCTCATAACCCGAAGGTCGTAGGTTCGAATCCTACCCCCGCTACCTAGAAGCCGCCGATAAAACCGGCGGCTTCTCTCTGAAAAAAAATTGATATGGCGACGTAGCTCAGGTGGTTAGAGCGAAGGCTTCATAATCCTTAGGTCGGTGGTTCAAGTCCACCCGTCGCCACCTCTAGGTTGACTCTACCACATTTCCGAAGCAGGTGTCGGAATCATTCTATCCCAAGGACACCGCAGACACCCTACAAAGCTGTGTTGGTTGCACCATTGCTACGTGGCCTATGTTTGATACGTGTCATCAGATTCATGAGGTGATTTTTCTCAATCATAGAGAGCAACGCCAACCAGTTCTTGCTTGCGCCGTTCTACATACTCAGTCAACGTCTCTTTGATCGCTAGATTTAGCGGCGGCTCTTCGTATCGTTCGAGGATCGCCTTCCAGATTCGGTTTGCCCGTTGGGCTGTATCCTCACCACCGCCTTCTATCCAGGTTCCATAATTCCGACGGTCGTGGAGAAAGGGTGGGTAAAAGGCGGTCCGATAGCGCGCTTGGGTATGTTCGGTGCCGAAATGGTGACCCGCGGGCCCTACCTCAGCGATCGCATCCAAAGCATAATCCTCTGCTTCCCAGTTCGGTCCGTGGAACATATGCTGCATCATGGCCAGGTTTTCCACATCCATAATGAATTTCTCCAAGCCAAAGGCCAGACCCGATTCGAGCCAACCGGCAGCGTGGAAAACTAAATTTGTGTGGGACAAAATGCATGGCCACAGCGACCACATCGATTCGGACATGGCCTGTCCATCCGGTACATTGGCTGTATTGAGACCGCCGCTGCCGCGGTAGGGCAACCCATAGTGCCGGGCCAACTGCGCCCCAACGAAAAAGGCCCACGCTCCTTCTGGCGTACCGAATGCCGGAGAGCCGCTCCTCATATCCACATTGGTCGTAAATCCGCCATAAACAACTGGCGCGCCCGGACGCACCAACTGAAGCAGCGCAATTCCTGCCAGAGCTTCAGCGTTCTGCTGGGCAATGGCCGCAGCCATTGTCACTGGACTCATGGCACCGGCCAAAATAAAGGGGGTCACAACAACGAATTGACCCGCCGCCGCAAAGGTCATCATGCCGCCCAGCATTCGATCATCGTAGACGAGTGGACTATTGACGTTGATGACGCCGCCAGTCACCGGCCCCTCTTCTGGCTTGAGGTCTACCCCATGAACGAGCTTTGCCATCTCAATGACATCCGTTGGGATGATCCGCCCATGAGAGACACCCATTAACGGTTTGTCGGAGAGAATTGTGCCGTTAAGAAACTGCTCCAAGTGCTTCTCATTGGTTGGCACATCATGCATCACCACCGGCATGATTGGCCCCAGGTGTATCATGTTGGTAGATTGGATGAGCTTGGCAATATTTAGCCAATCGGCTTTTTGACCCGGGCGACGTCCCTGATCGAGGTCGTGAGCAAAAACTGTTCCCGCCACCGATAAATAGCTCATTGTGTTACCGCCAATCAGTCGGCTACGTTCTGGGTTGCGAGCGCGGAAGGTAAAGCAGGATGGAGCTTTGGCAACCGCCTCCTCAATCAGTCCACGATCGATCCAAACATGTTGATGCTTACGATCTACCTTTGCCCCGGCCGCCGCCCACAAATTCATGGCCTCTTCGTCCAGAAAACGCATTCCGGTATTTTCTAGAATCTGCATAGACACATCATGAATTTCTTCGATCTGTTCTTGAGAAACAATTTCATAAGGCCAATCCAAAAAATAAAATATACGCGAGAAGGTGTTAAACTAGCTCTCCAAAAGGAGCAAAAATGACAATCTCGCCAGAAATGGTTGAAGACTCAGTAGATCCAAATTTCAGGTTTTGAGAGAGAATTCTGGCTAAACAGTTGACATAAATACAAATTTGCCGGTCGATATCTAGTTTTTGCGTTAGATTTGGGCGATTTTCAGATATGAAATAGGTTGTTTTCTGTAACCGAAATCTGAATAAATGACTCCAAAATCCCTGCAATCTCGACTGAAAATCGCCAAAAACGCCAAATTTGGATCTACTGAGTCTTGAAAGAGACGAAGGCCATGTTAAGTGGATACGAAAGAAGGCACTTCATGGCCCAAACGGTCAAAACGATATGCGAAGGGAGTCCGACGAAAGCAGAACGAGAGTTGGGCTGGAATCGGGCGACGATAGCCAAAGCCCTGGAAGAACTAGAAGGCGGCTTCTGTTATGTCGACCAAAGCCACCGACGTGGTCGCAAAAAAGCCGAAGACCATATCCCCACTTTACTGGCCGATATGGTTGAAATCGCCGATCAATTCAGCCAGACCGATCCCACCTTTCGACCCCCAATTGTACACTCGACTAACCGCCGCCGAAATGCGTACCCAGCTCATCGAGCAGAAAGGATACACAGATGAGGAATTGCCTGGCGAAGAGGCCATCCGCTTGAAGCTCAATGAGTTAGGCTATGGCTCAAACCGGGTCAAAAAAGTCAACCAGTGAAAAGATCCCAGAGACCGATGCGATCTTTGATAGAATTCATCAGATCAATCAAGAAGCGGATGCAGACGAGACGGTTCTGCGCCTCTTGGGATGCCAAAGCGACGATTTTACTTGACCGTTTCTCGAGAGAAGGGATAAGTCGAGTGGTTGTCAAAGCGCTCGATCATGACTTTCAAGATAAGAAGACCGAGAAAGTCACCTTTTGGCATTTACCTCCCTTCAACCAAGGAACTCTTTCTTTACTTGACTCAGTCGAAAGTGACGAGTGACTGTATTGTCGACTGCCTGATTGATTTTTGGGAAAGCGTACGTGAACACTTTCCTCACGTCAAGACCCTCGTGATCAATCAGGACAATGGTCCCGAAAATCATACCCGTCGGACTCAGTTTATGTATCGTCTCACTCAGTTTGTTGAGCACTATCGTCTCTCTATTCAGCTCGCCTGCTACCCTCCTTATCACAGTAAATACAACCCCATCGAACGGGTTTGGGGCCATCTTGAAAAACACTGGAACGGTTCTCTTCTCGATTCTCTTGAGACCGTTCTCAATTTTGCCCGTTCTTTTCGCTTTAACCAACTACAACCCTTCGTTCACCTGAATTCCACTCTTTATGAGACCGGCGTCAAACTCACTCAGAAAGAGATGGACCGTTTGGAACAACGCTTCCAACGTTTACCTGGTTTAGAAAAATGGTTTGTCCTTATTCCCCCTCTCCATTCTCTCGTTCGCGTATAATTATTTTTTTGGTTTAGCCTTAGGCGACCAAGGATTTCGAATTTCCTTTTGATAAGGAATTTTTAGAAAGAGATGGGTTTGCGCACGTCGAGCTATTCGTTCTCGTCTACGCTTGGTTGACATAAGTAACTCGTTTTGCTACAGATGGTTTACGAACGACAAATTTAGAACAACTTTAATTCACGGGCACGTGCCAGAGCATGAGTACGATTCTGAGCGTTGAGCTTGCCGTAGATATTATTGATGTGGCGCTTAACTGTACTTAAGGCGATAATCAGTTTGTGGGCGATCTGCTGATTGGTATGACCTGTATCGATGAGTTGAAGCACTTCGAGTTCGCGCGGGGAAAGGGGCTCGATAAGAGCGGCGTTGCCGTTTGGCTGCGATACAGAACTTTTTGCGTCTCGCGTCGTTTCTTCCATAGCAGCCAGCAGTTTCAACACATAGGTCGTCGCTAATCCACGTGAGGCTGCATGACGCAGCAGCTTGCGCATGGCTTCACTTTCGTCGATAAAAGTACGCATATAACCGGCTGGTGCGGCGAGCTCGAGGGCTTGTGCCAGGTGGCGCAGCGCTGAATCGAGCCGATCTTGGGCAGATTGGGAAAGCGCCTGTAGCAGCGCGATTTCAAGCACAAAGCTGTGGAGTGTTTTGTCTTGCGACCAGGCCAACAGTTGTGCCAAAAAGTCGTCAATGGCTGCAAAATCTTGTTGAGCGAGGCGAACGCGGACCCAGGTGAGGTAGGGAAAGACATGGATGGGTCGGATCTCGTCTCCTACTGCTGGCATCGAAAGTTCATCGGCCCAAGCTGTGGCAGCGCTCAAATTGCGCTGCCTGAGCCAGAGACGAGCTCTTATGGCTGTTAGACAAGTACGAAATGCAGAAGAAATGGGTAACTGTTGAAAGTGTTGTTCAGTGTCGTCAACGGCCTTTAGCGCCGCGACCCCTTCTCCGTGCGCTTGTTTGAAGAAGGCCAAGGCCAGGGTTGTATCCAATGGATTCGTCGTACCAGAGGATATATTACGCGATTGTTCAAATAGTGGAGACAGAAAATCGGCCGCCAGATCGAGATCGTTGCGTTCGTAATGGATGCGCCCCAAAATCCCCAACGGATAGATGACACCGAATTGCCGAACCCCTTCTGGTGTGTGGGCATTCTGTAGCGATTGTTCCGCCACACGACGAGCGGCACCCAATTCGCCCTGCAGCAGATGGAGGTTGGCGAGCAAGCAATGACCGACTACGTCCCTCCCCGAGTGTTCCCGTCTGAACTGTGTAGACCGGGCCACCTTAAATACTTCTGCCAGAACTTGGTGGGCCATCTCTACATCGCCCCACCACCAGATGGCTGCCTGCCCCTTACTCAGAAGCGTCCCAAAGGATGCCGCTGCGCTCACGTAAGACAGAGCAATTTGCTCTGTCTTGCGGGCAAGCTCAATGGATTTTGCAAAATTCCCAAAGGTCGCCAACTTGACGCAACGCAAAAAAGTCAGATCCGTATGCGTTTTTTGCAATTCCACATCACCAGGGTGGATCTCAACAGCTCGGTCAACAGCATTAAAATAGTTCTCCACTTCGTCGTTGCGATTCACAAAGCTTAAGAACATCACATAGTAGAGCGCAATGCGGTGTCGGCGAATCACTAGTTCATGGGGTAGCGCTTCCGCCCAACGGGCAAACGTACGAAGTTCGCCTTTAAGACTTACGCGATTCTGAACCGATTCCATCAGGTCGGCTGCGTGCACATAATTTGCGGCCGTCAAAGCATGCTCAATCGCTTCGTAGGTGTAGCCAGCCTCTTCATACCAAGCACTGGCTCGCTCATGCAGAGTTGTCTCCAACTCTGGATAGACGCGCCGCAAGCGATGTTGCAACAGCTCGCCAAAGAGATGATGGTAGCGATACCAGTGACGCTCGTCATCCAAGGGGACGATAAAGAGATTGGCGGCTTCAAGTTCTTCGAGAATCGATTGGCTGTCCCTGGTATGTGCCGTTGCCAAATCGGGCAGAAGGGCATCGACCAAGGGAGCGCACATCCTTGCCAGCACGGACGTCTGCAGGAGAAATGCGCGCAGCACATCCGAACAGCGATCCAGCACCTGGTCCGCCAGATAGTCGATGATAAAGCGATGACTGCCGGAAAAGCGCTCGATAAAGGCTGGTATGTCATCGCAGCCACGCATGGAAAGCCCCGCCATCTTCAGTCCGGCAATCCAGCCTTCGGTGCGGTTTGCCAGCGCGTGCGTGTTGGCGTTGGAAAGGTCGATGTCCATCACCTGCTGGAAAAAGTGGGCAATCTCCTCTGCGGAAAAGCGCAGATCATCGGCGCGGATCTCGTTGACCTGGCCGCGACTGCGCAACAGTGCCAGGGGGAGAGGCGGTTCGGTGCGCGTTGTCAAGACCAGATGACAGTGGTTCGGTGCATAATCGAGCCAGAACGCAATGGCATTGTGCAGTGGTGCTTCTTGAATGACATGGTAGTCATCCAGGACGATAATAAGCGGATGGGGATAATCGGACAGCTCATTGAGCAAGCTGGTGAATAGATTCGTCGCCGATGGTGGTCCCGGTACTTCTAGCATAGCCTTCGCTTCTTGGCCCAGCGACACATCGGCACGTTGGATAGCGGCGACCCAATAGGCTAAAAAGCGGCTTGTTTCATTGTCATTCTCATCCAAGGCGAGCCAGGCGCAACGTGGTTGGTCTGTTGCACGTAGTTGAGCAGCGGCATGGGGTGGGTCGGCAGGATGGTCTGCTGTCTGCAATTCAGCCAGCCATGCCGCAATCAAAGTCGTTTTGCCAAAGCCTGCGGGCGCCGAAACCAGCGTTAGCTTTTGGCCTGAACGCCACTGGATCTCCATACTCAACTGAGGCCGTGAAACGATGTCACCTGGGCGCAGTTGAGGAACAAATAGCTTGGTCTGTAACAGCGGCACACTCATGAAGCGCCTTCCGTTTAATTAAGATGCGCAATCTTTCCGGGGAGCTCCACACATGGCAGAGTTCATTGTTGAATGACGGTTGATGCTTGCAATTATGATACCATAGCCTGTTACTTGACACAATCGCATTTTCATAATCCGACAGCGGGGTATGAACGCAAACAGACTCGGAATCTGTACAGATTCCGAGTCTGTTTGCAAGCTATTTGACTTTGGTTCGAGCTTTTATAGGGGTTTAGGGGTAATGCGCTTACCGTTGGCGGTGAGGGTCATCGTCTGAATTTCTCTACCCTGGGTAGATGCTGGGTTTGTTGTCAAATTGGCAGCGGTTATGAGCAGCACGCCAACAAGGCGATGAGCAGCGAAGCCGATCATGCGTCCCAGTTTCAGATTGGTAACTGAACCAGTGCCTTTTATTGGGCAACTATACCACCATCTACTGACATGGGCAGACCGGTGACAAACGATGCCGCATCTGAGCATAGCCAGACGACCGCCTGCGCAATCTCCTCCGGCTCGCCCATTCGACCGAGGGGGTGCATAGCAGCTATGCCATCTGCCATCTCCGGGCGTTCATCCAGGGCGCGCTGAATCATGGGGGTGCGAATGGCGCCAGGGCACACCGCATTGACGCGGACGCCGGCCTGAGCATACTCGATTGCAGCTACTTTGGTTAGCCCGTTCACACCATGTTTGCTGGCTGCATAAGCTGCAACACCTGCATAACCAGCCAGCCCTGCCACCGATGATGTATTGACAATTGCCCCGCCGCCATGCTTGAGCATCTGCGGAATCTCATACTTCATGCACAACCAAACGCCCTTCAAATTGACGTTGATGATGCTGTCCCAAGTTTCCTCTGTATGCTCAACGGTTGGTATCCTTATGCTTTCGATCCCGGCATTGTTGTGGGCGTAATCTAAACGCCCATAGCTTTCAACTATCCTATGAAGCAGCGCTTCGACTTCAGCCGCCTGTGACACATCAGCCCTGACGAAAATGGCTTCGCCACCAGCCTCTGTAATCATTTGTACGGTCTCTTCACCACCTGCGGTCACGATGTCAGCTACAACGATGCTGGCACCTTCTTTGGCAAAGGCTAGGGCTGAAGCCCGTCCAATGCCTGACCCTGACCCTGTTACTAGGGCTACTTTCCCTTCAAATTGACCTGTCATTCTATTTCCTCCGCGTGCAGTATCATTGAATTTCCTGGCTGTTGCGTCATTGAGCTGGTTGCAGACCGCTTGCCTCGGCCAATCGCTGCATGGTCACATCATAGGCTACATTGAGTTCAGCGACGCCCTCGGTTGTCACTGGTCCGACTAATGTGCGCAGTGGGCGTTGACCAACTGGTGTATCGATCAGTTGCTTGACGGCATCCGCTACCTGCTGTGGGTCGGGGGCATCTGGTTGACGCAACATCTCTGCTGAAGCTGCAAAGGTTTGCATAGGGGCAGTCGCCAGATCGCCATAGTCAGCCAGCACCTGCTCATCTGCTGGCGTAAAGAGCTTGCCGAATGCTTCAGTCCCAAAGAGACCTGGCTCAACCAGTAGCGACTCAATACCAAAGGGGGCTAACTGCATGTGCAGGGCCTCGCCCAGCGCTTCTAGCGCAAATTTGCTCGCCGAGTAAGGACTGGTAAAGGGCAGGTTGACGCGGCCAACCGTACTGGAGATGTGGATGAGCAGCCCAGAACCGCGGTCGCGCATTGAAGGCAGGATTGCTTTGGCCACGCGCAATGGACCAAAAGTATTGACGTCAAAAAGCGCTTGGGTCTGCTCAATGGTAAAGCCTTCAAGGATGCCAAAGGCTGCAACGCCAGCGTTATTGACCAGTACATCAATGTGGCCGACATCCTCTAGGATGCCATTTACCGTCTTGTCGATTGTTGCCTGATTGGTGACATCCAGTTCAACAACGTCAAGAGAGACAATATTGCTGTAGGCCCAGTTGCTCAATTCGCGGGCGGCGTCGGCATTCTCTATTACACGCAGTAGACATAATCCTGCACTTCTCAGTCAAAACAGACTCGAGCGGGCCAAATGGTCCGAGATTCTCTACTGCGTCTTTTTTCGCCATTTGAACGCTCTACCTCTGAGAAATCCTACTGCGTGTAATCTTGCCATGAATCCCGCGCATGGAAGCGAAAAGATGATGTCCGGCCCGGGCGAGCGTCTGGGCAATGAGACGGCCAAAGCCACTACTTGTGCCTGTGACCAGAATGTTGAGGTTAGTTGTTTGTTGCATTGGGGTTGCTCTCCTACAAATATTCAAAAACAGAACGTGGCCCATCGCTGACTGTCGCAATGATGAGCAGATTTTGGTGTTTCATGGTGATCTCACTTTATTGTTAATCTTGTGTGGTTTCAGCAGGGAGACTCAAGTACGTCTCTCATATGCTGAGTATAGTATGAAGTGGAGATGGAGATCATCCATCCTTCGATTCATTGAAGGATGGATTGTATACAACTGCTTTTCGATTGGCTTTCTACACCCCTTTTTACACCCTCGGGGGCGCTAAAAATGAAAACACCCCGACCGGTCAAGTCAGGGTGCAAACCAACGTGCAGCGTACTGCTTATTCAAATTTCCACTTAAATCAGCGTAAGCTCTCGGGCGCGCGCCAATGCATGCGTACGATTCTGGGCATGAAGCTTGCCATAGATGTTGTTGATGTGGCGTTTGACAGTACTCACGGCGATGATCAATTCATCGGCGATATCTTGATTCGTGTGACCGGCGTCGATGAGGTGGAGAATTTCGAGTTCGCGTGGGGAAAGGGGTTCAATAAGAGCAGTGTTACCAACTGGCTGCGATTCAGAACGTTTTGTTTCTGCGGTGTTTTCTTTCATGGCGGCCAACAGCTTTAACACATAGGCTGTTGCTAGACCACGTGAGGCTGCATGACGCAACAACTTGTGCATGGCTTCGCCTTCATCAATAAACGTCCGTACATAACCGGCTGGTGCCGCGAGATCAAAGGCTGGCCTTAGGCACTGCAATGCTGAATCAAGCTGGCCTTGAGCAGATTGGGAGAGCGCCTGGAGCAGCGCGATTTCAAGGACAATGCCGTGGAGGGCTTTGTCTTGCGACCAGGCCAACAGCTGTGCCAGAAAGTCATCAATGGCTGCATAATCTTGTTGAGCGAGGCGAACGCGAACCCAGGTGAGGTAGGGAAAGATATGGATGGGTCGGATCTTGTCTTCGGCTGTCGGCAGCGGCAATTCGTCGGCCCAGGCAACAGCAGCGTTCAAATTGCTTTGCCTGAGCCAGAGGCGCGCTCTTATGGCTGCCAGACATGTACGATATGCAAGAGAAATGGGTAACTGCTGAAAGTGTTGTTCTGTCTCGGCAACAACCTTCAGCGCCGCGGCCCCTTGACCTCGTGCTTGTTTGAAGAACGCCAAGGCCAGGGTTGTATCCAATGGATTCGTGGTGTAGGCAGCTATATTGCGCGATTGTTCGAACTTGGGAGACAGACAATCGGCTGCCAGATCGAAATCATTGCGTTCATAATGGATACGTCCCAGAATCCCCAACGGATAGATGGCACTGAATATCTGGGTACCGTCAGGCGCATGGGCACTCTGTAGCGCTTGTTCCGCTATACGACAAGCGGTATCCAATTCACCTTGCAGCAAATGGAGATTCGCCTGTAGGCTATAGATGTATACATTCCCCGCCAAATTCTCTTTGGTCTGGCTTGGCTTGACTACATCTGCCAGAACTTGGTGGGCCGGCTCTACATCGCCCCACCACCATATGGCTGCCTGTCCATAACTCAGATATGTCCCAAACGATACTGCCGCGCTCTTGTAAGAGAAGTCAATCTGCTCTATTTTTCGGGCGAGTTCGACGGATTTTGCGAAATCCCCAAAGGTTGCGAACTTGGTACAGCGTAGAAGCGTCAGATCGGTGTGCGTTTTCTGTAATTCCACATCATCGGGCTGGGTTGCAGCAGCTTGATCAATGGCCTGAAAATAGGACTCCAACTCATCATGACGATTCACAAAGCTTAAGAAAACCATATAGTAGAGCGCAATGTGGTGACGACGAAAAAGCAGTTCGCGGGGGAGCGCTTCCATCCAACGAACCAACGGCGTAAATTCGCCACGCATACCTGTATAATCCGTAACCAATTCGATCAGGTCGGCTGCGCGTACATAATCCGCGGCGGCCAAAGCATGCTCAATCGCTTCGTAGGTGTAGCCAGCCTCTTCATACCAAGCTCTGGCTCGCTCATGCAGAGTTGTTTCCAACTCTGGATAGACGCGCCGCAAGCGATGTTGCAACAGTTCGCCAAAGAGATGATGATGGCGATACCAATGACGCTCGTCATCCAAGGGGACGATAAAGAGATTGGCGGCTTCAAGTTCTTCGAGAATCGATTGGCTGTCCCTGGCATGTGCCGTTGCCAAATCGGGCAGAAGGGCATCGGCCAGGGGAGCGCACATCCTTGCCAGCACGGACGTCTGCAGGAGGAATGCGCGCAGCACGTCCGAACAGCGATCCAGCACCTGGTCCGCCAGATAGTCGATGATAAAGCGATGACTGCCCGAAAAGCGCTCGATAAAGGCTGGTATGTCATCGCAGCCACGCATGGAAAGCCCCGCCATCTTCAGTCCGGCAATCCAGCCTTCGGTGCGGTTTGCCAGCGCGTGCGTGTTGGCGTTGGAAAGGTCGATGTCCATCATCTGCTGGAAAAAGTGGGCAATCTCCTCTGCGGAAAAGCGCAGATCATCGGCGCGGATCTCGTTGACCTGGCCGCGACTGCGCAACAGTGCCAGGGGGAGAGGCGGTTCGGTGCGCGTTGTCAAGACCAGATGACAGTGGTTCGGTGCATAATCGAGCCAGAACGTGACGGCATCGTGCAGCGGTGCTTCTTGAATGACATGGTAGTCATCCAGCACAATAATCAGCGGATGGGGATAATCGGACAGCTCATTGAGCAAGCTGGTGAATAGATTTGTCGCCGATGGCGGTTCTGGTACTTCTAGCATAGCCTTCGCTTCTTGGCCCAGCGACACATCGGCACGTTGGATGGCGGCGACCCAATAGGCCAAAAAGCGGCTCGTTTCATTGTCGTTCTCATCCAGGGAGAGCCAAGCGCAACGTGGTTGGTCTGTTGCACGTGGTTGAGCAGCGGCATGGGGTGGCTCGGCAGGATGGCGCAATGTTTGCAATTCAGCCAACCAAGCCGCAACTGTCGTCGTTTTGCCAAAACCAGCAGGCGCAGAGACCAACGTGAGCTTTTGACTTGAACGCCATTGAAGCTGCCCGCTCAACTGAGGGCGTGAAACGATATCACCTGACCGGATCTGCGGGATGAATAATTTGGTCTGCAATAGCGGTATCTTCATAAGGTTAAGGATCTGTTAATTCAATCTTAGCCACCCAGGAAGAAAGCGTCTCTAATACCTCAACAGCAACAACTTCGAGAGCTGTACCCTTCCTCTTTCCGCCGCTACCGCAAGCGAATCTTGCGCAAATGTAGATTCCAGATCGGACAATAACTGCCTCGCTCGGTTCTGTGTCTTGTCGGTGCAGGCAGAGTGGTATTGAGCCAGGGTCAACAGTTCGCGTTAACTGTGAATCGCCATTTCTGTGTCATCCCTATCCGTCTGCGTCAAGAGATGCTGAAAATGCCTGACGTCAACCCACAGACCAGCCTGGAGGTTCAGCCGAATCATCTCCTGGTTTGCCAGCAGCCAACCCTCCCTCAAGTCTCTGTTCAACAGCCACAGAAGCTGCCGTAGGTTGGCAAAGGCACGGTGCGGTGTAGCATCGGGCCAGAGCAGAGTCGTTAGCCGTTCCCGACGATGCCATTTGTCATGGAGTGCAAGATAGGCCAGCAGGGCAATCGCCTTGCACCTGGTAAGAGGAACTGCCTCGCGATTGCGCGACGCGCGGGGGGAGCCGAATAGAAAGATAAAGATGGAGAGAGAGGTCATTGCGTTACCTCTTTGAACGGGCAAAAGGGATTGCTCATATAAGGGTACACCTGCCTTAATTCACTATTGACAATTAGCTAGAACTTTATCGTGCGTGCGTCACAAAATAGTCTTGCAGCAACTGGTGAACAAACGTATAGCCGCCGCCAACCTTACGCAGGAAAATCTGCGCGGCTGCGTGATCGAGAAAGCGGACAACGTTCAAGGGCATGTAGTCGTTCCACCAGAGGATTGCGCGGAGCGTGCCGTGATAGAGAAGATCCAAACCGCCATACCAAAGCCACATAAGCCCGCCCATTCCCAACGCCATTTTGGCAAAACCCATGCCAATTTTAGGCCATAGCAACATCAGCATGCCCGCTAGCAGCCCCAAAATCGCCACTGTCAGCAATGCAACAACCAGCGCGTTTCTAGCTGAAAGCTGGATACCCTGATTCGGGACAATTCTTGAAACCACGATATCGCTTGTGAATCCGTTCAACAGCCCCATTACCAGAGCTGTAAACAACATAACAAAAAGCGGTATTAACAATCTGTCTTCCGACGCGAGTGCCGGATCTGCCAGCACAACAACTAGACCCACAAGCAAACCGATCATCAGCCCCCGAACTAGACCTGTTGCCGCAGTCTGCCATGACCAGCTCAGCGCCTCAACAGTCTGCACATCGTGCTCTATGCGTTGTTGGTGATTGCGCAATCTAAGAAATGGTCCAAAAACTATTCCATGTATGATTCCAGGAAACAGCAATTCTGTTGGTCCTCCTAATAACCCAAAAAACAACCCGCTTATTGACGCACCAATCAAGCCCGCAATCAGCCCAACGCTCAGAACACCGCGTATCGTCTCCCACAAATCTGTTTTGCGTACTGGTTCGTTTGGAGCGTTGTTGGCCCGTTGCTGGAGATGGATCCCATCTACGGTTCCAATGGCAACGCCAACCAGCAGCCCAGACAACAGATAGTACGTTACCACCTGGAGATTCAGGAATGGCGTGCTATTCACACTGAGTAGCGCACCGATGATCAGACCAGTGATGATTCGAGTGGCCAGTGCATAGAACCAACGTTGACGATGGGTAGATAGCCAATCTGGCTGTATCTGTTCCAGCAGAAAGATCGTTTGGTCATGTTCAGTCAACTTGCGCGCCAGCCAAGAAAGCCATTGACGCATCTGTGTGGGGGTATATCGAGCGTTCGCGCCCCGTCGTTGAAACATCTGCTCGACGTATGTGGCAAACAGGTGCTGACGACGCGCATCCAGCGAATCAAACTGTGATAAAGTCTTCACAGATGCATCCTCATAGGCCAGAGTCATGATACTGAGCAACAAGGGCAAACGGGCGAGATCCTGTAGCGTAGCATCATGCTGGTAGATTGTATAGACCGCCTGCAATTTGGGACCACTTGCGCGGAGATAGTCCTGAATCTGTTGTTGCGTCAGTGGCTGCAGGAAAACGGCGCTCTCCAGCCGGAGTCGTTCGCTGATCGCTTCGTACTCCTGAACACGGCTACAGACCGCGAGTTGGGCAAGACCCTGTTCCTGGCGAAACTGATTGATCGCAGCCACACAGGCATCTTGTTGGTCATGGTTGACCTCATCCAGCCCGTCGAGCAACAGCAACAATCTGTCGTTCTGGACCCAGGTGTGGCCGATCTTCTTGGGGATCAGATACTTTTCGTTCAGTTCGTCAACCAACCATGCGGCAAGTGACTGGCGTCGTTCTCCCCAGGATGAGAGATTGAGTACCACAGGAATTGGCCGGGCAGGATCTTGCGCGGCCACAGATATCTTGGACCGGGTCAAATCCAGCAGCATGGTCGTCTTGCCCGAGCCGGGTGCACCCAGAATCAAGAGTGACTGACCAGCTTCATCAAAGACATCCACGATCTGTTTATCAGGAGGCAGCGTTTGCCGTGGCGCATTGGGTTGCTGGAGCACCATCCCCCAGGGATAGGCCAACGCATCGGGTCGAACCTCTTTTCCCAGCTCGATCAGGGCCAACCCGTGCAAGGACTGTTCCAGTACCCCGGTCACCCAGAAGGTCTGTACCTTATCGAGCAGGATCAACTGGGCGCGTCGAGTGGCATCACCTTCCAACTTCGATCGTTTGGCGACGCTAACGGCTCCAATCGTGCGGGCGATATCGTTGACTGTGGTGAGCATGCGGGAGAGCGATTCTGGCACAGGGGTAATGGTGGGGAAGTGACCCGCCGAAGTACCTATCTCCTTTTCACTTTCGTGCCCTGTGGCTTCCTCGCTCACTTCACCGGCTCGAATGCGTTCATAGAGCGCAATTGTCTCTTCCTGCGGCGGGACGTTCAACTCCGCTTCGAGAATCTGTACACATTCCGCATACTGACGCAGGGCGGCTGTGCGCTGTTCTACCTGGATGTATAGCTGGATCAGGTGACGGTGCGCTGGTTCGTGAAGGGGATCGAGTGCCAGCTAGTGGCGGGCATGGGAAATAGCTGGTTCAAATTCGCCCTGCTTGCTGTAGCCATGAACTAATCGCTCCAGCGCAGAGGCCAGTTCTCGGCGTAGGCTTTGGCTTTCAAAGGATTGCCAGTCATCGAAGTCTGGGCTGTCTTCCAATGTGAAGCCCGCCAGGAAATCGTCACGGTAGAGCGTCACAGCGGCCTCTAGCAAGGGCAGACAGTCTGTGCAGACCTGATCTGCCGAGTGATCGTGGGCCTCGCAAGCCATCAAACAGCGGCGGAACTCAGCTACATCCAGCCACAGCGCATGTCCTGAACAGATCCTAGAGTTGGCCCCTCGCACCATACAGATTGTCTCCCGATCCGTCTCGAACCAACCCTCCCCCAGTGCTCGATTGAGCACCGACAACATGCGTCGCAGATCGGTGCGCGCCCGCGTCTGATCATATTCTGGCCAGAAGAGGGCAGCCAGCGAATCTCGACCGTGGATCTGGCCGGTTGTAGCCAAGTAGGCCAGCAGGGCCACGGCCTTACGACGCCCGATGTCAACCCGTGTCCCATCCCGCGTCAACCGCGGAGGACCAAGCAGTTGCAGCTTTAGTTGCGGCATGGGAATACCTCCGTTGTCGGAATTGGAGAGCCGTGGTCATTAACCGCAAACCACAAGTGCAATGAATCAGGGCCTTAAGTTACGAAAAAGGGGATCGCAAAGACAATAATCAGATTGTACTGCAAATGTCGCGAAACTTCAAGGATATCAAATTTTCGGGATGCCTTTGAGTTCGGGGAGGCGCATGGGAAGAATGCATTGCACGGGTGAAAAAGCGCTCCACGTGTCCACCTAACAGCTCAACCGTGCGTTGCATTCTGGGGCTGCCCCGAGCGCAACGCACGCAGATGATGATTCTGGGCTCAAACGACTGGTCAAACTGCGTGTAATTCACTCTTATCCCGAACGTAAAATGCACCTAAATTTTTGTGCCCTCGGGCCTGGGCCAGCGTGTATAGAGTACGGTGGGGGATGGGATTGTAGTGCGGACGAATTTCTGGACTGAAAAAAGATGAAGTAAAGTGTAACCAGAAAGGGAGCCTGCCATGAGCAAAAAATGGATTCTTGTTAAATTCTCTCGGAGGAAAGTGATGCAAAAATATAGAATGACTTTTGTAGTACTTGGCGCGGTTTTAGCAACATGGATTGCACAAGGAACTAGTGCTGAAATCATAGGTAATGATATTTACTTTGAAGAGGTATTTGAGAGCGCCCAACAGATTGGTGAAGGTTTTGATAATAGGCCAAGAGAGTTTGCCGATGTAAACGGAGATGGTCGTGCCGATTATTGTCGATTCATTGGCAATCAAAACTCCACTTTCCGCCTCAGTTGTCTGTTGGCGGGTGTGAGCGGATTCAGTGGTACGTTTGAGAGCGCCCAACAGATTGATGAAGGTTTTGATGATAGACCAAGAGAGTTTGCCGATGTAAACGGAGATGGTCGTGCTGATTACTGTCGATTCATTGGCAATCAAAACTCCACTTTCCGCCTCAGTTGTCTGTTGGCGGGTGTGAGCGGATTCAGTGGTACGTTTGAGAGCGCCCAACAGATTGATGAAGGTTTTGATGATAGACCAAGAGAGTTTGCTGATGTAAACGGAGATGGTCGTGCTGATTACTGTCGATTCATTGGCAATCAAAACTCCACTTTCCGCCTCAGCTGTCTGTTGGCGGGTGTGAGCGGATTCAGTGGTACGTTTGAGAGCGCCCAACAGATTGGTGAAGGTTTTGATGATAGACCAAGAGGGTTTGCCGATGTAAACGGAGATGGTCGTGCTGATTACTGTCGATTCATTGGGGTGGTTCAGAATTAGGTTTACACTTTTGATACATAGATAAAAATCTATATGAGGTCATTTTCTGCCTGAGCATGGCTCAAAGTAGAAAATATAAACATCTTTTCTCTTTGCAAAAATGTAAACCTAATTGTCCGCCTAAAATGAACCACCCCGATTCATTGGCAATCAAAACTCCACTTTCCGCCTATCCTGTGCATACAGCCCAGACTTTAGTGTCTATCTACCGCTCATAGTAAGATAAACAGAATGCACGACCAGCACTCAACGAGCCGCCGAACGGGACTTGTGGGTCGCACTATGTGGGTCGCACTATGTGGGTCAACGGGTGCGTTTGAACAATTTTCAGGATGAGGTTGAGCAGCGCAATATATGGATTGGTCACGAGGAATGGCTGAACATTGAACATTGGACGAGCTAACTTTATTCGTGAGTAGACAAAGAGTACGCATGATACAGATACCAGATACATACGCGTACTTTTGTAATTTTGGTGTTTGGGTTGCTTTTGGCTGTTTTAGTCACGGCATGGAAATACCTCCGCTGTCGGAATGGGGGAGCCGCGGCCATGTGCGGTCGACCCCGAATGGATTGAATCTGGGAAGCAACTGAGGAAAGTGTGCGTCTCGAAGACAGTGAGTAATTGTACTGTAACTGTCGCTAAATTTCAAACGTCCTAAATTTACGTTTCATTTGGGACGGGAAATTGACATATTGGGTGGAATTTGTGGATTTAGAGGCGTGACGGAAAAGGAGTGTTGGTGGCAGGTGGCAAAGATGTACGAGCGGACTAGGACGAGGGCGTGTTGGAAGAGGCGTGAGCCTTAAGCCGGGCGGCCTGTATGCGGTCTTGAGTGTAGCTAAACAGCACAAGCGCATCAAGTCCAGTTTCAACAATCCGCCCAATTGTCCAACACATACACCGTGAAGACAATGAGCGGACTGTTAGTGATGAGCATGACGAGTACGCCCAGCGGGGTAACTATGCTCTGCGGAATAATCGCGGCAAATGCAAAATAGACAAGTGCACTGAAAAGGCAAACTACTCAAATAACGATCCTTCGACACGCAGCGGGTGTTCCTTAGGTAGCGGCTTTAGCGCACCATTCTATGGAGTTCCGATCCATGGGTTCAAAGCGCCAATTGATTTATTAAAATACCAGCAACGCGTAAATATACAAATAGGTTTATAACCCAAATAATTGTTAGCAATATGCACGGGTCCGTCTGGTTCGATTGCAAAGATTCCACCGCCTGAAGCACCATGAATTGCATCATGATCAACCGTTAATAAGCCTTCTTTCACTTCCCCCTTTGGCTTAACCCATTGTACATAAGTAGTGCCAAGCGTACCTTTCCAATTTATTTGAGCAAATTCATCGGCAGTGTATGGATTTTCTGCACCTGCAAAGGTAAATTCAGGTTCGTTAAACTTTACTTTCTGGTAAAAGAAAAGAGATGAGGTGAGAAATGTGACAAAA
>JAHBNG010000104.1 GCA_019217005.1 Chloroflexi bacterium TSY
GTCACTTTCTGGCAGAGTTTACCGTATTATAACTTATCTGACAAAACACTAGATATACATCTTGAAAAGGAGATTGATGCCCCGGCTGAAGAGGTTTGGGCGGTTTTGGCCCACGAATTCGCAGAGATCGACAAATGGTCTTCCACTGTTAATGTTTCGAGAACGCTGGAGGATCGTGAGGTTCCCCCTGGCTTTGCTGTAGCCGCGGAGGCGCCGATTCCAGGACGCTCTACGACCAGCCCCGTGGGAGAAATTCACGAAATTTTTACGATGTACTGCGAAGAGAACATGGAGTATACGTTTCGGGCTGCAGAACTGCCCTTCCTGCTTGCTTATGCCCATAACACCCATCGCGTAGTCTCAATCGGAGACGACCGATCTCTGCTGACGTTCGATCTACGTATGGAACTGAGTGGGATCTTCAAAGCATTTGGTTCCATCCTAAGAGGCAGATTTGAGTCCACCTTCGGCTTGGTCCAATAGGAGCTGAAAGCCTACCTTGAGACCGGTCGGCCAGCTCAGTAAAAGGAAAGGAGGATTAAGAAGCAATTATGACAAATTCAGTTAAATTTCCATCTTGGTTCACTCTGCTTACAGCGGTTTTATTCATATCAAATCTCTTTGTCTTTGGTGCTGCTGCTTTGTTCAACCCCAGCCTTGCGTTCCCTGATGCGGGTGAGGCGGCCACCTTTCCAATTCAATTTTTTGCCATCAGACACATTGCTTTTGCCTTTCCTTTGCTCTATGGCTTGATCCAAAGAGATACAAAGGTTCTCATGGTGATGTATAGCATCTTTATTATTATGTCTGGTATAGACATTGTCCTGCTAGGCATCTACGGTTATAACATCCCAATCCTTGGACTCATTCCCGCCATCGGACAGTTATCCACGATGGGAAAGGTTCTTGTAGGGCTTGGTGGCTTGTTCCTCCCCGTTGGGATCGGTCTATGGTATTTGACGACTCAAACAGAAAAACGACTCAAGCAGCTGGTGTCGTATGATGAGCGAAGATAAGCGAGTGAATTTCGAGAGCATTTTAGGTACAATCAGTGGATATTGGTATAATTTCCACTATGCAAGCTCTATTGCGCACCAAGCTCTTTATACCACCGGCACCACCGGAAGCGATTCCACGTTCGCATCTGGTGGAACGCCTAAATTTGGGATTGACGGGAAAGCTCAGCCTGATAACTGCCCCAGCTGGCTATGGCAAGACGACGTTGGTCACAACATGGCTGCACAACTTGGGGCCTTGTGTCCATTGTCCCCAAGTTGTGTGGCTCTCGCTCGATAAGGGGGACAATGAGGTCCGTCGTTTTTTTACTTACTTTGTGGCTGCACTCTGTCAGCTTGATGAATCCTTCGAAACAATACAAGAAGCGTTCTTGCAAGATCCTCATAGTGAACTCTCTGCGGATGCGATTGTAACCCGCCTCTTGAATCTAGTCGTCTCGTATGGTCAACCCGCCGTTCTTGTCCTGGACGACTATCACGAAATCGAGGAGCCATCGATTCATGAGGCGCTCGCTTTTTGGCTGGACAACCAGCCACCCAACTTCCATCTTGCCATCACAAGTCGCACGGAACCGCCATTGCCGCTCTCGCGGATGCGTGTGCGTCGGCAAGTGACAGAAATCGATGCAGAGGCACTGCGCTTCAGTCGAAGCGAATCAGCCGACTTCCTTAATCAGCACATGCAGCTGAACCTCTCTGCTGATGATATTGACCAGCTCGATTCGATAACGGAAGGTTGGGTGGCCAGCTTGCAATTGGCCGCACTTTCTCTCCAAAATAAAGACGATCCCACAGAGTTTATCCAGACTTTTAAAGGCGACAATCGCTATATTGTGGATTATCTAGTCACGGAGGTTTTGTACAAACAGCCGGGATATATCCGCGACTTTCTCTTGCAAACATCGATTCTAGAACGACTGAATGTCCAGCTCTGCAATGCAGTGACTGAACAGGTCGGCAGCCAGCACATCCTAGAAACTCTCGACCGGACGCGTCTATTTTTGATCCCATTGGACGATCGGCGTCACTGGTATCGTTACCATCATCTCTTCGCCGAATGCCTACAGGCGGAGTTACAGCGCACCGCGTCGGAAGATGTGTCAACGTACCACGAGCGAGCGAGTCGCTGGTTTAGCAGCCATGGTTTTTTGGGAGATTCCATCCAGCATGCACTGGCAGCTGGCAACAGTGGACTGGCGGCTCGTTTGATTGCCGATAACGCCGGAAAAATCTTATGGGAGCAGGGCGAGACCCATCGACCCTGGCAATGGATTCAACAGCTGCCAGATGAAGAGATTGGTACATCTCCACGGCTGCTCATCACCAAAGCGTGGCTCTATCAAGAACTTTTTTTGGATCAGGGTACTCATGTTGATGAATTGTTGGATGATGCAGAAAGTCTTGTTCATGTCTCTGACGCGCCCCATAGGACAGAAGAAGTAGCTGAACTGGTGACGGAAATCGCTCTCGCCCGATCCAACCTGAACCGCTTACGCGGTAATCTCAAGCGGGCGATTCAGTATTGTGAATATGCATGGGAACAAATTCAAGACGTCGACTCACCATTGCGCAAAACAGGCGTGCTCCACTCGTTGGCCATTTCACATCATCAAGCTGGAAATGTCGTTCAGTCTTTGAAATATAGCACCACTCAATTTGAGTTTCTTGGACAGGGGGAACCGCTAGACTATGCCCACTATGTCTCGCTTGCTTATCGAGTTGATGCGCTGCGATTGCAAGGGAAGTTGCAACAGGCAGGACACGTACTCCAACAGATTGAGTCAAATCAACTGCAACGACAAAATCTTGGTGCAGCGATGGTTGCTGTTAGTTGGGCCGAAGTCTTGCGTGAACGGAATCAATTAACGCTTGCGGTCGACACCCTGATTCCAGCCCTCGAGATGCTCAAACCACAGCAGTCAATGGCCGCCGTCGTCCAGACCGGGGCGATTACGCTGGCCCGCATCTTGCAAACTCAGGGCAAAGGTCAAGAAGCGCTCAAACTGTTGATCGATACGCTGCGAGACTTTCGTGCGAGCGATACCTATTATCCCTCGGCTCGGATATCGGCCACCGAGGCTCTTCTTCATCTGCAGCAAGGGAATCTCTCTGCAGCCAAAGCTTGGGCAGAAAAAAGCGGTATGCAGGCCGATGATGCTCTCGCCTACTTATTCGAAATCGACTACTTGGTATTGGCTCGTCTCCTCATTGCTGATGGCGCAGCACACGCGGCCCAACTACTTTTGGGTAGGCTGGAGAAAGCAATCACGGACGGTGGCCGCGTTGCGCGACTCGTTGAAGTTCGGATACTTCAGGCCCTAGCTCATCAGGGATTAGGTGCGACAGGGCAGGCGATAGACCAGTTGGAGCAAGCCATCAATCTTGCTCAGCCAGAAGGTTTTGCGCGCGTCTTTGTCGACGAAGGGGATGCGCTTGTTCCTCTTCTCAAGCAAGTTGCGGGGCGCGGCTTAGCGATTTCCTATATTCGCCAGCTTTTGCACCTCGTCGACGAGGGAACAAAGCTTCAGACACCGTTCACAAAAACGGCAACAACCGAACAGCTCATAACCGAACCGAATACAACTGACGTCGAATCCGACTCCTTAAATCTTCTCCTCAACCCTCTGACCAATCGAGAATTAGCTACCTTGCGTTACCTAGCCAGTGATCTGACGATCCCCGAGATTGCCGAGCAAATGGTCGTCGCCCCAAGCACGATTCGTACGTATGTGAAGGGCATCTATGGTAAGCTCGATGTTCACACGCGCATCGAAGCAGTCAATCGAGCGCGTTCATTGGCATTGATCGTTTGACATGTGAAGTAATATTCCCCTACCCACCTTCTCAAAGTCCCCTCCTTTTAGCCCTATTTGGGGGAAGACATCTCCCCTAATCCCAACCTATACTAATGCCATCGAAGCAAACTTGAAATCAAATCAAGGAGATCAAGATGGCAAATGCAATCTATACAGCAACAGGGTATCGACGGCGGACTACGCGTACAAAGGTAGAGGCGCCAAATAGAAACGAAGTCACATTCGTTCCAACGTTTACTGATTTGCAAACGCCAACGAGGAAAGTAATGAAGGTGCTACCGTTGCGACGTCATTTGCTTGACCTCTTTGGTGGTTTCGTCAGCGGTGCAGTGTCACTACGGTAGACTTAGCTTATTCTCAATAGGTGTATGATGCGCCACGTAAAAAACTCAACCACTTCATACAGCCCGCGTCAAGATCGTCAGACGGCACCCCTGCAGGCCGATTATCGAGCGTTTCTTGCAGCACCAAACGACTCTGTCTTTGACACGATTACGAATTGTGAACGCCTTTGTCAGTTCGTGTCCAACCTAAAACAGGTCACTGTTTGCCAATCAGCACAGGGATTGATCCGAACATGTGATTTTGGCAACGATATGATTGTGGAAGAGCGAATCGTGTTTTGGCAACCACCACATGCTTATGCATATTCAGTCGTTGCATCCAATCCATTTGGGTTGCGACAACATTACGCAATCGTCTCCAGCAAACCACGTGAGAATGGAACGCAGTTACGATGGCAACATTACTTCGAACATGACGATCTAACAGCCATGCTCTCCATGCTCAATAGAATGTTTGACCAAGTGTTTTTCGGACTTTTCGAGGAATTTGGTGGCCATAAGTTGAATGAATATTGAAACTAAGGAAATTTTATTCATAATGTCTGATTCAGCCGCGTCTGCTCGGACGAATCGAAACAGAAAGGATTGCAAAATGGAAATCACACGACAAGTAACTGTTAACGCATCAGCTGAAAAGGTATGGAACATTCTGGGCACCGATTTCAATAACATTAGTGAATGGGCCAGCTTTGTCATTGATTCGAAGGCAATTCCCGATATGCCCCCTGGTAGTGGTCGAGTTTGCCAGGTGAGAGGAGCTGGCGAAGTGAAAGAGACAATCTACAAGTATGATGAGGATGGGCGTACGCTGGCGTTTATATTAGAGGGCAAGAAGATCCCATTCTTTATGCAGAAGATCGACAATACGTGGAGCGTTACGCCAATAGGCGATAATCGTTCTGAACTGCAAGTCAATGTTGATCTCGCGGTGATGCCTGTCTTCAAGCAGTTGATGAGCGGCCTGCTACGCAAACAGATGGGAAAAACCGCGGATGATATTCTGGGAGAGCTCAAGTTTTTTGCCGAGAATGATCGACCTAAATCTTCGTAACATTGCTTCTGGTTATTTGTTATCGGTTATGGAGCAACCGATAACAAATAACCAATAACCAACAACCAATAACCAGTAACCAGTAACCAACAACCAATGACAAGCAACTAATTTGGAGATAATCATGAGAAATTTAGCAAGAGTTTTGGCTGGAGTAATCGCTCTATTATTTTTAGCTTTCGGTTTCCGATATTTGTTCCTCCCGGAAGCCGTCATGGCAACATCTGGAATTGAAGCCGTCAACGTTCTCGGCATGGCTACCGTTCGAGCGTTCATTGGAGGTGGCTTTTTGACCTTTGGGATTCTTCTTGTGATGCATACGGTTGTCAATCAAGAAACGGGTGCGTTGCGGTTTGCGATCCTCTTCTTGATCCTATCAATTGTTGGACGCATCGTTAGCCTCGTCATCGACGGTTCCGATCCATTGGCCCTGCGCAATTTCGTTCCTGTCTCTCTTATGCTTATTGTGAGCATTGTATCTTTGGTGCTGTTCTTAAGAACCGAAACAACAGCCTCCTGATTTCACTTTATAGCAAAACTCATCCATTGCGTATCCCTGTTGGAGCAGACTTATCAGAATCGGTAGGGGTTTTCAACAATGCGGCTGCCCAAGTTCAAACTGAGGCGTTCAAGGCGATGGGCATGTGCTATACTGCGGTTGTGATGAAAAACGTAGTTTTCGAGAGCTCTACCAGAGAGAACAAACTACGGTTTTCATACAGAGCAAAGTATAAAGAGAGAAAGGAGAAGCCATTCCCCAAATCGACTGCTGATTTTCGTGCGCAGTTTAGTACTAACTCGACAACTCAAATGTCGCATTTTGATTTTAGTCTGTCTCGGTTAGGTCGCATGATAGGTAATTGATATAATTATCTGTCATGCAAGATCTATTACGCACCAAACTCTTCATACCACAGGTTCCTTCCGATACGATTCCACGTTCTCATTTGGTCGAACAGTTGAATACAGGATTGGCCAGAAAGCTAATTTTGGTGACAGCGCCAGCGGGTTACGGAAAGACGACGCTTGTTACCACTTGGCTACATCAGCTAAAAGATTCCCAAGTGATTTGGATTTCCCTTGATGAAGGGGATAATGATGTGCGGCGCTTCTTTACCTATCTGGTGACTGCGTTCTGTCAGCTAGACGAATCCTTCGAGGCAACGCAAGACGCATATTTGCGGGAGCCGTATGGAGAACTCAATCTGACTGCGATCGTGACCAATCTCTTAAATCAAGTTGTCGCATATGAACGCTCAGTGGTTCTCATTCTTGATGACTATCACGAAATTGAGGAGCCATCGATTCATGAAGCGATCTCCTTTTGGCTGGACAATCAGCCGCCAAACTTGCATCTTGTCATGACAAGTCGATCAGAGCCATCTTTACCTCTGCCGCGGATGCGTGTGCGTAGAGAGTTAGCGGAAATCGATACAGAGGCACTCCGTTTATCTCGTACTGAAACGACGGATTTCCTGAACCAACACATGCGACTGAATCTCTCTGAAAGCGACATAAATCACCTCGATTCAGTCACAGAAGGCTGGGTAGCGAGCCTGCAGTTGGCAGCTCTCTCCCTCCAGGGCGAAGAGGATCCCGCCGAATTTATCCAAACCTTTAAAGGTGACAATCGTTACGTTGTCGACTATTTGGTCAATGAGGTACTCCACAAGCAGCCTGAATACATCCGTGATTTTCTGCTGCAAACGTCGATCCTAGGGCGGCTCAATGTTCAACTTTGCAATGCTGTGACTGAACAGGTCGGCAGTCAGCAAATATTAGAGACCCTTGATCAAACGCGCCTATTTCTCATCCCCTTAGACGACCGACGCCACTGGTATCGCTATCATCATCTCTTTGCCGAATGTTTAGAAGTTGAATTGCAACGGACTGCGCCAGAGAAAGCACCCATCTATCACGAGCGGGCAAGCCACTGGTTTCGTGACAATGGACATCTTGATGAAGCGATCCATCACGCCTTTGCTGCAGAGAACAATGAGTTGGCTGTCAATCTCATTGGAGACAACATGCGCATGATGCTATCAAGGCGGGGTGAGCCTCATCGATTACAGCAGTGGATACAACGGCTTCCGGATAAAGAGATCCACACATCACCTCAGCTGTTGATTACCAAAGCCTGGCTTAAGATAGCTCTCTATTTGGATCACAGCACCAGCGTCGACGAATTGTTGGATGCGGCATCCAACTTACTTTATGCATCGAACACATCCTATGCGCCATCGGAAATTGCGACGATGGAGACGGAGATCGCATTGGCTCATTCAGTGTTGGAGCAATATCGCGGCAATCTCAGCCAGGCTATCGAGTACAATATGCATGCACTGGAGTTGGTTGAAGCGACAGATTCTCCAATATTAAAAATCGGTGCGCGTGGCGGGTTAACCATTTGCCATTACCAAGCGGGGAACATCGTTCAGTTTCTCGATCTGAACAGGCAACAACTGGAAACTCTGAGACCCGATCGTCCGCTGCACTATGCGGGCTACATCATTTTGTCCTATCGGATTGATGCGTTGCGATTGCACGGACAGCTAGAAGAGGCCATGCGTCTTTTCCAACGCTTCGAATCAACTCTTCCACAGCAACATAATGCGGGCTCGGCAACATTCGTCGTCAGCGTGGCAGAAGTCTTGCGCGAGCGCAATCAGTTGACACAGGCAGTCGACATGCTCATTCCGACCATCGAATCTCTGAAGCAGTACTCGTCAGCAGCAATTTCTGTCCAAGCCGGAGCGATCACATTAGCGCGCATAGTCCAAGTCCAAGGAAAAGGCCAAGAAGCGCTCAAACTTTTAAAGGAGACGCAAAGAGATTTTGGGGCCAGCAATACCTATGCTCCCTCTGCTCGAATATCCGCCACAGAGGCACAACTTCATTTGCAGCAAGGAAATCTTGTTGCCGCCAAGTCCTGGGTAGAAAGAAGTGATCTCCAGGCCGATGACACACCCACTTACTTACTTGAAATTGATTACCTGGTTCTGGCTCGAGTGCTCATTGCGGATGGCGATGCACGTGCAGCTCAAACGTTATTGACCAAGCTGGAGAAAGGCGCTATCGACGGTGGCCGCGAAGCTCGAATCATTGAAGTATATATACTTCAAGCCCTGGCCCATCAGGCATTGGACGAGCCAGAGATTGCGCTTGAAACGCTAGGCAAGGCTACTGATTTGGCCTACCCAGAGGGGTTCGTGCGCGTCTTTTTAGATGAAGGTAAAACACTCGTACCGCTTCTCAAACAGATTGCCAAACGTGGCGTAGCCGTACCTTATATTCAACAACTCTTGCCTCTCTTTGAAGACAAACCTCAATCTGAATCATCAACGCCAATTGCAACAACTGGGCTGTCGATAACAGGACAGCTGACGGCCACACAGATCCCGATACATGCTCCAACTAACTCTGTAGACCTACTCCTGGAGCCTCTAACTGACCGCGAGCTGGATACGTTGCGCTATTTAACCAGCGATCTGACGGTCCCCCAGATCGCCGAGCAAATGATTGTGGCTCCGAGCACGGTTCGTTCATACATTAAGAGTGTATACGGCAAGCTGGATGTTCATTCTCGCATGGAAGCTGTTAATCGTGCGCGTTCGCTTGGGCTGATTGCTTGAAGATGAGGGAGTGTGTCTCAAAGTGTGTAAATGTAGCGGTTCTCTGCCTGAGTAAAGTTTCTTTACACACTTTGTGGTACACACTCAAAGATTGAATTAGTTGCGAAGCGACCTCCACCAACACTTCGCCCTTAGCCTCCCTTCCTCCTCTTGATATACTCCGCAGCAGCACATTATAACATTCTTTCTCGACTAAAAGGTGTTATTTTATGGCGCTGCTCAGTATAACTCCCCTACCTTTTCCCCCAAATTTGGGGGAGACAATTCTCATTCCCGCAGATATACTAAAGCCATCGAATGACAAAAAAACAGCTGTACTTTGCTCTGTATGAAAAGCGGAGTTTCTCCTCGCTCTCCGTGAGAAAGCAAGCTTCGGTTTTCATCACAACCGCAATATCGTTCAAAAAATCAATCAACAGAATCTAAGAATTGGAGATTATTATGAATAACATAAAGGTGCCCGTATTTGTACTCGTCATTACAGTATTAACGAGCCTCATTGCCACGGTGCTTGGAGTGTGGGGTTGGGTCTCTCCGGAAACACACACCCAATATATTGATGGTGCATTTAAGTTGATGATTTCCTGGTCGGCCAGGGAGTTGGGCATGGGGGTAGCCGGCCTGGTTGCCGTTCTTTTCTATCGGGACGCGCGTGCATTTGCCGTCGTGTTGGCTGGGGATTTGGTTAGGGAAGTCCTTGACGTGATTGATTTCTTTAGAGTACCCGACACACCGATTCGCTTCTACTTTGTCGTGGGTACCGCGGCGATTTTGCAGGCAATTGCCCTATACCTAAGCGTCGACGCGATTCGGAAACATTCGTCGACGGAATAAATCTCGGCTCTTTTGGAATAGACATTATAAGAATTAATGACGAGTATTACGGATTAATAAGGAATATTATTATGATAAAGAAAATAGGATCCGTTGTTGCCATCGTTGTCGTCTTGGTCTTGGTGGTGGCTGTGATGCTCGGCAGAGGTCCTTCACTCGCTGAAGCCGCCCCCGCTGATTTCTTGACTGGGATGCCCTACGAGACACAATATGCCACCGTCAATGGGTCGCAAATGGCCTATGTAGAAGCTGGTCAAGGGGACCCAATCCTCTTCCTGCACGGCAACCCCACCTCAAAGTACCTCTGGCGCAACGTCGTGCCCCACCTTGAAGACCAGGGGCGAGTGATTGCCGTCGACCTCATCGGCATGGGCGAGTCAGACAAGCCAGACATCGACTACACCTTTGATACCCACAGCCAATATCTTGACGGTTTCATCGAAGCCTTGGCACTGGAGAATATCACCTTGGTCATCCATGATTGGGGTTCTGGACTAGGCTTTGATTACGCCACCCGCAACGAGGACAATGTGAAGGCGATCGCCTTTATGGAGGCAGCCATTGCCCCCGCATTCCCACCTCAATCAGAAAACTTGGCCCCATCAGCAAGACTCTTTCAAGGCATCATGTCTCTGCCGGGGGTCGGTAACACCTTGCTTCTCGATAGGAACATGATGGTCGAGCAATTCTTGCCCGGCGACGTACGCCGTGGATTAACCGAAACCGAATTGAACGCCTACCGCGCGCCTTTTCCCGATGAAGAGAGTCGCAAAGTGATTCTCACTTGGGTGCGCTCCATCCCCCGTGACGGCGAACCGGCAGATGTGACCGCACGTGTCGACGCCTACAATGCTTGGTTTCTTGAAAGTGAACTGCCTAAACTGCACCTATATGCGACACCAGGCGCACTCAATCCACCTGAGATCGTGGAAGCTTTGCAAGCAATGGAACTTGCCAACTATAAAGCCGTTTTTGTGGGTGAAGGAGGGCACTTCATTCAAGAAGACCGGCCCCACGAGATTGGGCAGAGCATCGCCGAATGGTATAGTAACATCAACCCGTAATGAAGTATTTTGCCAAGAACAACAAGCCGCTCGAAGCATAATATACAGCCCTCGGGTGCATTTTACCACTGCTACCTCTTATTCCAACCAGAAAATGTTTAAAGGGAGATCACCATGAAAATTGCTGTGAGAATTTTACTTGGTCTTGTGAGCCTCATGTTCTTATACAACGGCTTTCTGTACATGTTTACACCGGAAGCTCAACTTGGCTCAACCATGATTGAACCCACGGGCGACAGGATTTTTGGCATGTCCAACGTTCGAGCCAATATTGGGGCACCAATGGTTACGTTTGGCATCATGTACGCTGCGGCAGCTATTCGTATGATAACAGCTCCATTACATGTCGTGATGGTCTTTCTGGTGGTGGCCATCATTGCCCGCATCGCTGGCATTGTATCGCTGGGCGTGGATGCAGACTACTTTTCCGTCCGTATCATTGCAGTGTTGACAGTCTTTTTGCTCGTCGCCATATTCGGATACTGGACGTTCCAGAGAGACGATGCCTAGCATCAGATTGGCATAAGGTACAAAAGACGCACACGGGACCACCTGTGTGCGTCTTTTGTATTGGGTTCAATTGGATATTGGTTGAAATAAGAGGGATAGCATGTAGTTGATCTCCCCTACCCTTCTAGATAAATCCCCTACCCATTCCCTCAAACTTGGGGGAGAGAATTCTCCTGCACACGGATATACTGTTGTCACAGAAATCAACCAAACATACTCTACAACAGTAGAGCAGAATGAATACGATACAGGAGAATATGATGTCTAAGTTAATACGAATGTCGGTTCTGTACCCAACCCTAACCGCCGTTTTGTTGTTGGTCAGCGCTTGTGCCATCCAGTTTGTGGATCCAAACGCCGCGGCTACTGATGGGTCAGCAACCGCAGATAAAGCCCTGCCTGAAATTCCCGACCAGGCCAGCAATGAGCTGATCGCACCCTATTTGGAACAAAAGCCCATTCCGATTGCGGGCAGTGTACAAAAGCAGACCATCGATGGTGCTATCGCAGGCGAGCAAACCTTCTTTGTCTACTTGCCAGAAGCATATGATTCGGAAGAGCAACGGTATCGGACGCTCTATCATCTACATGGGGCCAATGTCCAAGAGTCGTGGGCCGGATATGACTGTAATTATATTGGCTCAAAGGTAGAGGAGGCCGTCGCTGCTGGCATCATTGAACCAATGATTGTTGTCTGCCTGGTCGATCCCGATGGCAACAGAATGTGGTCCGACAGCTTTGATGAGCACCATCTGGTTTCGACCGGGTTTACGCAGGACCTCATCCCCCATATCGATGCCACCTATCGCACGATCGTGGAACGGAATGGTCGAGCGTTGCAGGGTTTCTCTATGGGCGGTTTTGGAACAGTCGTGAACGGGTTCCGCACACCAGAACTCTTTGAAGCAATTGTCGTTTGGGACGGCGCACTGCACTTTTGGCAATCGATTACCCAAGGGCGCCCTGAGATTGTCGCGAAGATGTTCGAGACAGAAGAATATTTTAACCTGTGGTCCCCGTGGGAAGTGACCAAAAACGCTGCAAATGCTGACTTGGACGTCTTTATGGTCGCCGGAAATATGGAAATTGTCGCGGCCTTTAACGATCGCTTTCGGCCTCATCTTGAACGTATGGGCCAGCCGTTCACTTATTATCCGGCACCCGACTGTCCTCACAGCATCTTCTGCTTAATGGATGCTCATGGCGAAGAAGCATTTCGGTTCCTGAACGCTAGTTTTGTTGGTCAGCAGACAGGTGCCGAGGCATCACATTTTGCGGACGCTATATCTGCAACCTCTGCCGGAATCTCTGCGGAGATGCCCTACGAGACCCAATTTATAGAGATAAAGGGCTCTCAGATGGCCTATATTGACTAGGTGGTGTTTGCGGGTTTATTATTCTATAGATGGCGGGATAAAGATTTTCCACCCGTACCCTTCGACAGGTTCAGGGTACGGGTGGAAAATCTTTATCATAAAAACTACCCATTATGAACAGACGACAACTTCTTCAATATTCTGCGATTGCAGCGGCAGGATTCGCTGGCATTTGGATGGCACGAAGGTGGTTATCTAGAGAGGATGCTCTAACCTACGAAGAGCTTATCTCTCAACTCGATCTCGCTTGTAAACCGGGTACAGGCTCAGTAATTATTATTGGAAGTGGTTTTGCTGGCCTAGCCGCCGCTAGCACCCTCCATGACTTGGGGTATACGGTAACAGTCTTGGAGGCTCGCAATCGAGTAGGGGGCCGTGCCTATACTCGTCATGACTTGGGGTTTCCAATCGATGTGGGTGCCTCCTGGATTCATGGCGTTGACGGAAATCCGGTTACTCATCTTGTGGAGCAGTATGACTTTACCTTAACACCGCCAACCGACTACACATCGATTGCACTATATGATCTGGATGGGAGATATATCAATCGTCTAAGATTGCTGCGCCCTCTATGGCAGTTTGAAAGTCAAATGTCTTCTGTTGAAGAAGCGGTCGCAGCTTTGGAAGTTGACCAATCCCTGTACGATGTACTGAGCGACTTGGATCTCCTAAGCGGATTTGATGGTCAAAGACGACGCGTCCTGAATTACATGTACTACGGCAGCTATCAACAGGCGTCTTCAACTGAACCGAAGATGATGAGTGCGTATGGTGTATTGGATGGAGACTCTGAGGAAGGTGAAGAGCTGCGGATTGCCGAAGGAGACGAGCATTGGATCGTAGAAGGGGTAGGTTCGGTTGCAGAAATGCTCGCTACCGGCTTAGACATTAGGCTGTCACATGTTGTCGGGGGTGTTGACTACAGTGATCCGGAAAAAGTAGTTGTTTATACCAGTGAGGCTGAGTTTGTGGCCGATCGTTGCATTGTGACGGTTCCATTGGGCGTGTTGCAAAAAGGAAGTATTACCTTTACACCGACTTTGCCGCAAAAGCTTCAAAACAGTATTGAGAAATTAATCATGGGCGCTTTTTTAAGTTAGCCATGACGTTCCCCTCGGTATTTTGGGACGAAACGTCCCATATGATCGGCGCAATTGGGCTGGAGAGCGATGATTTTGGCGCCGGAGAACACGTTATTTTCTTCAATCTTGTGCCAAAGCTTGAGAAACCCGGTCTAGTCATGTTTGCCGGAGGGGATTATGCCCAGACATTAGAGCAGATGTCACCCGCGGAGGCGTTGGCGGTCGGTATGGCTCGATTACGTCTCTTATACGGAGAAGGGATTCCAGAACCAGAGCAATTTTTTGTTTCCGATTGGGGAACTTCTCCCTATACTTGTGGTGCCTACTCAGGGCTTGGAATCGGCGCAACGGATGACGATATGAGAGCCTTTGAATCGGTCATAGACAAGCGCGTAACCTTCGCTGGAGAGCATACCATCCCAGAGTATTCTGCGACGATCCACGGAGCATACATCTCCGGTTTGAAAGCGGCCAAGCGGATTTGGGATCTGATTTAGGCCATATACACGTCGAAGTGACCTCCCTCTGGCCCTCCCCCTCGCCTTCTCATAAATCCCCTCGCTATTTTAGGCAATTTATACTCTGCAGCAGCACATTATAACGCAGCAGCACATTATAACATTGTCTGTCGACTAAAAAGTGTTATTTTATGGCGCTGCTCAGTATAGAACACTCCGGTTTTGATGAAGCGTAAATTTATGGCTTATGTTGTCAGAGATGTAAGTTGAGTCACTAGATGATGGTCAAGTGACGTTTGGAATTTTCAGTAAATTGGGGGTTGACTCTAAAGTCGCTTCAGGGTTTATACTAAGCGTAGTTGTGCTGAAAGCGGTAGCTGCCATTCTTCTGTAGAGACAACTGACTGTTACGGTTTTCAAACAGAGCTCACCATAGGTGTCCAGGAGAGAGTGTCAAGGAGGATTCACAATGTTCAAAATCGGTGAATTTAGCAAAATTGCCCAAGTCGCCGTTTCGCAACTTCGGTACTACGACAAGATCGGCTTGTTTCAACCAGAGTACACCGATCAGTTCACCGACTATCGGTACTATCGCGCATCGCAACTGCCGGACCTCAACCGCATTTTGGCCATGAAGGAGTTGGGGCTAACGCTGGAACAGATTCATCGACTTGTGGCAGACAACGTTTCGGCAGAGGAGATACGGGGGATGTTGGCCTTGAAAAAAGCCCAAGCCGAACAAGAATTGCACGCCACTCTCGACCAACTGCACCATATTGAAGCCCGACTCCGCCAGGTTGAGCTAGAGGGTGAACTGTCGATGGATGACGTGATCATGAGAGAGTTGCCTGCCCAACCCATTTACAGCTTCCGCCACATTTTTCCCGATCTGCGCGAGGCACCCGTACACCGCATGGAGATAACCCGTCTGTTGCCTGATCACATCTCGCAAAAAAATCTCAGCTATTTTGCGGTGCTTCTTCACGAAGAGGCATTTATGGTGGAGAATGCGGATGTAGAAATGGGCTTTTTGCTCAACGATGTCGTCGATAAGCCGCTGCAATTGAGTAGCGGACACTCTCTCTCAACGCGAATGTTGCCTCGGGTCGAAATGGCGGCGTGTATTGCTCGGGTAGGTGGCTTTGAAAATGGCTACGAAAGCTACGGGACAGTCGGACGCTGGTTAGAGGCAAACGACTATCGGCTGGCTGGTCCCATTCGGGAAGTGTTCATCGAACAAGCACCGCCCGACCGCATCGAAGAGATGGTCTGTGAAATACAGCTGCCCGTAACGCTTGAAGGCCAAAGGCCGCAATTGATCGCATAATACAATAACCGTATGGTTTACTAAATCAGGAGAATCATCATGAACTTAGATACTTTACTTTCTGGTAAAAGAAAAGAGATGAGGTGAGAAATGTGACAAAAAGCGGTTAGCAGTTCATCCAAAAGGTAGAGAACCCAAAAAGGAGGAAGGAATGCTAACCGCGCCAGAAATAACTATAGCAGTACTGATGAATGTATTGCAAGTAACGCCGATGGGAACAAACGTAAATGTAATGCGTCTGATGTGGGCAATGCTGAATGGGTCGTTTCTGAAAAGTCGAGGAGCAATCCATAGCGCATTGAAAGAAAGCGGGTTTGAAGATGAGGAGCTCCGGCGAAGCTTTCGATATGGATCATGGGATATCACAAGTCTGCTGGGGTCGTGGCAAGAAGAAGTGGAAAGGGGAATGGGAGGCAAAAAAGTTAGAAGGGTACCGAGTGAAAAGCATAGATATCACAGGGTTCTGGCGACCGAAGCTGCAAGGGAAAGTGAACCGACTCTATAACTCAACGGCTCGTCGGGCATTGCCCGCGCTCATCTTTGGAGTGATGATAAGCTCGGGGGAGATAGGCGGGAAGCGAGTGCCACTGCTCAAGGCAATCATGAGATGCACGGTTGGAACAAAGGAAAGTGAGTTTCGGAAAAAGCTGCTGAAAGAGACGAAGAAATCACTGGAGTCAGACGAAGTGGCGGTGGTCGATGCCGGGTTTACAATCAGAGAAATGCTAGAAAGCGGCATAGACCGATTTGTCCTGCGGGAAGCCATTAACTGCACAGTGCGCCGCAATGAGTTCCCCAAACGCAAAGAAAAAGGCAGACCACCTGAATATGGTGATATTGTGCGTCCGCTCTCTCGCAGCTATAAGGGAAAGCGACTCGAGGCTACAACTCCGGACTCGTCTGGTCGCTTTCTCTATAGTGGTCGCCTGATTTGCTATCAAGCATGGCACAATCTCGTCCCCAGAACAACCAAGGTGGATACAGCCAACCGTACCTACTCGATTTACGTCATTCAGGATCCGGCCTACAACACACCTTTGGTTTTGGCGACCGTTATGACTTTGCAGCCTGAAACCATTTATCTTGTCTACCTGGAACGCTGGCCTGTTGAACATCCCCCCTTGGCTTCCAAGCAGATGATTGGCTTACATCGTCAATTTGTTCATGCCGATGAGGCTTGTTTCCGCTTACCTGAACTGGGGCTGCTTGCTGGCAATCTTCTTTCCCATTTAGCCGCTTCTCTTCCTCCCATACCGACTGGCTACTGGGATCGAGAGCCTCAATCCACTCCCGGCAGGCTGCGCCGTGTTCTCTCGAGTGCTCTTTTTCCAACTCCTGACCAACTCGACCCTGACTTTCGGAAAAAGGCCTCGGTTTCACACCATTTCCCTAAAGGCGTTCTCGCTCATCGCCGCCTCAATGCCGCTGCTTAAACTAGCCGAGCACTATTTTTACATTTTATCCCGTTTTTTCAGGGTGGATTCTTTTTTCCGCCCCTTTCGGTTTGCCCTTTGTCACTCAAGCCTTTACCAGAAAGTAAAGTTTATTGTACATCAAAAAAAGTAAGAGCTGTCTTTCTTGCGGCGCTCGGTTACATGATAGCAAACGCTGTTGTGGCCGCTGTGTGGCGTCGAATTCTGCTAACCGATATTTACGGTGGCACAAACTTTTACGATGTTACAGAACCAACACCCCTCATAGCGATCCATGGCTTCAGCTTCTATTTCTTGACAGGTCTCGTCCTGTCCACCTTGTTTATGCACATGAAACTTTCGAGCGGCCAAGCATCGGCCCCAAGATACGCATTTTTGACGGGCATATTGTATTGGCTTATCCACGATTACTCTTATATTGGACGCAGAGAAGTGATCGGTGTTGTATCATATTTAGGTCTTGAAGCGGTTTTGGTTGTGATCACGTTCGCACTATACGCACTTGTCCTCAGATTCGTCTTCGGGGGAGGGGAATCTGCTGAAACGTCCGGATAAATCAGTTTATCCAGATTGCACTTTGGAGTAAGATCGGCGTCGTTAGAGGGGCCAGTTTACCCTCTGCCGGCACACTCCCCTCGAAAGTTCGTAACTAGATAAATTGCGATTCCAAGGAATATTAGACCCAATATGAAGTTTTCAGCAAGATTCGGTGGAATATCCGTGATGGAAAAAACTTGACTACTTTCACTGGGAAGTACGCCACCATAAAAAGGCGCTGTGAAATAGGCGAATACAAAACCACTATTAAAACTTAGACCAATAAGCGATGTCGCCAAAATCTCATCCCTGAACCACAAAAGATATAGAGATAACCCAGCCATTAACACAGTAAACAGTAAGAACCAGACAAGATGTATTTTCGAATGAGGTGTCCATTCCGGATTAAAGAGGTGGCCTTCTCCAACGTCGACCGTAATAGGAATTACCGCAAAATAAATGGTCATAACGGTTAAGACAAGTTTGACTATGTTTTTTCGGTTCATCGTTTCTCCATTTTGTGATTTTCTAGTATATGAGACCACGCCAAAGAATAAATTGCCGTGATTCGTGAAACGTGATTCGTAAGTCTACTCGGCACGAATCACGATTCACGAATCACGACAACATCTTAGCTGCCTTCAACAAGAACTCGGCACAAGATCGTGTTGTTCGTCTCCAGGTCTGGTCCCCAGATGATTTCTGCACCCGAATCCCAACTGATCGCATTGTATCCGTCTTTGGGACCAACGTCGCTGGCAGAGTGAACGGTGGTGGCTGTCCAACTGCCGTCGTCGAAGTCAGGAGACTTCCAGTCGTTCGGTTCACCCAAGTCGCTGAACTCACAGGGTGCAGTGCCAGCTACAGGGTTTGACTCGTTCTCACAAGCCTTGTCTAGCGGCGCTTCGTGAATCACGGTGCAGGCCCAATCAGCGCTGCTGACTGCAACGACATTGTCCGAGCTGGTGTCGGTGAGTTGCATGATGAAGCCTCCGTCACCCATCTGCTGATTGTTGGCCCCGATGTACTCGAGTCCGGTATCATTTTCTTTGTAGTCCTTAAGGATGAAGTTCAAGTGCAGTGGGTAATCGGCATCGAATGTGACGGATTCTGCATTAATTGAGCGTTCGGTCGTGATGGAAACTGAATCTTCAACGATGAGATCGTCACCCAGATAGGCCGCAAACCAGTTATCAGCCCATGCGTCCATCTTGAAGCGAACTGAGCCTGTGGTATCTGCTTCGGTTGTCGTTAGTGTCGTCGAATCGTTGCCGCCACGTCCTCCACATGCGGACAGAATGAGTACGATGGCAGTCCATAGTAGGTAATGTAGTGTGCGTGTTTGCATAATGTTTTCCTTTACATTTAAGACAATTGCAGTTGGTCTATTTTATAGACCCTTGCAGATTATTATCGACAAAAAGGGGGTGGTTCAAAATTAGGTTTACACTTTTGATATATAGACAAAAATCTATATGAGACCGTTTTCTCTCTGAGAACCGGCGAAATCAGAGAATATAAACGTTCTTTCTGTTTCTAAAAGTGTAAACCTATCTATCCAGCTAAAATGAACCACCCCACAAAAAGTTGTGGATATTGAACCAACCAATTCGCTTGTGCTGTTGAAGACCCCAAATTGCCCAATAATGAATAATTTAATATTCAACAATTAATTATTTATTAGGTCGTATGCATAGACATCCTGCAAAAAGGGACCGCCGCCGCGCGCCGTTGGCTGGCCACCAATGATGTAGACGATGCCGTCAACTGATGCAGCTACATTATTACCATACATGATCCTCCGATAATGAACTTGGTCGTATATTGGTCGTATAATTGGGTGCTGCATCAAACGCATTATAGTACGTCCCGAACCGTTTGTCGTCTGTCTGGCGACGTATTTTAGGAGAACCAATCTACCTCGCATGGCTACACTTAGAGTGGTCGCACGACCCATTCACCTGTAAACTAACTTATGTTATGCTAATCAAATGATTAGACGAATCTTTTCTCAACCACAGACAAGTTCCATCCCAGAACGCTACCGCCTGCTCGCGCTTGTGATCTATGTGGGTACATTGATTGTGGCGGCCTTTGATTGGACACTTGGTCGTCCTCCCAGTGCACCAGTCTTTCACCAGGAACCTGTCACACGATTTGTAATATTTGTGTCCGTAATTGTTGCCTTGCTTATACTTGACTTACAGACTGTTCGCACCTATGGTCTCAAATTGTCGCCGAACGACAACAGACTGCATCTTGTTGGCCGCATACTATTGTTAACAATAGCCTTTGTGATGGCGGGCCTCGAGATAACCATATTGGTCTACCTTCTGCTCTCTTTGTACGCATACCTAACCGCAGGCAGAAGAGCGGCCTTAACCGTGGCAGGAGTGAGCTTCATCGTGCTCTTTCTACGTTTGGCTTATGGCCCACAGAATAATTTCATCTCTGTAGGCGATTTTGAGCAATTGCTGATCTACAGCCTCATGACGATTTTTGCGCTTTTGCTCGGCAACATCATCACGGAAGAAGCCAAAAGCAAAGAGCAGGCGCATCAGCTCTTTGGCGATTTGACCGAGTCGCATCAGAAACTCAAAGCTTCAATGGCCCAGATCGCTGATTTGGCCGCCACTGAAGAGCGTAATCGCATGGCGCGAGATATCCATGACGGGCTTGGACACTATTTGGCCGCCATCAACGTACAATTGGAGATGGTCATCAAGCTCTATGATCAGCAACCAGCACTAGCAAAAGAAGCCGCAATTCAAGCCAAAGCCGCGACACAGGCTGCTTTAAGCGACGTGCGTCAATCTGTCAGTACGCTACGCGAAGATGGGAAGCGGTTTCAATTGCGTGCTGCACTTGACACATTGGTCAATCAGTTAGAAACTGACCATCTACAGATTCAGTATGAGTTTGTGGGAAATGAGGCAGTTTGTCCCCAGCCGATTCTGTTGACGCTCTATCGAGCCGCCCAAGAGGCATTTACTAACGTCGTGAAACATGCATCGGCAACCGAAGTAGAACTGAAAATTCGAATGGAGTCTAACTATGCTGATCTTTATGTGGCTGATAATGGTGTAGGCTTTGATGTCGAGTTGTTAGAGAACGAGCCAGGATATGGTCTGCAAGGCATTCAGGAAAGAGTGGCGTTAGTCCAAGGTCATATGAATCTCGATAGCAAGCTGGGTGAAGGCACGATCTTAAATTTGTCGATTCCATATGAATAACATGAGCAAGTCAGAATCCATCCGCGTCATCGTAGTCGATGATCAGCGCCTGGTGCGCGAAGGGATAGCAACGTTATTGGCTCTAGAGCCAGATATTGAGATTGTGGGGCGTGCTGTCGACGGTCAAGAAGCCGTCAAGCTCGCCACCGAGTTGACGCCCGATCTCATCTTAATGGACGTGCGCATGCCCATCATGACGGGGATTGAAGCCACCATCGAAATTCGCAAACGCTTGCCTGACTGCCAGATCCTGATGCTGACGACCTTCAACGATGATGAATATGTCGTGCAATCACTAAAGGCTGGTGCCTGTGGCTACCTGCTCAAGGATATCCCCTCCGAAGATCTGGCCCAAGCCATTCGGTTGGCCCATACAGGCATCTACCAACTGGACCCAGCGATTGCTGGTGCCTTGGTTGGCTCACTCTCCACCCAACCCACATCTACCCAACCCACAACCGAAGAAATTCCCTTAACCCAGCGCGAACTTGAGGTCTTACGACTGCTGGGAGAAGGTGCCACCAACCGCGAAATTGCTGATGCCCTCATTGTGAGTGAGGGAACTGTAAAGAAGCACATCTCCAGCATTCTTCAAACATTGCACTTGCGCGATAGAACCCAAGCCGCCATTTACGCCATCAAGCATGGTGTTGCTTAGGGTTTGGCAAGAGTTGATCGAGGCAAGCGGCATTGACCCAGCAATTGCTGATGTATTGCGTTTGCAAGAAAATACGTACCATATCGAGACATAGAGTCTCATAACGCGACTATATTCTCTACTGGTATCACGCAACACGCTTCCCCATATGTGATTTCTTCTCCAGAGTAACTTTAAAGACTGTATATCCCAAGGAATAACCATGAATCGATTCATGAAAGCACTCCTAACCGTGACTGAAATAGGCATGATTCTCTACTGGATCTTTGCCACGTTGGTCGTACTTAAATTGATTAACGTTTCACCAGAGCTCATGTACTCAGATTACCAGAATCCCGTGATTGTATCATGGAACTGGTCCTTCTTTCCCGTTGATATACTTTTTGCATTGACGGGACTCGTGGCCAGGTATGTGTCAATGAGTATCCAGCGTCAGCAACTGTTATCTGCGGTATCGCTTTCATTGATGTTTTGTGCCGGACTGATGGCAATTTCGTTTTGGTTATTGCAGCAGAGCTTTGATCCCATTTGGTGGGGCGTAAATCTATGGCTCATGCTGTTGTCGTCTGTTGAGTTGGTCCGAACGTATTTACGATTGCCGTGACATTTCCCTATTGACTATCCCCTATGTTGGCATTTGTGATGGTCATGTCGGGATCGAAAAAGAGTGTACCGCCGATGGAATTGCGACCTCTTTTCTAGAACATAGCGTTCTTCTTCCTCTAGCGAGCCACTATCACAAATACCCCTCTCTCTTCCCTAATTTAGGGGAAGACATCTCCCCCACCCTCTCGCTACACTGTTTTCATCGCAGTAAATTAGTCACTAGTCATCGGTTGACTCGTGACGGATAACCTACTCACAATATTTTTTGTCCAAAAAAGGAAACGATCATGTCAGAAACGATCATGTCAATATTTCGCAAAAACTCACTTGTCTACACCTTGATACTGAGCGCCGCTTTGTTCATCAGTGCTTGTACGGTCCAATTTGTTGATCCAAACGCAGCGGTCGATGGCGGAGATAGCGCGTCCGAAATGCCGGTGAATACTATTTCTGCAGAGATGCCATACGAGACTCAGTTCGTCGAGGTGCTAGGCTCGAAGATGGCTTACGTAGAGGCGGGCGGGAGAAGGAGACCCCATTCTCTTTCTGCATGGGAATCCGACGTCGAAGTATCTGTGGCGCAACATCATGCCACATCTCGAAGATCAAGGGCGGGTGATCTCACCCGATCTGATCGGCATGGGTGAATCCGACAAGCCGGACATCGGCTACACCTTTGTCGAACATGCCGAATATGTGCAGGGCTTTATCGATACTATGGGGCTAGAAAACATAACGCTTGTCATCCATGACTGGGGCTCTGGTTTGGGCTTTGACTACGCCAATCGCAATCGCGATAACGTCAAAGCGATTGCCTTTATGGAAGCTGCCGTGGCGCCGGCATTTCCACCCAAATTCGCGAGTCTAGATCCAGAGATCCAACAGTTTATGCAGGCGATACGCACCGAAGGTGTGGGCGAAAAATTGATCCTCGAAAATAACGCATTTGTTGCGCAATTTCTGCCTCGTGATGTTCGCCGGGGATTAACCGAAGCCGAGATGGCAGTCTATCTTGCGCCGTATCCAGATCCGCAGAGTCGTCTCCCCACTCTGGTTTGGCCACGTCAGATTCCTTTTGATGATGGTGAACCAGCAGATGTTGCCGAGCGGGTTGCTGCCTACAATGAGTGGTTCCTGAGCAGCGAATTGCCCAAGTTGCACCTTTACGTCAGTCCGGGTGCCATCTTTTCAATCGAACAAGTGGAAGCTCTACAGCAGATGAATGTGCCCAACTACGAGGCAGTCTATCTGGGTGAAGGGGGTCACTTTATACAGGAAGATCATCCCGAAGCGATCGGGCGCAATATCTCTCACTGGTATCACCGCATCAACCGCGATGATAATACCGCCGAACCTTCTGCGGGAATGTCCGAAGAAATGACCACCGAAATCTCAGCAGAGATGCCCTACGAGACCCAATACGTAGACGTCAAAGGTTCGCAAATGGCCTATGTGGAGGCAGGTGAAGGGGACCCGATTCTCTTCCTGCATGGCAATCCAACCTCCAAGTATCTGTGGCGCAACATCATGCCGCATCTGGAAGGTCTGGGTCGCGTCGTCGCTCCCGATCTGATCGGGATGGGTGAATCCGACAAGCCCAACATTGGCTACACTTTTGCGGAACATGCCGAGTATGTGGAAGGCTTTATCAACGCTCTGGGGCTGGAAAACATTATGTTGGTCATTCATGATTGGGGTTCTGGTTTGGGCTTTGACTACGCCAATCGCAATCGCGACAATGTCAAAGCAATAGCCTTTATGGAAGCGGCCATTACGCCAGGTTTTCCACCAGATGTCGAGAAGCTATCACCTGAGAACATTCAGTTCCTTCAGGCAATGCGTACCGAAGGGTTGGGTGAAGACCTGATGCTCAACAAAAACATGATGATCGAGCAGTTTTTGACCAATGATGTAAAACGGAAGTTGACCGAGGAAGAGATGGTGGCCTATCGTGCTCCCTTCCCCGATCCAGAAAGTCGTAAACCGATGTTGGTCTTTGTACGCTCCATTCCTGTTGATGGCGAACCGGCTGATGTGCTTGAACGGGTTGAAGCTTACAACGAATGGTTTTTGACCAGTGAATTGCCCAAGCTGCACTTTTACGTTACGCCGGGTGCAATCCTTTCGCCCGAGTCGGTGGCGTGGTTGGAAGAACAGGGAATCCCGAACTATGAAACAATCTTTCTCGGCGAAGGCAGCCACTTCATCCAGGAAGATTATCCTCACGAGATTGGGCAGGGTATTGCAGAGTGGTATACTCGTATCAATCAGTAGGTCAATAGTTGGTCAACGACAATAAGCAAATAGTAGTCAGTGGGTCGGTATCCTGAGATAGAATACCGACCCATTCTTTTTACAAAGCTATATATTTGGCTCATCTATGAAAAGTGTGCGAACCGATCCTGCATGATCAAAGAATGACTGATTTGCACACTTCGTCTGATGAGCTATATATTTTACGTGAAGGAAGCGAAACCATAGTGTCTTAGGAGTGGGGCTAACCTCAATTAATACGATTGCGAGCAACAATGAATTCACAATTTGTCCCCGTTGACTTTATTATCCCATTAAGGATTGAGACCCCAGACTTTATCCTCCGAAAGTTGACCACAGATGATGTTGAACAGGATTTTGAAGCTGTCATGTCGAGTAAAGAGAGCCTGCGTCAAATTTTCGCGCCCAATGATGATTGGCCTGCTGACGAGATGACGTTACAAGATAACTACAACGATTTACAAAGACATGAAAGCGATTTTGATCAACGGGTGGGCTTTACTTATACTGTGGTTACGGTCAATGAGCAGTCTTGTCTCGGATGTGTTTATATTTATCCTTCGCCGACCAAGCAGCACGATGCGCGAGTCTACTATTGGGTACGCGACAGTGCAAAACCTCAAGAACTGGACAAGAAACTTGGCGATTTTTTGCATCACTGGGTCGCGGATGCATGGCCGTTTCACAATCCAGTCTTTCCCGGACGTGAGATCTCGTGGGCAGAATGGGAGCTACTTACATAATCAATCAAGGTGATATTTTTTACCTGCTAAATACCTAAACCAGCGTTCAAGAACATCTTCTCTGCAAGAATTTGGATCGATTGAAACTGGTTATGCATGTCTCCGGAACGATGTGGTATGATTCGACTGTCTGCAGATGCAGACTCGGACACCATCTTTTCGCACGAAGGAGAATTGACCATGCACCCCATTACGGATCCACAATTAGTGGCCGGACTGGCTGTATTTGAACAAACGGTTCCTGGCGGCATTGCGCTCGATGACATTCCCGCGGCACGCACATTTCTGAATGGGCTCATTGCAGAAATGGCGGCGCAGGCGCCAGACATCCCCGGCGTTGTGACCAGCGATCATTACGCGCCCGGGCCAGATGGCGCACCAGAGGTGATGGTGCGCATGTATCAACCTGAAACGCGCCCCGACACATTGCCCGCCCTGCTCTGGATTCACGGCGGCGGTTATGTCCTTAGCGATGTTCAGGGGGATGATCTGAAGGTAAAAAGTATGGCAGTCGCTTTGAACTGTGTGATCGCCTCGGTGGAATATCGACTTGCACCAGAACATCCGTTCCCCGCACCATTGGAAGATTGTTATGCAGCGCTCAAATGGTTGGCGGACAGTGCTGACCGATTCGGTATCAATCCAGCGCGTATTGCAATCGGTGGGGCGAGTGCTGGTGGTGGTCTAGCAGCGGGGCTTGGTTTGCTGGCACGCGACCGCGCAGAGGTCGATATCAGCTATCAACTGCTGATCTACCCGATGATTGACGACACCAATGTTGAACAGGCGGGGCCAAGTGTGCCAGATGCACCCCTTTGGACTCGAGCCAACAATTTGGTGGGGTGGCGCTCTTACCTTGGGCAAGAACCGGGTGGTGAGGGCATCTCACCCTATGCTGCTGCAACCCGAGCTGAGGATGTAAGCGGCTTGCCGCCGACCTACATTGGTGTTGGCACGCCAGATTTGTTCCGCGATGAGGATATCGCTTATGCGCAACGTCTGATGCAGGCGGGCGTCCCCACTGAACTGCACGTCTATGCGGATGGCTTTCACGGCTTCGATGCCTTTGCAGTTGAGTCAGACGCGGCACAACGATTTAGCGCGGAGCAAACTCGGTTGCTAGCCCGCGCACTGCACAGTTAGCGGGCGCAACAAGTAGGTCTTTTGGAAACCGAGGGGTGTATCCCAATCCAACGATATCTGTATTGGCTGAACGTAAACAGATAGACTTTGGAATATTTTTAGCTCTTGGGATAATAGGCAGTTCGAAGAAAAGCCCATCTTTTCAGATTGGAGGCTCTTTATGAATAGAAAGTTAGTTGATGCGTGGTTTGATGCATTTCGCAACAAAGATATTTCTCAACTTGAACTCGCCGAAGACTTTGTTCATACGAGCCCTTTTGGGAAAATCAGGGGTAGACAAGCATATCTTAACTTGGTCCAAGAAAACGCTGAAGCCTTTTTTGGCCCGACGATCGAAATCCTCGACGTACTTGAATGTGGCGATAAATTTGCCGTTCGATATTTGCTCGACGAAAACCCGTCTTGTGATTGCATTTATATTCGAGACGGTCAGATTGCGGAAATCTTCTCATACTACCACTATGGAGAAAAGCCGGGTTTTTAAATTATAGGAATGACTTTTAAGACAGCTTCTCAGGATAGAATGATTCTGTCGCGAAGGGTTAGAAGGTGTTTTAAATGTTCGACGAAAGGGCGAGCAAACGCCGGTTGAGTGGCGAAGCGGTATCGCTTGTACTGAGTTTGTATCGAAGTGAAACCAGCGTATGCGGGTCGACCCGTTTGGTTTCGATACGCCTTTGGCTACTCAACCGGCACTGATCTTACCTTTTAAAACACCCTCTTTGGAGAATGGGTAAACGAAAAGTATATTAGTGGCATGTACGATCTGACGAACTTTACCCTCAAAGACATGACAAGCTGTGGTGCGACACTACGTAAGTTGGGGATAGGCGCAACAAGCATGGAAGAGGTAGCCAACCGAACCGTTCGCTATCTCTACGATCATCTCGTTGATCCGCAATCGAACGAGCGCTCCTGTGTGCTGATTCGCCTCTTCAAGACGCACCCCTATAACGAGCTTGATTTGGACCTTGGTGAGTCTATTCGGGAAATCTCAGGTGGCGTTCCCAAAGATCCAGAGATGAAATGTCTAACCTTGCTGGCAACTGCTGGCATAAAGCCAGAGTGGAACGATAGGCGGATGTCCGTTGGGCACAGAATCTCTCCGCTGTCAGGCGTAGATATCAGCGTACAGTATCCCATGTTTTCCCAACTGATTCAGCAGTTTGGGTTGGACTTAGATGTGGTGGTACATCCCTCTCCAGCTTTGCTGGTGGATCTAGAACACAAAACCTTTAATGTCTTTCACGTAGCTGAAGCGGCTGGCAGTCCCTATATCCCCGCACAAACAGACTTTGTCGCACCATTCGCAATTCAGTCTGTCGTTGGCTTTGGGGGAATGCTGCCAAAGGGCAACCTCTTCACAGTTATTCTATTTTCTAAAGTGCCTATCCCGCGAGAGACGGCTGAATGCTTCAAAACGCTTGCGCTAAACGTAAAAATGGCGCTACTCCCATTTGAAGAATTAACAATCTTCAATGCGCGGCATGTGCAGGACTCGGTACCCAAAAATCCTCTTATGAAGAAGGAAGGGATCGAACGAGAAGTCGTCCGCCTTCGATCGCAAGTAGCGAGTCTCGATCAGTTGCTGGGCGTGCATGAACAAGTCGTCTATGAACAATCGGACAGGAACGCCCAACTCTACGCCGATACCCAGCAACGCCTGGTTGAAATTGAGGGTTTGCAACGCGTCACCTCGGCACTATTGCAGTCGCGTACGTCAGAGGAAATCTTCGACGTGATTTGTGCGGAAACGCAATCGTTGACCGGAGCCGATACAGCCACACTCTTCCTCTTGCAAGACGAGAATTGGCTCCGAATTATTCACACGAAGGGCAATTTTAACGCGAAATCCGATGGCATACCCGTAAACGGCTCGTTCTCTGGTTTGGCTGTGCGCCAAAAACGACCCATGTTGACCAACGATCTCCCGAACGATCCTCATGCCTTTCTCGCCCGTGCAGAGCTGCAAACGCTGCTCGTCCATCCACTCATTGTCAAGGGCGTTGTGATCGGCTCGCTGAATGCCATCAATAAAGCGGAGGGCTTTCATGACGACGATGTACGGATTCTGGGCCTGCTGGCCGATCAAGCGGCGATTGCCATCGAGAACGCACGTCTGCATGAACAAGCGGAGGAGAGCGCCGTCTTGGCGGAGCGTCATCGGCTGGCCCGTGAACTGCACGACTCGGTGACCCAATCCATCTACAGCGTCATCCTCTTTGCCGACGCGACACGGCTGGCGCTGAAGGCGGCGAAAACAACAGTTGCTACCGAAAATTTACAAGAGTTGCAACATATGGCAAGCACGGCACTTGCCGACATGCGTCTGTTGCTCTACGAGTTGCATCCGCCTGAGTTAGCGGAGGAAGGCCTGGTTAGCACCCTCGACAATCGGCTCAACGCCGTCGAGTCACGTGCAGGTCTGCAAGTGAGCCTCGATTTCTCTGGAAAGATGGATCTACCCCTGGCGCTGGAAAGCGAACTCTACAAGATTGCCCAGGAAGCACTCAACAATGTCGTCAAACATGCTCACGCCAGCGCCGTTGCTGTGCAGATTGACTGTACCGATGATCGGTTTTGTCTGACAATTCAGGATGATGGCGTGGGCTTCATTCCGGACGCTGTAAAGCCGAATCCAGGTCTGGGGCTGCGCAGCATCCATGAGCGTGTGCAGCAGATTGAGGGCGAACTATTGATCCAAAGTGCACCAGGAGAAGGTACGATGTTGCAGGTGATCATAGCTCGACAACAAAGAGAAAATAATCAAAATGTCGGAAGCGATCCGTCTACTCATAGTGGATGACCATGCCATTGTGCGCCGGGGAATGAAAGCACTGCTGACCGAGATCGACGGCATCGTCGTCGTTGGCGAGGCAGACGACGGTGCGGAGGCAATGACCCAAGCAACCGCGCTGGAACCTGACGTCATCCTCATGGATTTGGTGATGCCCGAAGTCGACGGCATCGAAGCAATACGGCAGATTAGCGCTAGCCACCCTGACATTGCCATTCTCGCGCTGACCAGTTTTGCCAGTGATGACAAGGTCTTTCCGGCCATCAAGGCGGGTGCACTCGGCTACATGTTGAAGAACGCCGATCTTGAAGAGCTTGTGGCAGCCATTCGCCAGGTCCACAACGGAGAGCCCTCTCTGCATCCCAACATTGCGCGCAAAGTCTTGCGCGAATTGCGCCAACCCCAGAATGAACGAGCGCCTGCACCGGAGCAGTTGACGCCTCGTGAATTGGATGTTTTACAACTAATCGCCAAGGGCATGAGCAATCAGGAGATTGCTGATCATCTGGTGGTAGCCGAGCCAACCGTGCGCACTCACGTCAGCCGTATTCTAGACAAGCTGCACCTTGCTAACCGGGTGCAGGCCACGTTATACGCCATGCGCGAGGGGTTGACGTCGTTGGATGTTGATCCCGATTAGCCCATTTAGTTTCCTGCTATTGTAACACAACAGAGAATCGTATTATTCGTTTCCAATTCTGGCCCCCAGAGGATCTCTGCATAGCCGTCTTTGGGGCCAACATCGCTGGCAGAATGAATGGTGTAGAGCGCCAACTGCTGTCGTCAAAATCAGCCGCTTTCCAACCATCAGGTTCATCCAAGGCGCTAAACTCACAGGGTGCAGTCCCTGCTACTGGGTTTGATTCGTCCTCGCATGCTTTATCCAACGGCGCTTCGTGAATAACAGTGCAGGCCCAATCGGCACTAGTGATCGCAACAACTTTGCCCGAACTGATGTCGGTGAGTTGCATAATGAATCCACCGTCGCCCATCCGCTGGTTGTTTTCGCCGATGTATTCCAACCCAGTATCGTTCTTCTTGAAATCTTTTTTGTGGGTGATAGAGTAACGCGGACTCAGTGAATTCATTTCCCACCCGAACTGTCTATGACGGGCTGGCCGTTATCATATTGGCATTTGGCCTCAAAGTCACTCAGCTTATCTCATTAAAGCCAGATAGTATATGAGGGAAACGACAGACAGACAACCAACTGAAAATGAGGGGACATTGCAAACATGAACATGTGGGTTGCAGAAGCTATCCATAAGATTGAGGCAGATTATCATCGTTCAGCTGATACGCATCTGATCAGGTTAGATGTTCCCAAATTTCAGGGGATTCATCTGTATCTAAAGGATGAAAGTACGCACCCAACTGGTAGTCTCAGTAGCACTTTACTTTCTGGTAAAGGCTTGAGTGACAAAGGGCAAACCGAAAGGGGCGGAAAAAAGAATCCACCCTGAAAAAACGGGATAAAATGTAAAAATAGTGCTCGGCTAGTTTAAGCAGCGGCATTGAGGCGGCGATGAGCGAGAACGCCTTTAGGGAAATGGTGTGAAACCGAGGCCTTTTTCCGAAAGTCAGGGTCGAGTTGGTCAGGAGTTGGAAAAAGAGCACTCGAGAGAACACGGCGCAGCCTGCCGGGAGTGGATTGAGGCTCTCGATCCCAGTAGCCAGTCGGTATGGGAGGAAGAGAAGCGGCTAAATGGGAAAGAAGATTGCCAGCCAGCAGCCCCAGTTCAGGTAAGCGGAAGCAAGCCTCATCGGCATGAACAAATTGACGATGTAAGCCAATCATCTGCTTGGAAGCCAAGGGGGGATGTTCAACAGGCCAGCGTTCCAGGTAGACAAGATAAATGGTTTCAGGCTGCAAAGTCATAACGGTCGCCAAAACCAAAGGTGTGTTGTAGGCCGGATCCTGAATGACGTAAATCGAGTAGGTACGGTTGGCTGTATCCACCTTGGTTGTTCTGGGGACGAGATTGTGCCATGCTTGATAGCAAATCAGGCGACCACTATAGAGAAAGCGACCAGACGAGTCCGGAGTTGTAGCCTCGAGTCGCTTTCCCTTATAGCTGCGAGAGAGCGGACGCACAATATCACCATATTCAGGTGGTCTGCCTTTTTCTTTGCGTTTGGGGAACTCATTGCGGCGCACTGTGCAGTTAATGGCTTCCCGCAGGACAAATCGGTCTATGCCGCTTTCTAGCATTTCTCTGATTGTAAACCCGGCATCGACCACCGCCACTTCGTCTGACTCCAGTGATTTCTTCGTCTCTTTCAGCAGCTTTTTCCGAAACTCACTTTCCTTTGTTCCAACCGTGCATCTCATGATTGCCTTGAGCAGTGGCACTCGCTTCCCGCCTATCTCCCCCCGAGCTTATCATCACTCCAAAGATGAGCGCGGGCAATGCCCGACGAGCCGTTGAGTTATAGAGTCGGTTCACTTTCCCTTGCAGCTTCGGTCGCCAGAACCCTGTGATATCTATGCTTTTCACTCGGTACCCTTCTAACTTTTTTGCCTCCCATTCCCCTTTCCACTCCACTTCTTCTTGCCACGACCCCAGCAGACTTGTGATATCCCATGATCCATATCGAAAGCTCCACCAGCTTCGCCGGAGCTCCTCATCTTCAAACCCGCTTTCTTTCAATGCGCTATGGATTGCTCCTCGACTTTTCAGAAACGACCCATTCAGCATTGCCCACATCAGACGCATTACATTTACGTTTGTTCCCATCGGCGTTACTTGCAATACATTCATCAGTACTGCTATAGTTATTTCTGGCGCGGTTAGCATTCCTTCCTCCTTTTTGGGTTCTCTACCTTTTGGATGAACTGCTAACCGCTTTTTGTCACATTTCTCACCTCATCTCTTTTCTTTTACCAGAAAGTAAAGTAGATCCAAATTTCAGGTTTTGAGAGAGAATTCTGGCTAAACAGTTGACATAAATACAAATTTGCCGGTCGATATCTAGTTTTTGCGTTAGATTTGGGCGATTTTCAGATATGAAATAGGTTGTTTTCTGTAACCGAAATCTGAATAAATGACTCCAAAATCCCTGCAATCTCGACTGAAAATAGCCAAAAACGCCAAATTTGGATCTACTGAGTCTGAAACACCGTCTCGCCCGTTCACTGTTTTTGTATGCATTGTGCAACGGAAAAATCTCGGAACAGACTACGGTAATCGAAGCTTCTTCTGGCAGTACCGCCGTATCAGAAGCCTATTTTGCTCGAATGATCGGGTTACCGTTTATTGCCGTCATGCCTCGCAGTACAGCCCAAAGCAAAATCAAACAGATTGAGTTGTACTGTGGTCAATGCCATTTTGTCGATTCTTCGACGCAGATGCACAGCGAATCTCTACGGTTAGCGAAGGCAATCGGTGGCTATTTTATGGATCAATTTACCTATGCCGAACGGGCGACCGATTGGCGCGGCAATAACAACATTGCTGAAAGCATTTTTAGACAGATGGAACGTGAGCGCTTTCCGGTACCAAGTACCGTGGTAATGAGTGCAGGAACTGGCGGCACTTCGGCAACGCTAGGACGGTATATCTTATACAAGGGATATAGCACGCAATTGATGGTTGTGGATCCGGAAAACTCAGTTTTCTACGATAGCTATGTCCTTAAGGATCGTAGCATCAAGTCCGAGTCATCCAGTCAAATTGAAGGTATTGGTCGGCCGCAGGTTGAAGAATCATTCCAGCCTGATGTGATTAACCGCATGATGAAAGTGCCTGATGCCGCCAGTATAGCAACGATTTTCTGGTTGGAGAAAGTGATTGGCCGCAAAGCTGGAGCATCTACCGGCACAAACGTTTGGGGGGCACTACAAGTTGCCAAGGAGATGATGCACATTAACCAAAGCGGTTCGATTGTGACGCTGATGTGTGATAGTGGAGATCGTTACCTGGATACCTATTACGACCAGCGTTGGGTGTCCGAACACATTGGGGATGTTCAGCCTTACCTGAAGCAGTTAGATCTCTGGCTCGATGATCGTCAGTAGACCGCAACGTGGAGAAGGTATTTTCTACAATGTTGTGATATACACCTAATGACCCCATAGGCCCATTTGTTGGGCGACGTCATCGACTACGAGAGCGACATCCGAGCGGCCCACCCTAGCTGTACCGGTTGCAACGGTTCCGTAGACATAAAGAGAACAGATCGCTAGGATTGCTCTGACAGCAGAGTCAATAATTGAGATTGTTCTTCAACGATGCCATCGCCTAGGCGAGCGGCCACAATGGGGTACTGCCAGGCGGCTAGCTGCTGTTTGTTATCCGGTCGTAGTTCAAAATAACGCTTTAGATATAGTTTATGAAAAAGTTTCCGTCCTGCCGCGACCAGCCAACGAGTCATTGCACGTGTGCCTGGGGGCAGCTCGCCAAGCTGCAATAGGAGAGAGGTTCGGGCTACGTCGGCCAAGGGATTGCCCTGGTTGGCTGTTGTCCAATCAATTGTCACTGCCCCGCGAGCCGACATGATGACATTATCTGGATGAAAGTCCCCGTGGCAGAGCCTGTTGCCCGATGGTAATTGCTTCGCCGCATTGATGGCGGCCTCTTTTTGGGCAGGTGACAGGGCCTCGGCAGACAAGATGCTTTGCTCCAAACGCTGTTGCTGCTCGGGCAAATTCGAAACGACTTTTTCGTGCATGAGTGCATGTTGTTCCGCTAGAATGCGTGCAGAGCGAATGAACACAGCTCAGTCAGAGAACCACTGCATTTACACACTTTGGAACACACCGTCAGTTTCGCTCTTGGTGAATTGCATCGGGTAATTCAATCTCAATACGCCGCAGGCGCGGGTACAGCAAGCCAGAAACGGCCGTTACCACCGTCAGCAACTCCGTTGTGATAAACATCAAACCAATCCCGCGCCCCGGCCCAACGCCAATCACAGCACCGACGCTGCCACCTAATGGCCCCTATACAGCCAGCAGCGACTCAAAAACATGGTCCGCCAACGGCCCAGCAGCCAGGAAAGCGACCGGCATCATCGACATGCTGACCATACTTTGCAAGGCAAAGACTCGTCCCTGCACATTCGGGGCCACCTTGCTTTGCAGAATGGCCGGACCATTGCCCTGAAAGAGCGGGAAACTAAAGTAGGCCCCAAAAGCCCCAATAGCAAAGAAGATGGGGGAAGGGCGTACACCAGCAATCGTTAGAGCTATCCCTAATGTGGCGACAAACCCCAACACAGGATAGATGCGCCGTGTGGGAACACCCCAAATGCTCATTGCCACGCTACCGACAAGCATTCCTACGCCCCCCGTAGACATGCCGTCAAAAACGTGTCGTTCCATTGTTCTCTCGTTCATGCTCATGCGGATGGTTTGGCCTTTTTACGACGACGTCGCGCCATTGATGATCGACGATAACCACGCGTTGCCGTAACGCATACTTCAGCGAATCCCCATTAATACCCCGACAGTGACGGTGATGAACCCAATCAGCTCAAACATGCTTTCTCTCCTTATGACCATAGCTGAAATCTCTGTAACTGCGTATGGGAAACAATAGCGGTAAACCACCCAAGTTGTCACGGATCGAAAGTGGTACTGGAGATGTATTCAGGTTTGATGGGAGGTTGGTTCTTAAGAGGTGAAATGATCGTTATGTGTCTGTTTGCTTACATGTATCCTTTGGGATACAATTGGTGTATGATCGAAATTCGTTAGACAGAAGTCTATGCAAAGTGGTTTTCCAAATTACGAGACCGCCAAGCCCGCGCCCGAATTGATGTGCGCATCCGTCGGTTATCGTTGGAAAATCCTGGTGACGTTAGACCGATAGGTGAGGGTGTCTCTGAGTTGCGTATCGACTATGGCCCTGGTTATCGAGTTTACTTTGTTCAGTGGGGATCAACAGTAGCGATCTTGCTGGCAGGCGGTGATAAACGCACACAAAATCGGGATATACAGACCGCTCTGGAATTGGCACGCAATTTGTAGGTGGTGAATGTGGAGAAAAAAATGATTGAAACTAGTCCTTGGGATGTGGTTGAGCATCTCGAAACTGAGGAAGATATGGCCGCATATCTTGACGCGGCACTGAAAGATGGCGACATTGCTGTGATAGTGGCGGCACTGGGTGACATCGCTCGTGCAAAAGGAATGGCGCAGATTGCTCGTGAAGCTGGCCTGGGGCGCGAAAGTCTGTATAAGGCACTATCGCCGACTGGCAATCCAGAATTCGCCACTGTACTCAAAGTGATGCGGGCACTTGGCTTGCAGTTTCATGTTCAAGCTGCAAGCGCATGAAGCTATGCAATGAACTCGAGTTCGCGAGCCTGGGCAGTAGCTTGCGTCCTGCTGAAGACTTATAGTTTGCCGAAACTATTGCTGAGGTGTTTCTGACTGTCCCGACGGTTATAATGAGTTCGTTAAAGGACGCGCGGTCAGGAAGACGCATTATTGTTGATCATAGGAATCCAGAATGCCCAACCCGATTCTGCAAACCAAACTCTACGCGCCTCCGCCCCGCCCCGATCTTATACAGCGCCCCCGCTTGATTGATACGCTCAACCAGGGACTACACCGCAAACTGACGCTGATTTCGGCTGCCGCTGGTTTTGGAAAGACAACGCTCACCAGCGAATGGGTCGCTGCGTGCGGGAGACCAACTGCCTGGCTATCGCTGGATGAAGGGGATAACGATCTGATCCGTTTTCTGACTTATTTCGTTGCAGCAATGCAGACCATTCTGCCCAAATTGGGAGAACGGGTGTTGACACAGCTCCAATCTCCACAACCGCCAGGAACCGACGCACTGTTGACGCTCTTGCTCAATGAAATCGCTACAGTCCAAGATAAGTTATTCCTGGTTTTGGATGACTACCACGTGCTTGAATCCCCAGCGATTGACGAAGCGCTCATCTTTCTGCTTGACCATCTTCCATCCCAAATGCACTTGGTGATTACCACGCGTGAGGATCCCAATCTGCCCTTGGCTCGCTACCGCGTCCGGGGTCAATTGACCGAAGTGAGGGCTGCTGATTTGCGCTTTACCCCAGCCGAATCCGCTGAATTTCTGAACCAAGTAATGGGTCTAAATCTCTCAGCAGAAGAGATTACTGCCCTGGAAACCCGCACCGAAGGTTGGATCGCCGGTCTGCAAATGGCGGCGCTTGCATTACAAGGGATGCTGTCTGGGCAAGGGTCGCAGAACGCGCACGAATTTCTCACTGCCTTCGCTGGCGACGATCGCTATATTGTAGACTATCTGGTGGCGGAAGTACTCCAGCAACAGCCAGAGCAGGTGCGCAACTTCTTGCTGCAAACGGCCATTCTGGAGCGCATGTGCGGTCCATTGTGCGATGCTGTCACCGATCAGGCGGATGGCGACGCGATGTTGACCACCTTGGAGCAGAGCAATCTATTCGTCATTCCCCTCGATAACAAGCGCGAATGGTATCGCTATCACCACCTCTTTGCGGATGTGCTGCAACTGTGCGCGCGGACGGAGCAACCGCAGGACCTACCAATCCTCCATCGCCGCGCCAGTCTCTGGTATGCAGAGAATGATTTGCCATCCGCGGCGATTCATCATGCATTGGTTGCGGAAGATTTTGAACGCGCGGCCGACCTGATCGAGTTGGCCCGCCCCGCTATCGAACGGGGACGCCGCGATGTTACGTTCCGCGGTTGGGTCGAGGCACTGCCCGACGAATTGGTCCGGGCGCGACCTGTGCTCAACGTGGGCTATGCGTTGGCATTGCAGGATGCCGGTGAACTGGAAGAAGCCGAGGCTCGATTGACGGAGGTTGAACAGTGGTTGGAGGCAGGGGCCAACGTGGATCAAGAGGTTCCCAACTTGGTCGTCGTTGACGACGGGCAGTTCAAGTCTCTCCCTGCGTCCATCGCCATTGCTCGCGTCGTACATACGCTGGCTAGTGGCGATATTTCCGGCACCGCAAAGTATGCGCAAGTGGCACTCGACCACATTCCGGAGGAAGACCATCATCGGCGCGGGCAGATTATCGGGCTGCTAGGACTGGCCTACTGGGCCAGCGGTGAAGTGGAAGCCGCGCAGCGAGCCATCACAGAAGCGGGGGTGCTCACGCAGAAAGCAGGCACGATCCTCGACACGATTCCCGGTACATTTGTTGTGGCAGATATTCAGGTGATACGTGGTCAATTGCGGGAAGCAGGCGCGACATACGAGCAGACATTGCAGCTTGCAGCTGAACACGATGCGCCTACGCATCTGGGTATTGAAAAGATCTATGCTGGCTTGAGCGAACTCTACTGTGAACGAGGCGATCTGGATGAAGCGGCCCAAGCCTTGGCAACGAGTAAAACGTTGGGTGAGCGTTTTGGGGATCACGTTTGGCACCATCGCTGGCGCGTTGCGCAGGCTCGATTAAACGCGACACAGGGAGATTGGGATAGTGCGCTCGAACAACTGCATAAAGCAGAACACTTGTATATCCTCAACCCATTATCCCACGTGCGTCCCATCGCCGCGTTGAAGACGCAGATATGGGTGAAGCAGGGACGGTTGACCTCGGCAGAGGCTTGGGTACGCGACCGCAGCTTGTCTACTGATGACGAGCTCAGCTACGCGCGCGAGTTCGAGCATATCACCCTGGCGCGGCTTGTCATTGCGCAGCATCAGCACAACCGAGACAAAAACGCTACGCGGAGCGGCACGATTCAAGAGGCCACCGAATTGCTCGTTCGCCTTTTGAAAGCGGCAGAAGCTGGCGGACGATTCGGCAGTGTGATCGAAATCCTTGTCTTATTGACTCTCGCTCACGCCGCACAAAACGACGTCGCGCCTGCGCTTGACGCGCTGGAACGCGCCCTGACGCTAGCCGAGCCAGAGGGCTACATACGCGTCTTTGTGAATGAAGGTTCGCCCATGGCACAACTGCTACGCACAGCCGCCGACCGTGGAATCATGCCCGCGTATACAGATAAGCTGCTGGCTGCATTCAAAGCCGAATCTCAGCCCAACGTAGACACAGTCCCTCTCCCCAATTCTCCAGAACCCCAACCCCTCATCGAGCCACTCAGCCAACGCGAGCTTGACGTCCTCCGCCTCCTCCAAACCGAGCTTACTGGCCCAGAGATCGCGGATGAACTCGTGGTCGCCCTAAGCACTGTCCGTACCCACACCAAGAACATCTACGGCAAACTCAACGTCAACAATCGTCGGGCTGCCGTTAAACGGGCAGAAGAGTTGGATCTGATTTAGCGGCATTTGAAACCGGCATTCTCTTCACCTATCCCCATCATCCCATCCTGCCATCTCCCCACATAAATCCCCACCTATCTCCCCACTTGTGGGGATTCCAGCCCACCACAACATTTGTATACTTTGATCGAAGCCAAGAACGAAGTAGAGCTTGATTATCCATAGTGCTTTATATGGCCTACTTAGAAAAGTGCGTGATTTAGGCATGCCCTTGATTTCGGTTAATCGCCTTGAGCTCGGTCAGACAGATGTAGCAGACCTCAATCAGAGAATTAGCGAGGAATAAACGATGAATTCGGATATACAAGATATACAAGCAATGTCCAGAAAAGAATATGGGGCCTCAGAGCTGCGCCAGCCCCCAAAAGTGAAAAAACTAACGTCCAAGAAAAGTTCAGCGTCGGCAAACAGTTTGTCAGCAGAGTGGCTCATCCCTGCAGGCCTGATCTTCCTAAGCCTCGTTCCCGCGCTGGGAGGTAGCCTACGCTTGGTAGAACTAAGCAGCGGCGCAGAATTCCTACCAGATAGTGACCGTATCGCATCCGCGCCTGTGCCAGTGGTGATCCACATTATCAGCGTGGTTATCTATTCGATCCTTGGTGCATTCCAGTTCGCGCCAGGCTTTCGTCGCCGCTACCGTCGTTGGCATCGAAGTGCAGGTCGCATCTTGATCCCTAGTGGCCTCGTGGCTGCCCTCTCCGGACTATGGATGACCCAATTCTCGCCCTTACCCTGGTATGACATCGGCCCGCTCTATTGGGTTCGCCTCGTGGTTGGTCTCGGTATGACTGTCTCAATTGTCTTAGGAACACTTGCTATTTGGCGACGGAACTTTGCCCAACATGGTGCGTGGATGATTCGTGCTTATGCGTTGGGTGTAGGCGCAGGGACACAGGTTTTTGTCCTTCTTCCTTGGGCGTTTTTCCCATCGATTCATAGCGAGCTGACGCGAGCCATTCTGATGGCGACAGCCTGGATCATCAACCTTGCCGTAGCCGAGTGGGTCATCCAGAAACGGCGGTCCCGTCGGGCAGACATGGTTTTAAGCACACGTCAACGAAATTCATCTGTAACGATTAGGTCCTAAACAAACATTCGTGTCACCAGCCGCCACTTTTACGCTCTCTGGTCCTTACGTTCGTCAGATGAAGTGCCGTAATATCTGATCTATCGGAGAAAAGGCGAAATTAAACAAAATATTGTAATCTTTACTTTCTGGTAAAAGAAAAGAGATGAGGTGAGAAATGTGACAAAAAGCGGTTAGCGTTTCATCCTAAAGGTAGCGAAACCAAAAAGGAGGAAGGAATGCTAACCGCACCAGAAATAACTATAGCAGTACTGATGAATGTATTGCAAGTAACGCCGGTGGGAACAAACGTAAATGTAATGCGTCTGATGTGGGCGATGATGAATGGGTCGTTTCTGAAAAGTCGAGGAGCAATCCATAGTGGATTGAGTGAAAGCGGATTTGAAGATGAGGAGATCCGAAGAAGCTGGTGGAGCTTTCGATATGGATCATGGGATATTGCAAGCCTGCTCTCATCGTGGCAAGAAGAAGTGGAGTGGAAAGGGGAATGGGAGGCAAAAAAGTTAGAAGGATACCGAGTGAAAAGCATAGATATCACAGGGTTCTGGCGACCGAAGCTGCAAGGGAAAGTGAACCGACTCTATAACTCAACGGCTCGTCGGGCATTGCCCGCGCTCATCTTTGGAGTGATGATAAGCTCGGGGGAGATAGGCGGGAAACGAGTGCCACTGCTCAAGGCAATCATGAGATGCACGGTTGGAACAAAGGAAAGTGAGTTTCGGAAAAAGCTGCTGAAAGAGACCAAGAAATCACTGGAGTCAGACGAAGTGGCGGTGGTCGATGCCGGGTTTACAATCAGAGAAATGCTAGAAAGCGACGTCGACCGATTTGTCCTTCGGGAAGCGATTAACTGCACAGCGCGCCGCAATGAGTTACCCGAACGTAAGGAAAAAGGCAGACCACCCGAATATGGTGATATTGTGCGTCCGCTCTCTCGATGCTATAGGGGAAAGCGACTCGAGGCCACAACTCCAGACTCGTTTGGTCAATTTGTCTATAGTGGTCGCCTGATTCGCTATCAAGCATGGCACAATCTCGTCCCCAGGACAACCAAGGTGGATACAGCCAACCGCACCTATTCGATTTACGTCTTTCAGGATCCTGCTTATCACACACCTTTGGTTCTGGCGACCGTCATGGCTTTACAAGCTGAAACCATTTATCTTTTCTCTCTGGAGCGCTGGCCTGTTGAACATCCCCCCCCTTGGCTTCCAAGCAGATGATTGGCTTACATCGTCAATTTGTTCATGCCGATGAGGCTTGCTTCCGCTTACCTGAACTGGGGCTGCTGGCTGGCAATCTTCTTTCCCATTTAGCCGCTTCTCTTCCTCCCATACCGACTGGCTACTGGGATCGAGAGCCTCAAGCCACTCCCGGCAGGCTGCGCCGCGTTCTCTCGAGTGCTCTTTTTCCAACTCCCGACCAACTCGACCCTGACTTTCGGAAAAAGGCCTCGGTTTCACACCATTTACCTAAAGGCGTTCTCGCTCATCGCCGCCTCAATGCCGCTGCTTAAACTAGCCGAGCACTATTTTTACATTTTATCCCGTTTTTTCAGGGTGGATTCTTTTTTCCGCCCCTTTCGGTTTGCCCTTTGTCACTCAAGCCTTTACCAGAAAGTAAAGGTAATAGCTTTGAAACACAACGACAAAAGGGGAAAAATGAAAATCGATAAACAAGTCATTCCGGTAGACCGGAGAGTACTGCTCGCTGCTTTGTGGATATTCGTGTTGTTTAATCTCTTTTGGGGGGGTTTCCACGCGTTCATAACGCCCGGATTTTTGCAGGAAATATAGACCTATATGAGCCAACCATAAGGACAAGATTATGAAAGCGATTATATGTACAAAATACGGGGCACCAGAAGTTCTACAGATCCAAGAGATTGCAAAGCCCATACCAAAAGATAATGAAGTGTTGATCAAGGTTTACACAGCAACCGCGACCACCGCAGGTCTCGCTGGTCGCACGGGCAAACCAGCTTTTGCGCGACTATTTTCGGGGCTGACCAAGCCGAAAAACAATATACTGGGGATCGAGTTAGCTGGTGAAATCGCCGCGGTTGGCAAAGATGTCACCGTGTTTCAGAAAGGCGATCGCGTATTCGGCATGACGGGTGCAACCACACCTGGAGCCTATGCCGAGTTCAAGTGCATGCCGGAAGACGGTGCACTGCTCACAATGCCAACCAATATGACGCACGAGGAAGCCGCGGCGGTCGTTGAAGGCGGCTTGACGGCGCTGAACTTTCTATGCAACCAAGCCAATATTCAGCCGGGACAAAAGGTGTTGATCTACGGCGCGTCCGGGGCTGTGGGGACAGCGTCGATACAGGTGGCCAAACACTTTGGTGCGGAAGTCACGGGGGTAAGCAGCACGACGAACGTCGAGATGGTGAAATCGCTGGGGGCGGACGCAGTCATCGACTACACCAAGGAAGACTTCACCCAAAACGGTCAGACCTATGACATCATCTTTGACACGGTCGGCAAGCGTTCGTTTGCCCAGTGCAAAGGCTCGCTTACAGCCAACGGTATCTATCTGGATGCGGGGAATCCAGCAACGATTTTGATCATGCTGTGGACGTCCATGTTCAGCCGCAAAAAGGCCATTATGTCGCCAACGTATGTGCGTTCGGCAAGTGCGCTCAGGCAAGATTTACTTGTCCTCAAAGAGCTGATTGAAGCGGGAAAGATACAGGCAGTGATTGATCGGCGTTATCCCTTGGCCCAGACGGCTGAGGCCCACAGGTATGTGGAAACAGGACGCAAAAAGGGCAACGTCGTCATCAACGTGTCAGCAGGAGACAGGGCAGAAGAAGAAGCGGATGGGCAATCTGTTATAGATAGGACGTACGCCGCTGGCTGAGTAGCTGGCTTTTTGAGCATATCGAAACCAAGGTGTGCGTACGTCCTGATGGAATTGAATGGAGCAACCATATGAATGCAATTGAAGTGACCAATCTACACAAATCCTATGGTAAGGTCGCTGTTTTGAAGGGTATTAACCTGCAGGTCGCGCGCGGCAGTTTGCTTGCGCTGCTCGGGCCTAATGGTGCAGGGAAGACGACGACGGTGCGTATTCTGTCGACCCTGCTCCGCTATGATTCGGGTACAGTAAAGGTCTTTGGCCATGACGTGGCGCAGGAAGCAGATGCGGTACGTCGGTGCGTGAGCCTGACGGGACAATTTGCCTCGTTGGATGATGAGTTGAACGGGGTCGAAAACCTGATGCTCATTGCGCGGCTGCACGGTTACAGTTGGGCGGATGCCAGAGGGAAAGCGGCGGACATGCTGGCAACGTTTGAGCTGACGGAAGCAGGCGAACGACAGGTCAAGCACTACTCTGGTGGCATGCGTCGACGGCTTGATACTGGGCTTTCGGCCCGAAGCTGGCGTAAGTGGTGTCCTGTTGGCAGTAGGTCTGTTGCTCCTTTACGTGTTTAGCTTCTCGTGGATTTGGACTGCGCTGGGCTTATGGGTGGATGATACGCAAACGTTATCCATGATCAGTGGGTGGACCACATTCCCGTTGACGTTTCTGAGCAACGTCTTTGTCGACCCAGCAACCATGCCAGAGTTTCTGCAGGCATTCGTTGGCATGAATCCAGTCACCCTCGTAGCGACGGCAATACGTGGGCTGATGCAAGGGACTGTTGCGACGACAGACATTACATATGCCGTGATTGCATGTATGATCCTCATCGCGCTCTTTGGGCCATTGTCTATGTACTTATACAACCACAAGAATGCGGTGTAGCCGAAATGAAAGAGGAATCATATGTACACGATGACAACACAATCTTTCCGAACATCTAGCGTCGAGGCGGGGATTTTGACGCAACGGAAACACGCCAGACTTGGGCAAATGGTCAAAGCCAACCGTCACACAGCACCGGATAAACCAATCGCCATATGCCTTCTCCTCATCGTCGAACAAGAGAGGCTCACAGACATTCGGCAAGATACAATCCCACAAATGCTGGGCGTGGCATGTTTGGAGATAGTATCCGCAATTTACGATGAACATAGAACAAGCCGATCTGAAGCCAGCACAAAGCAAGGAGACACTTTATCCGAGCTTCACCACCAACGATGGACTGAGTCATTGAGCGAGCGTGAATCTGAAATCTTGCGGCTCATCAGCGCAGGCCTATCGAATCGCGAGATTGCCGAGCGGTTGGTCATAGCAGTCAGCACAGTCAAGCGACATCTCTCCAACATCTACGGGAAATTGGGGGTGCATAGCCGTACCCAAGCTATTAAGTGCGCACGCCAGCTCGCTCTATTGTAATACTCTTGCTGTGAACACCCATTGAATCACTCCGCTCAGTCTTGAATCCTGAGACGTGATAGCCTATAATCAGAGACAAATGCGCAGTCCTAGGCCATTCCAGAAAAAAGATACCCCATTGAGACAGGCTCTAATCCCTGGAATGGCTTGGGCTTTTCCATCCGAATTGGTGACTTTATTTCTTGGAAAAGCCCTAAGATAGTTCGTCTCTGATTATGGGAAGCCATAATGCCCAATCCGATTCTGCAAACCAAACTCTACGCGCCTCCGCCTCGCCCCGATCTGATACAGCGCCCCCGCCTGATTGAGAAGCTCAATAATGGCATTCATCGTAAACTGACCCTCATCTCTGCGCCGGCTGGATTTGGCAAAACAACGCTGGTCAGCGATTGGCTCCGGCAGATTGACATGCCAGTTGCCTGGCTTTCTCTGGACGAAGACGACAATGACCCCATCCGTTTCTTGAGCTACTTGATTGCTGCTCTGCAACAAATTGAGCCAGAAATTGGTCGAGACATGCCGAGTTTACTGGAAGCTGCCCAACCGCTACCTCTTCAGTCGTTGATAACCAAACTCATCAATGACGTTGTCGCCACGTCCACGCGAAAAATTATGGTTGTGCTTGATGATTACCATCTGATCGATGCCCAATCCATTCACCATGCGCTGACATCCCTACTCAACTACCTTCCGCCCCAAATGCATTTCATCGTTACGACTCGTGCCGACCCGCCTTGGCCCTTGTCTCGGCTGCGGGCTCAGGGTCAATTGACCGAATTGAAGGCAACTGATTTACGATTTACATTGGCCGAAGCCGAAGCTTTTCTCAATCAAGGTATGCATCTGAATCTATCTGCGGAAAATATTGCGGCTCTGGAAACCCGTACTGAAGGCTGGGTGGCTGGCTTACAACTATTTGCCCTGTCTCTGCGTGAACGTGAACAGGATACTTGGTCTGCTGCACTCAGCGGCCGCCACCGTGATATTGCTGACTATCTGGCCGAAGAAGTGTTGCCCAGGCAGCCTGAGCCTGTCCAATCGTTTCTAGCTCAAACGGCTATCCTTAATCGGCTCAATAGCAACTTATGTGACGCCGTCACCGGCCAGAGCGATAGCCATGCCATGTTAATCAGCTTGGAACGGGCGAATCTTTTCATCATTCCTCTGGATGATGAACGGTGTTGGTATCGCTACCACCATCTTTTTGCCGATTTTTTAGGCCACTATCTTCAGCGCAGGTTCGGTCAGACGGAAATCATAAAGCTCAATGAGCGCGCTTCGCTGTGGTATGAAGAAAACGACTTCTTTTTAGAAGCCATACACCATGCTTTCAAAGCCGATGATTGGGTGCGTACGGCAAGACTGGTCGAGCAGGTTGCGCCAACCTTATCAGCCAATGGTCAACTGTCCACCTTACTCCGCTGGTTGAAAGAGCTGCCTGAGCAAGTCATTCAAATGCGACCTCGCCTCTGCCTTGAATATAGCTGGGCTTTATTGATCACCGGAGAATTCGAGGCACCAAAACCCTATCTTCAGGCTGCCGAAGAGACTTTAACCACCAAATCAAACCCAGCAGATGAGACACTTTTGGGTATCTTGGCGGCCATTCGAGCCGCAATCGCCAGTCTAACCAATCGTGTTGAGCAAGCTATCACCTTCTCTCAACAGGCACTGCACTATCTACCTGAGGACAACTTAAAGTGGCGGGCGACAGCTGCAACCAGTTTGGGGCTGGCTCATCAGCGCAGTGGCAACCTATTTGCGGCTGATCAGGTTCTCGCTGACGCATGCCGGTTCAGTGCAGCAATTGGCAATGTTCAGAATACCCTGCTAGCCATCGGTAAACGAGGCCAAGTACAGACAGCCCGGGGTCAGCTCAAACAAGCGGCCAAGACATATCAAGAAGCCATCGATTTGACAACCAACCTGAATGGTCATTTAGCGGCTATGGGTGGGCTGGCTTATCTGGGATTAGGTGAACTATCCTACGAATGGAATAAACTTGAGGAAGCGACCCAGTTCCTGCTAAAAGCCATAGAATTGGGTCAGCAGTGGGAACCAAATGGCATTCCCGATATTCTAACGAGTTGTTACCTGACTCTAGCCCAAGTATATCAAGCACAGAATGATTTTGAAGCGGCCCAAAACCGGCTAGAGCAAGCTAGAGAACAAGCCAGAATTGCGCCTTTTCCCGATTTTTCGGCTCGTCTAACCGTCCTTCAAACCAGGCTTTGGTTGGCTCAAGGTGAAACTTCCTTGGCCCTACGGTGGGCAAAAGAAATTGAGGAACGGAATGTCGATGTCGATGCGCATGAAAAATTGATCGAGCCGATCAAAATTGCCCTCATCCGAGTCCGTCTGGCCCACCGTAAGTTGAACGAAGCCAACTATCGCACCATCATGACCACCCTGGCCAAGGTTCACCAAGTAGCCGAATCGACAGGGTGTTTGAGCAGCGCCTTGGAGGTTCTGATCCTCCAAGCCTTCGCTTATCATGTTCAGGGCCAATCTTCACCAGCCTTAAAGGTATTAACCAAAGCCCTTACCCAAGCTGAACCAGCAGGTTACATCCGTCTCTTCGTCGACGAGGGGGCGTTGATGACCCAATTATTGCTGCGACTGATCAAGAAGCAACAGCAAGAGCATCGGCCATTGCCTGCCCCGTCTCCTATGTATCTGAGACAATTACTGGCTGGCTTGGGCGTTGAAATGGCGTTAGATACCCCAATCGAGGCGGGGGCGAAGATCAACGCGGCTCTAGACCCGCTGACGGACCGCGAGTTAGAAGTTCTTGAGTTGGTCGCGGCGGGACTGTCCAATCGGGATATCGCCCAGCAATTAACGCTCTCGCTTGGCACTGTAAAACGTCACGTTAGCAATATCAATAGCAAGCTCCAAGCGAGTAGTCGAACCGAGGCCGTGGCCTTAGCCCGGGCCTCAAACTTGCTGTAAGAATCAACCCCTACATACACCCTTTGCCACACGACAATCGCCTCCAGCATCGTATATAGTGTCTGTAACCCGTAAGCGCTTCCGGTAAACAAATAATGGCTCTTCGCGTGAAAGTGTGCTTGACAATGTGATACGTGTTGCGTGATACGTGTTGCGTGCAGGCTCGCTTGTCGAAGCACGTGCCACGAATTCATGACTTGTGCACTTTGCCGCAGAGACCCCAAACAATTTACACGTGCAAGGAGCAGACAATGATTATCCCTGTTTTTCCAGTAAAAGATGTAGAAGAAACATTAACCTACTACACCGAAGTATTGGGCTTTACCGAAGATATGCGCATGCCGGGACCGAATGGCAATCTAGTAAACGGCCGAGTTCATTGGGGAGACGTGCAGCTGATGTTCAATCTCAACCCTGAAATGGCCGATCTGGCTGCAGGCGCAGTCTGGTTTTGGATCTATATCGACGGGATGGACGTTGATGCCTACTATAGCCTTTCAGAAAAAGATTTTCCTGTCGTTGATGGCATTTCAGCTGGTCAGCTGAAATGCTACCGTTTCGTGTGGAAAAGCATTATCTGAACATCTAACTCACCGATCTTCGATACCATCACTGTGGGTATTGGGTGGTAGCCAGAACGGTTGAAAGAAATGATTGAACAGTGGATGTTTAAGCGTTAATGAAGCAGATACTGATCCCGATAAGCGGAAGGCGATAGCCCTACTTTCTTTTTGAACAAAGTGGAAAAATATTGGGGATTTTGGAAGCCTAGTTGATAAGCGGTGTCGGCGACGGGATTCCGTGGCTCGAGGAGTAAGTTTTTGGCCTCGTCTATCAGATAGAGGTGAATGTGTTCAATAACGGTTTTGCCTGTTTCTGCCTTCAGAGAGTCGCTTAAGTAGCGAGGCGACATGTCCAACTCTTTGGCAATCTCTTCAACCCTTGGCGTACCATGCATCTCAACTTGTCCTGACTCGAAGTACGTGATAATGGCCTGCTCGAATTGTGAGGCAGTTTGGCTCGATATCTCCCGCCTGTGCAAAAATTGTCGTTTGTAGAAACGGTCGGCATATTTTAGCAACGCATCTATCTGGGAGAGGATGATCTCTTTGCTGAACTCATCCTGGTTATTGTGGTATTCGGTCTCGATGTTGTCGATAATCGAGCCGATGAGCTGCTCTTCTTTAGGCGAGAGATGTAAGGCTTCATTGGTGGCATAGGAGAAGAAGCCGTAGTTCTTGATGCGGTTGCAAATACCGTGCCCTTTGATGAAATCATATTGTTTTTGTTGACATAGTTTAGGTCTCTTTTCAGTCTTTCAATGACTGACCATAGATAAAGTCGTGTCTAGCTGAAACGACAATTAGCTGTTGTTATACTGCTTGAAGAATTCGTCCATCTTGTCTGCAGCGAGATCGAGGTACTTATCACCATATGCACCGCCATCATACAGATCGACGTGACTGGCATCTTCGATCACATAGAGCTCTTTGGGTTCGCTACAATTTTGATAGAAGCCATTGGTTAATTCATAGTTGTTAGATTTCTCGCCCACAATGCCCAAATATGGGGTGTAGAAGAACTCAGCGTACCGTGCAAAGCCACTGTAAAAGGTATCTTCGTTGAAGGTCACATTCACCATCGAGCTGTAATTGGCGGTGCTCAGTCCACATCGGACCGTTTTGTAATAGTCATAGCCCTCAATAACGTCTTCAGGGGTACCGTCAGGGAATGGTTCACTCTCGTCCCGAAAGGGCATATTGTCATTCAGCACAACTTCACCAGTTTCGTACTCGTGCTGTCGGGCCTCGTTGGCAGCTTTATACATCTGCACCACGGTGTCCTTATCCATGAGGCTATAGGCCATACCCGCGACTTCAAGAAGGGCGCTCACCGTGGCGACAGCCGCCAGTCGCCTGTCTGTAAAGGCGGCAGTGACCATGGAAATGCTGCCCGCACAAGAGCCTGCCCCATACAAGCGATCACGATCGACAAAGGGCAGCGTACGGAGATAGCTAATGGCATCTCGGGTGACCTCGACGGCTTGATCGACTTTCAGTTTATGTCTGGGGCCATCGCTTTCACCAAGGCCCATGCGATCATAGCAGAGGTAGACATATCCTCGTTTCGCCATCTTTTCCCCATACACGCTACCCATCATCTCTTTCACAGACAAACCTGGATCGTTAAAGACAATGGTCGGGTATTTTTGGGCCGGATCAAAATCATCTGGCGCAAAGAGTAGACCAGCAATATTGACGCCAAAACTCTTAAACGTAACGGCGTTTTTCCCCGCGGTGATTGTTGTTGTATCCATATTCTATCTCCATTTTTCTCCAGCATTCAGTGATTCTATCGATTGACTTCAACCAAGTGGTTTTCGGTAATTCTGCGGCCAGAGATTGATTTCATCTTCTATACCCGTTGGGTACACCCATAGTATATCGGGCGATTGAGCCAATATGAATACAGAAAATCACGAATCTTGTATACTTTTTTACGCGTAAAGATTCGACGGCTTACGACACAGAAGTTATATGGAGTTTAGCATACTCATCCAGAATCCTTTGATGAGCCGCCACATTGTGCAGATACGATGCGTGGAGATCTTGATCAGAGATAGAGGCTGCCCGCCCTAACAGTTGGTCATGAGTTTGTTGAAGCAGCGAGTCGGCACGCGGGTCTTCATTGGCTTTGAGCACACGGTAGCAGGTCCAATGAGGCCCCATATGTTCTGCAATGAGATACAGGTCTGGTGATTCTTCGAGTAGAGGCAAAAGCTTCTCTGTTTGTGCCAACGCGCGCATCACTTGGTTTTGTGCCAACGCTACTTCGGCCACTCCTGTTCGGGCGCATATCTTATTGATTGCATGATCACTCTTCAGCGCGGAAGCGAGCGCCTCAGAGAAGATCTCTTCTGCCTGGGGTAATTTCCCCGCGTCTAGGTAAGCCAAGCCCAAAGCAACTTGCGTCATAGCCATGGCACGTTTATCCACAGCTTGACAGGCTTTAGACAAAGCTTGCTGACTCAGTTCAATCGCTTCGTCAGGTTGGCCCGTCAGCCTTCGAACGCCACTTAGGTTTCTAAGCGTAACATAAGAGACAGTGGGATCATTAACTTGCGCGACCAAGTGTAACCCCTTTTCCAGACAAGCTTCAGCTTGCTCGTATAACCCTAGCTGGACATATGCCCAGCCTAAATTTGTCCAAATCATCGTAAGAGAGCGATAACTCGCTGCTCGTATGGCAATCTCCTCGCCCTCTTGAAAGATCTCAACTGCTTCGGCAGGGTGGAACTTCCTTGAAATAATCGAACCGAGCATATTGAGCGTGTTGGCTTCTCCCATCTCATCATTGACCTACTGTTGATGGTCTCGCGCTTGAATAAGTGAATCAATTGCTTCATCCACCTTGCCCTGATTCATTGCAATGCCTGCATTTTGAGCGGTGGCAGCAGCCATGCCTGGGAGATCCTCCTCATCGGCATAACAAACATAAGCCCGCTGACTATGCAGGGATCCCTGTTGGTAGGCTTCACGCTCAGACAACAGATATGCAAGGTTTTCATGGCAGCGCCCCTGCAACATCAAGGAATTATGGTCAATCGCGATCTGCAAGGCTTCGCGTAAGCAGGTATCGGCCTCTTGATGTTTCCAGCTAAAGATCAGCGCACAGCCCAGCGCACAGCTTCCCCGACCTATACCATGGGGATATTGATCGGATGTCGCCAAATCGATGGCCCGTCGGGCGTGTTGTAGGGCGTCTGGATAGCAGGCAAGCTTGAGATAGATTTCCGCCAAATTAACTTCTGCCGTGGCGGCAAGATTTGGCTCTAGCGCGCTACGACGGCTGGTTCGCTGGTCGGTTAGAGATAGGGCATCGTCCGTTGCATCTACCGTTGAATGGTCAAGGATGCTTTGGCAACAGGCGATGGCGTCATCACTGAAGCCGATACGCATATAGAAGGCGATCAACGCATCGATGGTCTTCTCCTGAATCAGCTCCGGCGCAATGGTGAACGCTTCGTGCCAGGCTTGGCGGATGTTAGGCAACGAACCTCGCAAAAGGGATAAGGCTTCACCGGCATCGGCCCGATTTAGTCGGGAGGCTTGATCGACAAGAAGGGTCAGATAATATTGACAGTAGCGCCGCTTGGTCTCTACCTGTCCCATCCTCTCTTCGGCTGATAGCGCGGCGCGTTTCTGCACGATAAATGTACGGATCACGCTATGTAGTTGGTATCGTCCAGCATCAATTGCGCTCAATATGGATTTATCAACTAAGCTTTGCAACGTAGGTAGCTCAAGACCCAGAATTGCCTGCAGCGCATGACGACTCACGATACCCACAAAGAGGGGCAGGTCGAGCGCCTGCTGCGCTTCTTCCGTCGTTAGAAATGTCCATGAATAATCGAGCGTTGCGGCGATTGAATGTTGGCGCGGCGGCAGATCCCGTGCAGCAAGTTGTAACAAAGAAAGATCGGCTTCAAGGTTCGCTGCTATTTCTGCTGGCGCTAGATGAGTAACCCAAGTTGCGGCCATTTCAATGGCTAGCGGCAACCCCTCGACGAAGCGACAGATCCGGACAAGACGCGGCAGGTTTTCAGATGTCACTACAAAATCTGGCCGATATCTCTGGACACGATCCATCAAGAGCTGCAGAGCGGCATACGATTGCATTTGGGGCTGATTTGGCGGCATTGACTTAGAGACTCAGTAGATCCAAATTTCAGGTTTTGAGAGAGAATTCTGGCTAAACAGTTGACATAAATACAAATTTGCCGGTCGATATCTAGTTTTTGCGTTAGATTTGGGGGTGGTTCAAAATTAGGTTTACACTTTTGATATATAGACAAAAATCTATATGAGACCGTTTTCTCTCTGAGAACCGGCGAAATCAGAGAATATAAACGTTCTTTCTGTTTCTAAAAGTGTAAACCTATCTATCCAGCTAAAATGAACCACCCCTAGATTTGGGCGATTTTCAGATATGAAATAGGTTGTTTTCTGTAACCGAAATCTGAATAAATGACTCCAAAATCCCTGCAATCTCGACTGAAAATCGCCAAAAACGCCAAATTTGGATCTACTGAGACTGAACGTGTCAAAATACGCATTGATTCGAGAGCTGTTAAATTCTCACTGGCACCAATCTCTGTTCGAGGCAAGGACTCAATTCGTTGGATATCCTCCTTCATATTCACGTCCGCCACCTTCTCTTCACCATACTGCCAATCGGCCAGCCCGTCCAACCCATCCAACAGGCTTTCGACTAAAACCGCTTCGTCTGGCACTGGCAAGGGCGGAACGGTCAGCGCCACTTCGGCCATCAAGTTGAGCCGCACGCGTGAAGTAACCAGCACCGTCAGTTCTGGGGCCGTCTGTAGCAGTTCGGTGAGCCAGGTTGCGGCAGCCATCAGATGTTCAAGTTATCCAAAATCAAGAGCACACGATGCATCTGGAGATAGCAGAAGACGCAATCTGTCAACGACTGGCCCGTAGACTGGGTCAACCCCAGGGCATTGGCAATCGCCTCGGCCAAAGCTCGGCTGGCGGCCTTAGCGACCTGTGCGGCTATTTGGCCCGTTACCTGATTCGGTTCGTCATCAGGTGCCGTCGCATTCTCGCAGGTAGCTTCCGTCTGCACCACGACAGATTCTGGTTTTACCTCCGCCAGCGAGACCCTACAAACGCCATGCGCATAGTCTCCAGCCACCTGCTGTGCTAATGTCAAAGCCAGATGGCTCTTGCCAACCCCGCCGATGCCCAGCAGCGTGAGCAGCCGACAATCTTTGCGCAGGAGATAGCGCTTCCCAGATTGGAGCAATTCTGCGCGCCCCAGCAGAGGCATGAGCGGAACGGGTGCCTGGTAGTATTTTGCAGGTCTTGCTGTGGCGACCCCATCTTGAGCGATGGCTTCTTGGATGTGGACCCTCTCTGAGGGTGCGTCCTCTCTCCGATCCACCGCAGCCTCATCGATATGTACGCTAGATGTTGAATGTGTGCTAGCACCAGAGATTATCTCGATCTCCCCAGCTTTGATGCGCTGCAAAAGGGTCTCTATCTCTGCATCAGGCGCACTGCCCAACTCTTTTGCTAATTGCGCCCGGCAGAGTTGATACTGGCCAATCGCCTCTCCATACAGGGCTTGATGTGCCAACAACAACATCTTGAGTCGGTGGGCCTCTTCGTGCCAGGGCGTGATGGTGAGCAGTCGATCTAGATCGGCGTGAGCCTGGCGATTATCGCCAGCATTTGCCGCAGCCTGAGCCAGATAGAGCAGCGCAGCAACAATCTCGCCCTCGATTTCTTCACGGGTACTATTCACCCAGAGATCAAAGGTAGAGACGTTGAGTACATAGAAGTTTGCCAAAAAAGGTCCATCATAGAGTTCGACCGCCTGTCGATACTAGGCTGTGTCGTCTGACGCTTTCTTTGCCTGTTGAAGATGGGCCTTAACTTGATGAAGATCGACAGTAACTGCCTCTGCAGAAAATGTAAGGGACTTGGGCGTAATGAGCAGGAAAGATTCAAAGTACTTCCGTAACTGAACAAGATGTTTACTCAAATAGCGACGCGCCTTTAGATCCTCTACCTTGGGCCAGAGCAAGTCAGCCAGGACTGACCGAGGTATCGGCTCACCGTTGGCAA
>JAHBNG010000106.1 GCA_019217005.1 Chloroflexi bacterium TSY
CGAAACCTATGGTGCAGGCCGCTTTCTCTATACCGATCTGCCTGAGAACGGAGAGGTTGTCCTCGACTTCAATCGGGCCACCAATCCGTACTGCGCCTACACCGCGTACGGGACTTGTCCACTGCCGCCGTCGGCCAACACGCTGGCCCTATCGATTACGGCTGGCGAGAAGCGATACAAACTCAATCAAAGTTGAGAGGAATGATGAATCCCACTGAGAAGAAAAAACTCGGCCGCACGGATGTCGAGTTGACACAATTTGGGTTTGGAGCGGCCTCGCTGGGGGAGATCTTTGAGCTGGTGAGCGAGGAGCAAGCGCAGGCAACCCTGCAGGCGGCCTGGGCCAATGGCGTCCGCTACTTCGACACTGCACCGTTTTATGGGCATGGCCTCAGCGAACATCGGGTGGGTAGCTTTCTGTCCCAACAACCGAGGCATGAGTTCGTCCTTTCCACCAAGGTGGGCCGCATTCTCAAAGCTCCTGCTGACAGAGCCACTTTCAAAGCGCCATTCTTCCGTGGCGGACTGCCCTTTGATTTTGACGTCGACTATACGTACGATGGCATCATGCGCTCTTATGAAGACAGCCTGCAAAGGCTGCGGCTCAACAGCATCGATCTATTGGTGATTCACGACCTGGAGTTGGGTCACCACGGCGAGCAGTTGCAGACCTACCGAGACCAATTCTCGAACAGCGGCTGGCGGGCCGTTGAAGAGTTGCGTTCGACGGGAGAGGTCCGTGCGGTTGGTGCTGGAGCCAATGAGTTGGAGGTAATCCCCTATTTTTTGGAACGATTCGATCTTGACTTTTTCATCCTGGCGCGGCAGTACACGCTGCTGGAGCAGGAAGCTCTGGACGAAGCGCTGCCCCTATGCCAGGCGCGCAATGTCGGGATCATCCTGGCATCTGTGTTCAACTCAGGGATCCTGGTCACTGGCCCGGTCGAAGGGGCGAAATATGTGTACGAGGATGCCCCTACCGGGATTCTGGAAAAGGTCTCGCAGATTGAGCAAGTTTGCCGGCGCCACAACGTATCCCTGGCCGCGGCAGCCATTCAGTTTTCCGTGACCCACCCCTGTATGGCCAGCGTCATTCCTGGCGCGCTGCATCCGCGTCAAGTGGCGAAGAATTTGGGCTATTTTCGTGAGGAGATTCCCGCCGCGCTGTGGGCAGATCTCAAAGCTGCAGAGATCATTCGAGAAGATGCGCCAACCCCTTCCAGTGCTGCCCGCGCCTAAAAGGCAATCAACCTCGAATGGTGAATAAAGCGCGAACGGGTGAGGCAGTGGACGTGTTAGGAATTATTTAAGACATTTGATAAAACGCCGGACGTATGCAATAATTAACTTCCCAGATCAGTCCATTAACGTTGGGAATATAAGATAAGAGGCAATACTACAAAAGTCGTGTGTACATCTCGAGCTGCGCGTTCCGCTTGGCTCTACCCTATGTGCGAGTTTTGAGGGATTGCCTATTTTCATGTGGCCTCTACAATCGACCACATGTGGAAATCGTTGATGCTGGAGTTGAATCGGTTATTCTCATCTATGCCCAACCCTAGTATCAGTAGGCCGCAACGCGGAGTGAGCATTCGAGATTACACGCAGTAGGATTTCTCAGAGGTAGAGCGTTCAAATGGCGAAAAAAGACGCAGTAGAGAATCTCGGGCCATTTGGCACGCTCGAGTCTGTTTTGACTGAGAAGTGCAGGATTATGTCTACTGCGTGTAATAGAGAACGCCTTCTCCACTGCGGTCTACTGAGTATAGGTTAGAGATTCGTGAATGAAAGGAGGCGCTCCAAAATACAAACGAATGTCAAATCTTAGCTCTTAATTCATCAGGACTTACGCACAATAAGGTGTGCTCTCTCGTACGGGCATGATATATCATGCCCGTACGAGAGGACTCTGCGTAAGTCTTATTCATAATACGCCAAACGGAGGGACTATCATGAGGTACTCAAAATTACTGTTGTCAGTTATCGTCGTTTTTGCAATTGTATTAACGGGCTGTGAATCGGCATCTGCACCTGCTGAAGCACCACAAGAAGAAGCCGCGATGGCCGAAGATGAGGTCGTGACCATCACGTGGTGGCTAGAGACTGGGACGCCTCAGGACTGGTGGCAGGAACATCTGATCGACGCATTTGAAGAGGCGAATCCTGGCATCAAGATTGAAGCGCAGATTCAGGAAAACATTCAGGATGTCCTGCGTACGGCCATATTGGGCGGTGAAGCTCCCGACATCCTGACCACATTTAGCCCTGGTTGGAACGCGCCCTATATTGAAGCCGGTCACATGGCAGTATTGGATACCTTTGCCGAACAGTGGGGCTGGGAAGATAAGCTACAAACTTGGGCATTTGAAGCCGGTCGGGTTGATGACAAACTCTACTCGATTCCACTGAGCTATGAGAGCATTGTCATCCTCTACAACAAAACGTTATTTGATGAGATGAACTGGGAACAGCCAACAAGTCTGGTCGAGTTGGAAACCCTGGCTGGTACGATTGAAGCAGAGGGCATTCACCCCTTTGCCTATGGGAATAAGGATGCTTTCTGGAACAACGGGCACCTGATGACGGGCTATATCAACAACGCCATGAAGTTAGCAGATCTGAAAGCAATGCTTGAGGGTGAAAAAGCTTGGACTTCTCCTGAAATGGTCAACGCCATCGAGCTGTTCAACCGGCACATCGTTGATAATAGCTGGTGGAGTGGTGGTTTGGAAAACTACTATCAGTATGAATCGGCCGATTTCTACGGTGAACTGGCCAACCGCGAGGCAGCCATGGTCATGGTTGGAACGTGGGGCTTTGGCAGTGTGGGCGAGTTCTTTGCCGAGGTTGATGACGAATGGGATTGGTTCCCGGTACCCAGCATGATTGAAGGGCAGGAGTACAATTACACGCTCGGCATTGGTTCGAGCCTGGCCATTAACTCGGCCTCCGAGGGGATCGAGGAAGCTGCTCTCTTTTTTGACTTTCTCATCAGCGACCCGGCTCGTGTTGTGACACTCGCCGCAGCGGACAACTACTCCCAGATTGTACCGGTCCGCCTTTCGCTGGACGACTTGCCGGAAGATATCGACCCCCGCGTTGGCCGCTTTCATGCCGACTTTGCAGAAGTAACGACCGCAGGGCGTTATGGTTACACCAACTACACCTTCTGGCCAGCATCTGCCAATAACCACCTACGTCAAGAAATCGAAGGCGTTTGGGAAGGTCTATACTCGCTTGAAGAATACCTCCAGGCGCATCAAGATATGTGGGAAGAACTACGCGCCAACAACGAAACGATTCCGATTCCGTAGCGGTTGTGTCATAGTGGATGGTGGGTAGTATCCCGTGTAGCCACTATCCACCATCTACTATCTACAAAATTTGACTCATTTGTACGGATTTTCCTATACGAAGATTCCTAGTTGATCTGATCAAGGTGACTCCCATGGTCGATTCGCAGCCAGTAGCGAGCCGTTCCCCTAGCCAAACGTCAAGTAAGCGTAGCTCTTCTTTCACACATATGATGCGAACCTTGGGGCGTTGGGCGTTTATTGCCCCACTTCTCATCGTCAACCTGGTCGTCATTATTATCCCATCCATATCGGGTCTTCTCTATTCGCTCACAGAGTGGAACGGGATTGGCGAATCAACATTCGTCGGCCTGGCTAATTTTCGGGCATTGCTAGATGATAAGGTTCTCTTAATTGCCTTCCAGAACAATTTGCTCTATACCGGCTATTTTCTGATTGTACCAATTGCTGTCGGGCTGCTGGGGGCTTATCTGCTTTCGGGCGTCACCCGTGGCCAGATGGTCTATCGACTGCTATTCTTCATCCCTTATATCTTAGCCACAGTCATCAATGCCCAGATCTGGCGCTACCTCCTACATCCCAAATTTGGCATCGGCGCGTCACTGGCGGAGGTTGGCATAACATTTCTAGACTTCGCTGTATTTGGACGACGAGAGACCGCTATATTTGGGGTCATGTTTGTCGATAGTTGGCACTGGTGGGGTTTTTTGGTGGTCATCTATTTGGCCGCAATGGGGCAAGTAGACACGGAATTATACGAGGTAGGATACTTAGATGGTGCCACCCGTTGGCAGCAGTTCTGGTATGTCACTTTGCCGCTTATTCGGCCGACCCTCATCTTCACTTTGTTGATCATCTTCATCGGCTCTACCCTTGTCTTTGACCATGTCTATATCCTGACCGGCGGCGGGCCAGCCCATGCATCCGAAGTGATGGCCACCCATTTGTATGGTAAAGCATTTGAGAGCTTCGAAGTTGGATATGGTGCCGCCATCGGCGTTGTCCTGGCCTTTTGGGTCTCGGTGCCGCTCTGTATCTTCTACTACCTGCGCCGTCGCGGCTGGGAGATTTAAAGATGAACCGGAATAAACGTATCATTTCAACCATACCCAATCATGTCGTTCTGCTGATCTTGACCTTTATCGCTTTTGCGCCGATTCTCATCCTGTTCATGAATTCAATAAAGTCCTCAGCTGAAATTAGCGTCAACCCCCTCGGTTTTCCCAGAAACCCTCTGTTCCAGAACTTCAGCGATGCCTGGGAAGCAGCGCGCTATAGCACCACATTCCAAAACAGCCTGATTCTAACGGGCGGTGCAATCATTGGAGTTGTCGTGTTGTCGGGGTTAGGCGCATTCGCCCTCGCGCGCTTGAATCTGCGGGGGGCCGATCTGTTGACCTTCTACTTCCTGGTGGGGACAAGCGTACCGGCCCAGTTATTCATTGTGCCGCTCTTTATCCGGTGGCGTGATCTCGGCTTGTACAACACCTATTTGGGCGTGATTATCATTTATGTTGCACTCTTCTCGCCCTTCTCGACCTATCTGTTGCGCGCCTACATGCTCTCTATCCCCGAAGAATATGTCGAGGCGGCGCGCCTTGATGGTGCCACCAATTTCCATGTATTTCGCCATGTCATCATGCCCCTGACCTGGCCCGGTTTCCTAACTGTGGCGCTTGTCGTCGGCTTGTGGTCGTGGAATGAGTTCCTTTTTGCCGTTACCTTCCTTCCCGACCCGGATATGAAGCCAGTCTCCACGGGCTTGTTCGCGTTTCAAGACCGTTACTCCCGTAACTGGGGTTTGACCAATGCCGCGGCCGTTATCATGATCCTCCCAATCATGATCCTCTTCCTCCTACTACAACGCCGCTTTATTGAGGGCCTAACCCAGGGCGGTCTGAAAGGTTGATTCAGTAGCCTTGACTGGAAAATTTCCGCATTTCTGGATAAGAAGAAAATTTTTGTTGAATTAATTAGTTGGTGCCTGTTCTGTAAATGTGGCGTCTTTCGATATGTTTGCCAAGGAGCATTTATGGATTTTCATGAACAGATCTATTTTGATGGCTCGGATAGTTTTGCAACTGTCTACCACCTAACGATGCGCGGGACGAATTTCGAGATTGGTCAAAAACTGACTGAGTTGGCGATTGAGCGTTATGGTGTGTCTTCCGCAAAACGTGAGGCTGAGCCCATTTATTCCCAGGCGCGGCGTACTTACCTTCAACGTAACCATCCGATTTTCTGGGAGTGTATGCGTGGGGTTGCATCCGTTCTCGACCTTGACCCAAACGACAACGGGTATGACTTTAGTGTTCTCGGCCGAAGGCTGGCTGGTCCTTTGCCAAGAATAGGCTGTTCGGTTGTCTATTACCCTCCAACTACAATGGCGAATGGTTCCGGTTATTTGAGTCGAAACTATGATTTTTCAGCCGGAACAATGGCTGACGTCGTACCGATGCCGGTGCCACCTGAAATCAAGAAGCAGATGCCACGAGTCATGAGTGAGCTATACATCATGGAATGGCATCCAGAAGATGGAGGGTATGCATCACTGGCGATACATGGTTTTGATATGCTTTCTGGTACGCTTGATGGCATCAATAGTGCAGGTTTGGTTGTCTCCATTATGGAAGATGGTCAAGCAAATGAAGAATTAGGTTCTAATCTGGAAGCACATGTCGGTCGCCAGAACGCCATCGGTTTGCACGAGTTGCAGTTGATGCGCTATCTGCTCGATACGTGTGCAACAGTCGATGAAGCAAAGCAAGCCTTGTTGATCAGCAAACAATACTACGCTTTCATACCGTGCCACTACATTGTTGCTGACCAGAATGGCAACTCATTCGTCTACGAAAATTCGACGTGGCGCAACAGACAGCACATTATTGATGGCACTGGGCAGCCGCAGGCAGTAACGAACTTCCAACTGCATAGAAATCTGACGTCGGATAATGTACCCGATGATACACAAATCGCAAAAGACGGCGTTTGTTTACGCTACCAGACTCTTATCGAGCGAATCGCGAAGCACGAAGGATTCTTCACACCAAGCGACCTCAAAGCACACAGTGCAAGCGTCAACGTATTTAACATGGCAATGAAACAGAAGATGGAGACTGGAGAGGATATACCATCTCCTGAGCATTCACGAACGCTATGGCATAGTCTATATGAGCAGCAAGCCAAGACTGCTGAGTTTAGCTTTTATCTTGGGGAAGAAGTACACGCCGATGGTACACACACGGAACACCGTAGCGACTACCTGAAATTCGCGCTCGAAAAATAACGCTGGAACACGAATTTGTTGAAAATTCTCTACTCTATAGGAATCGGAAATTAAATGACTTGTGCATAGATTCTTCGTTTCACTCGAGAATGACATGCACAACTTATTTAATGCTCATTCCATAATGACCGGAGCAAAATCGTCCTATGACACAAGCACTACAATCAACCCTATTTTTCCAAAAGACAGTCGGCTCATTAATGGGCGGCTTAATCGGAGACGCCATTGGCACGCCTACGGAAGGCGTACCTTACCCTAAGATTGAAGAAAAATTCGGCTGGGTAGCGGATTTTGATTGCGATGGTACCGATGACACCGTCATGAAATACCTCCTGGCTGAGGCTCTCATCCGCACCGAGGGCTACGCCACCTATGACGATTGGGCGCAGGTCTGGCTAGACCAGTGGGATGATATCTTTGGCGACAAAGTCGGAAAATTTTTTCAGTCAGTGCTCCATACTGCGGTTAAATTGCGTCGTCATAGCATTCCCAGAATGGCGGCCCTCGGGAATATGCCCAGTTCCAGTTCGGCCATGTGTATCTCACCGGTCGGGATCGTCAATGCTGGAAATCCGCGGCAAGCAGCCGAGCAAACCTACAATCTAGCCAGTCTCATTCACGTCCACGACGTATCATTTTGTCAAGATGGTGCCGCCGCGATGGCCGCGGCGACGGCAGCGGCATTTCTTCCCGCGGCGACGGTTGATTCGATTCTAGATGCAGCCGTGAACGCCATCGTTCCGGTAAGCGGCCAGGAGATGCTGGGCCTGATTCAGGACGTGATGGCGGTTGCCAATGAAGCCGAGGATTACAAGACGTTCCGCCAAACCATGTACGAGCGTGAAGCGGACTTCTTCCGGTCGATTGCCTGCGATTCGCGGGAGACGATCCCGATTACCTTGGCTCTTTTCCGCCTCGCCGGGGGTGACGTAGAAAAGATGGTCACCTATGGGGCCAACTTTGGACGTGATGCAGACACCATTGCCACCATGGGCGGGGCGATTGCGGGGGCCTATCAAGGCATTGCAGGAATTCGGGCCGACTGGGTGGAAAAAGCACGGCAACTGACCAGCGTCGATCAAGACGACTTGGCTGAACGTCTCGTCCGCACCGCCCGAGCGAAGTTCGATTCACAGGGGTTGGCACGCCAGGGATTTGCCGCGATTGGGTGAGGTTCGTATTTGAATCGCCCTCGATTCCAAAAACACCTGGCCACAACAATCCCATCATGTTACTTTGCAACGGTTACGCAACAGCCATGATGTTTCTGAGATCGTCAACGTGGCTCAAGATTATTTTGATGACGTTCAACGTATGAAGGAAGAATTCCTCCAACGTCAAGATATTCCTTGTCGCCGCTCGTCTTGTCAAACCAGTGACGAGATCTGTTATGAAACTGGGTATCATTAGCCCAGTTTTTCTGTTATAATATCCTCAAATCTTGATGAATTCAATGAAGTACCGTATCGCTTTCATGTTGACTCGAAAAGGCTACAGGGTACGGCTATGCCACATCTTTCCCTTCGTCTGTTCAATTCATTTCGAGCTTCATTAGATGATCAGCCTATCACGGCCTTTGAATCGGATAAGGTTAGAGGGTTACTCATCTATCTAGTGGTTGAAGCGCAACAAGCTCATCCGCGTGAAAAACTAGCCGGATTATTTTGGTCTGATTTTTCAGAGCAATCCGCCCGAACAAATTTGCGGCGTGCTTTAGCAAACTTGCGCAAAGCGATCAACGATTCGCGGGCAGATCCTCCCTTCCTGAGCATTACCCGTAGCGAACTTCAATTTAATCGCCAAAGTGACCATACGTTAGATGTTGCGCCATTTCTTGATCAGGCATCAGAACCAATAATTTCTGCACTTGAAGCCCAGGTTGCCGCCTATCAAGGCCCATTCTTAACCGGATTTTCATTGGCAGATAGCGCTCCGTTTGAAGAATGGCTAACGCTCAAACGAGAGCAGTTTCGACGTACTATACTAGAAAGCCTGCAGACGCTGATTGATCATTATGAAACAGAGCAAGCCTATCCCTTGGCGATTGCACACGCCTATCGGTTGGTGGACTTGGAACCGTGGCTGGAGGAAGGGCACCAAGCCTTGATGCGTTTATTGACATTTTCAGGACAGCGGAGCAAAGCACTGGAGCAATTTGATGCTTGTCAACAAGCTTTACGGAATGGCTTGGGTGTTGAAGTCAGTGAAGCAACCCAGATCCTGTATGAGCAAATCAAGACAGGTGTCGTCAGTTCGGAGACTATCATTCCCCAGGAAAGTTTTGTCCCGCGCCGCTCAGAACAGGGACGGGACAAAATGTTTCTGGGTGGGCACATACCTTCAGCAACTGTTGATATCACGGACATCCGTACACCATTCCCATCTCACAACTTACCCGCACCAACCACACCCTTTGTCGGCCGAAAACGTGAACTCAAGAACCTAACCGATCTGCTAACCAACGTAAAGCTCCGCCTGATTACCGTTTTCGGTCCGGGTGGGATTGGGAAAAGTCATTTTTCCGTTGAGGTTGGCAGACTGTCGCGCAACCGATTCGCCAACGGTGTCTTTTTCGTGTCGCTGGCAGCCGTTCAGCAAACCGAACAGATCATCCCGGCAATTGCTGAGGTTGTTGATTACCCGCTTCAGAACGATAGTCGCTCGCCCGAACAGCAGCTCCAGGATTTCTTTCGCACAAAATCCTTGCTGCTGATTTTAGATAATATGGAACAGCTATTGGATAGCGTAGGTTTGATCAGCGACTTTTTACAGGCGGCTCCAAACCTCAAGGTGATTGTGACCTCACGGGAGCGTCTCAAGCTGCGAGCTGAAACGGTGTTTCCTTTGAAGGGATTGGCTTTGTCTGAAGATATCTCAGCCATCAACCCTGATGACGATGCGGTCCAGCTTTTTTACAGAACTGCCCAACGTATTCAGCCTGATTTTGCGATAATGGAAGAGCATACACAGTTGATTGGGGAGATTTGTCGTTTTGTGGAAGGGATGCCCTTGGCGATTTTATTGGCTGCCGGTTGGATCGATCAGCTCACCTTAGTGCCAATCCGAAAAGTAAATTCACAAAATAAATTGCAAAGACAAACGAAAGACAAACGGAATGCATATGTAGATCAAACATAAATTATGTAAACTTGTCTTCAAGAAAATAGGAAAATCCCTAGAAAAAGGAGACAAGAATGTATGTCACAACAGAAATCAATGCCAAATTTCGGGGTGGTTCATTTTAGGCGGACAATTAGGTTTACATTTTTGCAAAGAGAAAAGATGTTTATATTTTCTACTTTGAGCCATGCTCAGGCAGAAAATGACCTCATATAGATTTTTATCTATGTATCAAAAGTGTAAACCTAATTCTGAACCACCCCCAAATTTCTCATAACAAATAGCCTATGGGAAAGAATCAAACCGTTGATCCCGCCCCAAAAAGCCAAGAAAAAAGCGGGACGACCACGGATGGAGGACCGGTTGGCTCTGAATGCCATCTTTTACGTGCTGCGGACTGGATGCCACTGGAAAGCCCTGCCACGCTGTCTCGGGGCGGCCAGTACAGTTCATGATCGCTTTCAGGAATGGACTCAAGCAGGACTCTTCGCAAAGATGTGGCGCAAAGGTTTGCTGGCATATAATCAAGTCGCTGGGATCGACTGGCAATGGCAATCGATGGATGGCGCCATGAACAAAGCACCCTTGGGTGGCGAAAAAACGGGTCCCAATCCCACCGACCGCGCCAAGCAGGGCACCAAACGCAGCCTCCTGACCGATGGCGCTGGTATTCCCTTGGGGATTGAGATCGAGGGGGCGAATCGCAATGACATGAAAATGGTAGACCAGACCCTGGCATCCATTCCCATTGAACGACCTGAACCAACCGCTGAAGCGCCTCAACATCTCTGTCTGGACAAGGGCTATGATTATGATGAGGTGCGCGAAACTGTCGCTCAATGGGGGTATACTGCTCATATTCGCTCTCGTGGCGAAGAACAAATCGACAAAGCCTCCATTCCCAACTATCGCTCCCGCCGTTGGGTTGTTGAACGCACTTTTTCCTGGATGAATCGCTTCCGTCGCATTCTCGTTCGATGGGAGAAAAAGTCCCAGAATTTTCTCGCTCTGGTCCATTTTTCCTGTGCTTTCATCGCCTTTCGGGCTGCTGAGCGCTTTCTCTGATTCTGCACTTTTTTTTGCACCCTTATTTTTCGGATTGGCTCTTAGCCGAAATTGCAGCTGAGTTGTTAGATGATACCGGAGCACAGCTCGATTTGCTGGAAACGGATTTGCGCGACGTGCCCGAACGGCATCAGCAGATCCATACCGTTTTTGAGCATTCCTGGCATCGGTTGTCTGAGGATGAACGCACCGTTTTTATGGCTCTTTCCGTTTTTCGAGGTGGCTGTACTCGTGAGGCGGCGCAAACAGTGGCAAATGCTTCACTGCGCATTTTAACAAGTTTGGTCAACAAATCGTTTTTGAACAGAACAGCTGCTGGGCGTTATTCGATTCACGAACTGTTACGTCAGTTTGGGGAATTAGAACTTGAAGGATCGTCGGATAAGACCAATACTCGTGATGCCCATGCCACCTACTATGCAAAATATCTGTCAGAAAAAGGTACGGAGCTAAAAGGCCCTAGACAAATCGATGCGTTGGATGAGATTGAGCGGGAAATCGGGAATATTCAGCAAGCCTGGCTGTGGGTCATCGATCAGAAACAATTGACATCAATGGCCCAAATGATCGAAGGGCTTGGGATGTTTTATGAGTGGAAAGGGCGATATTCGGAAGGGGAGACAGCTTTTCGGACTGGAGCTGAGCGATTGTTTGGTGGCCAATCAAACGAGGAAATGCGCAATTATATGCAGTTGCTAACTTGGCAGAGTGTATTTGTGGCAACATTGGGTCAACTTGATTTCGCTCAGAGTCTGCTTGCCCGCAGCCGTTGTTTGATAGAACAAGAATCGTCTAATCAAGAAATGTTGGCTGAAAAGGCATTCAATTTATGGCAGCAAGCCAAGTTAATCCAGCAGCAGGATCATGAAGAGGCAAAAGATCTTTTTGAGGAAAGCTTGGTACTATTTCAAGTGTTCGGTGATCAATGGAGTCAGGCACATCTTCTGAATGATTTAGGCGGTATGGTTAGTATGCTAGAGCCACACAAAAAGACCTTATTCCAACACTTGATGAGGGAAAGTCTGGTCCTGCACCAAACAGTAGGGAATCGGTTTGGGATTCTAGAAACATTGAGTAGACTTGGATTCAAGTCCGCCATGCGTGGCGATTTCAAGCAGTGCGAAGAGTGGTTCAGTCAGGCCACAATCATTTGTAAGCAGATAGGTGATGATATGAATGCACGGCGCCAATGGTTATCTATAAGAGGCGTTGCCTGCTGGTTTATAGGGCGTTATGAAGAAGCCTTATCTGTACACCAAGAGCAATTAGCTATAGCAGAGAATCTTGGTGAACGAGGTAGTGTAATGGTTACTAGCATAAACCTCGGCATGTCACTTATCTTTCTCGGTCATTATGATCAAGGTGTTCAACTACTCCAAACAACAATGGTCGATTGCCAACAGCATGGCGGGCAGGCATTATTGAGTTATATTCTTTTGCAACTCGGATGTGGTTATGTCGCGCAAGGCAATTATCAAAGTGCTTATGATACGTTGCATGTGTGTATTGATTACCATCGAGCCTCGAAAGCGAATGTCAGACTTTATACAGCATTGAACAACTTTGGCATAGCTGCCTGGCACGCTGGTAATGTTGCCGAAGCAAAAGCTGCGCAAGATGAGGTTCTTACCTATTTGGCACAAGACGATAACTATATTATTCAGGTTGGACTGATGCCACTTGTTGCTCTGCTTCAACTTAGGCTAAACCAAAAAAATAATTATACGCGAACGAGAGAATGGAGAGGGGGAATAAGGACAAACCATTTTTCTAAACCAGGTAAACGTTGGAAGCGTTGTTCCAAACGGTCCATCTCTTTCTGAGTGAGTTTGACGCCGGTCTCATAAAGAGTGGAATTCAGGTGAACGAAGGGTTGTAGTTGGTTAAAGCGAAAAGAACGGGCAAAATTGAGAACGGTCTCAAGAGAATCGAGAAGAGAACCGTTCCAGTGTTTTTCAAGATGGCCCCAAACCCGTTCGATGGGGTTGTATTTACTGTGATAAGGAGGGTAGCAGGCGAGCTGAATAGAGAGACGATAGTGCTCAACAAACTGAGTGAGACGATACATAAACTGAGTCCGACGGGTATGATTTTCGGGACCATTGTCCTGATTGATCACGAGGGTCTTGACGTGAGGAAAGTGTTCACGTACGCTTTCCCAAAAATCAATCAGGCAGTCGACAATACAGTCACTCGTCACTTTCGACTGAGTCAAGTAAAGAAAGAGTTCCTTGGTTGAAGGGAGGTAAATGCCAAAAGGAGTGACTTTCTCGGTCTTCTTATCTTGAAAGTCATGATCGAGCGCTTTGACAACCACTCGACTTATCCCTTCTCTCGAGAAACGGTCAAGTAAAATCGTCGCTTTGGCATCCCAAGAGAGGCGCAGAACCGTCTCGTCTGCATCCGCTTCTTGATTGATCTGATGAATTCTATCAAAGATCGCATCGGTCTCTGGGATCTTTTTTCACTGGTTGACTTTTTTTGACCCGGTTTGAGCCATAGCCTAACTCATTGAGCTTCAAGCGGATGGCCTCTTCGCCAGGCAATTCCTCATCTGTGTATCCTTTCTGCTCGATGAGCTGGGTACGCATTTCGGCGGCGGTTAGTCGAGTGTACAATTGGGGGGGTCGAAAGGTGGGATCGGTCTGGCTGAATTGATCGGCGATTTCAACCATATCGGCCAGTAAAGTGGGGATATGGTCTTCGGCTTTTTTGCGACCACGTCGGTGGCTTTGGTCGACATAACAGAAGCCGCCTTCTAGTTCTTCCAGGGCTTTGGCTATCGTCGCCCGATTCCAGCCCAACTCTCGTTCTGCTTTCGTCGGACTCCCTTCGCATATCGTTTTGACCGTTTGGGCCATGAAGTGCCTTCTTTCGTATCCACTTAACATGGCCTTCGTCTCTTTCAAGACTTCAACCATTTCTGGCGAGATTGTCATTTTTGCTCCTTTTGGAGAGCTAGTTTAACACCTTCTCGCGTATATTTTATTTTTTGGATTGGCCTTATTCACGATAACCCGATTTCGGCTGTAGAAACCTATGCCTTGGCATTAAGGCACCCTCATATCAGCAATAGTCAATGGTTTGTCGATATTGCCGGAAAGCATATTGATGAAGCGGCCAAAAGTCTGCCTCCGGAGGTTGTTGCAGCGGCTCAAGAAGGGGGTCGAGTGCGCGAGCTTAACACAACAGTTCAGGAATTGGCCGCAATGCTGAAACAGGATGAGGCGCATGGGCAAGCCAACCCTAACCAAAAAACTGATAGGTCCGTAATCGACCTATCAGTTTTTTGAGTTTATCATCTCTAATTCTCAGGTGGCACCATCTCGAACCCCATAGCCTGTAACATTGCTTGGGTGCCGATATGCTACGCTTCTACAACTTGACCGTTTTCAAAGCGATTGATATCAACACTTGTCCAAGTCAATTGCTCTCCGCTAGGCGGAACGCCTAGAAATTCTCCTTGATGGGTGCCGGTGAAGGTAGTTAGGGCCATGACGATATCACCCTCAGCGATAATGATCTCTGGCGTGGCGTTGATATCTGGGAAGGCTTCCCTTAGGCCCATTAGCGGGATTTTGAATGCATCAACCCCTTGCAACTCTGGGAAGTTATGATCAATGGCGTTGGGCGCAATTTCATTATCCAGAATGTCGAAATTTCCCTTGTTAAAGACCTCTTCATAACCGCGCATGAGACTCGCCTTATTATTGGCACGCGCGATGGCCGCGAACAATCGAGCACGGTCATGCTTTTCCATCACCCATGTCTCCGAGACGATCATCCCATCCTGAACAACAGCCGTACCGATAAAGGTGATGGGGTTGATGTCTACTGCACGAAAGGGATCGCTATGAAGCTCTGCATGAGCGGTAAGTGTATCGCCTTGTACAGTGAAATTGATAAAATCGAAGACCGTGTTGTCCGCAATGAGTAATTCCATGTTTTTGCTGTGCGGTTCCATGCCGACCATGACCGTATCGAAACCGGGCGGCGGTGGCATTACGATGGATATGTACTCTTCTGTAACATATTGCATAGCCGTCTCGAGCTCCCCTGCTTCAATGGCAGCATAATGGGCGCGAAAGACCGCTTCCGTATCCATGGGCGTATCAAACGCTTGGGCGTTGACCATTTGAGGAGCGACAGACTGGATGCTGCCAAATAAAACAAAAGCGATTGCGAATAGTACGACGATAGGCTTTCTCATGGCCTGTTCCTTTCTACTGTATTTCCTCTCCGTAACCTAACATTATTATCGGGACTTACCGACGAACAAGCACCTCATATCCATCCCTGTACACTAATTCGGCACCCCCGAATGGTATCCAACATATTTTTTCTTTCGGACCAAATTTACCTGAGTGCCAGCCATTATCAATCTTCGCTTTACACGAATACAGCTTTCGTATGTCACCTGATGTAAACTCATAAAATCCGCCAATATCGACTAGTTTGGCCAAATTAGCATATTCGATTTTAATCCAACGATAAGAGTCTTCCTTGAGTTCTGGCACTGAATATTTGTCAATCACATGTTCTTCACTACCCCACGAAATGTAGCAAAGACGTTCACCGTTGGGCGCACTATATAATTTACCAATATGAGTACCGTTAGAAATAATTGATGAGCCCATATTCATGCAGACAAACATTTCGGTACCATCTTTATGTTTACCAACTGCTATAGGCTCATATTCACTAAGGGTGCTTGTAGCCTCTTTATTGCAACCTACGAGGGATGCACAAAAGTCTTTGCAAACATCGGGATGTGTAGCAACATACGCAACATGGAAGGTTCTGGAGTTTTGATGCGCCGTAAAGCTGTGAGAACATGGCTCCAGAACAAACGTTTGGATGCCTCTACTCATATTCGGTACAATATCTTTGACTGACTCCACAGCAATACAAGCAATCAATTTATCAACATTCAACGACTTCTGTTGATCAGCTGCTACAATGAATCCAGCCCATCTAACGTCCTCCTTATTAGCATATCCTTTCGATGTAACCATGCCAAGATCGTGAGCGCATTTAATGACCTCATTAACAAACCCTATATTGCTCTTCAATGAACCACTTAAAGAGTCTCTATCAGCTTTGGGAAGTCCAAATTTGACAGCTATATCTACTAAAGATGTCATGTCCCGCCCGTCCTTGTCATAATAATTCGATAGGCTCGGTAAAGTGTATTGTATAGGCATCGGGTTCACTTCACCGTTAATTCTATCTTCAAAGGCTTTTAGAATAGGACCACCCCATATAAAGTAAAATGGAACAGCAAACATTGCTACAACTGCAAGCGCAATTGTGGACTTAACCAGCTTCAGTAGATCCAAATTTCAGGTTTAGAGAGAGAATTTGGGCTAATTAGTTGACATAAATACGTATTTGCCAGTCAATACCTAGCATTTACGTAAAATTTAAGCGATTTCTAGATATGAAATTGGCTGTTTTTGGCAACTGAGATCTGAAAAAATGGCCCCAAAATCCCTTCTCTCCCGACTGAAAATAGTCAAAAACGCCAAATTTGGATCTACTGAGCTTACCTAAACAGCTTGTTGGCTCCCACGTAAAAATGAAACTAAGGAAAGGACGGCGAAGATGAGAATAATTATTGTGGCTTCCATAGATACAGGCTCCTCATGCGAAGCTTGCGAAATGTAACATGTTTCGTAATCACAAAAGATGATATATCGGGGGCGTCTGGAGAACGTGAGGAAAACGTGAGGAATATTAGAGAAGGGACTGCCACGTTGGATTTGCAGGAGGCGAAGGCGGTGTTGACGGAGTTAGCGATGGAAGTAAGGTAGCGTCGTTTGCCACACTACCAGCTGGCCCTCAAGAAAAAGGATCAAGAGCGCGTCTTATACCTTGCTGTCCTAGTTGATACCTATGAGAGATTCTTCAGGCTGGCATTCATACAAGAAGCGCTAGATTACAATGAGGCTCATTTGCTTGTGTATGATGCTGATATGGAGGAGATTGTACAAAGGATGATATTGTCTTGGCGATTAAAGCCCCTTATAAAAGACCTTACACCGACTTTGCTGTCGAGTAAAGTTTTCTACGATTACCATAGAGGTGGTAGCTCCACAGTTCTACTTGGATTAGACATAATGCTCGAGCTCTACCGGATTTTTAGCAAAAGTAGCGCCGAATTGGTTCAAAACAGACTGTTTTCCACCTGTTATGTCAACAGAATTGGCGTTTTTGCGACCTGACTTCAACTCCAAGGAGTTTTGTGGAGCTACCATAGAGGTGAATGTGAAAGCGAATTCAATATCACAATCCGCCATCCTGGAGCCAATCATCAAAAAATTGCCAGTTCCGATAACTCATCCCACTTCGTTGCGACCAACTCTCTTGAAGCCGAAAGTAACGGCGCACGAACATCACCAACATCAACACCACGCTTGGCCAAGATGCCTTTAAATAGCGAGAGATTGCCACCATCGCCCAAAATGGTGCGTACCTGATTGAGTTTTTGTTGTAGAATGCGCGCAGTCGCCAAATCGCCCGCTAACGCTGCCTCATAGAGGTTGACCATTAGTTCGGGCACCACATTGGCATTGCCCGAGACGCAGCCGTCAAACCCCATCGCCAACGCCATCAGCGCCTGACCATCGCCGCCGTTGATGGCGTTGAATTGTCCATTGGTGGCTGCAACGACCTGAGCCAACGTTTCGAGTGAGCCACTGCTATCCTTCATGCCGATGATATTGGGGGCTTCGTTACGCAGGCGCAAGATCAACTCTGCCGAGATCGTATTGTGACTAATTGCTGGGAAATTGTAGAGGAAGATGGGGAATTCGGGCACGCTCTGCGCCACAGTGACATAGTGACGTAGCAGGGCCTCATCGGAATGATGATAGACATAGGGAGGCAAGATGGCGACTGCCTGGGCACCGACGGCTTGTGCGTGTTTGGTCAAGCCGAGGGTATCTGCGGTGGTGGGCGTGCCCGTATGCACAATGACGGGAACTCGCCCTGCGGCAGCTTCGACGACCGTTTCTGACAAGAGACGGCGTTCGTCCGAGGTCAATAAAAAGCCTTCGCCCGTGGTTCCGCCCGGAAAGAGTCCCGAAACGCCGTGTGCGATCAGATGATCGACCACCCGCTTGAGCGCAGCCGCGTCGATTTGACCGCTCTTGTCAAATGGGGTCACGATGGGGACAATAATACCCTGTAATCTAAAGTTCATTTCTCATTTCAACCTATTTTTGTCGCAATGGTGGTCAGGAATTCCGATCGATCAGATCGCCAACTCGTAGTCAACTTGTAGGTTACATTTGCAATGTGACAAGTGTCGTGAACGAGTTGGATTTAAGCATCTTGGCGGGTCACATGGACAATTGTCCGATTTGAAATCGGACCTACGTCTAAACATTCATCATTTCGACGACACTGCATTACTCCCGCCGTATTTTTCTGAGATGTCTCGGCACCGATCAATGATCCCCAGGATGCGCGAGTCAGAGACACCCAAATCTATGTCGGCGCAGACCAAGTCACACGCACCATATTCGCGCGCAATGCGGTCAAGATCCGCGGCCAGATCCGTCGATGACTTTTCCTTGATGTCCATGGGCGTGTACATGAGCGCACGCCGCGTATGGGGAAAGGCTTTGCACGCAGTTACCATGTCCGACTCGATGCCCATGTCCACATAGGCCACCTTGGGCACGCTGGCGTAATGCTCCAGATACGGGTTGGCGTTCCAGGCGCAGTTGTGGATACCGATGACGCTGAACTCGTCGGCTATGCGCTTGTCGTAGGGCAGGATGAACTCGGCGTAATGTTGAGGCGAGAGCATGTTGACCAGACAGTTGCTGACCGTGAAGTGAGTCAACTTAACGCCTGTTTCGGCTTGGCGCGCGTAGAGCCGTCTGGCCCCTTCAATCATGGTCTCAACAATGCAGTCAAAGAGATGCTTGACACGACCCGGATCGGTGACCATGTCGGTAAAGATGGGTTCGCCCCTCATGCGGTAGCCCGTGTTGATGACGCTCTGCCAGTTCATAAAGCCGTCGAGCCGTCCGGTCTGTTTGGCAATCCAATCGAGTTGTTCCAGAAAAGCATTCCAAAAGGGATTATTGTCCAGGTCCGGCGGCTCCAATGTATCCATCATCTCGTCAGTCAGATGTTGCCCGTGTTCGGCCCACAGCCAGTCCCCCTCCTGCCACCAGATGGGGATGCCGTAGATGCCAGGCACGATGAGCGCGCCAAAGGTGCCGGTGATCAGGTCTGTGGGGTTGTCAGGGTCTTGCAGCACGCCGATCTGGGCCTCTTTGCCAAAGCGTCGGGTGGTTTCGCGGGCCATGGCCTGAATCGTGTCGGCACGATAGGCCGGATCCAGATGCCAGCGTTCGCCAAAGTCAACCGGACCAAATGAGGTCTCGCTCAGCGCAGTGCTATACCAGCGTGGGGTAAAGCCAATCTCGGCCCGCATGAATGGCTCATCCCCCGTGGCCGGGCGGCGCGTGGCCGGGGCGGCGTGGGCGATGTAGGAGATGAGCTGGGCGTGGCCGCCGGCCGTATGATCATGAGGGGGTGGTGTCCACTCTACTTTACTTGTGGCGGCATTCCTTTTCTGTCTGCGACGTGCGCGGCGTCGTTCGCTTGCTGATGACATGTGATCTCCTCCAGTTTTCAAAGTTGAGCTTTTCAAGAGCTATCTTACACTTGCCACCATCTGCTCAAACACATAATTGACAGCCCCGAGCAATCGTTCTAGATCGATTGTGTGAAAACGGTGTCTATCTCGCTCTAGAATATTGCTTGTCAGACGCCCAAAATCCCAGTCCGGCCCGTCCGTAACGATACCATACACTGGCATTGTGCTATCACTGTTGATGAGCTGCATTGCAATCATTTCCGCAAGACACGCTGCCCACCCTTTATTAAAGTTGTTTTGTTTTGCTTCTATAACCGTAAGTAAAGGCGAAGATAGGACCGCTCGCCCAAGCGGAGAACGTTTTCCGATCAGATAATCCGGCGTGCCAGATAACTTCTCATCACCACTATCTGGCATCGCCTTTTCTATAAACAAGGATAGCATGTCGGCATGAAGTCGAAATGCCTCGGCAAGGACAGGATAGATAATCGTCTCCCGTCGCGCTGCTTCTGAAGCCTCGGTATGTACATTTTCCGCATTGAATTTATAGACGGTCAGAAATTCAGAAGACAATGCAAATGGTTGTTCTATTATAAATTCTACTTGGCGATCGATAATATTATAAAGAGTCTGGACCTCGTCTATCGTCTCAAACGCTGAAAATGACATTGTTTAATTCCTCCTTTGCCCACTATTCGATGGCTTACATGTCGGGCAACTTGCGTAAATCCAAATACGTTAGTAAGTCATCCAACTGTGCACGGGTGGACCAGAGAACGCCTTCTTGTTGTGCCAATGCCAGCGCCTCTTCGGTTAATCCTTCGTGGGCAAAGAGCCACTTGCGCAGCGTGCGGGGATTGTCCTGGGCTTGGACTGCTGCGGCTTGATCTAAGAGCTCCTGTATGGCAGCAACGCCAATCTTTTTGGTGGTTTCCCACTTGCTTTGGCAGACCCACATGTGGCCACCGAGCGATGCCAGGATGTCAATTTCCTGTCCTTTTCCCGAATGTAGGCGTACCCGGTGATTGACAAAGACGACTGGACGTTTGAGGAAAATATCTTCAGCCGCATTGAAAAAGTGGCCGGGAAATGTGTCATGTTGATAGCTGTTGAGCAATACCTGGCCCATAAATACTTCGGCAAGATACCCTTTGTACTCATGAATGCGCCGCTCTTGGGTTTCATATTGCAGTAGTAGTTCATTTTGTACCCGGCTCTGATCCTGTCCCTCCACATCCACACGGCCCCACACTTTCAAAAACTCCAGCAGAATGGGATCTTTCACCTTGCGAAACCAGCCGCCCAACTCAAGGTATTCGACAAGATCACCCCGTGACAAGCGGATCAATACATGGCGGATCGTATCTAACGGGACATCTTGGCCTTCGCGCGCCTTCAATTCTTGTTGAATCCGCTCCAGACTAATCCTCTCTTCCTCTTCCAAAGCAGAGAGGTAGAGAATCCATTTCGTAATGCCATATTCATTAATGCGCTCGATCCAGCCATCAACTTGTCCATAAAGTTCCGCCCAAATAAAGCTGGATGAGATGTCTACGGCTAGCATATTGTTGATGATCTCTTCGTCGCTTAGCGTAGTTCCCTGCTTGGCGGCTTGCCGGATCAGGGCAACGATATAAAAAGGATTGCCGCCACAGCGCGAGGCAATGACTGGTGCCATCAACAAGGGAACTTCCGCCTCATAATAGCGAGCCGCGCGCATGACGAGTTCCGCACCCCAATATTCAGAAAGTGGCCCAATAGGATCGCTGTCAAAGCGCCCGAAGAGCGCGCCCCGTCCGATAATCTCGCGTGCCAAAATGCTCATGGCTGAGCCGGTAACAAAGTGGGGACAGGTATAAGATTCAACGGCCTCTTTCATATAGCCGACGATGCTGAAGTTGTGTTGGGGGAGGCGGGTATTCTGAAATTCATCTAAAAAGACGACGATAGTGCTATCATCAGTATCCGACACCCGCCGAGGAATCTCAACTGCGCTCTGTTCTGGAGAAACCATATCTCCGCGTAACATGGAGCTGTGCCATGTTAGTAACCAATCCAATCTCTCTGTGAAGGGATACAGTGATCGGGATTGCTCAACCCAGGCTACTAACTCATCACCTGTGTAATTCTGTTGCATAATTTCTGGCTGATGAGTATAAAATCCGACGTAATAGCGAATGAAATTCTCTAGGTATTTGACGGCAAAGTGAAGCCGATCTGGTTCATCGTCAGAAAAAGAGTAGTAGACCGGCACTACTGCATTCGGGTTGCGCGGATCCTGTTCAAAAAAGAGCCGGTTGACCACACGCTGAAAAATTTCGGTCTTACCCATGCGCCGCTGCCCCAACAGTACTGTGGACATGGTGCGGCGTCTCGCCGCCTTCAGCGCTGTCTTATAGAAATAGTCCAGAAATTCGGTGCGGTCGGTAAAGACTTCGTCTGGGACCAACGGCTTAATAACCCAAGGGGAACCTGTTTGCGACATGAATAACTGTTCCTCAAACCAAAAAGGGTTGAAGAGTAAAAAAGTTACAAGGTCCGACAGGCTGCTTTTCCATCCTTCAACTTTTCCACTTTTTCAAACTTGTTCTGTATTGTGGCTATGAATATCGAACACACTTGATTATACCATAAGAACAAAGAGGCGGATACGGACTTCAACTACAATATTGCTCAACTGTAGCCGTAAATATCAACGCGATTACCACTGAATGCCTTCGCCACGGAGAATAGGCATATTTTCCGCTGGCTCCTGCATACGATTCCCGCCCAACGGTCTAGCAGTCGCGTCCATGAAATGAATCGCCACCGCGCGGCGGTGTCTGTCGGTGGTATTGGGCAATGTGCGATGGGGCATGGCACCGTGATGGAACATACACTGCCCGGCCTTGAGTTGAACCGGAACCGCTTTGGATTCATCCATGCTGCGGAGTAGATAGCCATGCTTATCGGCGCGGGTATCATGCTCGATGATCTCGTGCTGCATACCGGGCAACACCCACATACAGCCGCTATCTACGGTGGCGTCGTCAAATGTGACCCAGCAGCTTGCTACGGCATTTGGTTTGTCGACGCCAAAGTAGTAGTCATCTTGGTGCCAGTCAATTTCGCCACCTGTGTGGGGCGGTTTGTAGAGTCCCTGACACAAAATCAGGCGGATGTTGGGACCGATTAGACTCTCTACTACATCCAACATCTGCTCGTTGCGGATCAGGTCATTGAACCGTGGATGCATTCGATGGGCGACGCGTAGTTGATAGACCTCTTGCTCCGGTCCCTGTTCATCTAAGTTAGGGCGGATATTCCTGTACTTCCCTTCTGTGCGCAATTGATCCAGACAATCCAAATAGATCTGTTGGTATTCCGGAACTTCAGCTGCGGTCAGCAAATCGCCGTAGGCGAGATAACCATCATTATTGTATTGTCGAATCTGTTTATCTGTCAGCTGCATGGTTGTGTTCTCCTGCGATTCCTTGGTTCATCCGAAAGAAATGATGATCTTTTCGTTTCTTATTTGCCTAAACGCCTGCGGCCAAGGAACACTTTGGTTGTATGCTTTGATTTTGGCGGCAATTTCTTGCGCTGACTCAAGAGACGTATCTACTTCAAGATCATAAATCTGATGGGCATGGACTTGCTCGAATTGAGCCCTGGCCATTCCTGCATATCGATCATCCCTTTCTCGTTCTCGCCGCTCCAGTGCCTCTAATGGGCAAAATACGCCCACAAAGGTCACTCTGAAATGGGCTAAGATGAAGACACATTCAGCCAGATTGTCTTTATTCGCCAGAACTGTATCGACAATCACGTTATTTCCCGCCGCGGCGAGTGTCGCAACAGCATGATGCATGCCAGAAATTGCTTTGTAAATGACGCGATAATTATCCGGATTTCTCACGTTTCTGTATCTTTGCGGCAGCATGCCAAGGATGTGGTCGGCGCTGAGGTGCAGATAAGGCTCGTCAAGCGTTTCCTGTAAAGCGCGAGCAATAGTCGTTTTTCCAGCGCAAGGGGCTCCATTCAGAAAGATAATTCGTCCCGCACTATTGTCTTGTTGTGACACGGTTTGGCCTCCGCAATAAGGCATTCATCAATCAACCGTTATTCGTGTGTCGCCGCGTATTCCTCAGGTGGGAAAGTCCGGCGGGATTGGCTTCGCTGGAACCGAATGTCCTTCCGCCTGTTCCGGGCTACGATGCAAATGTCCCAACCGTCCACCCTCTGGACCCGGCTCATATAACCAGAACAATTCGAAGTCTTCGTCGCCGTAAACCTCCAGAATGTCATGCTCTGCGCCCGCCTGAATACAGACAATATCGCTGACTTGAACATAATATTCCTTGCCGTCGTTCAGAATTTTGGCTTTTCCGCGGGAGACCAAATAGAGTTCATTGTAATCGTGATAATGAAGATCGTGCCATCCGCCCTCTTTTGACATCCGAAAATATCCTGCCGTTGGCGTGTGACACCAGTCCGGCTTGTTTGATGGTTTGAGGGCTTCGTGCTGGGTGTGAATAACTGTCATCGTGAATCTCCTCTTCGAGACATGCCAATGGATTTATAGCAAACGAGATATGCCGCCGAACGCCAAGTAAAGCTGCAGGTCGATATAACGCAGCTGTTGTGTCCGCAAAATGTTTTTACTTCTCGGCTTGCCCGGTAGAGTGCACGGAACGAACCTAAACTTCGTGGTATGTGCCATATTGCGCATGAATGAATCGGCATAGAGCTCCGTCCTCTAGCCCGAACAATGTACCCAATGAACCTGTCCATATTCGTCGAAATCAGCCGCAGCAATTGGTTGGTCCGATATTCTGGAAACGATACGCTGTTCAGTCAGATCATAGACGCACCCGATGCCGTTCTGGCTGACCGATAGGATTGTGTGTCCATCAGCCGATACACGCAGCGTACGAACCCAGTCCTCATGTTCGTTATGAAGCGGCGTGTAGCTACCGTTATCAATGTTCATGGTGACTACCTGTCCATTTGCGAATCCAATCGCGACATTTCTGCCGTCCGGCATAAATTCGACGGATGAAACCATCTCACCAGTCAGCGGACAGATCTTCTTCTCCCATTCAGCAACGCGCCAAATATAAAGGGCAGTGTCTGCCGCGACGACCTGACGTCCTTCACGGTCGATAGCGGACATTACATGGCCGCCCAGTTCCTCGATCTGCCAAATGCACTGTCCTGTAGATAGATCCCACAACCGAACATGGCCGCCCCCACCGCTTACCAAGCAAGACAGATTGGACGAAAACGACAGCGAGAACACCAACGAACCGTGCTCCAGTTCAGCAAGCAATCTCAGGTCATCAAAGCACCAGATTCGAACAGCACCGTCGAACGCACCGGTTGCGAAGCGCGTTTGATCCAATCGTCGGGTCGCATATACATGATAACTATGTGCAGACTGGATTGTACGTTTTGTACTTCGAGATATCACCTCAACATTTCCGTTCACGATGCCGAGAACCTGTTCGTCCGGACCAACCCAGCCCGACATGATGCCCGAATTCGCCCCCTCCAGCGTGGTAATGCGCCTATTGTGGCGCAGATCGTACATCTGAATGTCGCCGTAGTCATCGCCGAGAGCTGCCAGTTCGCCTTTCGGATGAATGCTGATGCCTCGCGCAGCCGGCCGTTGAGCAAATCGCTGGAATGTTCGTTTACGAAGATCAACATTCAATGTATCCGAGCCACTCACAATCGCAAAATGGCCAGCCGGGTCGACTCCAAGACCCCAAGCAACCGAGCTGGCTTCGAGGTTCCAGAGTTCCTCGCTTGTCTGCCAATCCCAGAATCTCAAGGTTCCATCCTCGCCGATCGACACGGCGCAATGTTCATCTACGGCGGCGACTTTGGTAACCCAATCGCGGTGGCCTTTGAGAATGGCAATCTGGGACTGGATGGTAATATCCCACAGTCGCAACGTATGATCACGGGAACCGGATATCAGCCTATCTTCACTCAAAAACGCAAGACAAGTAACCGCATCTTCGTGGCCAGTCAGCCAAGCTAGATGAGTGCCGTCAGCACGATCCCACAGTCCGACTGTAGTGTCCGCGGAACCCGACGCAACAAACGCGTTCGTTGCACTAGCGCTGTGTACGCCCATTGAATGTCCCGTCAGACGATTGATCTCTTTGCCGTTTAGGGCATCAAGTATGGCGATGCTTCGATCATAACCAGCTGTAAACAACTGTCCATCGGCGTATTTCAGGTCGTTGATCGGTCCCTGATGGCATGGCCAGACGTCTTCGCGCTCATCATGGGATAGATTCCAGACATTGACAGCGCCTTCGGTCGACACTGAATACAATCGTTCGCCTGAATGATCGAAACAAGTCGCCAACACCATCCCTGCATGCCCCGATAACCTCGGTTGCGGTAACTCTTTCCTCACTGTGTAGACCTCAGCTCATTGCAAGAATCATACCTTCGAAGGGGACGATTGGTAAGCCCATCACATATTTCAGACACAAGCGGCCCTATACACCTGTTTCCACAAGGAGGATTGGGAAATAATCCAATATTCGCCGATCGGTGTGATCAATGATGCCTTGATCAATCGCAATGCCTGCCAAGATAGAGGTGATGCTTTTCGTGACCGATCGGATGTGGTGCTCTGTTGTATCTGTTTTGTCCTGAGCATAATATTCATGAACCAGGTAGCCATTCCGCAGTACCAGGAATGCATAGAGATTCGGTAAGTTTGCAGCTGATTTTGCTGCCTGATCAAAAAGAACCGGAGCCATTCGTTGCTGGATCGGTGTCGATTTTGGGAAGCAATTCAATGAGATATCTATGTCAGCAAAATAGAAAATGGAGAATTCTTAATGAATCTTGCTTGAGAGAAAATATTTGGATGAGCCACCGTGCCTATTCTATAGCCCAACCCTATACGTCCGAATTCGCAATGGAAAATTCTGGATCGAGGAGGATTGGACGGAAGAAGGGATAGCCACTCATTTAGTGGAAGCTGGCGTGCCTAAAAGTGATATTGTGCTCGGCTTTCATGCCCCCAACATGCGTCCCCACACTGAATTTGCTGTCGCATAGTGACACCTCTCAATCTGCCAACATTTTCAACCACGCCAGATTAAATGCATAGTGAATCTTGCTCGATAGCAAGTGGATGATGCCGTTCGCCGCCTGTGTCGCGGTGAGATAACCCCTGGGTTCTGTCAATGTGGGCGACATGATAAACTTCCCCGTCCAAGCTCCACCATCGAGCCAGTGATCGGGCTGGTCGTCGGTGATTAAACGGCGCACTGGCCACGTCTCCCCCTCATCGTAAGAGAGCGCACCAAATAAACCGCGGCCCGTCCAAGATTGCTCACCTACTGCGCCATCTTTATCTGTAAATTCCATCCCTGGCGTAAACGAGAAAAAGGCCAGCGGTCCCTCTTGTAAGCGTAGAAGAACTGGCCGCTGTCCACCGCTAATGGCATCGAAGATGCTGGCTGTGCGTACAAAGGTTTCGCCGCCATCGCTTGAGATGCTTTGGGGCATGGCCGGGTCAATATCACCACGCAGACGACGCCCCAATCCCAAGAGTCGCCCATCATGCAGCTGCGCCACGCCCGCGTGGATGCCGTCGATGCGTCCGGCCTTGTCGGCCCAGCTTACGCCATTATCGTCGCTAAAATAGAGCTTGGTTGCGTTCTGAGCTGCATCATCGCAAGGCAAAACCACCGTGCCATCGGCCATGCGGAAGACCAGGTTGATGGGCAGCACCTGCCCCGTGGCGTGATCGGGGACGATGATGCGCGGTGACGACCAGGTTGCGCCGGAATCGTTGGATGTGCGCTGATAGATGATGTTGTGGCCCCAAGTGCCCGCGGCGGACATGGCCCCAAAGAGGTGAATCGCATCGCCATTGCGCCAGAGGACCGAGCCAGTCATGTTGCGGTCGGGCGCATCCCAATAGGGCGAGGCAGGGTCCCATTCATCATTGCCATGGCGCAGGCGGCTGGCGGCTAAGGTCAATTCGCGGTCCCGTTCGCTGATGCAGCTAAACCAGACGGCCAGCAGATCGCCATTGGGGCATTCGACAATCGAGGGCAGGTGATTGTGCTCAGCAAACATAGGGCCGGTCATGCCGGGCGGCACTTTGACAAAGGTGCGCGGCTCATGAAAATAGGGCGTTGCTGAATCAGGTCCGGCTGTGAGATTGAGCCGTGCCTGGACCACATCGACCTGAAAGGAACGCGGCTTTTGCGTCAGTTGTGGTGCGCTTGACAACTCCCCCAGCACCACGCGAAAACCAATGAGCCATGAGCTATCGTCTGGCAATGTGCCTGAACGGTTGGCAGAACGCAGATAGTAGAGATCGGTGGAATGACTCCCGCCGCGGGTGACCTGACATTCGCCTGTTGTGTAGCCGACAGGGTCGTGCTGCTCGTGCAGCATATAGGGGCCGTACCAATCGATACACCACTCCTCCACATTGCCGTGCATATCGTAGAGACCCCATGCGTTGGGCGGCGTTTGACCCACATGAAGGCCAACAATCTCCTCCTCTTTATTCCAGGGGCGGCTGGCGTCGGGGTACCAACTGTTGTGCTGGTTTTTGTGAAAGACCGCGGGTAACTCATCCCCAGTGTGAAAGAGGGTATCCGTGCCCGCACGGCAGGCGTACTCCCATTCCGCTTCGGTGGGTAGGCGGTAGGGTAAATTCTCTTTCGCCGAGAGCCATTCGCAAAAGGCGACTGCGTCGTGCCAGCTAACATTGACCACGGCTTCGTCATCCGCTTTCGAGAAGCCGACCTTGCCGCGCAATGTGCGGTGATCGGGGTCGAACTGCTCGTATTGGGCGTTGGTCACCTGATGGATGCCCATGTGGAACGCTTGCGCGATGTTGACCTTGTGGCGCGGGAATTCGTCCACGTCGCCGTTGATGCGGAACTTGTGGAGGGCGAGGCGCGTCGTCATGGCGCGCGGGTCGGTGCCCATCATGTAGCTGCCCGCGGGGATGTGGGTGAATTTCATGCCAAGTGAGTTTACATATTCAGAAGCATCTATCATGTGCGTGTTCCTGTATTTGCCCCTACTGCTAGCGTAACGTGCGGCGGGTGATACTCGTGACTCTCGCCAACGGAACCCACATCAAGTACCACGAAAGTTCCAAAAAGGCTACGCTGTTCAGCCGTCACGCCGACGCAATGTCGGCGCGAAGCGGAATTTATCCCCTATTCATCTCCGAATTATACGCGAGTGAAGCGCACATTTCTAAACCGCTCGTGGGAAATTGTAAAGCCCTGGACTACATCATTTTGGTCGCGAAAGAAGTGATAGTCTATACGAACGAAGAACAACTCCATGACTTTGTGTTCGTTGTAAAAATTGTCTCTGACCGTCGACTCTAGACGATTGTCATTACCCGTCTTGTGCATAAGGGTTAGCTGATCGTTTTCGATGTCAAGCATATAGGTTGTTTCGAGTTCGGGACTATAATACTTGCCGCAATAAGCAGCTAAATCCGTCAAAGTTTGATAACCGGTGTCTGCATCAGATGTTTCTGACTCGGGTGGATGGTGCGCTTCTTCAGCCTCACCCGTCTCAATGGGCGAGAAAACATCAGCCAAATAGAGGTCAGAAACCTTGAAACACATCTCATCTGGGTTGAAGTCATCTAGATTCGATAGGCAGATGACCGTAAAGCGCTGTTCCGGGAAGCGCATTATCTGTGTTCTAGTACCGCTGCTGGCACCGTTGTGCTGCACCATTTTTAGTCCGCGGTAGGTTTCAGCTAATAGCCCAAAGGCATAGGTTAGAGTACTCCCGTCATTTAAAGAAGCAGTTGTGTACATGAGGTCGATCAATGACTGACTTTTCTGACCGAGTTTGTTGCTGTCGAAATTCTGATCCCAATGAAAGAGATCCTCGACACTTGAGTAGAGTCCACTATCCCCAACCAATTGAAAGTGATTATATTCATTCTGAAAATGCCCATCTGAATGACGAGAATAGCTACTAACCCTGTTGGGGATAATTTGTTTGTGATGATCTCTAAATGTGGTATGCACCATACCCAGCGGCTGAAAGATGTACCGGTCGGCGAATTCACGGAGCGATTGCCCTGTAATGCGCTGAACAATGCTTGCTAGGAGTATATAACCAGAGTTGCTGTAGGCGAATTCGTCGCCGGGCTGAAAATTGAGACTCTCTTGTCGTGCAAGGAACTCCAGAGCTTCCATTTCTGTCCATACATCATCCCACGTCTTGCCTGCCAACTGTAGTGCTAAGTAATCACGGAGGCCGCTAGTATGGTGAATGAGGTGCTCGACCAGAATAGGCGTGTCATGATCAGGCAACTCTGGAAGGTACTGACGGATATCATCATGCAGGGCGATTTTCCCCGCTTCAAACAGCAGGGCAATGGTCATAGCCGTAAACTGCTTTGAGACGGATGCCAGATTAAAAACCGAGGCTGTCGTAATCGGTATATTGAGTTCCAGATTTGCCATGCCATAACCACGTTTGTAAACCATTTTTCCGTCTTGAATAATCGCTATGGCACAACCTGGCGAATGAGTCTTATCCCATTGACTGAATAACTCATCGACTTGGTTGGTCAAATCAGACATGATCTCCTTGCGACCTTTCACGAAAGGCTAGGAGCCGTTGACATTTGTTCACGAAGTGGGTGCGTAGCACCACAACCTCTCGAGAGAGTTCTCTCATTGCAACCAATGCTCTGAGGGCGCACGCTAAATGTCAACAGAACCTATGGACAACATAATTATTCACGCAATAATTGTGTGGACAATCATATTGTGCGAATCTGCAGGGCACCATTATGAATAGAGCAGTTTTATGAATCGTAAAGAGTACAGTACAATAAAGTCTATGTCATCCTTTGCATCTAATTAGGGATAGACCTACATACTATAGAGAATAACATGCTGAAACTTCCTTACAGCGTTAGTGATTTTGACTCGCTGGTGCGTGAAGGCTACCATTATGTCGACCGTACCTCCTACATTGAGCAGTTGGAGGAATTGGTTGACAAGTATATCTTCTTTTTGCGTCCACGGCGTTTTGGGAAGAGCTTGTTTATTTCGATTCTGCACCATTATTATGGTTTGGAATATGCCGCTGATTTCGATGAGCTTTTCAGGGGCTATTATAGAGAATACATTCTATCAGCATCTGAGCCTAACACGGTGCTCATCAGGCTCTTCAAACGAATCAAACAACATCAATCAGGTGCTACTCCAGCGTTCTGAACTGGCATCCAATGAAATTCGCCTCCATGATCGGGTTGTCAGCCTGGCGCAGGAAAACGATATTCAGCCCCTGATCAAAGTTGTGGAATCGATTTTGCGGCAACTCTCTAATCGGGATGCAGTCGGCTTTGATGAGAAACATGTCAAAGCCATCTTCACCTCACTCTTCTATACAACGCAGATTTACACCATCCACAGCGAGTACGAAACTGAACGGGAATATGTTGATCTCTTGCTAACGCGTCGCCCGCCAATTGAACCCAACTACCAATTTGCCTTTGAACTCAAATACCTCAAACGGTCTGAGGCTAGCCAATTGAAGACCAAAAAGCAAGAGGCACGAACACAGTTGCGCCGCTATCTCCAGCACGATGATCTGCAATCACTTTCCGACCTACGGGCTTGGATCATCGTCTTTGTTGGACCAGAGGCGAAGGCGGTTGAAGAGATCAGGTAAACGTGTAAGACCTATGTATAATGGAACGCTCTGCATCCTACTTGACGCGGAGCATTTGGGCGTACGATCCTACGCAGAGCCTAGGACCGAGGACCAGTTACGTCTTACTCGCGTTAGTTCAACCGCGCCTGCGCCGCGTTATAAATCTCCTCCAACTCCTGCGCTCCCATCTCAATGGCTTGTTCGACCGCAGCATCATACTCTTCTAGCGACATCTGGCCAAGGATGACCTTGTCATAGGCGGGCAACAGCAGGCTGTCCAAATTCGAGACGATCTCCTTGATGCGCTCAGCTTCATCCGTGCTGAAGGGTGGTTCCAGCGTACGTTGGTGCAGACCCGCATCGCTGTTGGTCAATACGTACCATTCATCAGTCTCACCTGGCGGATCCCATTCGTACCAGATAGCCGAGTCGGTCAGCGCGGCAAAGTCGAGCAAGCCCGTACCCGTGGCTGACTGATAGGAGCGGAAGGGATCGGTCTTCTCGGCATATTCGGCGTGGACATCGGGGAGCAGCTCGTAGTTGGCTGGATTCAGCACCGACTCGATGCCTGCAATGCTGTAATCATCAAAGGTCTCGGGCAGATCGCCGGTGCGGGTGAAGTGCTCACCTTCGATGCCCCAGTTGGTCACTTCCAACCCCTTTGGCGTCATCATCCAGTCCAGCATCTTAATCGTGGCGACTGGATCTACAGCGTTGGCCCCCATCACGTAGCCGCTGCCCAATCCACCATATTGGGTCTGGCGTGCGCCTTTTGCCCCTTCCAGAGTATAGAGTGGTGCCCATGCGGCTTCGGGATCATTTTCGCGCAGGGCCAGATTCCAGCGCACACCAAAGGACATGTTCTCCCAGGCGTAGAGGCCCTTGCCGTTACTCTGCTTTTCGTGCCACTGGTCGGAGGTGGTGATGGCAAAGTCCGGGTCCAGGATATCAGCAGCATAGGCGCGGGCGAAATAGTCGAGCACGTCCCTAAATTCAGGATGGATCGGTCCGTAGAGCCACTTACCGCCGTCCACATCTTTATCGAAATACATATTCCAGCCACTGCCCATGGGATAGGCGTTCAGAGAAAGCAGCCGCGGCGTGCCGAGGCGGTTGGTCCAGACAGCGGCATCTGGGTAGGCTTCTTTCATGGCCGCCAGCACATCGAACAGTTCATCAAAGTTGGTGGGCGGCTCCAGGCCCAGCTCTTCCACAATGTCCATGCGAATCATGGGCATGGATGCAAGACGCTTCCAGTTGAAGTATTGGCTGGGGATATAGTAGAGGTTGCCGTCGATGGTTAGCTTCTGGATTTCGGGGTAAGTTTCGACGTAGCGCTTGATGTTGGGAGCGTGTTCGTCGATCAGATCGTTCAGGGGCTGGATGACGCCGTCGCCGGCAAAGTCACGGATATCTGCTAAGGTCGCCCGCATGAGATCGGGTACTTGATCGGTTGAAAGCCACAGTTGGCGTTTGGTCCTGTAATCGTCACCCGGCAGAGCGACGAAATTAATCTTGACGCCCGTATGCTCGGTAATGGCCAGGTGGGCAGGCGCATCCTGGAGCATTGGTTGGGCGGGGTGCTCGGATTTGGCCACCGTGATTTCGATGACCTCGCCACTTGCGCCCGCCCCACCGTCGGACGATGCAGGTGCAGTAGGGGCACAGGCACTGACAATCAGCGCCAAGAGCATAATCGACACAGCGAACAGATAGCGTTTTCGGTTGGTACGCATGGTTTCCTCCAATTTGGTTTGAACTTGATTATAAAGTTGAAGAGTTGCAGGGTTGCAGAGTTCCAGAATCACCCTCTCATCCCTTCATCTTGTCATCTCAATCATCTAATCACCCCTTCACTCCCCCAATCATTACACCCTGTACAAAATAGCGCTGGACAAACGGATAGACCACCAAAATTGGTAGCGTCGAGACCATGATCGTGGCAAACTTCAGCGTCTTTTCGATGACCATAAAGTCGGTGGCCGCGTTGATCTCATTTGTCTGCTCAAACGAACCGAGAATGACCACTGCACGCATAATGAGCTGAAGCGGGAACTTGGCTTTGTCGTCTAGAAAGATGAGTGCATTAAAAAACTCATTCCAATGATCAACCGCGTAGAAGAGCAGCAGTGTTGCCAGAATCGGCTTGGAGAGGGGCAGCACGATGCGATTCAAGATCTGGAAATCGTTGGCGCCGTCGATGGTCGCAGCATCAAAGATATGCTCGTGGATGCCTTGGAAGTTGGTGCGCATGATAAAGACAAACCAGGGCGAGATGGCAAAGGGGAGCACCAACGCCCACATGGTATTGGTCAAGCCCAGTTGCAGCACGACCAGATAAAGCGGAATGAGGCCACCAGAAAAGAACATGGTAATGGTGATGATCCAAGTACAGACAGTCTTGCCTGAAAAGTTGGGGCGTGAAATTGGATAGGCACAGATGGCTGTACAGAACAGATTGATCGCCGTGCCCACTGTCGTGTAAAGAATGGAATTTAAGAGTGAGCGAATAATGGCTGGGTCGGCCAGAACAAGCTCGTAAGATTCGAGTGTAAAGCCGACTGGCCAGAAGGAGACATCCCCACGCAAAACGGCATTCCCGTTGCTTAAGGAGACAATGCCAATATAATAGAGAGGGTAGAGGGTAGCAAAGACGACTCCGATGAGAAAAAGTGTGTTGCAGGCATCAAAAATGCGAGAAGCGAGGCCAGTGTCATACCGTGTGATGTTCATAGATTTACCAAAGGCTCGTTTCGCTCACGCGCTTAGAAATTGAGTTGGCCACAATAATGAAGAGCAGACCAACCGCAGCCTGGAAGAAGCCAACGGCGGTGGCGTAGCTGAAATCAGCACCCAGCAAGCCGCGGCGATAGATAAAGGTACCCAGCACATCGGCAGTTTCGTAGGTCGCACCCGTATAGAGCAGGAGAATCTTCTGATACCCAATCGTCATAATCGTGCCGAGCCGCAGCAGGAAGAGTATAATGATGGTCGGCATAATGCCCGGTAGGGTAACGTGGCGCAAGCGATGCCAACGCGTGGCACCATCCATAATGGCAGCTTCATAGAGCGTCGGGTCGATGCCAGTCAACGCTGCTAGATAGAGAATGGATGCCCAGCCCGCGTCTTGCCAGATGCCTGACCCGACATAGATAAAGCGGAACCATTGGGCCTCTAAGAGCCATGGCCGCGGCTCCCCGCCGAAGAAAGCAACAATCTGGTTGAAGACTCCATCGCTGGCCAGGAAATTGACCACCATCCCCGCGACCACAACCAGCGAGATAAAGTGGGGCAGATAGCTCGTTGTCTGAACAAAGTGCTTGAACCTCTGGTGTCGCACCTCGTTGAGCAAAAGGGCCAGAATGATGGGAACGGGGAATCCAAAGATGATCTGGTAGAGACGCATCAGCACCGTATTGCGAATGAGCGTCCATGAATAAGGATTTGAGAGAAATTCCTGGGGTGGTTCAAAATTAGGTTTACACTTTTGATATATAGACAAAAATCTATATGAGACCGTTTTCTCTCTGAGAACCGGCGAAATCAGAGAATATAAACGTTCTTTCTGTTTCTAAAAGTGTAAACCTATCTATCCAGCTAAAATGAACCACCCCAAATTCCTCAAAGTATTTCAGACCGACCCACTCACTCCCCCAAACCCCGCGTGAAATCTTGAAATCCTTGAACGCAATCAGTACCCCATACATGGGCCAGTAGTGAAAGATCAGAAAGTAGAGCAGGGGAATGAAGAACATCGCGTAGAGGAACTTGTCCCGCTTCCATGCTCGAGTGGCGCGTTGAAGAAATGACGGTATTCTGGCCGCTGACGTAGACGTTGAGCGGGGGAGGGATGAAGCTGTCGCTTTCATCGGCCACTCCATTCAGTGTTGTCAATGAAATTACATTTGAGGTGAGATAGACTCAGTAGATCCAAATTTGGCGTTTTTGGCGATTTTCAGTCGAGATTGCAGGGATTTTGGAGTCATTTATTCAGATTTCGGTTACAGAAAACAACCTATTTCATATCTGAAAATCGCCCAAATCTAACGCAAAAACTAGATATCGACCGGCAAATTTGTATTTATGTCAACTGTTTAGCCAGAATTCTCTCTCAAAACCTGAAATTTGGATCTACTGAGACTGCTAATTTAAGCGGGAAACATCAACACTGTGCTGCAGCGTTTCATATGACAGAATACTATTCTATATTCCATCATGTATCATTTTATCACGGACAAAAAAGTGCGTCAATTAAGATTGATACCTTCTTTTATTCATTCAAGTGTTAAGGTACTCGGTATCCTTTTTGAACCACGCCTTATTCTTGTATAATCAATAAAACGCAAGCGCTCAAGGCGGATTATGAATTCGCTCCTGGAGTCGTAAACAACCACTATGTGAGCAAGACTCGCTCGGTTCAGCTCGTTGCGAGCACTATCACCTCACTCCACAAATAAGGTAACACAAATTATAGCGGTTCACTGACTCTCTAAAGGAAAACAAGCTATGCTCCCTTTTGTCCCTGCTGAGCAAGAACAGATCGAAGAATTTGATCAAAACGGCTACCTCATTGTGCGTAATGCCCTCGATAGTCAAACTGTCTCCACTCTGATCGAAGCAGGTGACAGGCTGATTGGCAGCGGTATCGAACGAAATCGCCAGAGCAAGACAAGTGGTCTCTATGAAGCCTATCGGAACTGCATCGATACGGATGATGCCTTCATTCCGCTGTTGGCCCATTCCACCATCTTTCCACTTGTGGTGCAGCTTTTGGGTGGCAACATGCATCTGTTGACCTCCCACCTCATTTACAAACACCCCGATCCTCTAGGAACGCCTCCTACTCAGCGCGAGCCGCACTGGCATCGCGATTATGGCACAGCCAATCGGGACATGGGGAACGCGAATGCATCGAGGATCATGCTCAAGTGTGCTTACTATCTAACCGATCTCAGCGAACCCAATTCGGGTGTAACCTTGGTCGCGCCTGGTAGCAATCATTTAACCACCGAAATGGAAATCCCCGAAGGCCAGGTCGATCCGGTGAATGCCATAGAGCCATTGCTGAATCCGGGTGATTGTCTCATCTTTGAAAACCGAACGTGGCACGCGGGCGGCACCAACTTGATGGGTTGGACTCGCAAAACCGTCATGTTTGGTTATGGCTACCGCTGGATCATGCCGATTGACTATCGCCAACAAGAACCCCACTTGCTCGATAAGATGACCCGCTTCGAGCGTTTCTTAGTTGGCGACCGATGGGACGAGGGAACCCACTATGTATCCAACGGCGGCACCAATCCGTTGCAAGGGTGGTGCGCTGAACATGGCATTCCCTTCACGCGATTTGCGGGACCCAACGGAGCTGGGGCATGATACCGAAGATCGAAATCCGCACGTTCTTCTTAGGCCATTGCAAAAAAATAAATGCACCACCAGCCGCGGAGGTAGCATTCTCTATTACACGCAGTAGACATAATCCTGCATTTCTCAGTCAAAACAGACTCGAGCGTGCCAAATGGTCCGAGATTCTCTACTGCGTCTTTTTTCGCCATTTGAACGCTCTACCTCTGAGAAATCCTACTGCGTGTAATCTCTAACGCCGGTGTCTGTCCGACGCACCCGCATTAGAGATTACACGCAGTAGACATAAAAGTTAAAGTGGTTGCTATTGAAAAGTTGATTCAAAGGCATTCTCCAAAGTGGGACCCCAAATAGCGGGGTCAGGTTCAGGGATAGCGTAAACAGAATGTGAAGCCATAGCGGCTAAATAATGCTGCTGAATGGTTTCATCGTAGAGCTGTGCATAAAGCATGGTGGTATCGATATGAGTGTGCCCCATGAGTTTCTGCAAGGTAGTGATGGGCATAAGGCCACTGTTGAGCAAACGGGTGGCAAAGGTATGGCGCAAGCGATGAGGAGTGACGCCCTCTAAGTTAGCTTGGGCGGCAAAGGCATGAAGATGGTTGCGCACATAATTGGCTCGAAGAGGTAAGCCATCGCGTAGTAAAAGCGGGGAATGAGTAGCCAGGTCATCGGTGCGATGTTGCAGATGGGCATCGATGGCAAGAGCAGTGCGTTGGGTAACAGGCAACCGACGGTCACGATGGGATTTGGCATCTCGAACGAGCAGAGTCTGTGTATCCGAATTCCAGTCAGAAACGAGCAGAGCTTGCACTTCGCCCATACGTAGCCCAGCATCAACCAGAATAAGAAACCAAGCACGGTCAAGGAGGTCGGAAGGAGAAAGGCTCTGAGCCGTTGAGTTTAAGACGAACTGTTCAAGTTGAGCAAATTCATGCTGGCGCAACGGACGAGGTAAGGTAGTGGGTCGTTTGAGACGTTGAATGCGATATAAAGCCGGAGCGATCGACTGGCCACATTCTTCAGCAAAATGCAGAAAACACTTGAGGGTACAAATAAAATGATTGATGGTATGGACGGAATACTCTAAGTCACATAGGTGGGTGATGTAGTCTTGGAGATCGCGCCGTCTTAGTTCGGATAAGCTGGAGAGCATGCGCTGGTCGAGCATCCATTGCCAACCGCGTTGGAGTTCGCCAAGCCACTGAAGGGCTCGTTCCCGCCGATAGAGGGCTTTCCAGCGTAATTGCTGGTGGAGAAGTAATGAGATGATGGGTTGATGAAGCCAGAGCGGCAATGAGGTGAGACGTTGACGGATCTCATCAGCAGACAAACAGATGCCAACAGCTGGCTCCACTGTGCGATGTTCAGAAGGCACAGTATTCTCTGTCTCTATTGCAGATGTCGTTCCTTCAATATCCGAGCATGCGGCTTGGCGAGACAACTGCTCCATAGCAGCTTCATAGTCGGCTCGCATATCAGGATTGGCACCATCGATGTAAATCTGGGTCGTTTTCAATTGACTGTGACCCAACCAATGAGAGACTAGGCAGTGGCATACGCGACTCTGCCATTCGTCTGGCGAAGGTATGGCGCAGGCGATGACAGGAGACCTCGTTCTCGGAGAGTCCGGCTTGCTGACGGTAATAATCGAGGCGCTCCTGGATTCCGCGGACACTGATGCCTTTGTGACGACGAGTCAGAAACAGATGGCTATCGACTGCATCAGGACGCTCATCCATATAGCTCACCAACAGCGCTGTGGTTTCTGGCGTCAACCAGACTCGACGCTCTTTGTTCCCTTTGCCGCGTACGCGCAGTGACCACAGTTCGTCCGGATTTATGGCAGCTTCAATATCGCCCATCTCTGTTTCGACACTTCGCCCACCCGCAGGCCAACGTCGAGCATCAAGGCCAACATCACTTGGTCTCTTATCTGACCTTGACTCACGCTCCCCCATAACTGGCGGACGATGCGTTCCGCTATATCTCTGGGAAGATGGCAACCTGTATCCAGTCGGTGTAGACGCCACACCACCGGGTTTGACCAGCTTTCGTCTTCTGCCTCATCCGCCAAGTAGTCGAAAAATCGGCTCAACGTTGCCACTCTGCGATTGACCGTCGCACTGCTCATCCCCGCTTCGAGTTGCGCCGTTACAAACGTCGTTATCTCTTGGCGACCTATCTCTCTTGGCCTTTTTTCTATCACCTGGCCAAATTGATTTAGGTCACTTTCGTAATGTTTTACAGTTTCGCTTTGCGGAGAAAGCATTCTCACATGGGCACAGAATCCTGTTACTGCGGCGCTAAATTCTTGGTTCATTTTGGCCTCCTAGGGCTATTTTACCCCTTTTTTGGCCTACTGCGTGTAATAGAGAACGCCTCCTCCGCGGGGGATTTATTTTTTGCGATGGCCTTAGTACTACTGTGCAGCAATATATTGTGAAACACAAAGGAAATTCGTTATATTTCTGGGCATATTGCTAACAAAACGCAAACAGAATGCAAAGGAAAAATGAGATAGACTCAGTAGATCCAAATTTCAGGTTTTGAGAGAGAATTCTGGCTAAACAGTTGACATAAATACAAATTTGCCGGTCGATATCTAGTTTTTGCGTTAGATTTGGGCGATTTTCAGATATGAAATAGGTTGTTTTCTGTAACCGAAATCTGAATAAATGACTCCAAAATCCCTGCAATCTCGACTGAAAATAGCCAAAAACGCCAAATTTGGATCTACTGAGTCTGGTTTTGCTTGTCCCTAATGTAAATGCCAACCCATCATTAGACACTTTAGCACAAAGTTCTACAAGTTCAGGTATCAGCTATCAGGGCTACTTGACTGACTCTCAAGGCAATCCCATAAATGATGATATGCACATCAAATTCGTATTGTATGAACGCGAATTTGGAGGGGTTGCGTTAGGTTGTGAGGAACATGAGCAGGTGCAGGTCAACAATGGCATTTTTCAGGCCGAGCTAGGTGGAGGTGCAAGTCTTGCAAGACACGTTGCGAAATGTACAGAAGTGAGCTTAATTGAAATATCAGATCTTTATTCAGATGTACTTTGGCTTGAGATCATCGTTCGTAACAATCAGAACAAAGAAGAAAAGATGACGCCCCGCCAACGTTTAACCGGTGTTATACGTGCCGTAAATGCTGAGCGGCTGGACGGGAAAGATGCGAATACATTTGTGACTCAGGATCAGTTGAACAAGGTACTTCAGCCCATGACAACTGATCTTGAAAAACTTACAACCAGTGTGCCCCGTTCGGAAGACGCAGTCCAGCTTGGTGGAAAGGATGCTAGTTCATATGTAACGCAAGATCAACTGGCACCGTTAGCCACAGCAGTAGCGAATCTGGCAATCAGTGTGCCCCGTTCGGAAGACACAGATCGGCTTGGCGGAAAGGATGCCAGTTCATTCATAACACAAGATCAACTGGAACCGCTTGCGGCAGCAGTGGCGAATCAGACTGATATCAATGATCGCCTGAATCAAGTCGAAACGAAACTGACTCAGTTATCCAATTATTCAACCAGATTAACGGATCTCGAACGCGCGGATAGTCAGTTCAGCGCACAATTGATGCAGTTGCAAAGCTCGGTATCAACTTTGAGCAGCAAGGAAGGGGTCTCTATTCAACAATTTGAAGACCTCAGATCCCGAATGGACAGAGCGTTTTATATTCAAGAAGGGAATACTAAAACTTTGCAGGGAATTGGTGGTAATACCTATCGAAATGGCCAATCTGTAGCTTCATGTCAATCGGGATATACAGCTATTGCTGTCGTATGTGAGATTTCTAATAAAGAAACATACATGGTTTCTGAACGCGGTTCGTTTCTTGATTCAGGGGCCGGAGTATGTAATTTCAGATTTGATGCCAATAATGACCAATATTCAAAGAAAGTACACGCAAAAGTACTATGTGTCGATTCAACTTTTTTGCGCTAATCGGACGCCCAACAAGGTGATGATGTCGGGCAAGTCCGTTATCAACACCAACAAGACAAACATCACGCCAACGCCAACATACTACTTGGGTTGAGGGTGTCGGTTTCCATTGTCCACTGTTGGAGACAGTGACGATCCGTCTTACCCGCAAAACAAAAGGACTCTATCTATGTTTCTAACCAAACTTCAACTCTTTGCGCAAAGCATAGGCTTTGCCGTTATCGGTCTACTCATGCTTTACGGCAGCATCAGCATTTTCCGTAGTGCGGATAGCGCATGGGGCGTCGGGTTGCTCGCACCTCAGAACGAACCGGCTAAACAAGTACCAGAAGTCGAGAACCCGATCTTTACTGGCACGGTGCCGACCATTATTAGCTATCAGGGGACCCTGCGCGACGCCGAAGGCAACCCGATGAGCGGCATCCACAAAATGGCCTTTCGCATCTATGCCAACGTCACCGACCCAATACCGGAAGCCATCTGGTCTGAAGCACATGATGAAGTAACGGTACGCGATGGCCAGTTCAGCGTGCTGTTGGGAGACAAAGATCCGATTCCGCCCACAATCTTTCAGAGTGCCGATCGTTATATTGGTATTACCGTAGATGACTTGGACGAAATGGTGCCGCGTCAACGCTTTGCGGCCGTACCCTACGCAATGGCCGCAACCGGGGCCACTTACTTGAGTGCTCCCGATGGCAATCCTGTCAAAGCAGTCAGTGTTGATAATGAGGGGCGCGTGACCATTAACGGTGCTGCTGATAATAATGGCTCGGTCTCTGCACTGAAGATAGCCAATGCCCACGGTGATGGACACAGAATGCTCCTGGATGGGAATGAAATTGATACGATCGACGATGCGCTGCATATAAATCGCAACTCAAAGAAAAATGTGAAGATTGTTCCTGCTGGTGGCAACGTTACTATTGGACAGAATAGTGGCGGTAGAGTTGCCATTGGAACGGATAAATTTGAGACTCAACTCCACGTTGCAGGCGGTGATGGTGATATAAAGGCAAACTCGGGCGGGGTCTTAAAGATCACCCAGGGTGGGACGTCGATGGTCATCGATGGCAACGAGATTCGCGCCGATAACGGTCTGCTGTTGAATGCTGAATCAACAACGAATGTAAGAATTGGTGGCGGTGGTGGCGACGTGTTGATCGGGAATTCTGGTCACAAAGCAAATTTACGCATTTTTGGCGATGTCACCATACAGGATCAGAAACCTATTGTCATCAAGCGATTTGAGAATGTGGGAGATAATGCGCGGTCCATCAACATCGGTTTATCGTCTAATGAATACTATTGTGTTGCAGCCGGTTGGTCGACACGCCTGGACGTTGATGAAGACGATACCGGAAACTACGCAGTTTGGACGTATGTTGACGGGACGACGTGGAAAGGGAGAATTGAATTTTGGAGCGATGGCAGGAACGAAAACCCGGATGTTGATTTTCTCTGCTTTAGACACGAAATTGCTGAGTGGAGGGAGGGTAACGTGAAAACGAATACGCCAGATGATTGCTCAACTGCTCCAGGATGTTGATTTCTGGAATAGAAGCTATGAATTCAGCTCAGGAGTTCCTTTAGGAAAGGGCAATATGCAATGGGTAACAGATCTAAAATTCGGACAACGTCCCTACTCATCCTGCTGATCATGCTCGCGCCGCTGATGACCCAGGCCAGTGCGCCGCGAATGTCAGATCTTCTCATGACCGATTCAGCCGGCAATAGCATCACCCATGGCGCGCTGAGTGCCGCTGGCGAGTGGTCAACGGCGAACACGGGCATCTCGGTAGTTCCTAGCGTTCGTGCGCCATCCATCCTGGCGCGCGCCGACTATCAAAAGGTCTATGAACAGGCCAAATCGCTGCTGACGGTCGGCGAAACCTTCCGCCAGACCCAGCTGCAGCTACCGCCGTCCTGCAAGACGCCGGAAGAGTGTAAGGTTAATTACCAAGATTTTAATGATGGCGAATTCTTCTTTGGCTTTTGTAGTGACTATGCCAGCATCGACGTGCGCGGCTACTGCCCCGGCGATGATCCAACGCTTTGGCCAATGACCGATACCCAGATTCGCGGGCAGTTGGTGCGCGCCCGCGAAATGTACGGCTTCCTGGCACTGGCAGAGCCAGCCGATACCGAAGTAACGGTCAACGGTCAGTCTGTCAATGTACGCGCAATTGGCCGCACCGGCGTATTGAGCGCCACGCGCGAGATCTCCTACATCCACATGATCTTTGGCAATGAATTCTTGGTTGATGCGATAGATTACCGCTTCTCGGGCGGCGACCCGCGTGCCGACCAGATCATAGCAGAAGAGTTGTCGCAGCTTGAGCTGGCCCGCCAGCAATTTGAATTGGCCGTGGGTGTTCTTGTCCACGCCTTTAACGCCGACTTTGGTGGCCCCAATGGCGGCTATATTGGCGACTACTTTGGCGAACGCGAATTTGATCTCTTTGGTCTCGTCAGCGAGCGCATGGTGCTCTCGATCGGAGAAATGGCCGACCGCTTCCGCCAGACTGGCCGCGATGAGAAGGCGTTGGAACTTTATGCCAACGCCTTTGCCAGCCAGTACGTGCAGGCCATGGCGCTAGCTTCCAGCGCCGACAACCGCGGCCAGGCGTTCTTAGAGAATGGCGGCTTCGAGATAATCAATAACCTGGAACGGCTGCGCGACCATGCCCAGACCATCCATGAAGGCATCAATCCCTTTGGTTTTGTAGATGAGTATGTACCGCTGCAAACCTATGAGGAACTGCGCCGCATTGTACAAACCGATTTTCTTCGCGACGCCACCGAAGACGAACATCGGGCCGAGAACGCCCAACGAGAGTTTGATCAAAACCGCACGGCCCTGGCGCGCGAGATGCAAAATCTGCGGCTGACCTACGATACACGGCTATTAGAGATCTGTGGTCCCAGCCAGGATAGTTATGCCACCTGTTTTGATGAGGGTGGATTGATGAAGCAGAACTTCCACAATCTTCTGGCTACATCTGAACGGTTAAATTTGATTCAGCAACGCCAGGAAAATGTGCTGAAACAGGTGGAGATAGAAGAAGAGCGTTCCGCTGAAGTCATTCGTCTCACTCTGGAAAGTGGCGATAGTATTGCTGCCACAGCAATTGCACGCGGCGTCATCAATGCGATACGCACAACAGATACGAAAGTGGTTGCCAATAGCCATAACGTACATGCAGGGCTAGAAACTCGGACGTCAGGATCACTTGGCTTGAAACTTGGATCGAATCCAAAATTAGAGTTCGGTGCCAGTGTTGACACGATTATCTCCGCAGGGTATCGCTTCGAGCATTCTCGAACGAGATCGACCCAAACTGTCTGGGATCCAGCACAAAAAGAGTTAGCTGAATTGGAGAGTGCACAAGCCCTACAGCAGGCGGTGAATCAAGCGGACATTATCGGGGCCAACAGCGCAGCGACTGTCCGGAACCTGCTGCTCCAAACATCTGAACTTGCCATTGAGGAAGAAATTGTCTTTAAAGAGATGAATCGACTCGTATCAGAGCATAACGACTTGGTCAACCAGTACAACCACTTTCTCAATCTGCGCGAGGAAGCGAGGGAAAATCTGGTCGACAGCCATCTGGCCAATCCCGCTTTCCGCATCTTGCGCGACCAATCCACCATCGAAGCGGCCCGCAGTCATGACATCGCGGCACAATTTGCCTATTTGGCGGCCAAAGCGCTCGAGTATGAGTTCCTGATCCGTTACCCTGGCTTGAACGACATCTTTAAGGCGCGTACTGCAGACGATATTGACAACTTCGTTAATGATCTGGATACATTTCGCCTCGCTGTTGGTTCGCCAGGAGAGCGCAACCGCTTCCCATATCGCATCTCGCTGGCTCGGGATCTGCTGGGGCTATCAGACGAGGCGCTGGATCCAGACGGCACGCTGTCGCCCAGCGAACGGACGCGCTTGCGCTTTGAAGGCTTCCAACAGCTTGTGCAGAGCAGCGTGGTGACCGATGACGGCGGTCAGGTCGTGGCGCTGGAGATCCCTTTTACCACATCACTGCTGGACAATACCATCTTTACGCCCAATATCTGGAACAACCGGATTGCCGGCGTGGGGTTACCGCAGAACGTGCCAAACACGCAAGGCATCGCCATTAATTTGGTCACCCGTCAATTTGGTGACATTGGCACGCTGGAGGTGCGCTTGACCCACGGCGGTCATGCTTCTTATCGCACAGTCAATGGTGAGATTGTGGAGTATGTGCCAGAGAATGCCAAGCTCGCTGGCTATACGGTGCCGACGGGCTTTGAGAGCAAGACCAAAACCGCCACGATTCTCTCCAGCGTAAACGGCAACGGGCGCGGTACGCCCAGCAGCGCCCTCTTCAACCGCAGCGTGGCGGCCTCAAACTGGACGCTGCGCATCGATCTCAACTCACCCTTTAACCGGGCAGTAGCCCTCGATCAGTTGGAAGATATTGAGATTAACATGGATACGACAGGCATTGCGCTTGCCACCAGCATACAAGAAGCCCGGGCCGACGTGTTTCGACTCCAGGAGCGGAACCAATGAAGATTCAAATCACAAACAAAATACAGCACAAAAAGTTTGCTATTCACATTGCACTCATTGGGCTACTCGCCCTCCTTGGCTTGGGCAGGTATCTCGCCCATTTAGTAACGGTGTCGGCGAGTCTAGCCACAGTGCAGCGAGGAGCTTCTGCGCCCGCCATTATGGCCCAGACCTCATCAGATGTGATGGTAGCTGGTACGTATCACGGCTTTGTCAGAGTAGATGAGCCAGCCCCCCTTGGTGCGCTGGAACTGGTCTTTCATGCTGTCAACGACAGCAACACCTTGAGCGGACAAGTAGACAACGTGCGCACCCAGGTCTTTCTCGGTGGGCCATCCCTTGTGGGCAGCGTCACCGCCAGCGCACCCATCACGCCTACCTTTGAGCTAACTTCCGAGGAATTCGAGAGCGAAATATCTGGACGAACCGTACGTCGCCGATTTACGCTAAGCGGCTACGCTTTGGAAGGCGGCGATCAACTAAAGGGGATCTATACGGAAGTGATAACTGGCTTCAAGCCGCAGCCCATGAATGTTCGGGGTGAGTTTCTGGTCTCGCGCCCCTCTGGGGTCACTAGCATCATCAGCCCACCAACACCGAGCGACCGTGTCACGCCCACGGCGACAAGTCCTGGACCAGAGAGTTCGCCAACGGCAACACCGACACCGCAGAGACCAGGCACTGTGGCGACGCCCACACCAACTGCAACAACGCCTGGAAGCCGTTACGATAGGCACATCTTCTTGCCACTCATCGCAGTTAGCCCATTTGAACGCCAGGGCACCGTATTGAATGCTAGCCTACATGAGAACAGATCCGCTTCCGTTCGCGTGGTGGCTACACCATTGCCGCCAGTACCAGCAGCTGACTCGGATCTACAGAAACAATATTCGATCTATCTACCACTAATTGGCCAATAGTTTTGAACAAGGAACCGGTCATGAAGACTCTATTCAATTCTATTCGATACTCACATGACAAGCACCACATTGACCACCTAAAAACGCTCATTTTGGGCACGCTTGTGGCTTCGCTATTTGTCTTGTTCCCGCATCCAATGCCGGCAACTGCCCAAGACAAGTCGGGCGTCAAGCCTCAGGTCATCTCGCTACCTTCCGGTCCGGGTTCACTTGAAGGCTTAGGCGAAAGCTTTGAGCCGGACTTGAGTACAGGTACCTCCAGCTATCCCGTCAAGTTTACAGCGCCACCAGGCCGTGTTGGCTTCCAGCCGGAGATTTCACTCAACTACAATGGCGGAAATGCCAACGGGCCATGGGGTATGGGCTGGAAGCTCAGTATTCCCTGTGTCCAGCGGCGCACAGATGACGGTATCCCCACCTATGATGCTGAAGATACATTTATCTATAGCAATGGCGAAAAGCTGGTTCAGCTCAAGAATGGTGACTATCGTTTCGAAAACGAGAGTTACTTTATGCGCTTCCGCCAGCTTGAAGATGTTGATGGAAATCACACTGGATGGGAAGCCCACTCCCCGGACGGCATCCGCTACGTCTTTGGCGAGAGCGAGAATGCGCGGGTGACCAACGTTAACGGGATCTTTCGCTGGGAGTTAGAACGGGTCATCGACACCCACGGCAACGAAATGCGCTATCGTTACCTCTACGATGGCGGCCATGCCTACCCAAGAGAAATTCGCTACAACGTTGGCACAAATATGGGTGGTGGCGATGTATACAACGCTGTCATCTTTAACTATGAACCACGGCCAGACACCTTTACCGATCGACGCTCGGGCGCGCCCATTCGCATAGGCTTGCGCGGCACCGATATCGAGATGTGGTCGCTAGGCAAACTGGTACGCGCCTACGCCTTTGCTTATGAGCCAGAGCGCTCAACTGGTACGTACTCGTTGTTGACCAGCGTGACCCAGGTGGGCGACGATGGCGTAAGTACGCTTCCACCCCACACCTTTACCTACACCCAGTTTGACGCGTCTGCCTACCAGATGGTCACCATGCAGAATGTGCCGCCCGTAACGCTGACCAACCCAGACACTGACCTGGTAGACATCAATGCAGACGGTCTACCCGATATTGTGCATACAGCCGCGGATGGCCATCACCGTTTCTATCTCAATCGTGGCCACGCGCGTTGGACAACCGAACCGGTGATTCCCGACAATTCACCTGCTGAGCGCTTGAGCAATCCTAACGTGCGCATGGCCGATATGAATGGCGACGGCCGTGTCGATCTACTGGTCAAGGCTGGCGGCACAGGCAATGTGCCACTCTACTACTACCGCAATCAACCAGGCGCAGATTGGGAGCAAGAAGACCGCATCGACTTTGGGCCAGCCCCAGCCTTTGACCTCAATGACCCCAACGTCCAACTTATGGACGTCAACAACGATCATTCGGTCGATGTCGTGCTGACGACCAGTGGCCGCATGAAGATTTGGCTAGCTCGGGAAGATGCCTGGAGCCAGGAAGCCGATTTTGATGTGCCTGCACCCTCCGCGGGTGATGCAGCCAGCTTTGCCGACCCCAAATTCAAAGTAGGCGACATGACCGGAGATCGCATTAATGATCTGGTAATGGTACGCGACGGGCAGGTTGTTCTCTGGGAGCATAACGGCAACGGTTCCTACGAGACACCTCGCGCGATTCTCAATCCACCTACCAATGTGGGAAATCAGGACATCTTTATACAGATGGGCGATCTAAACAACGATGGTCAGATGGACCTGGTGCTGCCCGGTCATGGCACGGTGGTTTACTGGCTTAGCCTCGGCAATGGGCGCTTGACCGACCCCATTACCATTCCAAATACACCCGCTTTTAATGCATCGGACACAGCCATCCGCTTGGCCGACATTGATGGCGATGGCGCTACCGAACTGGTTTACAGTAATTCTAGCGGCATAACCTATGTCGATTTTTCAACCAAGGAGCAACCTTTCCTGCTGCGCAGTGTAGACAATGGGTTGGGCCGCACCACCCACATTACCTATAAGTCCTCCATTGAGGATTACATTGCCGATCAGGATGTGGGTACCCCGTGGGAGGTCAACCTACCCTTTCCCGTTCAGGTGGTCAACCGCGTCACCGTCCACGACGCCAACTCAGGCGACGATTATGTCATCAACTATCACTACCGCGATGGCTATTACGACGGCGAAGAGAAGGAGTTCCGCGGCTTTGTCCGTTCGCAGGAGATTAAAGTTGGCGATGAAACCGCGGCGACGACTGTAACCAATCTGGTCTATGATGTGGGTATGGAGAATGAAAGCCACAAGGGTATGTTGCTGGAGAGCGAAGTGCTAGCTGAGGATGGAGCATGTGTCGGTGATTTTACGGGCTGCTTCCAGCGCACGGTGCATCAATTAGAAACACGTGTTATTGCGGAAGCAGAGCAGACAAGCACGGGCAAGCCCATTGCTTATGCGTTCATCAAACAGACTGATACTTTTGTTCACGAGCAGCAGGTGGATGCAGTCCAACTGCGCCAGAATTTTCAGCAAGATGCGTATGGAAACCAGACAGAGCATTTCAATTACGGCCAAGTCTGTCGCGGAGATGTAACCTGTGGTGATGATGAGGTCTTGACCTATACCGAGTATATCTATCGTGACGAAACGTGGATTATGAATCGTCCGCAGCGCGTTTACCAGACCGATGCGAAAGGGAATTTTGTCTCCGAACGACGTCTCTATTATGACGGAGATGCGTTTGTGGGTTTACCTTTTGGACAGCTAACACGTGGTGATTTGGTGCGCGAAGAGGTGAATCTAGGGCCAGATGATAACAATCGATATATTGATACCCAACGTTATGAATACGACACATTTGGCAACCGAATAGGGATACAAGATGGGAATGGCAACCTGACAACCATTGCGTATGACGCGCAGATGCATACTTTTCCAGTTGTTGAGAGCCTCCATTTGGGGAAAGGCCGTATGCTAACTTATGTTGCAACGTATCATTCTGGATTTGGGCAAGCCACAGGTGCTACCGACTATAATGGCCATGCCCATGCATTTGCTTATGATACTTTCGGACGCATCACTAAAATTGCCATGCCAGGTGATAGCTTGGACCTACCCACAGAGCAGTACTCGTATGAAATAGGTTCCCCGCGTAGTGCGATTACGATCGAACGACGAATTCATTCGGGTGAGCAGAATGTTCTAAGGCGCATTATCTATTACGACGGTTTGGGACGAATGCTACAGGTCCGCAAGCAGGCGGAGGATAACGAAGTAGTTGTCGAAAATGCAGTCACGTTCAATACTCGTCGGGAAGTACATAAAGAATTTCTGCCTTACTATGAAAACGGCTTTGATTTTAAAACACCATCGCAAGAATTAGCTCATTCAACTTTATATTATGATGCAATGGGTCGAGTAGAACGCACAAACAATCCAGACGGATCATTTACATCTGTGCGTTTCGAGCCTCTGGCCAAGACTCATTATGATGAAGAAGATAACCGACCTGAATCAGTGCATTATGACACCCCGAAAACCTACCGCTATGATGGTCTACAGCGGCTTGTACAAGTGATTGAAGTAAATGTTGTGGGGTGGTTCAAAATTAGGTTTACACTTTTGATATATAGACAAAAATCTATATGAGACCGTTTTCTCTCTGAGAACCGGCGAAATCAGAGAATATAAACGTTCTTTCTGTTTCTAAAAGTGTAAACCTATCTATCCAGCTAAAATGAACCACCCCAATGTTGTTCAGGGAAATCAAGAGCAATACGAGACCAGCTATGCGTATGATCGGCTGAACAACCTAATCCAGAGCATCGATCCCCAAGGCAATGTTAAAAGCATTACGTATGACTCAGCGTCGCGCAAGCTTGCTATGAATGATCCAGATATGGGCATAATGACCTATACCTACGATGACGTAGGCAATCTCCTTGAATCAACCGATGCAAAAGGGCAAGTGGTTCGGTATACGTACGATGCTGGCAACCGCCCCATTACCGAAAGCTGGGAAAAACATGGTGAGATGACGCCAATGTTTACATACCACTATGATGAAAATATTTCTCCTCTTCATCCCAATGCCCAAAACACGTTCGGCAAGTTAGCCTACACCAGCTATGCGTCGGGTAGTGTTCACTATTCTTATGACCCGCGCGGGAATGTCATCGGTCAGAGCCGTCGCTATGATGATGAGGGACTGACATTCATCACAAAGATGAGTTACGACTCTCTGGATCGTGTAGTGAAAGTTGTCTATTCAGATGGGGCATCTGTGGCTTATGAATATAACGACCAGGAGTTGCTGGAGCGGATTCCTGGTATTGTCGACAATATTGATTATGATGCGGCTGGACAAGTCATTCGGATTAATCACGCAAATGGTGCCATTACAAATCAGGTGTATGATGTACGACTTCGTCTGCAACACCAAACTACGGTTGCTGATGAGGCTACGCTGCAGGATTTGGCATATACATTCGATCGATCCAGTAATATTGTTTCTATTGTCGATGATCGCTTGAAGCGAACACCTGAAAACGATCGTACGCAACGATTTGCTTATGACTCGCTATATCGTCTTACAAGTGCAACCGGAGCATATGGTGCAATCAACTATTCATACGACAATCTCGGGAATATGATCGCCAAGACCAGTACATCAGCGGACGCTCGCTTGAATATTGGCAATATGATCTACGGACAAAATGGTGCTGGTCCCCATGCTCTTACTTCAGTGGGCAATGTACGCTATCAATATGATGCCAATGGCAATCGTAAACAGGGGGCAGAAACCGAATACAGGTGGAATCCACGAAACTGGCTCGAATCAGCAATAGTGACATTTGTCACCCTAATTGACAATTTCAAGGGTTTGTAGAGGGTTCGCACCTCAAATTTGTCATGTTGTAACCTTTTTGACGCTAACAGACCCTCAGAGGTGTTCTAAGGACTCGCTTGTATAGGGTTTGAACACCCAAAATCAGGGACCAAGGTGACAAATGTCACCATACGTAATTTCTAGCGATATGACATCAACGTATGTTTATGACGCGACTGGCTTACGAATCATGCAGAGCGTGCGCAATGGCGACGATGTAACAAAAACTTTCTATCCTAGCAAGTACGTTGAAGTGCGCGGTAAGGAATTGATTCGCTATATACACTCTGGTGAACAGCGTATTGCCCGTCAGGTGGTTCCATTTGATAGCGCATTATTATTGGCCAATTTCCACGACAATGTGGCAGTGCAGCCAGATGAGGCAGCCACGCAGTGGTACGTCTTTGATCATCTTGGCGGGACAAGCCTTATACTAGATGCCAATGCGGCTATTGTTTCGGAAAGTGTCTACTATCCGTATGGTCTAACACGATATCACAGTGGGGCGGCAAGTGCTCATTACCAGTATGTAGGCAAAGAGTTGGATGAAAGTGGCTTATACTATTTTGGCGCTCGCTACTATGATCCAACTATCTCTCAATTTCTCAGTGTAGATCCGCGGTATGCAGCAGTACATGGCAATGATCAGAATGATTCAACAAGTAAACTCCTTACCCAACCTCGATTGGCGAATTTGTACGCATATTCCGTAATGAATCCTATCCGATTCATAGACTCCGATGGCTTCGAACCCAGACGACCACCAAAACTATATTTTGAGGATTTGACGAAACATTACCTCACATCAACTGCTGACGCAAAACGTGTCATCGGCGGCTTGGTAGACAGGCCAAAGGTACACAACACATGTGCCGTAAGACTCAGTCGGTCGTTGAATATGGGTGGGCTTCCAATACCGAATGATGAGCCTAACCTCAATACGTGGACAGTTGATGGTAAACATTACGCACGTGGGGCGAGGGAGCTTGCCCGGTATCTGACTCGCAAAGTAGGGTTGCCTAGCGTTCAGTTTGATATGTCGAAGAACTCAGTTAAAGAGGTCCAAAAGGCACTTACAGGGAAACAGGGCATTTTCTTACTCAAAACAGATTCATTCAGTACGGCAAGAGGCCATGCCACCCTTTTTGATGGTGCAACCTGTTTGGATAGTTGCTTTTGGAATAGCATTGATACCGGTAGCGAGAGCAAAGACACTGTAACATTTATTGAACTGGAGTCTCGGCCACCAGAACCCGAAGTATCCTCTGAGCGTGGCGGAGTTCGCGACGATGGAGGCAGAGAATAATGAACTATATGAAGCTAATAGGCACAACCATATTTGTAGTGATTGCCATTACAGCTTGGCAACAGCTATTCTCCGTAGAAGCAATAGAGCCACTGATCAAGCAACAAAACAGGCAGATTTTAGTTAGCAAGCTCACGACGTCCAACTTATGGGCAGTTGATCGTGAAACTGACGCGGGTTCACCTGCTGCCCTCATCCTAAATACTAACGTTCCCGTCTTGACCAACAACGACAGTCAAACCACGGTAATGGCCCAAGTCCGTGACGCTGTCGGAAATCCAGTTAAAAGGGTCGAAGTCACTTTTCAAAGCAACGGTGGTCGTATACAGCCAGTCACAGTAACCACTAACGCAGAGGGCGTAGCTACCTCAACTTACACCGCCAATGGAGAGCCGGGCCAGGTAACCATCACAGCCAGTGCAGGTGATATCATCCAACAGGAGGTGCTCCAAGTTGTTAAGTCAGGGGTTGAGAGTAGTAGCCACACGTTGACACTTGAATTCACAGCTGGTAACGTGAATTTCGATCAACAGACGCCCGTCTCGGCTATCTTGCGTGACGCTAGCGGGCAGCCGATTGTGGGCGAACTCATTACATTCTTCGGTTCACTAGGGATCGTAACGCCGGCTAGTGGCGTAAGCAATACAGCTGGTCACGTGACCATTACGTATCAAGCGGGTCGTGTTGCAGGCAATGCAATGATTACAGCTTTATCTGGCGTTGTGTCAAAATCCGTGCGCTTTCAGGTAGCGGGTCCAAATTCGGAACCGACAACCGCGCCACCAACACCAACAGTGCCTACACCTACCCCGCCAACTGGCACCGAAACTGAAAATAACTTAATCTATTTACCTTTTACAACGCGTTGAACGTCAAAAGATTTCCGACCTATAGTGAAATCTGATAGAGAACGATAGTTTTCGCTGACCCATCTTCCCGGA
>JAHBNG010000114.1 GCA_019217005.1 Chloroflexi bacterium TSY
ACGCCTAAACATGCTTCCTGGATGAATCAGATTGAAATCTGGATTAGCATTTTGGTCCGTAAACTATTGCGCAAAGGTTCTTTTCTTTCTCTTGATGACTTACGCAACAAAGTTTTCGCTTTCATTGACTACTACAACCAAACTATGGCTAAACCTTTCCAGTGGACCTACAAGGGCAAGGCTCTATCTGCGTAATCATTTATGCCTCTTTGTACTAGTCACTTTCGACTGAGTCAAGTAAAGAAAGAGTTCCTTGGTTGAAGGGAGGTAAATGCCAAAAGGAGTGACTTTCTCGGTCTTCTTATCTTGAAAGTCATGATCGAGCGCTTTGACAACCACTCGACTTATCCCTTCTCTCGAGAAACGGTCAAGTAAAATCGTCGCTTTGGCATCCCAAGAGAGGTGCAGAACCGTCTCGTCTGCATCCGCTTCTTGATTGATCTGATGAATTCTATCAAAGATCGCATCGGTCTCTGGGATCTTTTTCACTGGTTGACTTTTTTTGACCCGGTTTGAGCCATAGCCTAACTCATTGAGCTTCAAGCGGATGGCCTCTTCGCCAGGCAATTCCTCATCTGTGTATCCTTTCTGCTCGATGAGCTGGGTACGCATTTCGGCGGCGGTTAGTCGAGTGTACAATTGGGGGGGTCGAAAGGTGGGATCGGTCTGGCTGAATTGATCGGCGATTTCAACCATATCGGCCAGTAAAGTGGGGATATGGTCTTCGGCTTTTTTGCGACCACGTCGGTGGCTTTGGTCGACATAACAGAAGCCGCCTTCTAGTTCTTCCAGGGCTTTGGCTATCGTCGCCCGATTCCAGCCCAACTCTCGTTCTGCTTTCGTCGGACTCCCTTCGCATATCGTTTTGACCGTTTGGGCCATGAAGTGCCTTCTTTCGTATCCACTTAACATGGCCTTCGTCTCTTTCAAGACTTCAACCATTTCTGGCGAGATTGTCATTTTTGCTCCTTTTGGAGAGCTAGTTTAACACCTTCTCGCGTATATTTTATTTTTTGGATTGGCCTTACTCTATCGTAGGCGACACGCTGGTGACTATGCCGTTCTTTTTGGGTGCATGGCCGACCACCACCGAAGCTGGTCTGCGCGCCATGCCACGCGAAGAAGATGCTGGCTTGGAATTGGTCAACTCTTTGAGCGGCAGCGCGCTGGATGCAACTCTCTTTCAGGTGCGGGCATTGGGTCAGCACGTCACCCAGAATGCGGCTCGCGTCGGCCCACTCGATCCAACGGGCCTGCTCTATGGCGATATGAACGAACGACAGCAGAAGCTGGTAGCAGAGATCATCCAAACCTACCTGAATACCCAGCCGGAGCATATTGCCACTCCGAGCCTGACGCGCATCAACGAAATGGGGCTCGATCAGATTCGCTTTGCCTGGGCCGGCAGTATGGAGTATCGCAAGCCTCAATATTATCGGTTACAGGGGCCAACGTTCCTGTTGGAATTCGACAATTCGTGGAATGGTGCTACTCACATTCACTCCGTGTGGCGTGACTTTGAACGCGATTTTGGCTACCATTTGCTTTAGAACCTATCCGAATAGTGGTTGTGAGTCCGACTAGCTTCTCGGGCAAGATTGGACTGTCACAGAACTTTTCGGATAAGCACTTAGAGATAGCGGGTATCTTGCGATCTTTTTCTCGCCGCTGGCACCGGATTGCTGCTCATCTGGCTGGCCTACTTTCTTTCATCTGGATTGGGGGCTGGTATCTGTCAGGCACTCTCGTAATCCCCGATAGGTACATCATTCTGCGCTCTGGTACGCTTGGGTTGGTTTTCCTCATCGCGTCCTTTGCCTGTACACCAATCCGGCAAGTGACCGGCTGGTCATCCATCATACAGATTCGTCGTGCGCTGGGCTTGTATGGCTTCCTGTTTGTCGTCATTCACTTTGGGGTCTATGCCCTCTTGGAAAATGGTCTCGATCTGTACCTCATCTGGCGCGATTTGGGTGAACGCAGCGCCATGCCTATCGGGATCGCTGCGTTCTTGCTGTTGATCCCATTGGCCGCTACGTCGACTCGGGGCTGGCAGCGGCGTCTGGGCAGGCGTTGGCGCACCTTACACTGGCTTGTCTATCCAGCAATCCTTTTGAGCGTCTGGCACTATCTGTGGCTGGATCGGGACTTCAAAGGTGTGGCGCTGCTTTATGCATTGCTTGTTGGCATCCTATTCTTGTTGAGATTGCCCGCTGTCAGACAACGTTTCACGATAAAATTCTACTGAGCACTGCCATAAACTTAAAATAAATTCGTCGCTTTTATTCGACTGAAAATGGTCAAATTTATTTTAAGTTTATGAGCTAGTGCGGTATCGAAAGGAAAAACAGATATATGAAACCGTTCACAATCGTCCTTGTGTCTCTATTCCTCACGTTGGTCATCGCAACACCACTTGCTGCTATATCCAACATTACTCAGACAGCCGATGCGTTTCCAGACTTAATCCCATTGCCCAACGGATGGCGCCCTGAAGGCATCACCAGCGGCACTGGTGCGACTGCCTATGTTGGCTCGTTAGGCACTGGTGCAATCTATCGCGTGGACCTGGCGACAGGGGAAGGCGAAGTTGCCGTACCGCCACAAGACGGGCGTATTGCCGTCGGTTTGGCTTATGATCAGCGATCTGATCTCATCTTTGCCGCCGGTGGTCGTGGGGGAGCAGGCTACGTCTATCACGCGAGCAATGGCGAGACGGCTGGTCTTTTCCAGTTCACGACAGAAACAAGTTTTGTCAATGACGTGATCATCACCAAAGACGCAGCCTTTTTTACTGATTCCTTCCGTCCCTTTCTCTACAAAGTACCTCTTGGACCAGCAGGTAGCTTGCCCGATGCGAGCGCGGTCGAAACAATTGCTCTGAGCGGCGATTTCGTCTTTGTCCCCGGTGCCTTTAACACCAACGGTATTGAAGCTACGCCCAATGGCAAGACCTTGATTATCGTGCATTCGGGACGGGCAGAGCTCTATAAAGTTGATCCTCAGACGGGAAACGCTACGCTCATTGACTTGGGTGGAGAATCTGTTGCCAGTGGTGACGGTCTGCTGTTGGAGGGGAAGACCCTCTACGTCATGCAGAATCGGCTCAACAAAATCGGTATTGTTCAATTGAATCCGCAGTTGACATCGGGAACCATCGCAGGATCAATCACAGATCCAGATTTTGATGTACCAACCACGATTGCTGGCTTTGGCAACGCCATTTATGCCGTCAACGCACGTTTTGGCACGCCACCAATGCCGGATACAGAATATGACATTGTTCGTGTGACCAAATAATTTCATCTACACTCTGTCAAAAGCAGAAGCACCACATCACAGGAGAAGTCATGACAAAAAAGCTAGATACGTTCGAAAAATATCTGATCGAGGAATTCTACGATGACTATCGAGGAGGAGAAATTTCGCGGCGCACCTTTATTCGGCGGGGCGCGTTTATCACAGGGAGCATGGCAGCAACTGCTGCCGCCATGACAGTGGTTGGTTGTCAGCCGATAGAGTTACCTTCTGCAACAGAACCAATGCCTGAACCGGTAACCCCAACGGCTGTTCCAGAGGAAGAAGCTGCCGCAGGCGAATTGGTGCCAGTTGAGGGTGCGCAAAGCCCTTTCTCTGTACCAGAAGGTGATCCGGCACTAATTGCCAATAATGTCACGTTTCCTAGTGGTGATGATGAGATTACGGGCTACCTGGCGCGGCCAGTCGCTGATGGTGTCTATGCAGCGATACTTGTCTGCCATGAAAACCGGGGTCTGAATCCCCATACGCGTGATGTCGCACGCCGTTTTGCCAAGGAGGGGTACGTTGCCTTGGCGATTGACCTATTATCGCGAGAAGGCGGTACAGCGACGCATGACCGAGATGAAGTGCCGGGCCTGCTAAGTGGTGCCGGAGCAGATCGACATGTAGGAGACTTTCTGGCTGGAGCAGACTATCTGAAGACACTTGATTACGTAGATGGCGAACGGTTGGGAATGACGGGGTATTGCTTCGGTGGTGGTATTACCTGGCGCATGGCTACAGCCATGCCTGATCTAAAAGCAGCTGTGCCATTCTATGGTCCTGCACCAGATCTAGACCAGGTTCCCAACATTCAGGCCGCGGTGCTTGGTGTCTATGCTGAGTTAGATGAGCGCATCAATGCAGGGAAAGATCCGTTGGATGAGGCACTGGCCGCAGCCGGAACGACCTACCAGCTCAACGTCTATCCTGGCGTCAACCACGCCTTTCACAACGACACAGGTCGACGCTATGTTGAAGAACAAGCAACCCAGGCATGGCAGGACACGTTGGCATGGTTTGCGGAGCATTTGTAACACCAATTGCCAGACCAAACATCATAAATGATTTGGCAGCCAATTCTAGGTCACATTTGGAATGTGACAAGCGTCGTCAACCAGTCGGCTCCAAGCATCATGACGGGTAACTTGGACACTTGTCCGATTTGAAATCGGACCTATAATTAAGCTCAGTCGATCCAAAATGTGTCTTTTATTCGCGGAGGTAGCATTCTCTAATACGGCTCTACTCGACTGTGACCGGCCTTAGAGAACACCTACTCCGCAGGAATTTGGATCGACTGAAGCTGTCAAAACCTCGGCAACCCTATATTGCGTCCATACTAAGGAGACAAGATCCCATGAATTTTTTAAAAAAATCTGTACCCATCATCGTGGCATTGTGTGTGCTAACAGTTTTGACGGTGGCAAGCGCTCAGGCTCAAGATGGGCAACTTCAGCCAGTATCCACTCCTATCGAAAAAGCCGTGATGGGTGTTGGTGGCGAGGAGGCACTCCTAAATCTCAATGGATATACGATCAGCGCCAGCGGCACGCGTTGGATTCATGATGAAGGCTTTGAGCCGGGCAGCAGCGCCGATCTGACTGGACCCTTTCAATGGCAAATCTCAGGTGATATTGCCAATGGCAATCTGCGTGTCGATCACACCTTTGGCAGCGGCGATAATGCCCGTCTATTGAGCGAAATCATAGCAGACGATGTCGGCATTCTCGACGGACGCAACTCGAATTTCGGTCCACCAGCCACCAATCCCATGCTCTCGGACCGTCTGACATCTGCGCTCAAACACCAGCGATTGCTGAATCCACACCTGATCTTGCTCGATATTTTAGCCAATCCGGAAAGTGCAGTAGCCACTGGTGAGGTGCTCCACGATGGCTCGGTCCACCATGTGTTAACAGTTGAGGATAGCGTGGCGCCCATCATGCTTTATATCAATGCTGGCAGTGGGCGGATTGCCAAAGTCTCGACCATGGAAGCCGATGCATTGCGACGAGATATCTCAGTAGAGGTCTTCTATTACAGTTGGCAGCCAGTGGGAGGGGGATTGTTCTTTCCTGCAGAAGTCTATGTTGCTTATGATGGCGACATTGTCCACAAAGAGATTCGCTCGGCTGTGGCCATCAATCCTGAGCTAGACAGTGCGCTCTTTGCCATCCCTGACGACGTATCGCCTGTTTATGATGAAACGCTGGCCGCACGTGGTGAGGCCATGCATCAGTATCTGCAATCTTTTGCGGCACGCGGTTTTCCCCGCGATGGTTTTCAGTTAAACGTTAGTGCTACCGAACTTGGAGCGGGTGTCTATCATGTAACAGGTGGGTCGCACCACTCCTTGGCCGTCGAGCAAGACGACAGCATTGTTATTGTGGAAGCACCATTGGACGAGATGCGCAGCCAAGCCGTCATGACCTGGGTCGCGGAGAACTTCCCTGATAAGCCCATCTCTCATGCCATTGTAAGCCACCATCATGTGGATCATTCTGCTGGCCTACGCGAGTATGCCGCTGCAGGTGTCACAGCTGTCGTCCATGAATCTGCTGCTCCATCGTTTGCAGAGTTCTTCCAGACTAGTTCTACGATCGTGCCCGATACAATGGAAGAGTCCCCAGTGACTGCGTCAATCGAAAGCGTTCCAGCGGATGGCTCGTTAATCGTTGGTGACGGCCCCAATGCAGTAGCGATCTACCCAATTGACAACGGCCATGCCCGCGATTTGGTCATTGCCCACATTCCAGATGCGGGCGTCGTCTTTGTTGTGGATATCTACAGTCCCAATCCCAACGCTCAGGGTCTACCGCCTGGTGGGCTGTTGCTGAACAATCGAATTTCCGAATTGGGATTGGATGTGACGACCATCGCCGGTGGTCATGGTGGGACAATCGAATTTGAAGCGTTTACGGCGTTGGCCGGCGCGCAGTAACCTGGAGAGCTTGAGAGCAAAAACTTTGCATTTGAGTCAGTTTAGTGTAGGCTTGCAAAGTGGCAAGGTAGCAGGGAACGAGACGAATCTCTCCATCTTTGCAACTCTGCCACCTTGCACCCCTGAAGTTTTGTTGGACAGAAGGTCAAAGTCGCTGGATTTTAGGCGATGATTGAGAGTTATCAGAGAGGTGGATCATGCGATGCGTTCTTAAATTTGTTTTGATGCTTTTGCTTGTCACGTTGGGAGCAACAGCAGTGCCACGAGTTGTCCTGGCGCAAGAAATCACTTGTACGGCAGATGTAGTTGTTCAATCTGGTGACACCTTGTCCTCGATCGCCGGACGCTTTTATGGTAATGCCCAAGCCTACAACTGCATTTTTGATGCGACCAATGCCAGGGCAAACAGCGATCCATCCTATGCAAAACTCGCCAATGTTAACGTGATCAGTGTTGGCTGGAAATTATGCATTCCTGGCCCGATTGACGCGCCGTCAAATACCCAATCTGAGCAGGCCGCACAACCCGTTGCCGTCGTTACCGCCCCTGCGCCTACACCGACACTCATTCCAGCCCCCATACAGCCTGATCTTGAACTTCCTCTTGAAGAGATGCATCCGCTGATGATTGAATTTATTCGTCAGCAAGCCTATCCTGGCAGTGAAATCACAATCGAGCAGCGGTTGGATCCTGGCGTGAACTACAGTCGTTACGTTGCCTCCTACCATTCTGAAGGCCACAAAATCTTCGCTCTGCTGACTGTACCAAACGGCATAACTCCTGTCACGGGATGGCCAACAATTGTCTTCAACCATGGCTATATTCCGCCCGAAATCTATCGCACAACTGAACGATACGTTGCCTATCAAGATGCCTTTGCACGCAATGGCTACATTACCTTTAAGTCTGACTATCGCGGACATGGTTTCTCTGAAGGTGAATCGGCCAGTGGTTCAGGTTCGTCTGCATACACGATTGATGTACTCAATGCGTTGGCATCGCTCAAAGCTTATCCTGGTGTCGATCCAGATCGCATTGGGATGTGGGGGCATTCAATGGGTGGGTCGATTACCCTACGGGCCATGGTTGTGTCGAACGACATCAAAGTCGGCGTGATTTGGGCAGGAACAGTCGGCACGATGGAACAGCTCTTTGAACGTTGGGAGCGACGCGCCCGCGAGCGTCCTCCATCACCAGAACGGGCACGACGGGGCAGATGGCGTCAAGAGCTACTGGAGACATATGGCACGCTCGAAGAGAATCCCGAATTCTGGGCCTCAATCTCGCCGAATACATATGTTGCCGATCTGTCAGGGCCAATTCTACTTCAACATGCTACAGGTGATGCAACGGTGCCCGTTGTCTTTTCCCAAATGCTAGACAAGCAAATTCAAGCAGTAGGTGGCGACGTAGAGTATATCGAATATCAAGGGGATAATCACAACATTTCTGCCAATTTGACCAGTGCTCTCTCAAGCGCGGTTGCTTATTTTGATCGCTACTTAAAATGAAGTTTGGTGTTTAACAGCTGTACTGTGGTTGTGATGAAAACCGGAGTTTTCCGACGTCCTACTAGAGAGACCAAACCCTGGTTTTCATACAGAGCAAAGTATAACTGACAGATTGCAGCCCATATAGCGCCCCGGCCTTCTGTCTCCAGAACAACGTAGTTGCCGTCGCTAAGTGCCTGCATGTTTGTGCCTGCAATTGTGCAGGCGGTCGGCGCAAACGGGGCCTTCGGCAGCACTCGCCAACGAATCGGGTTCAAATACGAGGTTTCAGCTCATCAGTCGGTGGCCTTTTTCTCTACTGCTGAGCAATATGCAAAGCTATATCCAAGTAATACCTAAATAAATTCAAAAAAGGGGACAAATTGAACAAATCAGAATTAATTGATGCAATGGCGGAGTCAGCTGATCTTTCAAAAGCAGCCGCTGGTCGCGCCCTAGATGCAATGATCAGCTCGGTTACTTTGGCGTTAGGCCAATCCAAAAAATAAAATATACGCGAGAAGGTGTTAAACTAGCTCTCCAAAAGGAGCAAAAATGACAATCTCGCCAGAAATGGTTGAAGTCTTGAAAGAGACGAAGGCCATGTTAAGTGGATACGAAAGAAGGCACTTCATGGCCCAAACGGTCAAAACGATATGCGAAGGGAGTCCGACGAAAGCAGAACGAGAGTTGGGCTGGAATCGGGCGACGATAGCCAAAGCCCTGGAAGAACTAGAAGGCGGCTTCTGTTATGTCGACCAAAGCCACCGACGTGGTCGCAAAAAAGCCGAAGACCATATCCCCACTTTACTGGCCGATATGGTTGAAATCGCCGATCAATTCAGCCAGACCGATCCCACCTTTCGACCCCCCCAATTGTACACTCGACTAACCGCCGCCGAAATGCGTACCCAGCTCATCGAGCAGAAAGGATACACAGATGAGGAATTGCCTGGCGAAGAGGCCATCCGCTTGAAGCTCAATGAGTTAGGCTATGGCTCAAACCGGGTCAAAAAAGTCAACCAGTGAAAAGATCCCAGAGACCGATGCGATCTTTGATAGAATTCATCAGATCAATCAAGAAGCGGATGCAGACGAGACGGTTCTGCGCCTCTTGGGATGCCAAAGCGACGATTTTACTTGACCGTTTCTCGAGAGAAGGGATAAGTCGAATGGTTGTCAAAGCGCTCGATCATGACTTTCAAGATAAGAAGACCGAGAAAGTCACTCCTTTTGGCATTTACCTCCCTTCAACCAAGGAACTCTTTCTTTACTTGACTCAGTCGAAAGTGACGAGTGACTGTATTGTCGACTGCCTGATTGATTTTGGGAAAGCGTACGTGAACACTTTCCTCACGTCAAGACCCTCGTGATCAATCAGGACAATGGTCCCGAAAATCATACCCGTCGGACTCAGTTTATGTATCGTCTCACTCAGTTTGTTGAGCACTATCGTCTCTCTATTCAGCTCGCCTGCTACCCTCCTTATCACAGTAAATACAACCCCATCGAACGGGTTTGGGGCCATCTTGAAAACACTGGAACGGTTCTCTTCTCGATTCTCTTGAGACCGTTCTCAATTTTGCCCGTTCTTTTCGCTTTAACCAACTACAACCCTTCGTTCACCTGAATTCCACTCTTTATGAGACCGGCGTCAAACTCACTCAGAAAGAGATGGACCGTTTGGAACAACGCTTCCAACGTTTACCTGGTTTAGAAAAATGGTTTGTCCTTATTCCCCCTCTCCATTCTCTCGTTCGCGTATAATTATTTTTTTGGTTTAGCCTTACAGGAGGGTGATCAGGTTACCCTGATCGGATTTGGCACTTGGTCGGTCAAAGAACGAGCCGCACGGACTGGGCGCAACCCGCAAACTGGTGATCCGATTCAAATTCCGGCGGCAAAAATTCCATCCTTTAAGGCTGGTAAGGCCTTAAAAGATGCTGTGAACTGAACACGATGTCAATGCGTGTCCAGCTTCATCTAGTGAACAATTCTAATGCAACTGAGCGGAAGCACTCGTAGGAACAAACGACAAAAACGAACAACGATTCGCTTCTGCATAAAGAGCGAAAAGACGATCACTGGCAAAGAATAGGGGACCACCAACGAAGTCATCATGCCCCACTGAAGCCGTAATGGGTTTTGAACTCAGCAATGGCTAGGGGAGCTGTTTTGGCCGATGTAGATGTAAGCAACAGCGAGAACAAGAATTCGTTCCATGAAGACAAAAAGGCAAAGATGGCGGTAACGGCGATGCCACTCACGGCGACCGACATGCCAACGCGCCAGAGTGCCATGACGGTGTAGATCAACGTGCGCTACGTACGGCTCAGAAATTCTCATCGTGTAGTAGTCAAACCCCGATAGATGATAGTGGAGGGTAGATAGTTGAGCATCATCTCCTCTCTACTATCAACCATCAACTATTCATACCTCATCGCTTCAAGCTTCTCTCGCCCCACGCTAACGCATCTGCTGTTGACGTTTCGCAGGAAAGCGCATCCTGCACCATTGGCACGACGACCTCGTCACTGATCTGTTGACAGTCTTCAATCAGTGGGCGACCGAACGTTTGTGGTGCGTTCAATGTTTCAATCAGCGGATCAAAATGCCCATACCCTTCCTGCCCAGCAAATGCGCCATGGTGCATTGATTCCCATTTCATTGTAATGATACATAGACTCAGTAGATCCAAATTTGGCGTTTTTGGCTATTTTCAGTCGAGATTGCAGGGATTTTGGAGTCATTTATTCAGATTTCGGTTACAGAAAACAACCTATTTCATATCTGAAAATCACCCAAATCTAACGCAAAAACTAGATATCGACCGGCAAATTTGTATTTATGTCAACTGTTTAGCCAGAATTCTCTCTCAAAACCTGAAATTTGGATCTACTGAGACTGGACAAACTCCATGGCTGCCTCTTTGTTCTCGAACGTTTGCGGCATGCTGTTATGATTTGGCCGTGATGGGTATTGATTGCTTTCAGCATTTTATTTGCCCCTTGACAAATCAGAAATATAGCTTTACAATATATCAGCATCAGATATATCATTATTCGATATAACAATAACCGTTATATTATCAGCCGCATATGAGTTATGAAGATAGTATCGGACAAGTAAATGGACAACCAAAACGACCCGCCAGAATCACTCTTACCCCTCAAACGTGCTGTCTTCCATATTATGTTGGCCTTGGCAGATGGCGAGCGACATGGATACGGCATCATGCAGGAAGTTCTGGCGTTAACGAACGGAAAATTGCGCCTTGGGCCGGGCACGCTCTACGGCTCAATCAAGCGTATGTTGGAAGATGGATTGATCGAAGAGTCAGACAAGCGCCCCGATCCGGAGATGGATGATGAGAGGAGGCGTTATTATCGCCTGACTGACTTTGGTCATCGTGTCGCCGCAGCGGAGGCCCAACGTCTATCACAGTTAGTCGATGCTGCACGCGCTCGACGGCTGTTGGAGAATCCGGGAGCAGTGACGTAACGAAATCTCTTTATTGCCGGTATTGTATTTCCCCACGAACCGAAAAGAATACGGAGAGAGCTGGGACAATCCGTATTTATCTCCTTCCCCAATCCGCTGTCGTACTACGAGGAACGCAAAATGGTTATTCTGAACAGAGATCGATTGTTGACGGTTCTTAGTCAAAGTTATCAATTGATGCTTGGCGCATATCCTTTAACCTTTCGTGAGCAATATAGTCAGGAAATGGCTCTGTATTTTCGGGATAGTTGTCGCGATATCTACGAACGTCAAGGGGTCCGTGGACTCTTGTGGCTTATGTTCCATACGCTGGGTGATTTGATTGTTTCTGCCTGCCGCGAGCGCTATCGTCATTGGCGCTGTCTGACGGGAGGTGAAAGGGAAAGCTATATCATGAATAATCAGTTTGCAGCAGAGCATCCGTTTGGTGAGCGAGTAACACAGGTTTTGGAAGAAGAGCCAGCGTATTATCCACTTCTGGTCAGTATGCAGCCATCGCGCATGGTTGCTGAGGTTGCCGAGAGTATTGCTCTAGATGGGGATCCGACCGATCCACAGACGGCGCTTCTACTCTTTCAAGAATTGGCGCAAGAAAATCCTGATGGCCCGGTGGCGGATTGGTTGGCAACCTTGTGTGATGCAGCGCGACGGATTTATAGCTCCGAACGACCAAATCGTTCCATGGAGATCACCGAGCGCTATCTATACCAACTTTATGCAAACCCGAAATTATTCGAGCTGATTGCTGCTGAAGAAGTAGGCTATCGCTTGCTCAATATCGTTGAGTGCCTGGCGTTGGAAGGTACGGTGGATGAAGTCGACGAAATGATGGAACTGATGCAGAAGCTGGCAGCAAAGTAGGATGACTCAATGAGCAATGAAGGCACGCACTATGAACTCAAATCAAACACTTATTGCGCTTCCCGATACTGAATTGCGAGTGATTCATTCAACACATATCGGTGAGGATTATCACCTTTTTATTCATCTTCCGCGTGCGTACGGTCAAACACAAGATCGGTTTCCGGTGCTCTACTTACTGGATGGTGACCAATTTTTTGCGATGGTCACAGACATCGTCAAGCTATTGCGCCATCGGAAGGGACTTGCGGAATTTATCGTCGTTGGAATTGGTTATGGAACCGATGTGTCAGAACATTTTAATCAGCGTATGCGAGATCTGCTTCCGTCCAACGTTGAAGAACTTCCTTCATCTGGTGGTGCGGAAGAGTTTCTGAAATTGATCACAGATGAAGTCATCCCATTTGTCGAGTTTACCTACCGAATTGATCGAGAGAAACAAACGATTATGGGGGCATCTGCTGGAGGGTTGTTTGCGCTGTATACACTTTTCCAGGCCCCAAATATCTTCCACAACTATATTGTCAGCAGTCCGCCCCTTGACTACGACGACCGAATTCTCTTTCAGCATGAAGAAACGTTCGCCGCAAATCATGACGAACTGATAGCAAAACTTTTTCTCTCTGTTGGTGGTGTGGAAGATGCGGAGAGCATGGTTAGTCCCCTTCACGAATTTCACGACCTGATTGCATCACGAAACTATGCAGGCTTAGAAACAACGGTTGTAGTCATTGACGACGAAAATCATTTCTCGGTTCAACCTGCTGCCTTTGTCAAAGGATTAAAGACAATTTTCGGAGGCAACGGGTCAGATTGATTAACCAGCCGAATATGAGCAATGCAATCAACCTCCATAACTTGACCAAAACCTACTCCCGACGACGAAGTGAGCCAGTTTGTGCTGTCTCGACGCTCAATCTAAGTATTCCTTCTGGTCAAGTGATCGGTTTCTTGGGCCCAAATGGTGCGGGGAAGACTACCACTATCAAAATGATGTGTGGCTTGGTGGAGCCGACAGCAGGCAGCATTACGCTCAACGGTTTTGATGTGAGCAAACAACGGGGCCACGCCATGCAGCAAATCGGGGCAGTATTGGAAGGAACGCGCAATGTCTACTGGCGCTTGACGGCCTGGCAGAATTTGATCTATTTCGGTCGGCTCAAGGGCTTTTGGGGGAGACAGCTCAGGCGACGAGCAGAGAAACTCTTGCGTGAGTTGGATCTGTGGGAACGACGCTCTGATCCGGTGCGAGACTTCTCGCGTGGGATGCAGCAGAAGGTGGCAATTGCTTGTGCGCTGATTGCCGATCCACCCATTGTGTTGCTGGACGAACCGACTCTGGGATTGGATGTTCATGCTTCTCGGGTGGTGCGTGAGTGGGTAGAGCAGCTTGCGAGTGAACGGGGCAAGACGATTGTCCTGACGACTCACCAGCTCCACATGGCCCAGGAACTTTGTGACCGCGTGGTGATCATTCATCATGGACAAGTGATTGCTGATCAGCCAACCGGTGAACTGCTCGACCTCTTTCGTCAAGAGCGGTATGAGATCTGCATTGAAGCCGAAGCCGACGACCTATCCCGATTACAAACTGAACCTCAATTTCAGAACCTATCTTTTGTACAAGAAAATGGATATGTCACGCTTAGTTGCCCAATCACCCACCAAAATACGTTGCATCAAATGCTCGACGTGATTCGTCGTCAGAATTTGACTTTGCTCTCATTACAGCGTGCAGAGCCCAAATTAGAAGAGGTCTTTGTGCAGCTGACAAAAGGAAGTCAATGACCTGGTTATTGATCCTACTCAACGAGATCTATAAGGATCTTTTACTGAAGTGGAATTACAAGCTGGGGCAAATTGGCGTCCTCTTCTTTTATGCATTTCTCTATGTGGCACACAGCTTTTTGGTGGGGGATGGCCGTTTTGCAGCAGGGGCAACAGCTGGGTCATTTATTGGGTATACGGTCTGGTATTATTTTCGCCAGATCAACGTCAGCATGACTGCCACATTGCGCAACGAAGCCCAAACTGGCACGCTTGAACAGCGCTACATGAGCCCGGCTCCATCCGGTCTTGTGCAGCTTGGACGTACAATGTCCACGCTCGTGCTGATTACCATCTTTGCTCTCATTATTACATTTCCGCTGCTGTTTCTCTTGCGCATCGACATCCCGTTCCGCCTCGGTGCGCTGCCGGTCTTTGGTTTAACTCTAGTTGGACTCTATGGTTTCGGCTTCCTCATGGGTGGAGCAACGCTGCTATTCAAACGAATTGGGAATCTGCTCTTTCTGTTTCAGATCATGATCCTCTATGCCAACGGGACATTTGTGCCGTTGGATCAATTACCCCGGTGGTTGGCAACACTCTCTTGGTCGCTTCCCACAACGCAAGGCATTGCGCTTTTACGGAATGTGCTGGTGGAGGATCATTCCATTGGAAGTACCTTTGTTGACGGAAGTCTCTTTTGGCTGACCTTGAACTCCCTGGTCTATTTTGTGATTGGCTGGTTTCTCTTCGCTTGGTGCGAGAAGAGCGCAAAACGGCGCGGGACATTGGGGCATTACTAATAATGAACCTAACCGATAGCGCTCCCGTTCAACTCAACTCTCAATCCTTGCGTCCCTTTTTCACCATTTGGACCGGGCAAATCGCCTCTTGGATGGGCAGCGAGGTGATACAGTTTGCCCTCATCTGGTGGCTGACCAGTACGACTGGCTCGGCGACGGTATTGGCCATCTCTACGACCTTTGCCATCCTTCCACGCATTGTTGTCGGGCCATTCATCGGTGTATTCGTCGACCGCTGGAGTCGACGTATGGTCATGATTGTCGCAGATGCAGTTGTTGCCGCAGCGACAATTTGTCTGGCAGTGCTCTTTTGGATGGAGATCGCACAGATCTGGCACATCTATACATTGATGGCTGTACGAGCCCTTGGAGGTCTCTTTCACCAGACGGCAATGACGGCGTCGGTTTCGCTATTGGTCCCAGAAGAACATCTGGCACGCATTGGGGGACTATACCAGACCGTAGCCGGGATCATGGCGATCGTCGCGCCGCCGTTGGGGGCCTTGCTCGTCACCATCTTGCCCATGCAGAGTGTTCTAGCCATTGACGTAGGCACATTCGCATTGGCGATCGCACCTTTGCTCTTCATCCCAATTCCGCAGCCAGCGATAGAAACGTCGGATCAGGAAAGAGAGGGTTCTACAAGTTTTGTGGGGTCCGTGTTGGACGATTTGCGTATCGGTCTACGTTTCACCTGGGAGTGGAAGGCTCTACGGATCCTAACGGTTGTGATCATGATATTCAATTTGTTGGCATTTCCGATGATGACGCTGGTCCCGATTCTGATCACGGTACATTTTGGGGGGAGTGCATCCGAGTTTGGCTGGTTTCAGTCTGCCCTGGGAATCGGTGCAATCACTGGTGGGTTTATTCTCAGCACGTGGGGAGGGTTTCGGCGTCGCATTGTCACCATGACTTTGGCGCTTGTTCTGATTGGGGTTGGGAACTCAGTCGTTGGGCTGACACCTGAGAACATATTGATTGTTGCCGCAATGGGCTGGTTCTTTGTGGGAGCGATGTCATCTATCTTCAACGGGGCCTCTTTGGCCATCTTACAAGCAACGGTCCCGCCGGAGATGCAGGGGCGAGTCTTCTCCATCAATTGGAGCTTTGTCACCGCGATGGCGCCCATTGGACTAGCACTTGCTGGCCCAATCGCAGATACGTTCAGTGCATCGCTCTGGTTTTTGAGTGCAGGGCTCAGTCAAGTGGCAATTGGTGTGTGGGCGTTTCTTATTCCTGCGTTGATGCAGATTGAGGATCAGGATTCGATTGCTAATAGTCACATTATTTAAACTTCGAACTTTCTCCCGCAATTCTGCCAGAGTAAAACATGCTGCGAATATACGGAGTTTAAGTGACTTCTCTATAAGTCAACTCCAGAAAGTCTTTAGAAATAGGGCACGGCTTGACACAGATACACACGGATCAAATCCTGAAAATCCAATCAATCCGTGTCCAACCACTTTCTCGGCTTTACTTAAAGTGAAGTCAGTTTGAAAACGCGAGTTGTGAATCTTCCCGGAAGGGGTCACAACTCGCCCCGTCTACCCCGCAATGTCTGACCCCTTCCGGGAAGATGGGCCAGAGAAAACTATCGTTCTCTATCAGATTTCACTGTAGACGCCGGATAAAATCTGGCGAGTATCATTAAACCGGGCCGGTAGTAAGGCTTTTCCAACAATTAAAATCCCCAATTTGATATGGAAAAGCTCAAGCCATTCCAAAGAAATCGACTTGGCAAATTCGAGATTTATTTCTCTGGAATGGCCTAACTCATCACATGAAGGAGTTGTTTGTGGATACGTCTCTGTCCAGCCATGTCGATTCTCAGGCACCTATCCAGCCCATTTCCAACAAGCGATTCCACTGGTCGAGCTGGCTCTGGATTGTCGGCAACGAAATCTATAAGGATCTCTTGTTACGCTGGAACTACAAGTTTGATCTGTTGACCCAGATCTTGTTGCAGGTTTGTACCTTTATTGGTTTCGCTTTCGTACACAGGAGTGGCAACTTTGACGGGACAGGACTGGCCCCTGCGCTTCTTGGTTATTTTGTGACGATCTATTTCTGGCAGATTGCAGCGAGTATGAGCGAACAGTTACGAGAGGAAGCTGAGACGGGCACGTTAGAGCAGATGTATATGAGCCCGGCAGCACCATTCTTTGTTCAAATGGGGCGATCGCTTTCGGGGCTGCTCATCGGAACAATCGTAAGCTTACTCTTTGCTCTAGTCTTGATCGCTCTCTTTCAAATTCCAATTTCATTCCGCCCCATTGGCATTGTTGTGGGGTTGATTACGGTGGTGGGAGTCTTTGGTTTTGCCTTCATCATTGGTGGAACGACATTGATCTTCAAGCAGATCGATATGTTGGTTTTTCTCTTCCAATTTGCGCTCTTCTTTTTTCAACGGTACCTTTGTGACTGTGGAGCGCTTGCCAGCGTGGTTGGAAGCGGTTGCCAAATTGCTGCCGACCACACAGGGAATCATTGTTTTGCGGCGGATCGTGCTGGGTGGAGATTCATTGGGTGCGGTTTGGCGTGATGGTAGCTTGATCTGGTTGATCATCCATTCGCTGATCTGCTTTGTTATTGGTTGGTTGATCTTCGTGCGACTTGAGACAAAGGCAAAGCGACAAGGGTTATTAGGGCATTACTAATAGAGAAGTCAATTAAACTCCGTACTTTCGCAGCATTTATTACTCTGGCAGAATTGCGGACGAAAGTACGAAGTCTAAATAATGTGACTATGAGGAGTAATGAAATTGAAATCAATCCCAGAGCATTACGCGATGCTTGTTAAAACGATCTGTGAAATCTCGGAGACTTATTTCCGTTCAGGCAAATTGAACGACAATTTGACACTCTTAAAACATGGAAGGGAACTTGTCAAACATGGCGAAATTCATCCCGTTGACGACATAAAATTGTTGCTTCAGTATGGTAAGATGTTAAACTGGAACATATTTATGAATGGTGGAAGCAATAAAACTGCTCTTTCTCTTCTCACGATGGCCCAACAGAAGGCGGATGAAATTGGGAATGAACAGCAGCTTGGATATGCATTGATGTACCAAGGAGAAGCTCACGATTTTCAAACGCTCGCTTCAGGTGAATCCGATGAAGACAATCTTAATGAATCGTTGGGTTACTTCCAACAGGCCCTGGAACACTTCAATTCTATCGGTGACGAACAGGGAAGATCGAGCGCCCATTTTCGTATCGGCATGATTCATCAACGCCAGCATCAGATCGATGAGATGGAATCACATCTGGACGAAGCGCGCAAGATTGCGGAACGACACAATCTAGCGTTTGAAAAATCTGAGGCCATCTGGCATTTGGCTTATGTTTATGCCCAGCGGGGCAATGTTCAAACATCACTCCAATTTGCTGAGGAGACGCTAAAGCTGCGCACAGATTTGGAACTGACCATCTTTTTGCCGCTCACATACCGCCCGCTGGGCATGATCTATGAATTTCTGAACGATCGCGAAACTGCCCTTCACCATTATCAGCAATCTCTGAAGCTTGCCGAACAGATGGAATTGAAGATTCCAACCATGGAGGCACTCTATGCGCTTGGAGGATGGTACCTGAAAGATGAAGAGCTCGAACAAGCCAAAAATTACCTACAAAGGGGCTATGAGATTGCGATAGAGATCCACCACCAACGTGGCATCAGCAATGGTGCTTCGCAATTGGAACAGATTGTTCATGTTTAGAACCTATCCGAAAAGTGGTTGTGAGTCCGATCAGCCTCTCGAGTGGAAATGCATCATCACAGAACTTTTCGGATAAGCACTTAGTTGGGAGTGCCATGGGGGTACCCAATGATTATCGGATTTGTTGGAGATATACATGGGAGCGTTTATCACATGTTTGTGGCTGTGGCGACCTGGCAGACCAAAACAAGCAAGCGCTTCGATTTGATTATTCAGGCTGGAGATATCGGTGCATACCCCAATAAGGATCAGACAGATCCGGCTGATGATCCGCATTTTGCGGCAGATCCATCGGAAGCTGACTTTGCACGAATGCTCAAAGCCGACGGAAAGCAGGCTGAAGCGTTACGTTCTTTGCGCCAACAGTTTGCTTCGCCCGTTTACTGCATCCGGGGCAATCATGAGGACTTTGATTGGCTGAATGGATTGCCGCAGGATCAAGAGACGGGAATTGCACGGATGGATTCGTTCGATCTGTTGCACTATGTACCGGATGGGACAGTACAACAATTTGGAGATGTCTGCATTGCGTTTCTGGGTGGCGAAGAGACAGATGAATCGGATCCTGGGGCCATTGATCGAGATGCCTATGAATCGCTGATGGAGTTGGAACCAGGAAAAGTCGATCTACTGGTCACACATGATGGGCCGTATGGTCTGAGCATTGGCTATCATGGACAGACGCAAGGCTCCCAGTTAATAACCGATCTTGTGGCCCATATTCAACCTACTTATCATGTCTCTGGACATTATCATATGAATGGGCCCCGGATGTATGGGGAGACAACCTATCTATGCCTCAGTCATATTACTAAATCGCGGCGGTGGTATCCAGACGCGCAGGGGTTGCAGGAAGGATGTTTGGCAGTCTTAGATACAGACGATGGAACACTTGCTCCAGTGACGGATTCTTGGTTGGAGAGTATTGAGACACCGGTTGATCTTGGTGCGTGGTATACTCCGACAACAGATATAAAAACACCATGAAGAGATTGAAGACATTGTAGGTCCCGTCTCCGGCGGGACAAGCATCAAGTGCCCCATCCCTTCCATGTGAAGATTCAGAGATAGTTGACGCTTCATTGCAAGAGTAAGTATCTTGTTGGAGCGTGATCACTGCTTATCGTAGGTTCCGTCTCCAGCGGGACAAACGTCAAGAGAACGGCCTTTTCAAATGAAGATTCAGGATTCTTGGTGTTCGTCACTTCAGAGAAGTGACCTACGTTTTGACTGTCTCTACACTATCACAGCTCCGGTGATAATATAGTAGAAGCAATCATCAGGGAAAATCGGATGAAAGCAAATCGAGATCGAACAAATGCAGGAAGAGTATCTCTTGTGTCGATCGTACTCGTGTCCCTCTTTTTAGGTAATGCTTGTGGTTCGTTTCGTTCCGACTCATCCATCGTTCCTGCCAACGTAACGCCAGTCACCTTACGTTATGTTACCAGTGACGAGGAAGCACGGTGGGAAGATGCCTTACTCGAACGATTTCATGAAGAACATCCGCACATCCAGATTCAGCCAGATCGCATTGGGCGCTATTACTGGCCGCGAGACTTTATGCAACATGAACAACCGCCCGATCTGATGCCGCTGACGCTTGGTTTCTGGCTTTGGGAACCAGCGCAAGAGCAACTGGCGGCAGACCTATCGGAAGTTTGGGCACAAAGCGAACTTCTTCAGTCATATTCAATGTCTTTGCGAAATGTAACAGCCCTGAACGGCAAGCAATATTTGTTGCCCATGAGCTATAGCTGGAATGCAATTTATTATAACCAAGCGCTCTTTGCACAACTTGGCCTAGAGCCACCCCAAACATGGGATCAACTCCTCCAAACGGCAGATATCCTGCTTGCGCACAATATCACGCCTTTTTCGTTGAGTGGAGATGTGTGGAATCTGTCGCTTTGGTTTGACTATCTCTCTCTACGCTTGAACGGGCCTGAATTTCATCAAACGCTCTTGCGGGGCGAAATTTCCTATCAAGATGATCGGGTGCGCAACGTCTTTGTTACGTGGCAGACGATGTTCGACACTGGTTACTTTGGCGACATGGCACCATCTCTCAGCGCAACCGAAAGCTTCGAAGCGATTGTCGATGGTGGACGCACAACATCACGTACACAGCGCGAAGCAGCGATGGTGCTTGGCAATTCCGACATGGTGGAGCAGTTGTCTGAGGACTTGCAAGAACAGCTTGCTTTTTTCCCTTTTCCTACGATAGAACAGTCTGTTTCGAGCGGTGAGGTCATTTCGGTCTGGGGATATACTGCCCCGGCACGCGCATCTCATTTGGCCGAAACAATGAGCTTTTTGAGCTACTTACTAAAACCAGAAACTGAGCAGTTCATGCAGGAATTCACGACACCGGAGTCAACACTTTTTCCCATTCACTTGAGTGGAGAGACAGATGGATTGGCTCCTCGCACCATTCAAGGGCTTGAGTTGGTCACAGATGCAGAGCATCTTTTTCTTTCCATATTGGCGACCAGCCCCAAAAAGATGAGCGATTTTCTCAGAAGTCAGTTGGCAGAATATGTTCGCAAAGCCCCTTACGGCACCGCTGACGTTGATACGATTCTGAAAACGTTGGAAGTCGGTCGTAAACAAACTGCAAGGCAAGAAGCGTTCTTCAATACCCAATGAATCTAATCCAACACCCCGAATACAGCACTGTTTATGTGCAGAACCAAGAAGCCAATCAAGGATGTAAAAAGGCAGTGGAAGCTTGGCTTGGCGCTCAAAAGCCCATTCAAGTGGATCAATACTCGATTACTTGGACACCAGCCAGTATGCTCAGCCTCGTACACGAGCTTTCTGAAATGTTTCAGGCCTATAATCAAGTTCTTTGGAAACAATTTCACTACTGTCAACAGTGTGGCGGCCAATGTTGTGTTGTCGATGCCTCAGACATTCGTCCTTTCGATCTGATCGCCGTAGCCTTATTGAATAAAAAGGCTCCTTTGCTCCCAGATCGCATTCGAGCCAACGTTCACGACTGCATCTACCTGTCTGGTACGCGGTGTACATGGCCAGATAGCTGGAGGACCATTAAGTGCTGGTCGTTCTATTGCTTAGGCAGCGGGCCGTGGGACGCAACAGCCTCACTGGGTGATCTTTATCGTGAGATAACCCAACAATTGGTAGAGACTGTGCGCTCTCATTTGCCCGAAGCGCTACGTCGATATGAGAGCGTACATCATATTTGCCTTACGGACAGTCTTGATGATCCCGTTGCGTTTTCAAATACCCTACACAGAGCATTGGATAACCTATTTGTTCAACCCTTCCACAATCAATATCCGTTGTTTGAATTGAAGATTTCCTCAGAATCACCTACCACTCCAGAACACGCAAATCCTCGTTCTAACATATTCCTCCTTGTTCACGACACGATGACATTTATCGCCGAAACGACTGAACGCTTATTTACTGATCCGCCCACCCAACCGGAAGGTATCTCAACATCGCTTGAGCAATTTTTTGAGGATCTGGAAACCCTCGAATGGCTCATGATGGGTGAACCCACAAACAAGCAAACTATGCTAGACGAGATGTATGGTCGATATGCGGATGCACCCATTCCGTCCAAAGGCGAGAGTGGGTCGATCTGGTATGAGATGCGCAATCAGATCTTGTATCTTTTGAACAAGTGATTGATTGTCGATTCTCAATTGTCATCACTCAAAACAGATCCTCTAAAAGCAATAATAATCCACAAATTATTGAGAGAAGTAATTAGACGAACGAACGACTCGCGCCAGTATTTAATAGATTGTTAACCAGTATAAAAAGGAGGGATTCCGTCTGAAAATAGAGATAATTCTGTCAGCGAACTGAAATACAACTTCGACCAAATTATGATACTATTTTCAGGAAACATGATAGCATTTTAAGAAATAAGTAAAGTGCTGTTAGACCTCTACATTATGAATCGCACTCGCTCATAGATGAGAATGAATTCGCCCGTTCCATTCGACGGAAAATGATCAAATTTATTCTCTTCACGTAGTGGACTCTTGTGGCATCTATGACTGTGCTCAATATACAACCAGCGACTATACTTTGCCTTCATTCGAATATGCGTTGATGTAATCAACCGGTCAATTCATTTCAGTTGTACCTCACCCCTCGCCAACTGAATCTCTGATATAAGATTGGTGTTATCGGTGTTAATCATCTTGGTATTAGCTAATATGGCCCTTTGAGATTTTGTGGCGTAAATGTTGGATGGTTAGTTGGTTTGCTAGTTTGTTCACCAACCAATAAACCAACTGACAACCACACAATTCCTCAGACAACCGCTAATATTCGCACAGTTCAGTGAGTGGGTTATTTTTATGAATCGGCTACAATTTTCTATTGTTGCTTTGGTGCTGTCGTTGTGTCTCTTTTTCAATATTGAACGTCTGGATTTCGGTCAGGAAAACGTTGTCAATCTACAATCATTTGTCTATTTTCTCGCGGCATTCGCTGCACTCTCCATCATTAGCTTACGAAGCTTTTGGCCCCGTCGTCCCTATACATCGTTCCTGCTTTTCGGCATACCTTATTTGAGCCTCAAGAGCGTTTACCTCTACGCCGCTCCACCATCAGACAATACATACATCTTTCTGCTCACAACAGAGTTAAGTTTTCTTGTATTGGTTATTTGGTTGGCACATTGGGTTACGCACAACCTGCATGAATTCGAGGAAAGTGAGATCAGGCAGGTGCTCGACGAGACGATTACGAGCATCCAACCTGTTCAGACATCAAATGACGCACGCAAAGTCATTGATGCAGAGTTTGCACGGAGTCGGCAGTCTGAACGGCCCATGAGCGTCATTGTGGTCGAGTCTGAGATTGACTCGCACCTTGCGACCTTGGATAGCTTCCGTCAAAAGATTCTGAGCGAGGTAGCAGAGCGCTATGCGCGTCTTCAGTTGACTCAGCTTTTGCGAAAGCGGCTGCGGCTCATTGATATTATCTCAGAAGATCGCGTTCCCGGACGCTACCTAATTCTCTGTCCAGAAGTCGAACAAGAGTATGCCGAAGCAATTGCGCGGCAACTTGAAGACAAAATTGCGGAAGAACTGGGGATCCCAGCCCGATGCGGTATTGCCGCCTTCCCACATGACGGTTATACATTTGATGGATTGGTGGAGGAAGCTGTTACCCAACTTCAACATTCATCAGTTGCATCCACCCAATCTTCGGATACAAAAACAACGGATGCCCAATCATCAGGTGGGCAATCATCGGATACGAATCAGCTATCTGTCAATCATGCTCCACTGGCTGAGAAAAATAGCACGGTAGAAAACGGTACTTTAAGTAGAAGTCGTTGACATTTGACAGCTCTCCTCAGAGAAATCATTGCCCAGAGCGCCCAACTCTCTGAGAGCGCACTCTAAATGTCAACAGAACCTAATAGTGGTTAAGATAATATGAACACGAAACAAAATTCAACAATGGCGGCGACGCTCTACAAGAATATCCAATGGACGAGCCAACCAAATCAGATTGCGTCGCATGACACGACTTTTGCCATCCGGACGAGCCAGCGCGGGGCATTGTATGGGGAGAATTTATACACGCCAGTCGTCACAACTACTCATTTTCAGACAGATCAGCGAGAAGGGTGGTGGTATCGAATCGATCCAGAAAAGCGCTGGTTGACGGGTCGAGCTTACTATTTCGCAAAGCGCGTGATGGACTTGCTGATTGTGGGCACTTCTTTGCCAATTATCTATCCGCTCTTGTTGCTCTGTATGCTCTTAGTTAAACTAGAATCTCCCGATGGTCCAATTTTTTTCAAACAACAGCGAACAGGAAAAGATGGACGTCGTTTTTCGATGTATAAGTTTCGGACGATGGTGCCAAATGCCGAAGAAATGAAAACCGAGCTGGCGCATCTCAACGAATTGCAGTGGCCAGACTTTAAGATTACGGATGATCCACGCGTGACGCGCGTCGGTCGCATATTGCGCAAGACAAGCCTGGACGAGTTGCCCCAAATTATCAATATTCTGAAAGGTGACATGAGTTTGGTTGGTCCACGGCCTACATCCTTTGCACCTGAAACATATGACCTGTGGCACACGGCCCGTCTCGATGTGCAACCGGGTCTCACTGGACTGTGGCAGATCGTGGGGCGTGCGTCGATGGAATTTGACGAGCGCGTTGTGCTTGACCTTGCCTATATCGAACGACGCAGTCTTCTGCTTGACATTCTCATTCTTTTCCATACCCTCATCGCTGTCTTTAAGCAAAAGGGAGCCCATTAATGAGTCGCAAAATCGCCTACATCATGTCGCGTTTTCCGCATCTGCCGGAAACGTTCATCCTGCGTGAAATGAACGAACTCGAACAACAAGGCTGGACGGTTGCTCTCTACCCTCTCATTCGTCAACGGCAGGCAGTCGTTCATCCCGAGGCGGAGATCTGGCTTGATCGGATGCACCATCGCTCGTTTCTCTCTTATGATGTTCTTTGCGCCAACCTGCGCATTCTGTTGCACAATCCATTCCGATTGCTGTGGCTCTGGATCTATGTCATCGTTCAACATCTACGCAGCCCAAAATTCTTGAGTCGTGCCCTGGTGCTGCTGCCCCACAGTGCCTACGTAGCGGAACAGATGCGAATAGAGCAAGTCGATCAGATTCATGTCCATTATGCGACCCATCCCGCCTTGGCAGCTTGGATCATTCATCGCTTGACCGATATTCCGTATAGCTTGACGGTTCATGCCCACGATATTTTTGTCGATCAGACCATGCTGGCACCCAAGCTACGGGAGGCGAGTATGATCATCTCAATTTCCGACTTTAACCGCGAGTTCTTAACCAAGCATATCGGACCATGGGTAGCAGAGAAGACGCGCATTGTGCATTGTGGAATCTCTCCAGATGACTATGCAACGTCTGTTCAACAACCTATCGCTGATCAGCCATTGGACATTATTAGTATCGGAAGTCTTCAACCATACAAAGGACAGTCTTTTCTGGTCGATGCCTGCGCACAATTGAAGGCCAAAGGCATCCCCGTGCGTTGCCGCATTATCGGGGAAGGGGAAGAACGCCGACGATTGGAAGACAAAATTGCCAAGCATGATCTTGAGAGTACGGTTCATCTGTTGGGAGCCAAAACACAGACCGAGGTTGCGGGACTCTTGCGAACGGCGCACTGCTATGTACAGCCAAGTATCGTGACACCTGCGGGCAAAATGGAAGGTATCCCCGTTTCGATTATGGAAGCATTTGCTTCTGGTCTGCCGGTTGTCGCAACAGAGCTTTCCGGTATCCCAGAACTGGTTCGCAATGCCGAAACGGGCTATCTTGTCCCGCCAGCGGATGCAACAGCACTCGCAGATGCATTGACTGCCGTCTATCGAGATCCCGAACGTGCAGGACAAATGGCCATCGCTGGTCAGGCTCTTGTGTATTCAGAATTTAATTTGCAACGCAACGTTGCATTGTTGTCAGACCTATTGTTCAACCTCCCACAGAAGCGTGCGGCCGATCATAAGCGAACCCCGAAAGCAAATTCGGAGGCAACGAACAAAGGAGTCTATTTTGGTTCGCTCATCTGAGAAAAATAGCAACGATTAATTAGAACAGTCTCAGTCGATCCAAATTTCGGTAGAGGAGACCCCATCCATGATGGGTCTTCTCCCACGCCGGATCGAATCGAGTACAGCCGCATGAGAGAAGGCTGCGCCATGCATGTTAACTCCACGGATAGAAAACACATTTTTAGTAGACCGCAGTGGAGGAGGCGTTTTCTAACGCCGATCCCGCTCGCATTAGAGAATGCTGCGCCATATATGGCGACTCCGCTGTTGCGGTCTACTGATTTTGGATCGACCAAGGCTCGCGATTTGAGGCAGCAGAGGATAGAGATTGATATGAGTAATGTAGTAGAGGCAAGGAGCGCTCGTAAATGTACAATACAACCAACAGAAGACAGAGCCAACTCCGTCTATCAAAACGCCAGAATAGGCTCTGCGATACACTTTTTTGAAAGAATTCTACGACGATCGGAAGAGGCTCGGGCAGACAAAGGAAGCCATTCGAAACAACATTGGTTTGCCACAACCGTTGGCGATTGGGGAACGTCACTATTCGCAAATCATGCACGTCGAATTCCAGTTCCTCCTGATTTGGACAAACTGCCGCTTGGTTCCTTCAGTCTGTGCGATGAACTACGTCTGTTCATTCGCGTGGTTCATGCCGCTCTTCACGAAGATCTGCTCTTACTCTATAGTTCACGTGGCTATATGAAGCCAGAGCTTCTTGCAGTCATTCTCATGCGCTTGATCCCAAAGTCTTACCGTCCGAAGGTATTATTTTACGGCGAAATGTATGAACCAAGTCGTGGATTGCGTCGGCTCGTGGAGCGTATTTTTGTGAGGCTCGCTGATCCGTCCGTCTTGCATTATGTCGTACAATCTGTGGCTGAGATTCCTGTCTTTGCCCAAAATTGGGGGGTTGCCCAGGGCAAAATTCGCGCATCTGGTTCTTTTTTGCGGACAGCCAAGTTGGACGGAGCGACCAGTTTAGGCCGACAACGTTTAGCCAAAACGGAAGGTTCAGCCAAAACGGGCGGAGATTACATCTTTGCGGGTGGCTCATCATTTCGAGACTACGATGCATTGCTCGGGGCAGTCCGACTGCTTCCACATCGCAATTTCGTCATCTGTACAAATGCATTGAAGGACCCTGCGAATCTGCCCCCCAATGTGAGAACAGGTTCCCTATCGCCGGAAGAATATATTGACAAGATCAAGAACGCTGCGGTCGTTGTTGTTCCGTTAAGAGTGGACTTAAGGCGAATCGCGGGGACATTTACCTATTTACAATCCATGTGGCTGCACAAACCAACCATTGTTTCACGGGCGTTAGGGGTCGAAGAGTATGTGGAAGATGGCAAGACCGGATTGCTTGTAGATGGCTCACCGCAAAGCTATGCAATTGCCATCGAGTGGATGCTTGATCCCACCAATTCTAATACCATCGAAGCGATGTGTGATGCGGCTCATCACGTTATCCGTACGCGATTTACACCCGAACAACATGCGGCCAAATTGCTGGCTATAGTTGGCGAAGCTGTTCGCAAACAGAATTAGATAATAATGATTATGAGGATTCAGAATATGGGACACGGATGAAGACAGATTTCACGGATTTACCATGAGATCATCCGTGTTCATCCTGAAAATCCATGTCCTATTTTCAATCCCTATAATGTCTAATCTATACAAATATTATTCTTTTAGGAGCAACTATGGCTCAGACCAACCACTACATGAAGCTGCTAAAGCGCAACTGGTGGTTTATTATCTTGACTGGAATGACTGCGCTCTCGCTCGCATTGGCTTTTGCCTATGTGAAAGAACCTCAATATCGTGCTCGCACTCGCTTTCTGGTGAGTCCTGGTCCTTCTCTCTTAAGTGCAAACCGCGACCGCGACCTTGTTTATAGTATTGAGGCGTTGGAGACACGTTCCATTATTGCAACCTATGCCGAAGTAATGGGTAGTAAACGTATCTATCACGAAGCTGGGGCAGTGCTTCAATTGTCCCCACGAACGTTGGATCTTTATCAAGTGGGCGCCGTTGTTCTGCCCGAAACCAGTGCGCTGGATTTATCTGTTACAGGCCCGAATCCTGTCATCGCTTCGCTGTTGGCCAACCAGGTAGGTCAACACGCAATCAACCACATCAACGGTCTATATCAGGCTTATGCCATCACAACGCTTGACCCCGCCAGCCCACCCAATAATCCGTTTACTCCGACGCCAGCGCGCGATGGTGTGCTTGCGCTATTTTTGGGGCTCTTTGTTAGTGTATCAATTATTCTAATTAGTGACCAGTTAACTGGTTCGCGGTCCCAAAACGAGAGTCTCCGATCGCATGCCCACCTGGAGCAAAATGGTGAATTAGGCGTAACACCTGTTGCCCAATTAGAGATGTCAAATCGAGTTAGGGTAACCGATCCAGTGCAACCGACACCCCCATTGCATCGCATACAGCTCGCCAAAAAACAGCCACCCGTTGCACGCAATAGAGTCGATAGGTGACAAGCTCTATGAGTGAACGATTGTATCGAGCCAAAGAGACCATCCGCTCATGGACCAATATTCATCAGCCCAATGGTTTACCGAATGTTTTTATCTTTTCCGCCCCGCGCGGCGGCTCCACCTGGCTGATGGAAGTGATTCGGACACAGCCCGGATTTAAAAGCTGTTCAGAACCACTCTATCTGCAGAATCCGGATGTCAAAAGACACCTGAGCATTGATGATTGGCATACATTGTATCAAAATGACGCGTTGCCGACTCTCCATCACTACTTTGATGCATTCTGTCGTGGCAAATTGGGGTATATGAATGCCAATCCTCGGTCGCCCCATTATCGCTTATTTACGCAGCGCATTGTATTCAAAATTTTGCATGGGGGCGAAGGCCACATCAACTGGTTTCGTGATCAGTTTAATGGCCGCATTGTCGTAATGATTCGCCATCCAATGGCCGTCACAGTTTCCAGCGAAATTCATCCTCGACTCAGTGCCTTTCTGGAAAGTGATTATGCAGAGCACTTTTCCGCAGAGCAGTTGGCAGAGTGTCGACATATTATGGATTCTGGCGATGAGTTAGAAAAAGGAACCCTCTCCTGGTGCTTACAGAATGCTGTTCCACTTTGGCAAGCAACGCCGGATTGGTCAATCGTCACATATGAGCAGCTTGTGCTTGATCCAGAACCAGTTTTGCAGCAGTTGGCCATCACATTGGAACTGCCAAGAGTTGACTGGATGTTGGATCGACTGAGGGTTCCTTCAACGTCTCAAACAAAATCTGATCTCGAGACACAAAGAATGTTGGAGACAAAGTGTCAACAGAATCGTCATCAATTGATCCGCAAATGGCGACGGAAAATATCTGCTCTGGACGAACGTCGTGCGATGCACATTTTGGAGATTTTTGCTTTAGACATCTATCGCAGCGATGAGCTTTTGCCCAACAGACGGCTGTGGCATGGCGAAGATTACGAACATGTATATGAATCTATGGCAGACAAGAGAGGGGTTCAAGTACGCGCATGAGTAAATCCGACTCAGGTCTGGCGCAGGCAACGATACGTGGTGTATTCTGGACATACATCTTCAAGTATAGTGGGAAACTCTTAAACTTTGTCACGATCACCATTTTGGCACGGTTGCTGCTACGGGAAGAGTTTGGAGTTGCCGGATATGCTTTAATTCTCATTGGGTTTCTAGAAGTGAGCGGTCTCGGCATTGGTCCTGCATTGATCTATTTTGAGGAATCAATCGAACGCATCAACACTGGTTTCTGGCTCGCCTGTGGAGTCGGGCGACTCTTAACGGCTCTTGTCTGGGTTGGTGCACCAGCTGCTGGTCTATTCTTCGATGATCCACGCGCAGTGCCCGTTACTCGACTGCTGGCCTTTGCCTTTCCGTTCGTTGGGTTAGGGGCCGTGCCAGATGCATTGCTTCGCAAAGCCTTAGAATTTCGGCTGGCCTTTCTTCCCGACCTCATGCGCGCACTCAGCAAAGGCCTGATCGCCATCCCCCTGGCCATGCTCGATTTTGGTGCGTGGAGCCTTGTCTTTGCACAGCTTGTGGGAACAGCCGCTGCAACAGCAACGCTTTGGATCGTCTTGCCACTTCGCTTACGACCAGCCTTACAGTTTGACTTGAGTGTAGCCCGTCAGTTGGTTGCTTATAGTTCAAATATCATCTCGATTCATTTTCTGGGAACATTCCTTTTAAACCTGGACTATCTTGTCATCGGGCGTTATTTTGGGGCAGCGGCACTTGGTGTCTACTTTCTTGCGTTTCGTATCCCAGAGCTGTTGATAAAACAACTCTGCGCAATTCTTGCCAATGTCCTCTTTCCTGTTTACACAAGAATGCGCAACGACTCGGAACGGCTTCAACAAGGGATCTTGACAGCAACGGGCTCTATAGCGACCTTGACCATCCCGATGGGTTCGGGCCTGGCACTCATTGCCAAACCCCTCACGATTGTCTTCTTCTCTGAGAAATGGATTGACGCCGCGCCCATTATGTCGGCAATTTCGTTCTATGTCTTGATACGCTCCATCGATTTTAACGTCAGCGCCGTACTGAAGTCGTGGGGACGGCCTGATATTTTGGTCAAACTAAACCTCCTGAACATTGTGATCCTGGCCCCGGCCCTTTGGTGGAGTGCGACATCGTTTGGAACGTTGATGGCTGTGGCATGGACTCATGTTCTGATTGCATTCATATATGGAGGATTTAGACTCTACATTGTCACACGTGTGCTCTCAATTCCGCTTCCTTTATTTGGGGCAGCACTGAGGCCGGCTATCGTTGGTGGTTTAATCATGTCGTCGGTTGTGTACATTGTCATACAAGCAGCCGAACAAGAATCATCATTGGAACAGTTAATTATGGGTGTCCTAAGTGGCGTTGTCACGTATGGATGTGTTGTTTGGTGGTTACAGAGGAGGTTCGTCATCGAACTAAGTTCTCGTTTTCGCACAGCATTTAAACAAGGTGTTTAACCTGAGAGCGTGTTTTAAAAGTCTGACGAAGGGGCTAGCAAACGCCGGTTGAGTGGCAAAGCGGTATCGAAACCAGCGTTGGCGGGTCGACCCGTTTGGTTTCGATACGCCTTCGGCTACTCAACCGGCACTAATCTCACTTTTAAAACACCTTCTGAGCAAGGCGCTTGGGTTAGGCTAAACCAAAAAAATAATTATACGCGAACGAGAGAATGGAGAGGGGGAATAAGGACAAACCATTTTTCTAAACCAGGTAAACGTTGGAAGCGTTGTTCCAAACGGTCCATCTCTTTCTGAGTGAGTTTGACGCCGGTCTCATAAAGAGTGGAATTCAGGTGAACGAAGGGTTGTAGTTGGTTAAAGCGAAAAGAACGGGCAAAATTGAGAACGGTCTCAAGAGAATCGAGAAGAGAACCGTTCCAGTGTTTTTCAAGATGGCCCCAAACCCGTTCGATGGGGTTGTATTTACTGTGATAAGGAGGGTAGCAGGCGAGCTGAATAGAGAGACGATAGTGCTCAACAAACTGAGTGAGACGATACATAAACTGAGTCCGACGGGTATGATTTTCGGGACCATTGTCCTGATTGATCACGAGGGTCTTGACGTGAGGAAAGTGTTCACGTACGCTTTCCCAAAAATCAATCAGGCAGTCGACAATACAGTCACTCGTCACTTTCGACTGAGTCAAGTAAAGAAAGAGTTCCTTGGTTGAAGGGAGGTAAATGCCAAAAGGAGTGACTTTCTCGGTCTTCTTATCTTGAAAGTCATGCTCGAGCGCTTTGACAACCACTTTGACAACCACTCGACTTATCCCTTCTCTCGAGAAACGGTCAAGTAAAATCGTCGCTTTGGCATCCCAAGAGGCGCAGAACCGTCTCGTCTGCATCCGCTTCTTGATTGATCTGATGAATTCTATCAAAGATCGCATCGGTCTCTGGGATCTTTTTCACTGGTTGACTTTTTTTGACCCGGTTTGAGCCATAGCCTAACTCATTGAGCTTCAAGCGGATGGCCTCTTCGCCAGGCAATTCCTCATCTGTGTATCCTTTCTGCTCGATGAGCTGGGTACGCATTTCGGCGGCGGTTAGTCGAGTGTACAATTGGGGGGGTCGAAAGGTGGGATCGGTCTGGCTGAATTGATCGGCGATTTCAACCATATCGGCCAGTAAAGTGGGGATATGGTCTTCGGCTTTTTTGCGACCACGTCGGTGGCTTTGGTCGACATAACAGAAGCCGCCTTCTAGTTCTTCCAGGGCTTTGGCTATCGTCGCCCGATTCCAGCCCAACTCTCGTTCTGCTTTCGTCGGACTCCCTTCGCATATCGTTTTGACCGTTTGGGCCATGAAGTGCCTTCTTTCGTATCCACTTAACATGGCCTTCGTCTCTTTCAAGACTTCAACCATTTCTGGCGAGATTGTCATTTTTGCTCCTTTTGGAGAGCTAGTTTAACACCTTCTCGCGTATATTTTATTTTTTGGATTGGCCTTACTGTTGACAAATTGTTTATGGTATAGGAATTTATAAAAATCAGTCATATAGCGTTGCCAATTTCTGGCTGATAGCTGATGGCAGTGGCGAAGCCGCTTTCTTGTTGGATGTATCTGTATAGGGGACACATGTTAAATAAAGCGCCAATTTTTATCAACGGCTTTCAACGTAGTGGGACCAACATTCTCCTCAATTTAATCGCATCGCATCCAGACGTTTGCATCCTTGACGGCGAAACGCATCAAGTCTTTATGGGGCGAGAAAAGCGGCCCATCCGAAAGTGGTTGAACCGTATTTGCTATATTCCGCTTCTACTTGGCACGCGTCGTCATCTTTTCGGATTAAAGGCTCAAGCACCTACTCTCATCCCATCTAAAATCATGCAACGGTATATTGACTTCCTATTTTTCGCGAACAAGCTGACTGCTGCGCGCGAGAATCCTCAGATCGGACGCGGTACAAATTATCTGAATCGATTGCGCAGGGCGCGCCTCCTGGGAAAAAATGTGAATGGAGTTGTTTTTGCAACCCCCTTGCTGGCTCAGATGTATCCAGATGCAACATTTATCGGCATGGTGCGGAATGGGCTCGCTTTATCTGAAGGCTTCAAGCGACGTGGAAAAGACGTTGATGAATGTGGTGATCTATATCAGAAAGTCTGTCAACAGATGTTGTCCGATGCTCAATCTATGGACAACTACATGATTATCCGATTTGAAGATCTACTTCAGGAGCCAATTAAAATTGTGCGACATATCTATACACTTGCAAACCTTGAGATGCCAACAAATTTAAGGGTAAGGCTTCAATCTAAACTTGCCATGAATCCAGATGGGACACGGGATTATATGCTGGGGGCATCAGCGCCCAAAGAATTGCATTGGATGGAATTAGCAGAGGTGACCAACCTCCTGCGTCAAGAGATCAATGCGAATCAAATCGCACAGTTGAACCAAGAGGATAAGAATCGTTTCCTGGCACGCGCGCGATCCGCAATGCAGCAATTTAACTATCTTTAGTTAGGGCGTCTTTACATGATCTGGTCAAATGAACAACACTTAGAAAAACCGACATTGCTCTGGACAATGATTGCGCTAGTGGCGGGCACCACAAGTTCTATAATTATCATTCTGACAGGCGATCCACTGCTGATCGTGTTCGGAATGATCGGTCTTGCCATTTTGGGAATCACATTATTCAACACAGAAATTGCTCTGCTCGTGCTGGTCTTTATGATCTATGCACGTGTTTCGGACGTGCTGTATCACCATCACGGTGTCCCTTCGATTGCCAAAGTCTATGCGCCACTCTTGCTGCTAATTGTGGTTGCCCGTTGGTTTCTCTTTAAGGAACGTCCTTTGGGTTGGGAACGACCGCTCATATTTGTTGTGGCCTATGTAACGGTGGGCATGGGTTCGCTACTTTTTGCAGCAAACCAGACGCGTGCACAGCATGATGTGACACAACTTGTCAAAGATGTTCTGATCGTCGTGGCTGTCGTCATGTTGCTCCAGCGTGGTTCGACCTTACGCCGAGTCATTTGGACTCTTCTCAGCGTCGGTATCTTTCTGGGTTCGCTCAGTGTTTATCAACAGATTACGGGATCGTTCGATAATAATTTCTGGGGATTCGCAACCGTTCAGGTTGAACACATTATCGGTCAATCAAACAGCCCGCGAATCTCTGGCCCTCTCTCGCCTAACTTTTTTGCGCTGGTCATGGTCGTTTTGGTTCCTCTCGCATTGGAACGCTTCTGGAATGAGGAATCCATTATCTTACGCATTCTAGCCGCCTGGTCACTAACTGCCTGTGTATTAACCATTGTCTTTACTTTCTCGCGAGGTGGTTTTCTGGCGATGGGGCTTGTCTTGGCCTTAACGATGCTGCGCTATCCGCCCAAACCGATGGTTGTACTCATTACCGCCGTTGTCGTTGTGTTGATTGTACCGTTTGTTCCAGCGCAATATATGGCACGTATGGGGACAATGTTCGAGGCGCTACCATTTGTCGGTCGCGACACAGGTCCCAGTGTAGTCGTCGAAGAGGTCTCTTTTCGCGGCCGATTGAGTGAAATGACCGTGGCCGTACAGATGTTTGCAGATCACCCCCTATTCGGTGTTGGTCTTGGCAACTACAATTCCAACTATCTTGATTACTCGCGGGGATTGGGATTAGATAAACGGTTGGAGGCTCGCTCGGCACACAGTCTCTATCTTGAAGTTGCCGCAGAAACGGGCGTAGTCGGATTATTGACCTTTGGACTCTTGCTTTGGATGGCCTTTACCAGTGTCGGTCAAGCCCACCGACTCTTTCAACAAGCTGAATTAAGCGACTACGCCAATATCACTTCTGCAATTTCGATTGGTCTCATTGGATACTTTACGGGTTCCATCTTCCTACACGCTGCCTTTCCACGTTACTTTTGGCTATTGCTGGGTATTGCATTTGCCATTCCGCAAGTTGCAGAGCATGAGGCAGAGAAGGTTCAACAGGATAGAAAGTAAGTTATGTACTCAAAAGCACGAATCCTTCATTTGACCGCGTCATTGCGGGTCGGTGGTGCAGAGCGCCTTTTATTACATCTGGCAGAACAGACAAATCGCCAAGAATTTGATGTCCATATCTGTTCCATCGGCGAGTTTGGTGAACATTCACTCATGGGAGAGTTCAAAAAACTAAATCTACCTCTCCACGTGATACCGGCCAAACATTTCTACACCACTCGTCCACTGTGGGCCATCATCGATTACATTCGCAGCAACCAGATTGACTGTCTTCAGACACATCTAATCGATGCAGACATTCTTGGCACTATCGCTGGGTGGTTCACATCGACTCCAGTCATTTCCACCTTGCAAAACGTGCCACAAAACTATGCACGCCAACGGTTTGATCGTTCCACATTGATGCGACTCGCAACCCACTATGGCGCCGCCCATTTGGTCGCCGTCTCTCGACACGTCCAACGGCTCTTTATCGATGAGTGGCGCATACCAGAGCAACGCATCCAGGTCATTCACAATGCCGTGCAGCTTGCGCCATTTTTAAACATTTCGGAACCATCTCTATCATCTAAGAACGGGCCCCTGACGATCACAAATATTGCCAGCCTGACTCCCCAAAAAGGACAACATCTGCTTCTCAAAGCGGCCAAACAGATCCTTGGCCAACGTTCTGACGTACACTTCATCTTTGTGGGGCGAGGCAAGTTACGCCAATCTCTCGAAACGCAAGCGGCAGAGCTGGGAATTGCGGAGCATGTTACCTTCGCTGGATTGCGTAGTGATATCTCCAACATTCTTGCCGCGACCGATATCTTTGTTCTTTCCTCTTTGTGGGAGGGGTTGCCCCTCTCGGCCATCGAAGCAATGGGAGCGGCGCGCCCTGTCGTCTTGACCGATGTTGGCGGGAACCGAGAGTTAGTCGTTTCCGACAAACATGGTGTGATGGTGCCAGCGGGCCAAGTACCTCCCTTGGCAAATGCACTGCTCGATTTGCTTGAACGCCCCGAACAGCGTCTGGCTCTTGGAAAAACGGGAAGAGACTACGTCAAACAGAATTTTGGAATCCAGACAATTACGAAACGCTATGAAGAACTCTATCGGCGTATTTTGGGCAAGGATTTCAAATATCAACAAGATGTAGAACTTTTATCATCTCAGTCGGGGAATTAAGGAGATGAATGTGAAACAACCAATTTTTATCAACGGTGTCGGGCGCAGTGGATCAACACTTTTCCATCGTCTATTCTCTGCGCACCCGCATGTGGCATGGTTATCCAGGCTATCGGAGCAATTTCCAAAACAACCAGTCGTCAATCGCTATCTGATGAACGGTCTTGACATCCCGGCTATCGGCAAAATTTTGCAGAAAAAGGTAAAGCCACGCGAATGTTACTCCTTTTGGAATCATTATTATCCAGGCTTTGGTGTGAGTTGTCGGGACTTAACGGCGCATGATGTGACAAACCGCGTGAAGAAACGCTTGCCCCAAGCCCTTGCTCAGACCCTGACACCGAAACGCAATCGACTCTTGATCAAGATCACTGGATGGCCACGAGTCGGCTTTTTGCATGAATTGTTCGATGACATCAAATTCATCTCCATCGTGCGCGATGGCAGAGCCGTCGTCAACTCCATGATCAATGTAGGTTGGTGGTGGGGCTGGCAGGGTCCAGAAAATTGGCGTTGGGGTCAGTTAACAGAGCATCAACAAGCACTCTGGGAACGCCACAATCGCTCATTTGTGGCCTTGGCCGCCATCGAATGGACCATCTTGATGGAGGCAGATCGTCTCGCTCGAGAGCAGTTTCCAGCAAAAAAACAGTAGCAGCAAAAGTCGGGTACAAATTTTTCATGCAAACAGAGGGCTGCTCTAGGATTTCACCCCTTATGGTCATTTTTTGTACCCGACTTTTGCCGTAGCTGAAAAAAAACCATGAGCGTACGCTATGAAGATCTATGTGCAAATCCGATCGATACCTGTCGTGAAGCCGCGGCCTTCTGTGAGCTGGAATGGACGGACCAATTTGAGAAATACATTGCTCAATATTCAATCTCTGATGCGAACGACAAATGGCAGAAAGAACTGACCAGCGAACAGCAGGAGAGCATCACGGACATCATGGAGGAATATCTACTCGACTACCAATATCTGGCTAGAGAGGAAGCCCTATTCGAACTATGAAACGAAGAGTGTTACGGGTCGCCATGATCATTCAAGCGTATCTGCCTCATGTTGGTGGTGCAGAGCGCCAGTTGGCTGCATTGGCTCCTCTATTGAGAGAACGCGGGATCGATGTCCATATTCTGACACGTCGATATCCTGGGCTAGCAGCGGAAGAGATCATTGACGGGACACCCGTCTATAGACTGCCCATCCCCGGTCCCAAGGCCGTGGCATCGCTTTCATTTACTCTCATGGCCCTGGCCCAGTTATGGCGTCTGCGGCCAGATGTGATTCACGCGCATGAACTGCTCTCACCAACCACGACCGCTGTTGCCGCCAAACGGCTTCTGAAGATTCCCATTGTGGCAAAAGTTTTGCGCGGCGGCAAACTGGGCGATGTTGATAAGTTGCAGACGCGCGCCGGAGGAATGCAGCGCTTGGCCTCATTTCGCGGCAATGTCGACGCCTTTATCACCATTAGTCATGAAATTGACTATGAATTGGCTGAACTGGGTATCCCCCGAACGAAGCGTCCCTTTATTCCGAATGGCGTGGATACAGCGCGATTTCGCCCAATCGCAGCACCAGAAAAGCAGAATCTGCGGCACAAACTTGCGTTACCAGCGGGTCCAATCGCCGTATTTAGTGGCCGACTTGCACCAGAAAAACGAGTTGATCAGCTAATCGATCTTTGGCCCACTATCCGAACAAAGCATGCAGACGCCTTGTTGCTCATACTGGGAACGGGTGATGAGGCAGATAAATTAATGGCCCAAGCAGGAGATGGCGTGCGCTTTGCCGGTCGAGTTGATGACGTTGCACCCTATCTGAAAGCCGCAGATCTATTTCTCTTGCCCTCAGCGACCGAGGGATTATCGAATGCACTCCTCGAGGCGATGGCCAGTGGACTCCCTGCCATTGTCACCAATGTTGGTGGCGCGCCTGATTTGATTGAGCACCAGCAGAGTGGGTGGCTCATTCCGCCAGACCAACCAATTGCGCTTCAAGATGGGCTTCAGTGCCTGCTCGGTGACTCCAATATGCGAACTGCTTTGGGTCAGAAAGCCCGCAGGCGCGTCATGCAAGAATATGGGTTGCACGCCGTTGCAGACCGCCTCTGTGCGCTCTATGAAACCGTACGAGCCGGCAAACCATTCCATGGGTAATGTATTTTTTGGAATAACCATAAGTAAGAACATCGGTTCTTCCGGAATACAGGGGGCGTAACTTCCCGGAAGAGGTCAAGAACAGCCTCGTTGACGATCTCATACCTGACCTCTTCCTGTTAGGTAATATAGGAAAGGGAGATAAAATAAGGGAAGGCAAAAGCAAGGAAAGCCGAAACTTATTGGACTCTCGACCTGGCAAAAAGGACCAACCTCTTCGAGCGGTGCGACCGCCCTTCCCGGACAGTCCGCCAGGTCGACGCCGTGCAACGTCGAAAGCGTGCAGCACCTCGAGTGCCATAACAGGAAAACGGAAAACAGCGTCCAAAGTTGAGGAGCTCAGGCGATACGGGAGAGGAGGTCCAAGATGAAAGTGAAAATGGGAATCGACTGGAGTGAAAAGAAACATGATGTGATGATGTTGGATGAGACAGGACGAGCGCTGGGCTATGCGCAGATAGAGCATAGCCAGAAGGGATTTCGCCAAATTGAAGAAATGAGAAAGAAGACAGGAGCGAGCCATGATGAAGTGACAGTGGGACTGGAAACAGCGCATAATTTGCTGATTGATTATCTCTGGTCGAGCGGGTACAAGAATGTCTATGTGGTGCCGCCGAATGTGGTGAACAAGAGTCGGGAGCGCTATAGTCAAAGTGGTGCGCATAATGATAAGAGTGATGCCTATGTGATAGCAGATTTGTTGCGGACCGATGTCCATCGATTTTATCCTTGGTCACCTGGCAGTGAATTACTCCAGCAGATGCGAGTGGTCAGCAGTGCCACACAATACTGGACCAAAGAGACTGTGGCCTTATCCAACCGTCTGCGCGCTTGCCTGTTGCGTTACCATCCGGCGCTGCTTGAGGTCTTCAGCAACTGGCCTTCTCGGATTGCCTGCCACCTGGTTCTGACCTATCCAACGCCAGAGCATGTGCGCAACTCCACCTATGAAGGCTTCCAAGAGTTTCTCAAGCAGCACCGACATACGCAACCCCGTAAATGGGTCACTTGTTATGATAAGTTAACCGCCACTTATCCCACATCAGCTCCTGCATTTGTGCCAGCGTATCAACGAGAAGCTCTTCAGCTGGCTGAATGTCTTTTGCTTGCACTGCGCTATGAACAAGAGACCCTTGACCAGTTACAGTCACTTTTTCTGCAACATCCGGATCAGCATATCTTTGCTTCTTTACCTGGTGCTGGCCAGCTTTTAGCTCCCAGTCTTCTGGTCAAGTTTGGCGAAGACAGGAAACGCTTTCCCTCTCCCATGAGCCTTCAGTCTCTGGCGGGAACCTGTCCTGTCACCAAACAAAGTGGCAAAGTCAGAACCGTTCATTTCCGCAGAGCTTGCGATCACGACTTTCGTTATTTTACTCAGCAATTTGCTCGCTGCTCCCGCAAAGAGTCTTCTTGGGCCGCTGCTTTTTACACCGCCGCTCGCCAACGCGGTCTCAAAAAGAGTCATGCTGATCGCACTCGCTAATCGCTGGATTTGCATCATTTGGAAATTGTGGCAAGACAAGAAACCTTATGATGAATCTTTCCATTTGCAGCAACGAGCCCATCGTCGCCAACCTATCGCTTAATTGCTTCTAATTTTTTACTATGTATCGCCTTTGGGTTCCTTGCCTTTGTCCTCATCTATATGTTGACATAACACGCTGCTGGTTCTCTCTATCAGTTCTTCTTCAACGCGCCCTTTTGGAACTGCCATTACATACAAAGCGTGTCCGGGAAGTTCATGGCACTTCTTTGTCAACTCCCTGAGATCCTGAAGAGCCAGAACATCCTCAACAAGAATGAATAAACAACATTAGAATGATTTATAAACTTTTTTATCTTTGTCTAGCGTTTATTGCTTATGTCTACGCGGGGTATCCACTTCTTTTAGGATTACTGACGCGAATTGTTCCACCGAAAAACTCGCTACCACCTCTCTCAAAAGGAGAGCAGGACAGGACCAGTCGAGGTCGGTCAATGCGAAGTAAACAACCTATTCAGCCAAATACAGAACAGATCGACGCAACACCAAGCGTCACGCTCCTCATTGCTGCCTACAATGAAGAAACATGTATCGCCGAGAAGTTAGAAAATAGCCTGTGTCTTGATTATCCGTCGGATCGCTTACAAATCCTGGTGGCAGCCGATGGTTCGAACGATCGCACAGCCGACATTGTCCGTTCGTTTACTGCTCGAGGTGTCGAGTTGAGCTATATTCCGCAGCGGCAAGGGAAGATGGCTGCCATCAATCGCGCCATGACCCAAGCGAATGGAGAGATTATTGTCTTCTCCGATGCCAATAATCTCTATGACGCATCCACGCTGCGCGAGCTTGTTCGCCCCTTTGCCGACCCAAAGGTTGGCGGCGTCAGTGGTGCCAAGACCATCCAACGCGGTGATGGCGTGTTGGGCGAATCCGAAGGACTCTATTGGAAATATGAGTCTTGGATCAAGAAGCAGGAAACACGTCTTGGCTGCTGTACAGGAGTTTCGGGCGAGATCTTAGCGTTGCGCCAACATCTCTTTGAACCAGCACCAGAGGGGATTATCAATGACGATTTTTATATGGTGATGCGTCTCATCGCACGTGGTTATAACCTGGTCTATGCCCCAAATGCCCGTTCAAGAGAACGTGTCTCACCAACTGCACAAGATGAAGTGACACGCCGCTCGCGTATTGTCGCAGGCCGCTATCAGGCACTTTCCCTGGCTCCACGGTTGTTGCCCTGGAGACGCCCAAGGGTTGTTTGGCAAGTGATTTCGCATAAATATTTGCGCCCGTTGATTCCTCTCTTTATGTTGGGGGCACTCATTACAAATCTATCGCTGGTTGCCTTTGGAGCTCAACAAAGGAGCCGATTCCTGTTTTTCCTGTTGGGTCAATTTCTTTTCTATGGCGCCGCCTGGATTGGCCATCAATTTAAGATGCGCGGTCTACTCGGCCGACTCTTTTATTTGCCCACATTCCTTGTCAACAGCAACTGGGCCGCCCTCGTTGGTTTGTATCGATACCTAACCAGCGGGCAAAGCGCACTTTGGCAACGAGCCGCGCGACGGGAAAATCAACCAACGAACAAACCAACTGACAACCACACAATTCCTCAGACGACCTCTAAATGGTTACACTTTGAGGCAAAAATCACAATGACAGACGCCGATTTAAAACATATTTTGGAAATACGGAGGATTGGGCAATTCGCTGCTGTGATCCTCCTGGCTCTATGTATCTTGACAATAGATCGATCCACATTGATCTATGCTGCGAGCATCGAAACAAAGTCCCTAGAAATGCAGCCTGGTTTGCCAGGGGTGACTCAGACCGAGCGCTCAAACCAGGAGGGAGAGGCTGTTCCATTCACGCGGTTAGGATATGAGGAACGGACGCTGCATGGACCCTCTAGCTCATTCGCCATTTTCTTCAGCATGCCCGCTGATTGGCAGCTCTTGGATGGGGCCTCGCTACAGTTGAACTTTACGGTTCTTGGCCTCAGCGAAGGGGGGATAGATGACCGAAGAGGTCCCACTCGTGAGCAAACTCGTACCAGTTATGAAGTATTAGAAGTCAAATTTAACAATATATCTCTGGGCATCATTGACCTCATAGATAATGGCCCCCAGACCATCACATACCCCATTCCATCAGAGGCACTCGTGAGTCCACGACTGGACGAACGACATCAGCTCTGGTTGCAAGTGCGCAGTGACCGTTTGTGCGATGCGGAACAGCATGTCGGCGTCGTCATCCACCCCACATCACAGCTTCTATTGCCTCATGCTCAGGGTTCGCCTACGATCGAGTTGGCACGTCTTCCCCAACCAATTTTTCAGCGCTCGTTTGTGCCGGACAGCGCGCTGATTGTCGTGCCGGATGCAGCGGACACAGCGGATCTGCAAACTGCTTTAAACGTTGCAGCTGGCTTTGGCAGTATGACCGATAGCTCGCTTGCAATGACGCTTACAACCGAAAGTCTGTTGACTGAACAATTGCGGGCTGGGCATCATATGATTCTCATCAATCAAAGCGACAAGCTACGCCTGGCAGACGATTTCATCCTTCCTCTCAACACCAATATGGAACGAACTACTACGGGCGTGCAGAGAGATGATGGCCTCATTCAAATGGCTATTTCACCCTGGAATCCCTCCAAGATTGTGCTAACCGTTGGTGGTGATACAGCGGCCGGTCTGATCAAGGCCGGGCAAGCGGTCAGCACCGGTTCGATCCAACCAGGACCTGCCCCGAACGTGGCCATTGTTGCCGCAGTTCAGCCCAGTGTCGTAGCGGTCCCATCTGTTTCCACTTCCCAGACTCAGTAGATCCAAATTTCAGGTTTTGAGAGAGAATTCTGGCTAAACAGTTGACATAAATACAAATTTGCCGGTCGATATCTAGTTTTTGCGTTAGATTTGGGCGATTTTCAGATATGAAATAGGTTGTTTTCTGTAACCGAAATCTGAATAAATGACTCCAAAATCCCTGCAATCTCGACTGAAAATCGCCAAAAACGCCAAATTTGGATCTACTGAGACTTTCTCCGGTCTCGGCTATGATCTGGAGACGATTGAAGGGACAGGGCGACGCACCCTTCAGTTTAAGTTTACTGTATCACCCGACCAGATTTTACACGATGATGGGGTTGTCGATTTTAAGTTTGCTCACTCAAATCTGGTCGATTATGCCCGCTCGGGTGTGGTTGTTCTACTCAACGATAAGCCGGTTGGGAGCATCCGTCTTGGCGAAACAACCGCTGATTTAACGTCATCAGTCATCCGGTTGCCAAAAAATCTAGTGAAATCTGGTCTGAATCGGTTGACAGTGCAGGCAGATCTTCGCTCGGCCCTCACGTGCAGCGGATTGGATGGTAGTGGTGCGTGGTTAACAGTCTACCCCAGCTCTGCATTAAACCTTCCACTATCTCCAAGTACAGAGGCATCACCGCATGTGCAGAACTTGTCTGACTATCCGAATTTAATTACGTTGGGGAACACCTTAAACAACCTGGCCTTTGTTCTACCAAAATCCGCTCCGATGGCTTGGAATTTGGCGAGTCGATTTGCGTTTGATTTAGGTCGTCGAGCGGATATCGATCTGGCAGATTTGGCCGTCGTCTTTGACAGTGCGTTGGATGAGTCTGTCAAACGAGAACGCGATCTTATTGTCATTGGAACCCCAACAAGATTGCCTCTGCTGGCAGAGTTCAACGCGAGTTTGCCCGTACCCTTCGAGGCTGGCAGCAACCGCCTTGTGGCGGTTGAATTGTCCGCCGCGTATCGCTTGCCGCTCGAGACAAAGATGGGCTATTTGCAACTGCTACGTGCACCCTGGAACCAGGCCCGCACTATAGTCAACGTGTTGGGGAGTTCACCCGAAGGCATGGCGTTGGCAGCAGTCGCTCTGCTCGATGGACAGCGCCGTTCTATGTTGGCTGGTAACTTTGCTTTGGTTGATGAAATGCAAGTCTCAGTTCGTCAATTAATGCCTGCTAGCGCCGGCCTCAACATATCCGACATCCCTCTAAACGAATCGGGTGAGAGTCTCCTTGCATCGCAGCCTGGACTGAATGATCTAGAACTTGCATTTCAAGCCAATCCAATTGTCTATGAACAACCGGCTTGGATTTTGCCAACCCTCCTCGCCAGCCTAATTATTGCATTTGCCATTGGCTTATGGGTGACGCTCTCATCAATCTGGGCCCGACGTCCAAAGTCAGCCTAAGAACCTGGCGAATTGTCAATTGCTGAATTGTCGAATTGTTGAATTGTTCATGAGGGGTCTTGGACTCTCATTTGTACCATTGACCGTAGCGGAAATAGCTTGTTTGTTCACCAGATATATGGGGCGACATGAAAATGACATTCTTACGATACTGTTGGCTTCTGACTTTGCTTCTCTCTGCATGTAGTATACAGAGTATCCAAAAAGACGATCTCCTTCTGCTCAACACGATGAGCGCTCAAACGGCCATTGTTCACCCTTCCCGAGTAAAACCGAAAGAATTTGACACCGCATCCTTTCCACGGGAAACAGAAATCGATCTTTCTTATGGAAACTATTATGTAGCAACAGACGGCAACAACAAGACCGGAGATGGTTCGCAGACACATCCCTGGGCCACAATTTCGCACGCCTTAAAACATGTTCCCGCTGGCGCAACTGTATTGGTGCAGCCGGGTACCTATGTTGGGCAAGTGGAGTTACGTGGTGTCTTTTCCCCAAGCGTAACCATACGTTCCGTAATCCCATACCAAGCGCGCTTGCGAGATGATGGTCGGGAACGCAAATTTAGCCAGGTGCTGGTCTGTCACACCTGTCAGGGCATGATCATAGAGGGCTTCGACATTGCCCATAGTCGATCTGGCGTAGGTTGGTATGTTGTACAGATTCAAGATAGAAAAGGAGATGGCACCGGTGGACAGCGCATCGTCTTGCGTAACAACATCCTGCACGATAGCTACAACAATGACATCGTGAAGGTAAATAACGGTGCGAGCCAGATTACATTTGAAGGAAATATCTTCTACAATCAAGGGACCACAAGTCTTGATAGCCATATCGACGCAAATAGCGTAAGCGATGTCGTGATCCAGGATAACATATTCTTTAATGACTATTCTGGTAGCAGGCGCAAAAATTTAAACAATACAGGCAGTTTCATTGTCATCAAAGATAGCAACGGTGCAGACGATGCCTACATTGGGAGCGAAAATATTGTTATTCGGCGCAATATCTTCCTCAATTGGCAGGGAGATCCCAATAATACATTTATTGTGGTTGGGGAAGACAATGTTGCTTACTTCCAGGCACACAACATCCTCGTCGAAAACAATCTGCTTTTGGGCAATTCTGCGCATGAAATTCGTGCCCCATTTCAAATGCGTGGTGTGCGAGACATCACGATCCGTCACAACACCATTGTTGGCGATCTCCCGGCCAAAGCATTCGCCATGCGCTTAAGTCGGGGCGAGAAAAACCCCCGCAATACAAACATTCACTTTTACCACAATATCTGGTCTGATCCGACCGGCTCAATGGGAGCAGGACCTGAAAGCGGCAATGATTTCTCTGATACAAAGCCAGAGCAGACCGAGTCATTTGCTCTCTTTGGCAATCTTTACTGGAATGGTGGAAATCCGATCCCGTTTGATGAAAGAGAACTCGTCAATTATCGCGATGACAGGTCAGCAGTGATCGCAGCTCCATTGCTATCCAATCCAGACAAAATAATCCCATTACATTGGAACAGCAATCTGGGCCGATTTGCCAACGGTTCATCGACCATTCGCCAAATATTTATAAACTTGGTAGACCGCTTTGCCGTGCTGCCACACGATAGCCCAGCCATCGACAAAGCTGTATCAAAACAGACAGCATTCGAGGACATTCTGGGCAAACCAAGACCCATCGGAGCGGCTTCGGATATTGGCGCATATGAACGGCAACCGTAATGTGGAATCAACCGAATCGTAGGTCGCTTCTCCGAAGTGACAATCGTCAAGAACCCTGAATCTCCTCTTGGGAGGACTCGCACCCTTGATGCTTGTCCCGTCTCTGGCGGGACCTACGAATCAACAGCTCTATCAGTCCTGCGTCATTGCGTTCAGAATGAAGCCGATGGGATACAACGATTAAAACTGATCAGAAGGATTCTTATATGAGATTAAAAATAGTCTCCTCTTGGCAAACATTTTTTTTGAAAGTCACCGTTTCATGGATCATCGCGTTCTGCTTTGGAATTGTTTTAGCACCGGATCCTGTCGCTACAGGGGTGAGACAGTCTATACAGCAACAAATTGGATTGCGTGGAAGAGCTGATACACAACAGATACCGGCAAGTTCCCAAAAAGGCGCTCAGAAGCAAGAGCGCTCACAACAGGAAACAGCCCCTGTTATGACAGCGGACGAGCATTTCGAGACAGCCCTTACTCTACTAAACAGCGAGAAATGGCAGGAGGCAATTGATGCGTTGTCCAGTGCACGATTGCTTTATCAAAACGCAGATAACATTCAACAGGCCAGAATCTGCCTCTTATACACGAACTTGGCCAGAATCCAGCTAGCGGAGACCAACATCTCTTCAACCATAAGGGGATCTATCGCTGGCTCTCCACTTCCACCTGCAATGTTCGAACGGAAGGGTGATGTATTGCACAACATCGGTGATGTGCACAGCGCCTTGGGGCAAGACAACCGCGCGCTTAAAGCTTATGAACATGCACTGACGATTCGAACGACGCTATCGGATCTGGTCAAGCAGGCATCGACCCTACGCGCCATTGGGGTTCTTTATCAAACAAAAGGGGATTCCGCTCAAAGCAAACAGAGTTTCCAAGAGGCATTGGCGCTTGTCGAAGAATCCAGTTCAGACGAGGCCGGTACGCAATTATTGCTTCAACTCTATAGCGACTTAGGCGCAATCTATACCGATCAGCAAGCACATGAGGTGGCCCTCAAACTATACAATCAGAAGCTTGAACTCCTACGCAGAGAAGAGACAGCATCCTCGACCATTGCCCCGGGCTCAGACTCTTCTCCAGTGCTCTTCCGCAGCAATGACATTCGCACCCAGGAAGGCAACACGCTGCGCGAGATCGGGAAGGTCTACGAAGCAATGGGCGATCCAGAATCGGCCCTATTTCTCTACCGAGAAGCGCTGACAATCGGCATCGAGACTGCCAATCTCGTGCTAGAAGCCAGAAGCCTTGACAGTACAGCCAGAGCCTATCGCGATCTGGCCAATTATGAAGAAGCGCTCGAAGCGCTGAACCAAGCAGTGGCATTGTGGATCGATCTGGAGGAGGCGGCCAATCAGGCCACGACGCTCCGCAGCATCGGCAGAACCCACTTTATCGCGGGCAACTTTGATCAGGCCGTTGGCTCGTTTACCCAGTCGCTCACCGTCTGGCGCGATCTGAACAATCCCATTCAAGCAAACCAGACACTGAGCGAGTTGGGACGTCTCTATCGGGAAACGGAACAATTCGACGCGGCATTGAATATCTTCCAGGAGATCATGCTCTTTGCCGAAGAGGAAAATGACAATCTCCTGCTTGCCATGAGCTTGAAAAATATTGGTCTGATCCAGCGAGAAGCCGGTTTATATGACGATGCACTCGAATCATCTACGCAAGCATTGACCCTTTGGCGTCAAATGGAAGACGCAGCACAGGCAAGCGAATCACTACGCGAAGTAGGGCAGACCCAAATTCGCCGGCAGCAATTTGGCGCTGCTCTTGATGCATACGATGAGGCAAAACAGATCGCCCAAGAACTCTCTGATTCCAGATTGCTTGCCAAACTATTGGAAGATATCGGTGCCGCTCACCGAGACAACGGTCAATATGAGTCTGCACGCCTCTCTTTCGACGAAGCAATTGCTCTTTGGCAAACTCTGGGAAGTCTGACCGATGAGGCCAACGTTCTGCGCAAAATTGGCCGCGTGCATGTATTGCTTGGCCAATATGAGGCCGCCGTTCAAACATATGATGAGGCTCTCGTCATTGCCCAACAGCTTGGCGACCTCGAGCTGGAAACCCGCATATTCGTAGATCTTGATGTACTGTACGCGCGACAGCTACGAGAAAACGAGCGACGGTTGGCTGCATTACCGGCCACGGTTGAGGATAACGGCATCACGAGCCCTATTCAAGGCGAGTCAATTGGGGGACGTGTGCGGATCAAAGGGATTGCCACCCATCCAAACTTTCAGAAATGGCAGCTCGATCTACTTCTCTTCGGTGACGAACAGCAAGCGACGAGCGTTGCTTGGAACGATGTGCGGGCGGATAAGCGCAACGGGACGCTGACCAATATGGATTCGACTCCCTACCCTGACGGAGAGCACATTTTGCGCTTACGGGTTGTGCGCGATGGGGCGAATTACAACGAATATTTTACACCCGTCACGATCGACAACAGCACAACCGTCTTTGAACCAAATGGACTGACCGGACCAGCAGCAAACGCTGTCTTAAGCGGAGAGGTGCGGATTGAAGGAGTCGCTTTTCACACAGATTTTCGCCGTTGGGAACTTGACCTTCTCGTCGCGGGAGACGAATCGCAACGGCACACACATCCTGCGGTTGCGCGTTGTGAGAAGTGATCGAAACTATGATGAGGATACGTTGAGCATCACAATTCAGAATGAGTAATGAAGGCTGCTATTTAAGCAGGTTCCAATTCGCCCTTTTCCGCATCAATCTGCGCGCCAAATTACGTCTTGTACGGCTGGATCAGGATGGAGGCCGGTATCCCAGTTTTTTCGATCAATCTGCGGATCACGGATAATTTCATTCTTCGTGCCTAGACCAACAGCTTAATCTTCCCCTCTTTCTCAACCAGGGTCATTCCGCGCTGTTCAACAATCGTGGCGATCATGCTTGCCTGTTCGTGTGGCACAACACCACGTAGCGCAACTCGCATATTGATGGTTGCCCTGGCATCGCGCGTTATGGCAAAAAGGCCATATCCAGTGAGACTGCGACCCCACGCCACTGCACCATTGTCGGCCATTACCTGCAGAACGGATTGCTCCCAATCCATCAGGGGGCACGATTGTCCGATCGCTCCTAATGCAGCTTGGTTGATCTGTTGTAGCTGCATCAATCCATCTCCGAACGTCTCGAGGTCGTCTTGTTCAATGGCGGGCCAGATCGTCTCGTCAAAGAGAATTCCATTCTGTTTGTCTAGATTTGCAGCAGCGTTGAGCAATGTGTTGAGTCGATCTTCTTCTAGCGAATCGGGGGTGTCAGCAGGTGGACGCGGCAGGACAAGGACAAAGGCCCAGGCATTCTTCTCCGTCGTATCTGTTTCGATTCGACGAACGAGCGCTTGTCCCGCCTCCTTTTCCGTTGAATCGACCAGAAGCAAGCCTCCCGTCAAGGCCGCTTGCTGATAAAGTGTTTCCTTCCCGTCTATCCCCAAACCGTTCGTCAAAAATGTGGGGTCATCAAATCGCGGTTGGATTTGATCGTGCGTGTTGATCCACGCCACTGTCTTTGCCATCGCCATGCCGAGCATCGGCTTGGACCCCAACCCCGCGTGCGCCGGTGCAGCCAACTCAACTTCGATCTCGGCCGGTTGTAGCAAGCCATTGGCGTTGCAGTACCGCTCCACATAGGGGATGGCGACATCAGCCCGCGCGCCCGTCACCACAAAGTGATCACTACGCTGTGCATAGATGTGAGTAGGCGGATGCTGCAACGAGGCACCAAAGAGGCAAATGCGCTCCTGGCCATCCACGCAAATTTTAACAACGCCCAATGGCAGGCAGGCGGGAGTTCCAACCTCGATATGTTTCATACACCATTACGCTTCAACGGCTTCGCTAATCACCGGCGCCATCTCCTCAAGTGTCTCCAACGGAATATGGCAGAAGATGCGATGGCCATTCTTGGCATTGCGCCAAGGGGGTGTCTCTTGTTCGCAGATGGCGCCACCATCGGGTAGCAGTTCGCGCCGCGGACAACGTGTATGGAACCGGCAACCACTGGGTGGGTTGAGCGGGCTGGGCACAGAGCCTTCCAAACGAATACGTGCCTGCTCGGCTGCTGGATCGGGAACGGGAACCGCGGAGAGGAGCGCTTCGGTGTAGGGATGATAGGGTGGACTGTAGATAGCGGCGGATGGTCCAATTTCCATGATCTGTCCCAAATACATGACGGCGACATAGTCGGAGATGAACCGGACAACACTCAAGTCATGGGCAATAAAGATCATGGTCGTTTCGAATTCTTGCTGAATTTCGAGCAGCAAGTTGACCACGGCCGCTTGCACGGAGACATCCAGGGCCGAGACTGGTTCATCACATAAGACCAGATCGGGACGTCCGGCCAGCGCACGGGCAATCCCAACTCGCTGCTTTTCGCCACCG
>JAHBNG010000011.1 GCA_019217005.1 Chloroflexi bacterium TSY
TTCCCCCTCTCCATTCTCTCGTTCGCGTATAATTATTTTTTTGGTTTAGCCTAATGAACAAATCGCCGCTTATCTGAACATCAATGTGTAACGCATAGCACGGGTTGGGAGCCGCGGCAATGCAGGTCACAACTCCCGCGATGTTGGCGCTGAATCCTACATCTGCATCAGGTGTGAGTCCCTGGATGCTCCCTTCTGAATCCCCAGCAACACTCAAAGTCTCGTTGTCGATAAGAAACTGCATGTCTTGATCGAGGCTCAGCGTTACGCCATCAAGGCCGGCATCAATGCAATCTTGATCGCCATCACAATCTATCGCCCCAGTGCCCTGTAGTCCCGTGGTACTCACCAGAAGCTGGTTGGATGGCAGTCTCTCGACCGTGGTAGTGCCTTGACCTGTGTAGACCACACCGCCTACGGGAAGAAAAACAATGCCAGCTAAGGCGGCTGTCGGGTACAGCGCCAGCAGCAACACGAGTACAGCGACAAATAATCTATTCATCTTTTTCTCCTGCAAGTGTTAAAGACGAGGACGTTGCATCCTGTCGCATCTGTTCACGCCAGAGGGCTAACTAAGTCTCGACGTCATTTATCAATCTGGTGAATCGTTCTATAAAGCGTCTTTATTCGGGTCTCACGTTGTTCAGCGACTCAAGAAAGTAATCCATATTGAGCCTTTTTTAGAACTCGTCAAGTATGATCGAAAGTCCAGCCGGGGCGTTTACTTCGATGAATTCTTCAGCCAGGTCAGGGCCAAGAAATCGTCCTTGCGCCTTCCCACGGCCAGACAATATGCCATCCCCCCGCGTGATGTTTGTGCTCCGATACCGAAGGCGGACAGCCGCTTGCTGTTGTTCATTTCTCCCTTCAAAGTATAGTCGAGCGTGATAGGATCCGTCGCCCACTTCCTGGAGTTGAAGCTGGCCTGCAACCGGCACCTCATATTGAACCGAATCGGGTATGATGATGGTGCATGTCCCGGTAACGGGAAAGCCATCATCCGGTGCATCGGTCGTAAATTGGCCGGTCAGCCTCAAACGAAACGGATCGTTACCTGCGTCACCAAGCAACCTCAACTCTAGCGTTCCCACAGGGTCTTCCATCATCGCGCCAGATGCAGCGGCAGTCGCCAGGGCAAGTTCTTCTTCACCAACGTCAAGGGGGAACAAAACGTCGGTGAGGGACTGAGCGTTAACCGGGTGAACCCCACCTATCGTCACAAATAGGGCGAGAAAAAAGAGTGTGAACATTGAAAAGCGGGTCATGATTATGGGTTGAGTGGAAGTAAGCATGATAAATTTCCTCGTCAGTTCATTGTTGTGAAAGGGTAAAAGGATACGATGTTTTTACATTGATCTATGCTGATTTCTGTGGTTCGTCCGATAGAGCAATGTACACGTCCAGTATAGTCAATTCGGTATGCCAACATAAGATCAATTGTGATACAATGAGTGATACAATGAGCGATACAGATGAAAAAGTAACCTCGCTATATATGGCGCGTGATCAGTATTCAGTGTCAAGTCTGGTTCACTGATCTCTGGTTACCAATCACTTTATTCTCAGGGGAGACGATCAATGGGGGATATGGGACGGATACCCGATGATGACGAGGCACCTGAACCAACCGCCCCAACATTTGGAGCTTGGTTGAAGTTGCGCCGCATAGCCTTGGATTTGACCCAACAGGAATTGGCCGACCAGGCTGGTTGCTCGGTGGTGACCATTCGCAAAATGGAATCTGATGAGCGCAAGCCCTCTAAACAATTGGCCAAGCTTTTGAGTACCTGTTTGAACATTCCCGAAGCCGAACGAAGTGCCTTCATTGCCTTTGCCAGAAATGAAGGGCCGCAGCCAAAGCATCTGGCGCTCGATGCTTCACCTTGGAAGCTCGCAATGAGTCAAGAAGCTCTGCAGCCGAGCCATCTATCACTTGATGTGTCACCCTGGAAGCCAACAACGCAAGCTGTTCAGTCTCAGCCTGTCCGGTTGCCCAGGCCCCCAACCTCCTTTGTTGGCCGGCAAGTCGAACTGGATGCCGTTCAAACACAGCTCGCGAACCCAGATTGCCAGCTGTTGACGCTGCTTGGTCCCGGTGGGATTGGCAAGACCCGACTGGCGATTGAAGTGGCCACCACGTTAACTGGACGCTATGAGCAGGGCGTCTTCTTTGTACCGCTGGTGGGGCTAGACACCACCCAGCATATGGTACCAAGGATTGCCGAATCCATTCGGTTCCCCTTTTCCGGTCAGACAGAGCCAAAAGCGCAGTTGTTCAACTATCTGCGCGCCAAGCAGATGCTGCTCGTGCTGGATAATTTTGAGCATCTGCTGACGTCCCCTGTGAACGGTTCAACTGGCGGCACAGACCTCGTAACGGAACTTCTTTCTGCTGCACCAGAGGTCAAGCTGCTTGTGACCTCGCGGGAACGACTTCTGTTGCAACGCGAGTGGACTTATGATGTGGGTGGCATGCGTTATCCCCAGCCGCCATTGCATTCAACCGCTGTCCAAGAAAAAACTTGGGACGGGGTCGAAACCTATAGCGCAGTGCAACTATTTGTGGATTGCGCGCGACGGGTCCAGGCCGACTTTGTGCTGGATCCGTCGACTGTATCTAATGTGCTGAGAATTTGCCAAGCTGTTGAGGGACTACCGTTAGGAATCGAGTTGGCCGCGGCTTGGGTGCGGACGCTGAAGATTGCCGACATCGCCGCTGAACTTGAACGTGATCTGGCGTTGTTAGACACCTCGCTGCGCGATGTTGAACCGCGTCATCGCAACTTGCAAGTAGTCTTTGACCATTCCTGGCGACTGCTCTCTCAAGATGAGCAGGATGTCCTCAAGCAGTTGGCCGTGTTCCAAGGAGGTTTCACCAGAGAAGCGGCTAGCGCCGTGGGTCAGGCCACCTTGCCGCTGCTCGCCTCGTTGATCGATAAATCCCTGCTCAAACAAAATCGAGAGACAGGCCGCTATGAACTTCACGAGTTGATCAGACAGGTGAGCCTGGAGAAGCTTTGCGAAGATCGGGACGCGGAAGAAGCAGCTCGTGATCGTCATATGCACTTCTATGCTACATTCTTGCAAGCGAGAGAAGCAGAATTATATACCCTTCGCGACACGGAAGCCCTAGCTGCTATCGAACTCGACATGGACAATGTTCGTACTGCCTGGCACAGAGCCGTTACGCAGCAGCAGACGGATGTCCTGCTGCTATCTGTGAAAGCACTTGAGATCTTTTACGATACCCGGGGCTGGTATCACGAAGGTGTCGAAACGGTTAGCCAGGCGGTAACCGTTGTGCGTGCTTTGGCGGACCAGGGGCAGCTCCTGGGAAAACTCTTGACGGCGCAAGGGCGTATGGCTATCCATCTTAACCGCCCTGAAACAACGAAGGCACTTTTAGAAGAAAGTCTAACATACCTTCGTCGTGCGGGTTCCCAGACTGATCTGGCCTGCGTTTACTACCATTTAGGCGATGCTGCCATGAATCGTAGAGAAGTTGTAACTGCGAAACAATACTTTTTTGATGCACTCACGACTTATGAAGCAAATCGCGGTCAAGCTGCCATTGGTCTTTTCTATCACGGCATGGCCTGGGCAAACTTTGTCTTGGAAGAGCATGAAGAGGCGTTGGGGTATCTGCGCAAAGCATTGCGCGTATTACAAAAGGAGGGACCGGCAAGAATCCTAGGCTGGATTTATGAAGCTTTTGGCAGATTAGCGCACCGACGAGGTGACTATCAGGAGGCTCGTCAATATTTTGAACAAGGGGTCATCATCTGCCAGAGAACTGGTTACCAGCTTACCCTGGAGGGCCTGTTGCATGAACTGGGTTGCGTTATGGGTGATTTAGGTGCATATGAAGTAGCGATGATGCATCTTCAAGAAGGCTTATCCATTGCACAGACGCTAGATTCCCCACGTGCCCAAACACGCCACCTGGCTTGGCTGGCGTATCTTGCCATTTTGCAAGACAAGTTGTCAGAAGCGGAGACATACCTGCAAGAAAATCTGAGGCTCTCGCATCGTGCTGGCTATGCAGCGTTGCCTTGGGAGCATTATTACGTTCAAGGAGAATTGGCGCTGGCGCGTAAGCACTATCCGCAGGCAAGCACACATTTCCAAAAAAGTCTAGCCTTGACAGAGGCGCATCATCAAACGATAGAGATCATCTTGGCACTCAATGGTTTGGGGAAAGTAGATGTGGCCCAAGGTGCATTTCAAGAAGCTTGGCAACCCTTCAAAAAAGCGTTGAAGCTGGCTTGGAATTCCCCCTATATTCCAGAAGTTCTGGATATTCTAGTCGGGATGGCAACAGTTTACGTACGGCAGGAGAAGGGTGAAGAGGCGATTGAATTACTGGAACTGGCACGACATCATCTAGGCAGCAGGCAGGCAACGAAGGATCGGGCCGATCGTCTGCTAACGGAATTGCAGACCAAACTGCTAGATACGGTTGTCGAAGCGGCACTGCCGGCTGGGGAGAATTGCAAATTAGACCAGCTTGTAGTAGGCCTATTGGCTGCGTAATTACCCGTAGGATTACTCGACCAACGCACTTTTGATCTCAATCAGGTCATCATCGATGACCACTTGGCCTTGCGCCTCCCCACATCCACGGATTATGCTGTCCTCGACGCTTGCCTCTGCCCCTTGAAAGGCCAAGCGGAGTGTGGTCTTCTCTTCTGCATTACCGCCTTCAAAAGAGAGTCGAATGCTGTATGTTCCAGGCTCCTGCTCCTGACGCTTTATCACTACGCTTGACGTAGCTCATAGAGTATGTTAGGATTCTTGAATGATCAAGTCTTTCAAAGATAATCATACCGAGCAACTCTATCGTCGAAAATTCGTCAAACGTTTTTCGGGGATTGAGCGTCAAGCACTGACACGCTCGCGTAGACTTGATGCCGCCACTCAGTTAGGTGATTTGGTAGAACCGCCCAGTAATCGCTTTGAGGCTTTGAAAGGTGATAGGCAAGGGCAATATAGCATTCGTATCAATGAACAGTGGCGTCTCTGTTTTCGATGGGACGATGGTCCCTGCGATGTCGAAATAGTTGACTATCATTGATGGAGTCAAGCAACCATGAGCGACTGGAGAGATCCGATCCACCCAGGCGAGATCCTTGCGGAAGAACTAGAAGAAATTGGTATGACCGCCGTAGAACTAGCACGCCGGATTGACGTTCCCGATAATCGTATTTATCAAATTGTGCATGGAAAGCGTAGCATCACTGCGGATACAGCGCTGCGTTTGGGCAAGTTTTTTAATACAACAGCAGAATATTGGCTCAATTTGCAAAATCTCTACGAACTTGACGTGGCTCGCCAAGAAGCATCTAGTACGCTGGACCTCATTCAGCCCTTCCGTCCATCGCAAGCCACTCATACAGCATTTGTTTCGTAAGTAAATCAAAGTGTCTCGATAGCTAGCGAGGCGCTTTAGGTCGTTCCAAACCTTAAATGATCCACGAAATCACACGAAGTGTACGAAGAATAGATTAAACTTCGTGTTTCATCCTGAACTTCGTGGCTCATTATTTTTTTCTGGAATAGCCTTATTTGCTAATTTCCTCTTGCTGGATTCTTATTGACCCATTGTCATGGACTCTCCGAGCCTGTCTGTCAGCGCATCCACTCGGATCACTTGCCCTGAACCAAGAGCACCAACACCATGAATAATGATGTAAACATTTTCATCTACGTCAAAGTCAATTACTCTAATCAGCAAAGGTTCTAATCTCTCAAACTCATCGGAAAGGAATTGATTATGTCAATCTTGACGTCCGAAGAAGCGCTCACTAAGCGTGACGAACTGGTTGAGCGAGGTTACACGTCGATACCTGGTGTGATGCCACAATCAATGGTGGAGGAGCTGTGTGCCTGGTCCGACGAGATATTTCAGCGAGTGACGGTCCGTCATAAAATTCGCTACCAGGGCAGTGACATTTTTGTCAACACTGAGCGTCGATGGGCCACGATGAACCGCGAACCGCGTAAGAATCATTTCCCCGACCCGCTCGCGGAAAAAATTATCGACCTTCCCCCTCAGTTGGAGGTCTGTCGCCAACTGGGTCTGGAAGAGTTGAAGTCGGATGATGTCGTGATCATCTTGTCCAAGCCAGGATATGGGCCGCCGCTCTATTGGCACCAAGATTTTATGAAATGGAACAGCCCAGAGGCAGCCGCGCCTTGGCCAACGCGCATCTTCCTCTCTTATTACCTGATTGACACCACTCGGGAAAATGGTTGCTTGCGCGTCATTCCCGGCAGTCATCGCAAACGCCACGAGCTACACGATATTCTGCCCGATGCCCACGGAGAGGAGATCCAGGCCATCGACGACCTCTCCCATCCCGCCTTTGCCGACTATCCCGACGCTGTGGATGTACCCTTGAAAGCCGGTGATCTGGTCATCGCCGACGCACGCATTATGCATGCGGCCTGGCCCAACCAGACCGCTCAACGTCGCACCCTGTTGTTGGCCTGGCACGACGTTTTTTCCTTTCCCAATCCGCCTAGCTGGTGGACGGGCGATATCCCCGACGTGGTCAGAAATGCCGATCCTACTGCACGGTTTGAGATGTCAGCAAAATTCAGAACACCGACCCATTACATTCAATAGACATGAAAATAGGACACGGATTTTCAGGATGAACACAGATTATCTCAAAGTAAATCCGTGAAATCTGTGTTCATCCGTGTCCCAATATTCTTAATCCTTATAATCTCTAATAGTAGATGAGGAAATCCAATGTCCAAACTTGCCCTATACAAATCTGATCCTGCCGTCAAAATCGTCAATGGAGTCTGCCCACACGACTGCCCCGATGCTTGTAGCTGGCAGGTGGCAGTGGAAACTGAGTCGGAACGTGCGATTGACATTTGGGGACATAGCGACCATACAGTCACGCAAGGTACTCTTTGTGGCAAAGTGGATCGATATCTAGAGCGCACCTATCACGCGAACAGGTTGACAACGCCGTTACGACGGGTTGGGTCAAAAGGTGCTGGGCAATTCGAGCCCGTTTCCTGGGAGACGGCACTCGGTGAGATTGCTGAACGGCTGCATACTGTGATTGCAGAATATGGTCCGGAAGCCGTCTTGCCCTATTCTTATTCGGGCACGCTTGGGCTACTCCAAGGTGAAGGGATGGCGACACGCTTCTTCAATCGCATGGGAGCAAGCCGGTTGGCGCGTACGATCTGTTCTGAGACGGGCATGATCGGCTACCTTTATACCATTGGTGCTACGGTTGGCATGGAGATGGAATCCTACGCAGAGAGTCAATTGATTCTGATTTGGGGATCCAATACCCTGACAAGCAATCTGCACCTATGGCCCTTTATCCAAGATGCACGCAAGCAAGGCGCACGCGTCATTGTGATCGATCCAGCCCGGACGCGCACGGCGCGCGCGGCAGATGAATGGATTGCCATTCGACCGGGAACGGATGCTGCCTTGGCGTTGGCCATGATGCACGTAATCATTGATGAGCGACTGCATGACAGAGACTATGTCGAGCGTTATACTTTGGGATTTGACGCACTTGCTGCACGCGTGGTGAGTTGGACACCGGAACGTGCATCAAACATCACTGGGATTCCGGCGGAGCGAATTCGTCAGCTTGCCCAAGAATATGCCACCACACGTCCATCCTCAATTCGCATCAACTATGGCATGCAGCGACATGCAGGTGGCGGTATGGCGGTGCGGACCATTGCCTGTTTGCCTGCCTTGATCGGAGCCTGGCGTGAAGTGGGTGGTGGTATTCAATTGAGTGCCAGTGGCAACTTTCGCCATCTGGATCTGAACATATTGCAGCGGCCGGAATTGTGTCGAGGTTCGATTCCGCGTACAATCAATATGAATCGTTTGGGGGACGCATTAAGTTTGGATCCGGAGCGCCTTGCGCGTGCGCACTACAGCCCTCGTCCGGTTGACAAGCGTCTGGACCCGCCTGATGTGGGTCCCCCAGTGAAAGCTTTGCTTGTTTACAATGCCAATCCGGCCGCGGTGACGCCTGATCAATCTGCCGTTGTTGCGGGGTTAGCACGTGAGGATCTCTTTACTGTGGTGATGGAAAACTTTCAAACAGATACAGCCGATTATGCTGATTACTTACTCCCAGCCACCACGCAATTGGAGCATTGGAACATTCTGCGCTCCTATGGCACGCTTTATTTGGCATTGAATCGCCCAGCGATTGCACCTGTTGAGGATGCTCTACCAAACAGCGAGATCTTTCGGCGACTCGCCCAGACAATGGGATATGGCGAAGCTTGTTTCAAAGAGAGTGATGAGGAGATTCTACACGCCTTCGTTGAGAGTCAGCACCACCCGCTTTATGAAACAATTACTTGGGAGAAGTTGATGGATCAGGGCTTCGCACGGATTAATGTACCAAGCCCTTATCTCCCTTTTGCTGAGGGAAACTTTCCGACACCAAGTGGCAAATGTGAATTCTATAGTGAGCGTATGGCACAGGATGGATATGATCCTGTGCCGACTTATACGCCGCCTCATTCTGCCAGCATCACCTTCCGCGGTCAGCCTAATGGCCAATCCATTACGAGAAGAACTGATGGACTCAACATAGATGATAGAGGTTCTCATCAATATCAAGACGAGGAAATATTCAAATCGGACGAACATGATGAAGGTACGCCACGTGCGATGCTACACTGCATCTCGCCCCCGACCCATTCTCATATGAATTCGACCTTTGCCAACGTTGAGCGTTTTCAAAGGCGAGAGCAACAACCGTTGATCTGGATCCATTCGATTGATGCAGCCGATCGAGCGTTGAATGATGGGAATGCTGTAGAAGTGGGCAATGAATTGGGATCTGTTCAGCTCGTTGCGAAGGTGACAGATGAGATTGTGCCAGGGACCGTACTGGCACCCGGTATTTGGTGGACTAAGTTTTGTGGCGATGGTCGCAATATCAATCAGGTTACGTCACAAAGTGAAGCTGATATGGGAGGGGGAGCTACTTTTTATGATGTATTGGTTTGGGTAAGGAAGGTCGATGTTCATTCTTAACAAGGAAACGTCATAACCAAAATAGGAGCTACAAAGTTCACAAAAGAACACGAAGAAGAAATCAAAACCTTCGTGTTCCTTCGTGAGCTGGTTCAACAGGATCTATAGGAAGGTATAAAAATCAGCAGCAAGATAAGGCCCGATTCCAGCCGATGGCTGATAGCTGATAGCTTTTTAATTCAGCTATGCTAATCGTCCTGTTTTTGCTCCACCTCTCCATGAGCTACTGGAGCAGGTTCAGCTTCTTTGATTGGGCGTCCAAGGGGATCGGTTGGGAGTGCTTCGTAAAGCCAGCGCATGGCACGTTTCCACATGCTTCGTGCCGCGGCGGCTTGATATCCCGCTCGTCGACGATAGCTTTTCCACCAACCATATTCGCGTTGCTCAATGGGGACGCTCCATTGGACAGCCGTCGCCGCCCAAGACAAGCCGCCACCAAAACCAACAAAAACGATATTGTCGCCAGGACTGACCTTTCCTTCTTCGATTGCTTCGCATAATGCGATGGGAATGCTCGCATTGCTTGTGTTTCCATAGCGCTGTACGTTGATATAGATCTTCTCGTCTGGGATCTTGAGTTGCTTGCGAACGCTACTATGAATAATGCGCGAGTTTGCCTGATGGGGGATGACCAAATCGACGTCTTCTGGTCCCAATCCCGCGCTTTCAAGCACTTTGCGAGTTGCATTGGCCATGACTCGGGTTGCGAAACGAAAAACTGCTTTGCCATCCATTTTGATGTAGTGACTGCCGTTGCTGACTGTCTCCAAACTAGATGGCATGGCGCTGCCGCCAGCTGGTATACCAAGCGATGATGCACCGGAGCCATCGCTTCCTAAATCGACCGACAAAACACCACCTGGCACATCACTCGCGGCCACCAGCACTGCACCTGCCCCGTCGCCAAATAAGACACACGTGCTGCGGTCGGTCCAATCGACATAGCGGCTCATCGTTTCGGAGCCAATAACAAGCACATATTCGGCGTCGCCGGCCAAAATATGGCCACGGGCCATCGAAAGACCATAGACGAAACCAGAACAGGCCGCGCTTAGATCAAAAGCTCCTGCATTGACCGCACCCAGGGAATCCTGGATGATGCTGGCAGTTGAGGGGAAAATATGTTCTGGTGAACATGTGGCACAAATGATCAGGTCGATCTTGTTTGGCCATACATCTGCGACTTTGAGCGCTTGACGGGCCGCTTCGACCGCCATGCTTGCCGTCGTTTCTTTGGGATCAACGACAACATGGCGCTCTTCAATGCCTGTCCGAGCACGAATCCACTCATCTTGTGTATCGACAATCTGCTCTAGATCTTCATTTGTGATAACCTTTTCCGGCACATAACATCCCCATCCAATAATTTGAGCAAACTTTTCCTCAAACATTGCTTCCAATTCAGGCATATTTGGCAGATCGTCATGATCCTCATTGCCGTTCAAGGGAAGCTTTGGTGTGGAGCCGTTTTGATTCGCGATAGTTTGATCGATGCCATTCGCCCATGTCTCACTCGACAGCGATGGTCGAGTGCCGTTCTGATTCATTAAGGGGTTCGATTGTCTATCTTGATGATCGCTCATAAGTATTTATTGTGTGGCATAGTTTCGAAGCATGATGCAGGCATTGTGACCACCAAAACCAAAGCTATTACTTAAGGTCACCTGTACATCAGCTTTTTTTGCTCGTAATGGATTATAATCCAAGTCGCAATCGGGATCGGGGGATGTCAAATTGATTGTTGGAGGGATCATACCACTTTCAATGGTTTTTGCACAGAAAACGGTCTCAATTGCACCAGCTCCGCTAAATAGGTGCCCTATCATGCTCTTCGTGCTGCTGACTGTCAAATTATAAGTGTGCTCGCCAAATACCTGTTTGATCGCCTTTGTTTCAACAACATCATTGATCCGGGTAGCCGTGCCATGAGCATTGATATAGTCAACATCTTCCGGCTGTACACCATATGCTGATGCTTTGCGGAGAGCCATGGTCATTGCATTGATGGCACCCCGGCCCTCTTCGTGAGGTGCAGCCATGTGGTATGCATCAGCACTGCTCCCATAGCCAATCACTTCGGCGTAAATTTTTGCTCCGCGCTGTAGAGCATGTTCTTCTGTTTCCATGACAAGCATTGCACACCCTTCGGACATCACAAAGCCGTCTCGATTGCTATCAAAGGGACGGCAAGCACCCTCTGGATCATCATTATTGCGGCTGGCTGCACCCATGATATCAAAGCCCGCCATTATAATCGGAACCAGACTTGACTCCGCGCCACCAACAAGCATTAAGTCTGCATCGCCGCGACGCAGCAATTCAAATGCCTCACCACAAGCTGACGTTCCGCTGGCACAAGCACTGACAACGCTATGATTTGGTCCGCGCAGGTCATACTCAATCGCAATCTTACCCGCTGCGCTATCGACCAACATATTGGGAATCATAAATGGACTCAGGCGCATAACGCCTTTCTTATTGGCGAGAAGTTGGCTATCGAGGGTAGTTTTCAGTCCACCGATGCCACTCGCAACAATCGCACCAGCGCGCGTTGGTTCCTCCGCTGCAAAATCGAGTCTTGCATCTGCAACAGCCTCCTGAGTTGCAGCAAGCGCAAAGTGAATATAAGGGTCGAGGCGACGCGCCTCTTTGCGATCCATATAGTTTGCTGGATCAAAATTTTTGACTTCTCCACCAAAACGTGTGCGCAGCTCGCTTGCATCGAAGCTATCAATGAGTGCAATTCCAGATTTACCTTCGAGTAGATTTTCCCATGTTTCTGTGACCGTAAGACCCAATGGGGTAATGGACCCAAGCCCTGTGATCACGACACGGTTTAACCGGACATAAAGCTCGTTGCTGTGATGATCATTTGTGCCATGACCATTCGGATGATGACCGTTCTGCTTATATGTCCCGTTTCCATTTAACTGATTCGCCATAATAGATATTTCCGCTATTTTTGAGTGTGCACCACAAAGTGTGTAAATGGACTCCACTCAGTCAGAGAATCGGCTGTGTTTGCACACTTTGGGACACGCTTCGCTATTTTTTGTGTCCGTACTTGCTCGCAGATGCGACAAGCATTATCAAGGACAGTGCCTTAATCGATTTGAGGTGGAACCTCGCTAGATTTGAGAATTTGATTGTGTGCTGGTAATCTAAGGATCAAAACACGGCAGATAGTAGAAAGTTGCGTCTTGTTCGTATTTTGTTGCACAGTTGGCTATGGGCGAACCACGTTTTCTTGTAGAGTTTAAGGGGTGGTTCATTTTAGCTGGATAGATAGGTTTACACTTTTAGAAACAGAAAGAACGTTTATATTCTCTGATTTCGCCGGTTCTCAGAGAGAAAACGGTCTCATATAGATTTTTGTCTATATATCAAAAGTGTAAACCTAATTTTGAACCACCCCGAGTTTAATTTGGTAAAGAAAGGCAAACCATGACAACCCGCTATGATCTGCTCTTGAAAAATGGCCATCTGATCGATCCAAAAAACAACATCGATAAAAAAATGGATATTGCCATTGTGGGGACGACGGTTTCTGCTGTTGATTCAGATATCAGCCCAAATCTGGCTGTCCAAACCATTGATCTCTCTGGGCACTACGTGACGCCTGGCTTGATTGATATCCACGTTCACGTCTATCACACGCGTGAACCAGAGGGGCTGAGCGTGATGGCGGACGCACATTCATTTCGTTCAGGCGTCACCACTGTGGTCGATACGGGAACCGCAGGTGCCAAGCACTTTCTCCACTTCAAGCGTACGGTCATCGATCGTGCGAAGACGCGCATTTTTGCTTATATCAACATTGTCGATCTGGGGATGTTGGGCGACTTTGAGCAGGATGTCAATACGATGGATCCTGAACTGTGTGCCTCGATTGTTTTGGCCTATCCAGACGTTTGTGTCGGGGTCAAAACGGCTCACTATTGGACAAGGTTGCCGTGGGATGACGATCATCCACCGTGGGCCGCCGTGGATCGAGCTGTGGCAGCCGCGGAAATTTGCCAGAAGCCAGTGATGGTTGACTTTTGGCCGCGTCCACCAGAACGTTCCTATCAAGAATTAATTCTGGAAAAGATGAGACCCGGCGATATCCACACCCATGTTTATGCCCAGCAGTTTCCCATTTTGGATGAATCTGGTCAACCAAATCAGTTTATGTTTGAGGCTCGCGAGCGAGGTGTGATCTTTGATGTGGGTCATGGCGCGGGTAGTTTCTGGTTTCGCAACGCATTGCCAGCCATACAAAATGGTTTTGGGCCCGATTCGATCAGCACTGATTTGCACGTGAGCAATATGCACTGGGCTGTCGTCGACATGCTAACGACCATGAGCAAAATATTGAACTGCGGTATGTCACTACAGGAGGTCATTTATCGTTCGACTGTGACCCCTGCCCAAGAGATCGGCCATCCAGAGTTGGGGCATCTGTCCGTTGGTGCGGAAGCAGATATCGCTGTGCTTACGGTGCAGGAAGGTAGGTTTGGCTTTATTGATTGTGGACGGGCAAAGCTAATAGGTGATCAGAAACTAGAGTGCACCATGACCTTGCGTGCCGGTGAGATAGTCTCAGTAGATCCAAATTTCAGGTTTTGAGAGAGAATTCTGGCTAAACAGTTGACATAAATACAAATTTGCCGGTCGATATCTAGTTTTTGCGTTAGATTTGGGCGATTTTCAGATATGAAATAGGTTGTTTTCTGTAACCGAAATCTGAATAAATGACTCCAAAATCCCTGCAATCTCGACTGAAAATCGCCAAAAACGCCAAATTTGGATCTACTGAGTCTACGATCCTGGTGGATTGAGCCTACCCATCTGGGAAGAGGCACCAGACGCGTATTGGCAATTGCCGGATCTTCAAGCAAGATAGGCGCAATATGTAGGAGTCCGAATAATTCAAGCTGAAGTACAATGAGGAAAACGTCATGACCACCCAACTAGCTTACCACATCCAATCAACGCCCCTTTGTGATACGCACGAACATCTTTATGCCGAACAATACTACATCGAGAATCCACCCGATATCCTCCAGAACCTCTTCGCCAACTATGTACCTGCAGACCTAATCGTAGCTGGTGCAAGTGAGAAAGCAGTTGAGCTTTACTTTCTGGTAAAAGATAAAGAGATGAGGTGAGAAATGTGACAAAAAGCGGTTAGCAGTTCATCCTAAAGGTAGAGAAACCAAAAAGGAGGAGAGCCAGGTGATTGATGGTTGATTGCTATGTGACTGGTGGTAGCCAATATTTGCTTTACTCAAGACTGATTAGATTGTGCTATACTATGGCAAACATACTTGGTTTGAGTTTTGAGGTGTGGATATGACGTTGACGGTTGATTTACCACAGGAATTAGAGGAAGAGTTGAGGGTTGAAGCTACACGTTTAGGTGTATCATTGTCAGAGTATGCTCTACGCTTGCTTTCAAAATGGCGTCTCATTCACAATATAGAGTTTGATCTCAACACGTCCCCAAAAACAGGGACCGAGTTGGTCACATACTGGCAGCAAACAGGCTTGATTGGATATCGAACAGATATTGCAGATAGCGAAACGCATGCAAGATCAATACGCTCGATCGCTGAGCGACGGGACTGGGGCTCTGACTGATGTACCTGTTGGATACCGACGTTATAATTGATGTTCAACGTGGTTATATACCTGCTCTCACTTGGTTTAGTGGCCTAAGTGAGTTGCCTTCGACTTCTGGGCTTGTCGTCATGGAACTTGTTCAGGATGCGCGCAACACTCGAGAGATTCAGCGTGTATTGAAATTGGTTGAACCATTGCCTGTCGTTTGGCCAACACAAGCTGATTGTGAGCGCGCATTGGCGGATTTCAAAATCTACCACTTATCCCATAGTCTAGGCTTGATTGATTCGTTAATCGGCGCCTGTGCCGTTGGCTTGTCCGCAACTTTATGCACATTTAATATTAAGCATTATCGCGTAATTGCCGGTCTTAAAACAGAGCAACCTTATTCTAAATCTCATTAGCAAATCAGCACGATAAGAATGAACCTATCAATCGCTCCACTTAATCTGCACAGAGAGTTCCTTTGCCAATGCATCTAAATCCTCAACTAACTGAGGTGGCAGAGCGATTCCATTTGCCAGATAGTCGGTTCGATGTTGAAAGCTGCCTTCACCTGGCCACTGTACGGCTCCTTGCTCCGGCGCTCTTTTGACTGATTTGAGATGTTGTTTTAGATCGGCCACACGACTGCCCAGCCAATCGCCAAAAGGTTTGATGGCAATGAAGGTTTTCGTGGAGCCACCTTCTGCGTCCGATGGACGTCCTTCCGTCCCTTGCTCGAAACAGAGAAGCCAATTTGCCAATCCACCGGTCAGCAAGTCGGTCATAAAAGAAAGCCCCGATCCTTTATGCTCACCCATCGGCATGAAGCGCCCTGATTCGACAACGGCTTGGGGATCGGTTGTTGGATTGCCTTCGCTATCCAATCCCCAACCCAGCGGAATCTCTTCGCCAGCTAGGGCAGCATCCCGTACGCGTCCGATCGCTGTCTGGGTCATGGCAATGTCAAGGACGGCTGGTACTTCGCCTTCGTCTGCTGGTACACCAATCCCGATTGGATTATTGCCCAATGATGGCTCCGCCGTTCCCCAGGCAGGGAAATTGGCAAACGTATTTGTGAATGCCAGGCCAATCATCCCAGCACGCGCAGCACGTAGTCCATAGCTATAACCGCGCCCCCAGTGCCCAACGCCCCGAATGACGGCCATGCCAATGCCATAGGTCTTGGCGCGCTCAATCGCCATATCCATCCCAACCGCGGAGACATATCGTCCAATGCCCAATTCCGTTTCGGCTAAGACAGTGGCAGGTGTTGTTTCATCCAAAATTTTGATGGTCGGGGCAGGATTGGTGCGTCCATTGCGAATATGCTCGACCATATTGATCAACAGGCGAGCACCATGAGAGTGAACGCCACAAAGATCAACCTCGGCACCGATCTCGGCTTCAATCTCGGCAATATGCTCTGGCACACCGACCGTCGTCAGAATATCTCTGAAGGCTTGAACAAGATTGGGGTAGTCGATTCGTTTGGTATTTTCCATAGGCGCTTACTCGCTCACATCGACAACTTTGTGTCGATAACGAAAAACGTTTGTTGGTTTGGCCGCAGGCCGCTTTTTGCGCCGCCGTCCTGCACTAAAGTTGCAGGCGCAAAAAAGTAGATTCTTAAGCAGCTAACGCCTGTTCTCCTACATATTGCTGCATCCAAGCACGGAGCGGGACGTCAATATCTTTGGGTGATGAATAACCATGACCACCCGTTGGGCTGGCTCCAAGGAGTTGCCGTTGGATCGGGTCGCAGCGATCCATATAGTGTTCAACAGACATATCGTCACGGGGTCGTAACCAACGGTAGCTATAGCCATAAAAGAGGACTTTGCGTGGAATATGGGACGTGTTGTGGCTGGAGCGGTGCCAGATGCGACGGTCAAAAAAGACTGCGTCCCCTGGTTTCGCCTGAACAGCCAGAGCACCGGTGGGATCTGTGCCATCTTCGGGTATGGCAATCTTATTTCGTAAATGACTGCCGGGAACTACATAGAGATTGGCTCGTCCCAATTCGCTGGTGTCGGTGAGGAAAAAGGCCACTTTTAGGGAAATACGTGGTTGTGGATTTGTTTCCAGCTCGAAATTGAGACGACCACTATCTTGATGCCAACGCATAGTGCCGATCTTGCCTTCCCCATTTTGGGGTGGTGGACTGACAATCATGTGGGAATGATAGAGTTGAATGTTCCAACCCAAGATGCCCCAGACCTTGGCAATCGTCTTGGAGCAATCGAGTAACTCAAGAAAGACATCATCACGTCCAATAAAGTCAAGCGTATTATGTGGTGCATCGTTATCAACATTATTTGCCGCACGTTCTTCTCCATCAACGCGGTCGGCTGCTACAAGTAAACGGTCCACCATCTCTGGGGAGATTGCGTCTTCGACAATAAAGAAACCATCGCGATCAAATTGCGTCCGTTCATTAACACTCAATTGATAGTTTAAGCATGTTGTGTCCATTGGTTCCTCGGTTTCGTAATGCGTATTACGTAATACTCGTTGAGATTCTGAGCAGGCTGCCAGCCACCCTCATCTTATCATCGTGGCATCTTGCTAGGCCCAAGATCCGCGCGCCATCATTCCCCCGTCGACATTGACCCATTCGCCCGTCATAAATGAAGCCTCATCGCTGGCCAGAAAACGGGCGACGCGTCCGATCTCAATGGGCTGCCCGATCCGACCAAGCGGATGTGCCTTAGCCCAAGTGGCACTTAACTCCTCCACGCTGCTACCCATCGCAGCAGCAGCTTCGGCAACCAGGGGCGTCTCGATTGTGCCAGGGTTGATAGCCAGTACGCGAATGTTGTCCTTGGCATAATCGGGGTGGTTCAGAATTAGGTTTACACTTTTGATACATAGATAAAAATCTATATTGAGGTCATTTTCTGCCTGAGCATGGCTCAAAGTAGAAAATATAAACATCTTTTCTCTTTGCAAAAATGTAAACCTAATTGTCCGCCTAAAATGAACCACCCCGCATAATCCAGTGCCAATTGGCGAACCAAAGAGAGATCGGCACCCTTGCTGGCTGCATAGGCCGGAACATCATGTGCAGATTGAAGGCCTTGGACGCTGGCCGTGTTGATGATAACGCCACCACCACGCTTTTTCATTTCCGGCACAGCATATTTGGCCATCAAGAAACGACTCTTGACATTCACATCCATGATACGGTCCCACATCTCTTCGGGGAATTCGTGTGCAGGTAAGTAGCTATTTGTGGGTTGAATACCAACATTGTTGCAGACGACGTCCAAACCGCCCCATGCACTAACGGCAGCATTAACAAGTGCTTGACACTCGGCGGCGACAGAGACATCCGCTTTGTGAAACCGTACTTCGCCCGGCTGATCGGCCAATTCCTCTATCAGCTTCTCTCCGGCAGCCACATCGATATCTGCGCAGAGTAAACTGGCACCAGCTTCAGCAAAGGCTGTACAAATGCCAGCACCGATTCCTTTTGCGCCGCCCGTCACAATTACAACTTTGCCATCAAAATTAATCATTGTTCTCTCCTTTGGATTTTTGCTCATCAGGCGAAATCCTGCAAACGTACGATGAACATTGCTCACTTTGCATTGAAAGCGCCTTAGAACCTATCCGAAAAGTGGTTGTGAGTCCGACCAGCTTCTCGAGCGAGAATGCGTCGTCACAGAACTTTTCGGATAAGCATTTAGGCCATTCCAGAAAAAAGATTACCCATTGAGACAGGCTCTTATCCCTGGAATGGCTTTGGCTTTTCCATCCGAATTGAGCACTTTATTTCTTGGAAAAGCCTTACTCAAAGTAACGGGTTGCCAGGAACCTTCATCCATAATATATCAATGATAATGATCAATTCACAATAATATATTATGTCTGCACAATATTATGTCTGCACAAGCGCACGAGTCTCTACACGTCGCTCCATACGAGAGATTGCGAATCCCACTATCAATCCGATCGTTGCACCAGTCAATGCGCCGATCACAACTCCAATGGCTTCAATTGCAAGAGAGAGCAGCAATTCGAGGATGCTTACGTTGGTATATGACCCCAGATCAATGAACATCGACGGTTCTGTGATCAATCCCGCTATGATGGCACCAAGCATAAACCCGATGCTGATGCCGAAAAAGGCGCCACTGCACCCTGGCACGAGTCCACTGATCAATCCTAATACCAAACCGATCATCAGACCAATAAAGCCAGCATAAAATCCAAGATGTAGAAATGCCTCGGCTGGCAACCCAAAACCAAGAGTCCAAAGCAAAGCAGTCAGACAGACAAAAAAACCACGCAGTGGACCGTAGATCAAGGTACTCACAATGGCAACTAATGCACCCACTAACCCACCAGCGGGCAAAAGATCTTCATTCGCTAAAAAATTTGACGTTGCTGCACCGACAACTGTGGCGATGATGACAACAGCAATGGCTTGCAACCAACGCCCATACCGACGAGTAGACATGGGCTTCTCCTCACGAAAAATAATAATGAACAATTCTATCTATATCTCTAGGACGATTAACCTCCCACTTAGTGACGAATTCATTGTGATTGATCGCTCATTGGACGAAAGTATACAAAACAGGATAGACGAACGCTAAACTCGTTCCAGAAAGCGTACATCATTGGTATAGAAATAGCGGATATCATCCACGTTGCGTTTCTGCATGGCCGTCCGCTCAATGCCCATGCCAAACGCAAAGCCACTGTATACAGCAGGATCGTAACCGCCATTCTTTAACACGACAGGATGCACCATGCCAGCGCCTGCCAACTCCAACCAGCCAGCATATTTACAGATACGGCAACCGTCTCCGCCACAGATAATGCAATCCACATCCACCTCGACACTCGGCTCAGTGAAGGGAAAGTAGGATTTGCGGAAGCGAATCTCGCGCCCCTGACCAAACATCTGATTGGCAAAGTTGAGAAGCACACCCTTTAGATCGCTAAAGGTAATGTTGCGACCGACAGCCAATCCTTCGATCTGGTAGAACATCATCTCAGAACGGGCCGTCACATCTTCGTTGCGCCAACACTTACCGGGCAGTACAACGCGGATTGGTTCCGGCGCATACTCTCGCATGGCATGAATTTGCCCCGGACTCGTGTGCGTGCGTAGAATCACATCCGGACGTGTCGTAAAAAATGTATCCTGCATTTCACGCGCTGGATGTCCTGGCGGAAAGTTCAGCAAAGTAAAGTTGGTCTCATCTGTCTCAACTTCTGGCGAGTCGTAGACTTGGAAACCCATCTGCTTAAAAATGTCCACTATCTCACGTAGGGCCACTGTGGTTGGATGAAGACGCCCCAAGGATGGAGGTCGGCCGGGCAGCGTTACGTCAATTGCTTCGGCGCTGAGCGTGCTCTCGATCTCGGCCCTGGCGATCTCGTCTTGTCGCGTTTGCAGCGCCTGTTCGAGTTGGTTCTTGATCTGGTTCGCCGTCTTGCCTACGACCGGACGCTCTTCCGCAGAGAGCTTGCCCAGTCCACGCAAGATGCCCGTCATTCGACCGTTGCGCCCTAAATACTCGCGATACCAGGCTTCGGTTTCCTCGGTTGAGGATGCCTGATCCAACGCGGTGGAGGCTTCTTTTTGGAGCGATTCGAGTTGTTGTAATGTTTCGCTCATGGATTCTCCATTCTAAATTGTTTCTATCGATCGGTCTAGCAAAACACTCCCATACAGTATATCACCATTTAACGCGTCCAGCCGTGCGCGCGTAATTTGATTCTGCAGGGCCACATCCTCTGGGACAACTGTATGTACCCGTAGATAATTATCCGTTAATCCGCTCCATAACCGACCCGGCTCGTCCGTCATGGTCTGCCCTTCACCCTCCCATAGCACTGGACGAACCGTGTGGACAAATCGCTCACGTTCAGCACGACCGGTCTGCTCTACAAGCTTGTGAAGTTGCTGCGAGCGTTCTTTCTTCATGGCATTGGGCACTTGCTCGCCAAATTTGGCCGCCGCCGTTCCGGTTCGGGGACTAAATGGGAAGATGTGTGCATGAGCAAAACGCATCTCTTCCACAAATGCCATGCCCTCTTGGAAATCTGCATCTGTCTCACCTGGAAAGCCTGTAATGAGATCGGTGGTGAGCACAAGATCCGGTATGGCATCGCGGGCATCCTGGACCAACTGACGAAAGCTTTCCTGTGTGCAACGGCGTGCCATCAGGCGTAGCTGTTTGTCTGTTCCAGCTTGAAGCGGCAAATGCAAATGGGGGCAAAGGCGATGGGACCATCGTTGCCACAAGTCGAAAAACCCCTCGGCCAATTCCCACGGTTCCAAGCTACTTAAACGCAGTCGAGCAATATCCGTATCGGTCAAGATTGCATTGGTGAGTTCTTTTAGATTCGTGCATTGCTTCTGAGGAAGATCACGTCCATAACTACCCAGATGTACACCCGTGAGAACGGCTTCTTGTACACCCTCCTCAGCGAGTCTCTGGATTTCGCATACGATCTCTTGGATGTCACGGCTACGGCTTTCACCGCGCGCGACTGTCACAATACAGAAGGTGCATTTGTTGTTGCAACCATCCTGGACTTTGATAAAGGCCCGTGTACGACCACGCAGTCGTGCAGACTGTCCGGGCACTATATCAGATAGAGCGAATGGAGTTCCGTCAGGCTGCATACGCGCCAACTCGGCTGGATCGTCGATCTCTGCACTCCACGGTTCTAATAGCGCATGCAACATTTCTTTTTGACGATTATCGACGACCATTGAAACACCGGGCAAAGCGGCTGCCTCTGTAGGTTGGAGTGTGGACCAACAGCCAGTCACGGCAATGCGCGCATCTGGATTTAATTTGTGTAGCTTCCGCACTCGTTGACGGCTTTTGCGCCCTGCTTCAGTCGTCACTGCACAGGTATTAAAGACAATCACTTGTGCCTGTTCGGGGGCATTGACCGTTATATGGCCAGCCGCACGCAAGCGTCCCCCAAGGGTGTCAACTTCGCTAAAGTTGAGCCGGCAGCCGATTTGGTCTAAGTAGATGCGCATGGTCGTATTATTTACGATTTCGGATTTACGATTTACGAATCGCCATCATTATAGCGTTCAGATAGAATGTGGATTCGGACTGGTGAAACAGATTCTCGCGGATTTTACCTGGTTCAATTTTTGGGTAGATATCGACTGAATCTGCTTGACCTGTGTTCTATTTCAATCATCTTATAAGTATAGCATAGGTTTGGGTGACAGCAGGAAAAATTTGCGATATACTTGGATTTACGTTGAGTATGACTATTAATAAGCGGCAGGAGGTAGTAAGAACCTTTTTAATTGTCAATTGCTGAATTGTCGAATTGCCGAATGTTTAATGAGTCAAATCGTAGTCAAATCGTAGGCCACTTTTCTGAAGTGACAAGCATCAAGAACCCTCAATCTTCAATTGAAAAAGGTTGCTCTCTTGCCACTTGTCCCGTCTCCGGCGGGACCTACGATAAACGATCATAATTTCGGTGACGGTGCAGGAGGAGGAGGGAAGGGTGAAACTAACGCATGCAACCAATCATGGCATCGCCGATACTGTCCTGGACGAAGTCATTACAAAATTTGAACAGACGTTTCCTGAGCGTATCCAATCCTACTATTTGATGGGTAGTTATGCTGAAGGTGTGGTCACGCCGACGAGTGATCTCGATCTCGTTGTGCTGTTTCACGGGAACGTGACGAGCGACGAGACAGAACGGGCGATGGCTCTTGGTGAACAGTGTGCTCAGGACAGCCCCATTCGTCTGGACATTGAGCTTGCCGACTGCAATCTAACGGTGCGTCAACGAGTCTATTTCAAACAGACAGCACAGTTGCTCTATGGACAAGACGTGGGCAATGAGGTGACTCTCCCCCCTGTCGCTGATTATCTGCACTACGTTACTTGGGGCCCGTATCGCTTCTTTGTGCAAATCATGCGGAATTGTGAGGTTGTTTCGTATCCGCTCAGGTACCCTGACCCTAATGACGAATTCTACGGGTATGCCAAGGTCCAAATGATGGATTGGTACGCACCCGAGACGAAACAAGGGCTCAAAGAGTTGGTGACAAGCGCCACGCGTACGGCTCGCACCGTGATTGCTCTGCAAGGTGGTCACTACTCAGGCTCACAGGAGGAGACGCTTCGACTCTACCGTCAATATATTAACGATGATTGGATCGTGTATCTAGATGGGCTGTATAAACAGTGCAAAGTTGCTTGGCGGTATGAAGTACCAACAGACAACGCAGATCGAGAACAACTGCGTTTTCTTTGCAGCCGAACTCTCGATTATGAGAATAGCTATTTTGCTCGCTATCGACGGTATTTGCTGGGGCTTCTCCAGGAACAGGATATTGATATCCAGATCTTTGCCGCAGAGCAGCTCCAAAAGACGGTCTATATGGATGTGGAAACAGAAGCACGGCTTTGTGATGTGGATTCAACTGGACAACCAGCCTTGCAAAAAGCGATTGAACAGGCGTTGTCTCAAATCGAAGAACACAGGAGAGTGCAACGAATTCATCCAGCCACACACCCAGACGGATTGATTGTGCGCTCAATGGTCCAAACCGACATCGGTGCAATTGCCAAAGCATTCGAGCACATGAATAAATCCGGCGAGCAGTATCAGCGCTATTATGCTGAAAACCAAGGGGGCACGCGGCTGACGTTGGTTGCTTTATTGGACGGAAACGTTGTGGGTTATACCAATGTCATCTGGCAACCAAATGATGACTATTTTCGTGAAAATAACTTACCTGAGATTAACGACATGAATACCGTGGCGTGGATGCGGCGGAGAGGGATTGGTACAGCCATGATCAATGCTGCAGAAGAAGCGGTCCATCAGCGCGGCTACTCAGCCGTCGGAATCGGCGTCGGGAGCACTGAAGATTATGCGATTGCACAACGGCTCTATCCTCAGTTGGGATATCGCTACAATCGACAAGGATTTGTTCCCGATCCGTGGGGTGGCGGGTGGAGTTTGAGTAAAGAATTAGGATAAACGATGACTTTACCACTGCTCTACACGCAAGTTAATTGTGTACAGAATAATCAAGTATTGCTCATGCGACGCAACAAAGAGCCCAATTTTGGCAAGTGGGTGGCCCCTGGTGGCAAAATCGAGTGGAATGAGTCGATGCAGGATTGTGCCGTTCGTGAGTTGCGCGAGGAGACAGGATTAATCGCACATGAAGTAATCCTACGAGGCATTGTCACCCTAGTTTTGCCCGATCTGGCTCAGCACTGCATCCATTTTCTCTATCTTGTGACCAAATTTTCTGGCAATCTGATTGCAGATTTGCGAGAAGGTGAGTTGCAGTGGTGGCCCATTGCCCAGCTCGATCAACTTGAGATGCCTCCCGCTAACAGGCGTTTTTTACCTCACGGATTAAAAAAACCGAACTCAAAGAACGAGCCAATCTATCAGGCGAAGTATGTGTACGACACAGCGCGCAATATTATAGAAGTCGTTGAGTATTCATCGTGCCGAGTCAATTGAAATCTAGATGATTGACTCACATCCCCGAAGGAACCAAGCCTCTGCTTCACTCAGGAATGACACGATTGCTGTCTATTGATGGTGTTTATTTGACTCTACGAACAATTGACAAATAAAATTGGATCCATATACTTGACTCGACTCGCTCATCAGAAGAGCTTGTGTAGAAGCGACGTGTTGCCGCTAAAAAAGTGCCGGTGAACATGATTTTCGTGGATACGCCAATCCGATTTTGATTCTCAAGCACCGTCCCCCATTCATTCTATTTGTTGGCAGTATTCCACAAATTGTGTAAAAGTTTCCTGATTTCTCAGATGGAAAGCAAATTTATACACAATTTGGGATACCATCTATTTGCCAGAACAACAAACTCGTTAGGAGGATTATGATTCAGACCCAGCCCACGATACAAGCATCTGATTTGGAAGTCTCAGTTGAACACTTAGATCTGGAACAGGCGGCCGCCATTTATCGGGAGCATGGCTGTCTTGTTGTGCGTGGATTGATGAGACCTTACGTCGATGATATGTATCGGGACATTATGACAACCGTCGAGACGGCACTGGCGGAACTCGATCAGGCTCGACAAGTTCCAGAAGGGTGGGTCTCACCGAACGGTTGCCTCTTGATTCCAGCACCAGAGAATTATGATCGTGATAAGCAGGTTATGACGGTGGGCATGAACTACCGCACGAGTGCAGCGTTTATGCAAACCGCTATGGACCCGATTGCACTTGATATTGTTGAGGCGATTTTGGGGCCGAATGTTGAAACCTTTGGCGAAGGACAAAGTTTGGTGAAAGAACCTGTCGGTGGTCACCCCAAGCATTTGCATCAAGATTCGGCCTACTTTGAACACAAATATGAAGGTCCCGTGGCAATTTTGAGTTATGTCATTGACACAGACTTGGAGAATGGAGCGCTCCATGTTGTTCCGGGTAGCTTCAAGATGGGTCAACTGAAGCATATCGACACCTTTTCGCATCTGGGGTTAGATGAAGATGAGTGGCCGTGGGAAGCATCCGTCCCTGTCGAGGGACAGGCTGGCGATTCGATCTTTTTCAATGTGAAAACAATTCACGGGTCCAAGCCCAACTATTCGGATAAGCCTCGCCCTGTCTTTATCAACCGCTATCGTCGACCTGATGATTTTGTCACCATCGGTGCAACAACAACGGCCAACCGTGCAGAGGCAGAAAAACAAGCCGCAGAGGCAAAGAAAACGAATGAACAGCGGGGATTGATGGTGCGCGGCTTTCGGGGAGGGTAGCGAGCGGATGGTTGATAATGGATGGTTAGCCCAACCCAATTTTTAAACTATTCATAGCTGAAATGCCATCAACGACAGGAAATTCTTTTTCTGAAAGACTATATTTGTTTAATTTTCACTCAATCTAAAGTTGGAGGAATAATGAATCGATCAAAATTATCACGCCGTAGTTTTTTGCAGGTCGTTGGTGTTGGCGCAGCCAGTGCGGCTGTTCTGACGGCTTGTCCCACACCAGCACCTTCGGCGGACAGCGGTAGTGGCAGTGCGCCAGCCATGGAAACAACGACCGTGACAATGGGGTTAACATGGGGCGCAACCTTCCGCCCTCGTCAACAAGAGTTTAATGACATGTTCATGGAGAGACATCCAGAAATTGCATTGGATGTCACCTACAATACATGGAGTGATCACAACAATATTGTCCCAACGTGGGCTGCTGCTGAGCAACTGCCGGACATCGTCTATGTTCACGGTAGCCGTGCATTCCCCTGGGCCTTTGAGGGTATCTCAATTCCGCTGGACAGCTATACAGAAAGCGACACCGAATTTGATATAGCCGGTGTCTGGGAAGAGTCCCTGCGTCTCTATCGCTTCCAGGGCGAACAACATGGTATTCCGTACGATCACGGTCCCATTCTGCTTGGCTACAACAAAGATATTTTCGATGCCGCCGATATGGATTATCCAGATGAAACCTGGACCATGGAAACCATGCGTGAAGCGGCCGCCAAATTAACGAATCTGGAAGGTGAGATACCTCAGTGGGGGTATACGGGCAACAACCCCAGCCTTGGCAATTCACCATCATGTATTGGCAGTTGGGGTGGCGAATATCTGAATGAAGATGAGACGGAACTCTTAATTGACTCGCCCGAAGCCCGCGAAGCCCTTCAGTTCTGGACCGATATGATACACGTTGATCAATCGGCACCAACCCCAGCTGAATCGGAAGCGTTTGAGCAAGGGCCGTGGTTGGGAGGTCAGGTGGCTATGGAAAATGTTCCGTCTTGGGCCACACCAAACTTAACCGAATTCGCCCAATTTGGCTGGGACGTTGCGCCGTGGCCAGAGGGACCGGCAGGTCGGGTGACTGGTGCATTTGGCAGTGGCTTCAGCATTACGAATGATAGTGAGGTGCCCGATGAAAGCTGGACCTTTATGAGCGAATACCTCTCGGTAGAGGGCATGTCTTTCGTCTGGGGTGAGAGTGGACGTGGCAGTCCAGCCCGTAAAGCGTCCTATGAATCATGGATGAATTCAGTAAACGCGCCCGAACACGCCGAGTATTATTTAGAGGCGCTCGATACATACGCAGTCACTTGGCGCCCGTATCAGACACTTGGCGCGGCAGAATTAAATGATCTTGAGAGTCGTTCACGTGGACTGTTGAAGGCTGGTGATATTGATGTTGATGGCTACATATCAGCCCTCGTGACTGATGGACCAGCGATCCTCCAAGAGGCGTGGGACCGCCTGCAAGCCGCTTCCGGATGAGGATTGAGAGAATAGTTCCTCATATACTGCACTCGCTCATAGATGAGAATAAATTCGTCTGTTCTATTCGGGTGAGAACGGTCAAATTCATTCTCATCTATGGCAGTGCAGAGTATATTTGTTAAGTAAGGCGTACTGTGTGGAATGAAAGTACACGTAGTACGTCTTTGTTTATGTGTGCTGTCACACGAGGAGGCTCCGATGAATCTCACAGCCCAAGAACTTCAACAATTTCACGATGTTGGATATGTGGTTAAGCCTGGGATCTTTCAGTCAGGCGACCTGCAACCCATCAAAGATGCGATCACAACGATGATTGATACGAAAGCCCGTGAACTTCATGCTGAAGGCAAGTTGAGTGATATTTGTGAATCGGCGCCGTTTGAGACGCGTTTGGCTGAGATTCGCAATGTAGACAAAGCGGCTTGCGACACGATCGTCCGCCATATCATGGGAAAAGGTGGCGGCGGGTACAGTGGGCCAGAGATGTTGCAGATGTTACGACATCCTGCATTGTTGGATTGCATTGAAGACATTGTTGGTCCTGATATTGTAGGCTCTTCTGTCTATCGGATTCGTCCCAAGCTACCAACTTGGGACAGAGGCGAGGTGCCTTGGCATCAGGATTCAGGATATTTACTGGCCCATTGTGACCGTCACCTAATCGTTACCTGTTGGATTCCATTGGTCGACGCGACATTGGAGAATGGTTGTCTCCATGTACTGCCAAAGTCCCATCGTAAAGGAGTCTACCGTCATTATACTGGGGGGCATGCAGGATACTTGGAGATCACGAATGATGATCTGCCTGCTGAAGCAGCGTTGCCGATTCCCATGAAGGCGGGCGGTGTACTTTTCTTGACCAATTTGACACCCCACGCTTCGTTCGAGAATCGAACCAACCAGGTGCGCTGGAGCGTGGATCTGCGCTATCAAGGAACGGATGTTCCCAACAATATAGATGAAGAACCGTCTGCCTATGTTCCTGAACGAGAGCCAGTTACGATGGCCTGTTATCCCCCAGAAGCAGATTTTGTCATTCGAGATCCTGCACAGCCGGAACGCGAGGTCCGCACTGCAGAAGAGTTTTACCAGTTGCGGACGCTCTATGAGAACGACAAGGCATATTCTCCTGGTCGTGGGTGGACGCCGTTGGCTGAGCGGGAGAGGGTGATAAGGTGACAGGGCGGCAAGGTGACAGATGGTGTGTAGCGCCGTTGTTGTCAATGTATTGCCATGTGTCACACTCTTACTGTCCACCGTCACGGTTTATTACAGGCTCAGATATTGATCTGCGATCACTTTGACAAATTGTTGTCTGGACCGTATAATCACGATACTCCCGAATGCTGAAATTAGGTTCCCCGAACGTTTTGTGTTGGATAATCGTACGGATCTCAACTAGAATTCGTTGGCATTTGACTGCTCTACTTATACCGCACGAGCTTATAAATTTAAATTGAATTTGAGCATTTTTAGTCGAGTAGAGATGACAAATTTATTCTAAATGTATGGCCGTGCTCAACATAGAGAAATCATCACCCTATGCAATCAATGTGACAATGCCAACAGGATTTGTATGTCCCGTAGCAACAGAAAATCATTTACGCGAGTAGCAATCAACCTTTATGGCACTGCTAGGTATATGTCAAACGGTTCACGATTCTTGTCGTGAATCGACACATTTTTCAATAGAACATCGCACAGATTAATTTCCAACTTTCAAGGAGTAAACAAAATGTCCCAAAGATTATCTCGGAGAAGATTTCTACAAGTTGCTGGAGCGGGAATGACAAGTGTCGCAGTGTTGGCGGCTTGTCCTGCACCCTCAGCCGCGCCTGGCAGTAGTGATGCTGGCGCATCTGGCAACGAGTCGATGGAGTCGATTACATTGACTTTCGGTCGCCACTGGGAAGCTGCCTTCCGCCCACATCAGGATGAGTTCGATAAGATCTACATGGAAAATCATGAAGGCGTCGAGATTGAGATTACCTATAACACCTGGGGAGATCACAATCAGGTCGTGCCCACTTGGGCTGCCGCTGACCAGCTCCCCGACGTCATTTATGTACATGGAAGTCGTTCTTTCCCCTGGGCATTTGAAGGAATTTCTATTTCACTCCAGGATTACGTCGATGCTGATGAAGAGTTCAATGTTGAGGGAATCTGGGAAGAATCATTGCGTCTCTATCGTTTCCAAGGTGAGCAACATGCGATTCCATATGATCATGGTCCAATAATCTTGGGCTACAACGTTGATCTCTTTGATGAAATGGGGATAGATTACCCAACCGGTGACTGGACCTTTGAGACATTGCGCGAAGTTGCTAAAGAAATGACGGTTCTCGATGGCGATGTGCCACAGTGGGGTTGGTCTGGTAGTTATCCGGCCTTTGGCAACACAGCGTATGGTGCAACCGTTGGTGGTTGGGGCGGTACACTCATGAATGAGGATGAGACCGAAGTTGTGTTGGATTCACCAGAGGCGCGGGAAGCTTGCCAGTTCTGGGCCGATCTCATTCACGTTGACCAATCAGCGCCGACACCAGCCGAGGCTGAAGCATTTGAGCAAGGACCGTGGATTTCTGGTCGCGTTGCCATGACACCGGCAGCTTCTTGGAGTGCACCGACATTTACCAAGTTTGGTACCTATACAAGATGGGATGTCGCACCTTTACCATCTGGTCCGGCACGCAGATTCACTGGCTCATTTGGCAGTGGCTATATGATTACCAAAAATAGCAATAATCCGGATGCAGCTTGGGAATATCTGAGTGAATATCTATCAGAAGATGGCATGATCTTTATGTGGGGAAATACGGGTCGCGGTAGCCCAGCCCGTGAGAGTGGCTATCGAGCGTGGATGGAGTCCGAAGTGGCGCCAGATAATGCCGAATTCTTCATTGATGCACTCAATGAATATGCTGTGACTGGTAGTCCATTCCAAACTTTGGCTGCGGCAGAATTCAATGACATTACGAGCCGTCAGGCCACCTTGCTCCGTTCTGGTGAGACGGATGTTGCCTCTGCACTAGAGACCATCATGGCAGAAGGGCAGCCGGTTCTTGATGAAGCAACTGAGCGTTTGCGGGAAGCGTATGGTTGATGACATATTGCGTGTTGCGTAGTGCGTGATACTATTTACACAGACGTCAAGGAAGCGATGTGGCGGGTAGCGGGTTGCGCATTACCCGCTACCCGCCACATCGCTTCTCAAGTGCACTTTTGTCACGTAGAACCGGAACTATATATAGATTGGCGGACGAATTGATGATACAGACAATTGCTGGCCTTGTGCGCCGAAAGCCTCTTACTCTTCAACAACAGGAACGACGCGATTTTTACATTGCCATTGCACCTTGGTTCATTGGCTTGATTTTATTTACTGGTGGTCCGGTGATTGCGTCATTTATTTTTGCCTTTACCAATTGGACCGGTCTTCGTTCGGTCGATTGGGTTGGTCTTGAAAATTTCCGCAAACTCCTTTTCGAAGACGAGCTCTTTTGGATCGCGACTTGGAACACATTTTATTACTCTTTCGGGGCTGTGATGTTGGGCACGATTGGAGCCTTGATTGTCGCCATGTTATTGAACCAGGATCTTCCAGGAACAACGTCCCTACGGATCATCTATTACATGCCATCCATTGCCAGTGGCGTTGCCGTTTCAATCTTATGGATTTGGCTCTTTAATCCCCAAGTCGGATTGGTTAACTATTTTTTGGCCTTGCTCGGTGTTCCGAGGGAATTGAGACCATTGTGGTTGGCAAGTCAGGATTGGTCGATGCCTGCTCTAATTGTCAAGAGTCTTTGGGGCATCGGGGCCAATATGATCATTATTCTGGCGGGGCTGCAAGGGATACCTGTCTCGCTGTACGAAGCGGCGAGAATCGATGGGGCGAATATCTGGCAAGAATTCAAGAATGTCACGATTCCCATGCTTTCACCTGTTTTATTCTTTGTGATTGTGATTTCAATTATCAACTCCTTCCAGATTCTAACCGATGTTCTGGTCATGACACAGGGAGGACCAGGGACGTCGACCTTTGTTTTTGTCTATTACATTTATCAAGCCGCCTTCCAGTATTTGAAGATGGGTTATGCATCGGCTCTGGCCTGGCTCTTATTCGCCCTGATTTTGGCTCTAACGCTTGTTCAGTTATGGGCCAGCAAGCGATGGGTCTACTATGAAGGTGGAGAGCGATAGAATCGGTAATTGATACTTGGAGTGATTGATGAGTCAAACTTTAGTTTCCGAAACACCTGTTGCGAGTGGTCGCATTGTTACAACACCTTGGTATAGGACACAACGTTTCCGCGGTATTGTCAAGGCCATTGTTGTTTATGCTTTGGTGTTGCCTGGGGCGTGTATGTTTGTGATGCCGCTCCTGTGGATGCTCTCCACTGCACTTAAGCCACCAAACGAGATCTTCGTCTATCCACCACAATGGATTCCCAGCGAGTTCCGCTGGACTAATTTTACAGAGGGGTGGTCGGCTTATCTGGACTTTAACCAGATGCTCTTCAATTCGTTGACAATTACCCTCAATAATGTGGTAGGCAATCTCGTTTCCTGCTGTTTGGCAGCCTATGGGTTTGCCCGTTTGCGTGCGCCAGGCAAAAATGTACTTTTCTCGCTTGTCTTGGCAACGATGTTGCTACCAAATGAGGTAACGATTATTCCTCAATATGTACTCTTTACTCGGTTGACCCAGGCCATTGAGCCATTTTGGCCTTCTGCGGGTGTGCTTTGGTTTTTCAATCTCTCTTGGATTCCATTGATGATTCCACCCTGGTTTGGCTGGCCTTTCTTTATTTTCCTCCTACGTCAGTTCTTTATGAGCATTCCACATGATCTGGATGAGGCAGCCCGTTTAGACGGCGCATCGTCCTGGCGCATTTTGGGGAGTATTTTACTGCCATTGGCCAAACCCGCTTTGGCAACGGTGGTTATCTTTGCTTTTATTGGCAACTGGAACAACTTCTTGATGCCGTTGATCTATATTCGGTCCATGAATGAACAAGTTCTGGCTGTGGGGTTGAACATGTTCCGTGGTCAATATGGCAACATTGACTTTCACTATATGATGGCCGTTGCGCTCATCGTCCTGTTGCCCGTGTTGGTTGTCTTTTTCCTGGGACAGCGACTCTTTGTGCAGGGAATTGCATTGACTGGAATTAAGGGGTAAGGCTTTTCCAACAATTAAAATCCCTAATTTGATATGGACAAGCGCAAGCCATTCCAGAGAAATGGGCTTGGCAAATTGGGGATTTATTTCTCTGGAATGGCCTAAGCGGATCGTTCAGTCACAGGGTGGCAGTTCACGATAAACAGCCTAGAAGTCTTTCAATATTGAACACGAATTTGATTGTTTGTCCCTGGTGCGCTTCTATGTGCCAGGGACGTTCTATTTCTGGATAGCGAAGCTGCTACTGATTGAGACCGCGGTGAATGTGCCAAGGACTTTAGGGCGCAGGAATCCCTGACGATCGAGAAAGCCTTCGACATGTCTGACGTTCTCTGGATAATAAAAACCTGTTATACTATATAGGAGTAAGGTGGGATATGTAAGGAATTCGTGCTCGGCATTCTCGATTATATTTTCTCCGAATGCGAACGCAATTTGACTCCTGCTTAGTGCTTATCCGAAAAGTTCTGTGACGATCTAGTCTCACTCGAGAAGCTGGTTGGACTCACAACCACTTTTCGGATAGGTTCTTAAACGGGTAGTCAAGAATCTTTACTTTCTGGTAAAGGCTTGAGTGACAAAGGGCAAACCGAAAGGGGCGGAAAAAAGAATCCACCCTGAAAAAACGGGATAAAATGTAAAAATAGTGCTCGGCTAGTTTAAGCAGCGGCATTGAGGCGGCGATGAGCGAGAACGCCTTTAGGGAAATGGTGTGAAACCGAGGCCTTTTTCCGAAAGTCAGGGTCGAGTTGGTCGGGAGTTGGAAAAAGAGCACTCGAGAGAACGCGGCGCAGCCTGCCGGGAGTGGCTTGAGGCTCTCGATCCCAGTAGCCAGTCGGTATGGGAGGAAGAGAAGCGGCTAAATGGGAAAGAAGATTGCCAGCCAGCAGCCCCAGTTCAGGTAAGCGGAAGCAAGCCTCATCGGCATGAACAAATTGACGATGTAAGCCAATCATCTGCTTGGAAGCCAAGGGGGGATGTTCAACAGGCCAGCGCTCCAGAGAAAAAGATAAATGGTTTCAGCTTGTAAAGCCATGACGGTCGCCAGAACCAAAGGTGTGTGATAAGCAGGATCCTGAAAGACGTAAATCGAATAGGTGCGGTTGGCTGTATCCACCTTGGTTGTCCTGGGGACGAGATTGTGCCATGCTTGATAGCGAATCAGGCGACCACTATAGACAAATTGACCAAACGAGTCTGGAGTTGTGGCCTCGAGTCGCTTTCCCTATAGCATCGAGAGAGCGGACGCACAATATCACCATATTCGGGTGGTCTGCCTTTTTCCTTACGTTCGGGTAACTCATTGCGGCGCGCTGTGCAGTTAATCGCTTCCCGAAGGACAAATCGGTCGACGTCGCTTTCTAGCATTTCTCTGATTGTAAACCCGGCATCGACCACCGCCACTTCGTCTGACTCCAGTGATTTCTTGGTCTCTTTCAGCAGCTTTTTCCGAAACTCACTTTCCTTTGTGCCTACCTCGCATCTCATGATTGCCTTGAGCAGTGGCACTCGTTTCCCGCCTATCTCCCCCCGAGCTTATCATCACTCCAAAGATGAGCGCGGGCAATGCCCGACGAGCCGTTGAGTTATAGAGTCGGTTCACTTTCCCTTGCAGCTTCGGTCGCCAGAACCCTGTGATATCTATGCTTTTCACTCGGTATCCTTCTAACTTTTTTGCCTCCCATTCCCCTTTCCACTCCACTTCTTCTTGCCACGATGAGAGCAGGCTTGCAATATCCCATGATCCATATCGAAAGCTCCACCAGCTTCGCCGGAGCTCCTCATCTTCAAACCCGCTTTCACTCAATCCACTATGGATTGCTCCTCGACTTTTCAGAAACGACCCATTCATCATCGCCCACATCAGACGCATTACATTTACGTTTGTTCCCACCGGCGTTACTTGCAATACATTCATCAGTACTGCTATAGTTATTTCTGGTGCGGTTAGCATTCCTTCCTCCTTTTTGGGTTCTCTACCTTTAGGATGAAACGCTAACCGCTTTTTGTCACATTTCTCACCTCATCTCTTTTCTTTTACCAGAAAGTAAAGAGAATGAAAGTTGATGCATTGCGCAGCCTCCATATTGGATGTTAGGAGTCATTACAAGAGTAAGCCATGTGCTCGAGTTCTTAGAAGATCCGAGCAAACAACGATTAGCACGTGTCGAACTGATCGCGAAATTGCATTACCAAACATTTCGCGCCTTGTTGGAAGATTTTCGGGGTGGTTCATTTTAGGCGGACAATTAGGTTTACATTTTTGCAAAGAGAAAAGATGTTTATATTTTCTACTTTGAGCCATGCTCAGGCAGAAAATGACCTCATATAGATTTTTATCTATGTATCAAAAGTGTAAACCTAATTCTGAACCACCCCAGATTTTCCGCTGGAAATGTTTCGAGCGACCTCCGTAGAATCTTGCCTCAGCCATCTTTATGGATGGTGGAGCCAAGATGAAGAACAGAAATGGGGCGTATTGGGGCTGAAAGTTCGTTTGCTAGGGGTGGAACAAATGCAAAATAGCAATTCCAGAGTAATATAAATTTTTATGAAACTTTTCGCAATTAGCGATCTGCATTTAAGTCATTCTATTAATAGAGAGGCTTTGATCGAAATAGAATCTCATCCTGACGACTGGCTTATCGTGGCAGGAGATGTCGGCGAGTTGGAAGCGCATTTTCACATAGCATGGTCGATCCTAACTGAGCGATTCGCACGCGTCTTATGGACGCCGGGTAATCATGATCTGTGGACATTCCCGACTGATCCAAGCGGTTTGCGTGGCGAAGCAAAATATCGAAAGTTAGTTGCTCTTTGTCGAGATTATGGAGTTGTAACGCCAGAAGATCCGTATGAACGATGGCCTGATAGAAATGGATCCTACCTGCTTGCTCCACTCTTTACGCTCTACGATTATAGTTTTCGTCCGCCCCACGTTGCTTTGGAGAATGTGATTGCCTGGGCAGAAGAGATCAATAATGTCTGTACAGATGAGGCCGTCTTACATCCTGACCCTTATCTATCTCGAGGTGATTGGTGTGTTGCTCGCTGCCGTTACACAGAAGAGCGATTGAAAGCCGTGCAGCATGATCTATCGTTGATCCTGATCAACCATTACCCGCTGCGTCAGGAATTGTTACGCTTAAAGAGGATTCCACGTTTCACTCCGTGGTGCGGCACGACTCAAACAGTCGACTGGCATCGTCGTTTTCAGGTCGATACAGTCATCTATGGACACTTGCATATTCGCATGAGCGACGTGATCGATGGGGTGCGCTTCGAAGAGGTTTCACTGGGGTATCCACGCCAGTGGGATCAGGGGCGAGGCGTGGGAGGATATTTGAAGCAGATTCTGTAAATACGAAGAATAAATCAAAGTTATCAATTTCGGACGCCGAAAACTACAAATTATTGGAGTTCCGGAAGAAACATCAGAGAACATATAGGGCGTCATTGTCTCAGTTAAAGTCATTGTCTCAGTTAAAAATGGGGAATACGAATAGTAAGAACACAAATAAGAAAGAATTTTGACCCTTCTTATTCGTGTTCCTACCATTCATGTTAAAGGTCTAAATGCGAACATATACATTAATTCTTACAATATTGTTTCTGGGATACATCTTCTTTCCGAGCAGTACAGAAGCCCAATCTCCCCCTGAACCTTTCATGGACGTCAGTGACGAAGCAGGTATTACCGCCATTCACGAAGCCCGATGGAACGAGTATAGCAAGTTTCGAGCATTCACAGACGGTTATCTGGCAATGGGTCAAGCCTGGGCCGACTATGACAACGATGGCTGGGTTGATCTCTATGTCACTGGACATGATGCACCCAATGTCCTCTATCGCAACAATGGCGACGGTACTTTTGTCGAATCTGAACTCAGCTCCATCGTCAGTCTTCCCGAAACCATGAGTGGTGGAGCAGTCTGGGCCGACTATGATAATGACGGGTGGAAAGATCTCTATGTGCTTGCCCATGGGGCAAACGTTCTCTTTCACAACGATGAGGGCCAAGGGTTTCGTGATGTAACGCACGATGCCGGCGTTGGAGATATCGCCAAAGGAACGACCGCCACCTGGGGAGATTACGACGGTGACGGCTATCTCGATCTCTACGTTGCCAACTGGTCTTGTTACCCGAAATGTGATCCGGTTGACCATACGCAAGCGCAAGATCGTCTCTATCACAACCAAGGGGATGGTACATTCGTTGATGTTTCGCATCTTTTGGTCTACGAGAAGCTACTCGGTGCCGGATTCTCCGCCACTTTTGTCGATTATGATGATGATCGTGATTTAGATATTTATGTGGTCAATGACAAGCTCCATAATCCCATTGGCAATTTGCTTTGGCGAAATGATGGCGCAGATGTAGAGCAGTCATGTGGTGGCTGGTGCTGGACCGATATTTCCGCCGAAGCTGGGGCAGATACCGAACTACACGGCATGGGATTGGCAGTGGGTGATTATGACAATGATCAGGATCTCGATTTCTTCTTTACCAATATGGTTGATCCCAACGCGCTGCTCCAAAACCAGGGTGATGGTACATTCGCAGACCAATTGCCCGACTCGGGCATGATCGACATTGCGACCAATGCCGTGGGCTGGGGAACTTCGTTTTTCGACTACGACAATGATGGCTGGCTCGACATCTATTACGGAACCACTGAATTTATCAAGTTCAATGAGCACGAAGGCCCTCTTGGCATGATGTTCCAGTTTCCCAACTTTCTCTTCCACAATGAAGGGGGGACTTCGATCGACAGACCCTTCCTAGATGCCACACCAGCCAGTTGGATCGAAAACCCTATCCCAACGATGGGTTTTGCCTACGCTGATTATGATCAAGATGGCTGGCTCGATTTTGTGCAAGGGAACTGGAACCAGGGATATCGGCTCTACCACAACCGCGGCCTTGTTGGGCAAAGGAATCATTGGATCAGCCTACGTCTGGTCGGTGGTGGAACCGTCAATCGAGATGCCATCGGGGCCCGTGTCTACATCACAACCAACGACGGACGCAAGCTCATGCAGGAGGTTAAGAGCGGGTCCGCGTTGGGGTCAGGAAACGATACAACCCTTCATTTTGGGCTTGGTCAGGCATCCGTTTTACAGGCGCTTGTGCTTTGGCCAGATGGGCTCAAGCAACTCATCACAACCATCCCTCGTGATCGGATTTTTCCGATCCTTCATCCTAAGGCCGTGGCGGCGGGGGTGCAGCTTCCGACCAACGCAGAGCCATTCGCTGATGTGAGTCAGCAAGCGGGCATCACAGCTAAACATGAAGGCACATGGCGCATGTTCAAACCCGACTTCACAACAGGATATCTCGGCGTTGGGCAAGCCTGGGGCGATTATGACAACGATGGCTGGGTTGACCTTTATGTCACTGGCAACCAAGCACCTAATGTCCTCTACCACAATAATCAGGACGGGACATTCAGCGAATCGCCTCTTTCGTCCAACGTCAGCTTACCCGATCTATGGAGCGGCGGAGCGATCTGGGCCGACTATGACAACGATGGATGGCGAGATCTCTATGTGCTGGCGCATGGTGCCAATGTTCTCTTTCGTAATGATGAGGGAGAGGGCTTCACGGACGTGACCGAGCTTGCGGGCGTCGGAGACCCAGGGAAGGGATCGACAGCCACCTGGGGAGATTACGACAACGACGGCTATTTGGACCTCTACGTAACCAATTGGGCGTGTCATCCGGAATGTGATCCACTAGACTTTAACCAATCACGGGATACACTCTATCACAATAATGGCGACGGCACCTTTCGCGATGTCACTGATCTATTGACCTATCCCCAATTGCTTGGGGCTGGATTTACAGCAAGTTTTGTTGATTTTGACGGTGACCGAGATCTAGACATTTATGTGGTCAACGATGCTCTGTTAAATCCTATCGGCAATGTTCTTTGGCGAAACGATGGTCCTGATCAAGACGGGACATGTGGTGGCTGGTGTTGGAGCGATGCATCAAAAGAGACTGGCGCTGGCATCGTGATTGAGGGCATGGGGCTGGCCGTTGGTGACTATGACAATGATCTGGATCTCGACCTCTATTTCTCGAACATGGTCAATCCAAGCGCATTAATGCAAAACCAGGGCGATGGCACCTTTCTAGAAATTGCCAAAACTGCGGGAGTGGAGGCGGGACCGGGGGCAACTGTGGGCTGGGGGACTGTGTTCTTCGATTATGACAACGATGGTTGGCTCGATCTTTACATGTCGACGACCGAATTTCGCAACCTAGATCGTGATACGCCGCCTGATGGGATGCATTTTGACCACCCCAATTTTCTCTATCACAATGAGCGAGACGGCACGTTTAGCAATCAAAGCCCCAATAGCTGGCTCATCAATCCACGCCGCAGCATGGGGATCGCCTATGCGGATTATGATCAAGACGGACGCATTGATTTTGTGACAGGTGATTGGGGGCGGGGCTACACGCTCTATCAGAATCAAGATCTCGGTGGAAGCACACATAACTGGCTAACAATACGTCTTGAAGGCGGAGAGGGTGTCAATCGAGATGCGGTGGGAACACAAGTGTTACTCAAGACCAACGATGGTCGGACCCAGATGCAAACAGTCGTTTCCGGTTCCAGCTTGGGCGCAGGGAATGATACCGCACTCCACTTTGGATTGGGTGAATCGACAGTTGATTGGGTGACAGTGCTTTGGCCCAACGGCTCGGTCTCTCTCTATAAGTCGGTTCCGGTCAACCGCGTTTGGCACGTTGAGTTTTCCGCTTCATGAATTTCATGCGCCAATGATAATTCGCCACTGTCTATCTGCGGGAATTACTCATCATTCTAGTTCAACAGGATATCGGTTGGTTGACACAAAAACTAAACCATGAAGGCATTGAAGGAATTGAAGAAGAAGCAGACAAGCCTTCAGTCTCTTCATTTTCTTCATGGTACGATGGCTCCTCTTTGTCAACCACATAAGATCCGGCTGAGCCATAATTCTAATATATGACTCTAATAATTAGGAGGATTGGAGAATGAACGGAAAAGATGCACTAACTCAATTAGGCATCGATGAGAATACGCTTACTGCCGAGCAGAAACGTGAGTTGGACGAAAAAGGCTTCTTTATTGTGACGGACGTCTTTACACCGGAGGAGTTTACCGAAATCGGAGAAACCTTTGATCGGCTACAAGGTATTGAGGGTGATCAGGGTGGTCACGAAGTACATACCGAAGCCGGCGCGCCTCGACTCTCCAATATCTTGAATAAGTCGACGGTTTTTGATAAATGTCTGGAGATTAAACCCTTGCTGGCCGGGGTGGTTCATTTTAGGCGGACAATTAGGTTTACATTTTTGCAAAGAGAAAAGATGTTTATATTTTCTACTTTGAGCCATGCTCAGGCAGAAAATGACCTCATATAGATTTTTATCTATGTATCAAAAGTGTAAACCTAATTCTGAACCACCCCTGCTGGCCGCATCCAAATATTTGCTGGGTGACGAAATCAAAGTACATGGTTTCAATATCCGTGATGCGTCGCCAGGCCGAGGACATCAACAGCTGCACTCGGATGGTCCTGAAATTGAACCTGGTGACTGGCGTGTCGTTAACTCCTTGATTCTGGTCGATTCCTTTACAGAAGAGGATGGCGCAACTCGTGTGGTTCCCGGCACACATCACACGGGCAAACGGTCTCAAGATATTCTCCCGGATCCAAAAGCACCACACCCTGATGAGATCAAAGTGATCGATCCCGCTGGCTCCGTTGTCGTGCTAAATGCTCACACGTGGCATGGTGGCACGCTAAACAAAAGTGGCAACCGGCGACGCGTTCTCCATCTCTCCTACACACGGCGCGACCAGCCCCAACAACTTGTGCAACGCGACTTTCTGACACCCGAATTGCACGAGCGTATGAACGATGCTCATCGTTATATATTAGATATTGAATGATCAAAACTGAGATGATCAGCCCTGCACCACTATCTGACCAGAGTGAGAGTATTCATGATGCCCGCTATTCATGGACAGCTGTCCCAGAACAACGAAATCGCCAACGACGTGCCCGATTAATTTGGGGTACGTTCATCGTATTCCTGTTGGTGATGCTGATTGGTGTGGCCATATTTTTTCTTCGCAACCGAAGGGTTGCTTGCATCACAGATGTTCGTGGTCAGACAAGCTGTACCATTTTTTACAAGCAATCTCTACCAGACGGTTGTCCACCACAATGTGTCAAGTTGGATCTCGCCGAAACCAACTTGCGTGGAATCGATCTACTGCAAGCAGATCTCGCTGATACGAATTTGCAACGGGCCGACTTACGCGGCGTACGCTTGTTACAAGCGAATCTGCAAAGAGCTGATTTACGTAGAATTGACGCTTCTTATGCGATAATGATCGATGGGAACTTGGAGAAGGCTGACCTACAATGGGCACGGCTCAGTTATGCCAATCTGACCAATGCGAATTTGATGAATGCCAACCTGGGTCAAGCCGATCTCTACAAGGCGAACTTGGCCGGTGTCGATCTGCGAGATACTATTGCTGTTGAAGCAATGTTAATGGGCGCAAATTTAAGTGCAATCAATGGTTTGCGGGCAAACTTTCAGAATGCAGAGCTACGCCAGGCCGACCTGTATGGTGCCCTCTTATTAGGGGCCGATCTGCGTGGTGCTGACTTGCGAGAGGCAGATTTGCGTCAAGCCGATCTGCGCAATGCGAATGTATCTGGGGCCGTTTTCGTGGGGGCGATCTACACACCAGCCACTCGTTGGCCAGAGGGATTTGAACCAGAAAAAGCTGGGGCTCGGATCCAATATTAAAAATTAGCAAATTACTTCAATTCAGAATATGCATTCCTGAATAAAAGATCCTTGACCTGAAACAAAGTTTGTAGTAGAATATCAGGCTAACGGGGAGTAGCGCAGCTTGGTAGCGCACAGCGTTTGGGACGCTGGGGTCGTAGGTTCAAATCCTATCTCCCCGACTTTTTAATTAGCATAGTTTTCTGAGAGAAAAATCCCTCTAATGCGATTGCGTTAAAGGGATTTTTTGTTGTCCAAAAAAATGAACCGATAGAGCGTTATGGATGGGCAAAATGCGACTTTCAGAGGTCATCGATGGGTACTTCTATGGAGAGTTTCACTCGCATGCGATACCATCGTTATCTCGGTCGAGTCCATGAATGTCTTGACCTGTCTCTGCCAGGCAGTAGCTGTAGCAAGCTTGGGCTTCTGATTGGCTTGAGAAGTTCGGGCAGTTCATTAAGTTGCTACTACAGGCGCACGGTGCATTTGAAACTCTGGACGTTGCCGTAGCAGTGGAGGTGAAGGTACTAGTTGGTAAAGGAGTCCCTGTTGGCATTGACGTATTGGTTGGTGTGCTCGTTAGTGTACTGGTTGCCGTGCTTGTGTTGGTCGGCATGTTCGTCGCTGTGAAAGTAGGGGTTGAAGAAACGGGCGATGGCGTATCTGTTGGCGCGGGCGTGTCAGTAGGCAAGGGGGTCGATGTATTTGTAAGCATTGGCATAGATGTATTGGTTGGGATTTCCGTATTTGTTGGGGTTGGCTCTCGTGTTTCTGTCGGTGCAAGCATTCTCGTTGCCGTTGGGGTCCAACTTGGCGTAGCCGTCACTATGACATAAACAACTCTTTTAGGGCTGCTACTATTTGTCCCCATATCGAGATTGTCAAGCATCGGTAAGAGAGCTATAGCAAAAGTGGCGAAACATAAACCGATTGCCCCGATAAACGCCCCCGCAAGGGCAAAGAGAACCATAACAACGGTCCAAATATGGGATTCCTCAGTTTGGCGTTGCTGCGTGAGATAATAATAGGCTGCCGCTTGTTGGCGTCTGGTCAAATGTTGGCTCACAGATACATCTCTTGATCCAAACAAAAAAGCCCGCCGATACTGGCAGGCTTTCTGCTCTCGTCGTAAGCAAGTGCTATCTCTAATATAGTATATTCACTTTACGAATCTTTCCCTTTCGGTTTGCTGACAATTATGCTAATGACGGTGACTCTCATAGCAGCTACATTTTGATGATGTAGCTGCCATGATCAACAAAAAATCGCCCTGAGCAATTCTGTGCGGCTTTTGGGATATTTTTATGCCATGCCTTCGTTAGCAATCTTAGCGTGTTCGACATAGCGACGGGGCATGGCAAGCGAATTCCAGCCACCAGCTTCTTGAAGTCTGAGAACGTCAACTTTGCTGGCCCATTTCGTCGCCCAGTAATGACGGCAATCATGCGCTGATAGCCCATCGACACCCAGCTCAGAAGCAAGCGAGCGTGTTCGCTCGCTGATGGCAGTTGTGGACATGCCTGATTCTGTTAGCTTGCCACCTTTACGACTTCCGCGCAGGATTGGGCCCATCGCTGAAACATCTCCATTCTTATCTCAAGCTATTCTAGGGGTGGTTCATTTTAGGCGGACAATTAGGTTTACATTTTTGCAAAGAGAAAAGATGTTTATATTTTCTACTTTGAGCCATGCTCAGGCAGAAAATGACCTCATATAGATTTTTATCTATGTATCAAAAGTGTAAACCTAATTCTGAACCACCCCCTATTCTAGTATAAAAACGACCCAAAGTCGACGCTGATACGTAATGAGGCTTTGAAGGTGATTCGGCGGGAATGCGGGCTGCATGGGATCGGCGATTTCTTTCGCGGATGGTGATGGGTTATGACGCCCGAAAAAAAAGGCGACGTGGCGGCATTGGCTAACCAGTTGCGACAAATAGCTAGCTCACGTGAAAGAGTTCAGGAACGAAACGTGACGCAGTTATTTCGCACTCGTCGCCTGCGCCCAGCACCCAAGTTCCCAGCATCGTACAGCAATTGTTCCGCCTACTAGCCTGAGTCTAGCCAGTGCCAAGGATAGGGGGTTTATGTACTTGGAACAGCCTTATGCCAAGCGAGTATCGTGACATTAAGTCCTTTACGATTAATCGGTGAATCCAAATAACAGTTCAACATGAGGTGATTGCTCAATCTCCTAATTAATACTGCCTGCCAATCGGCACACAGTATTGCCATATCTCCCCCGAACGCAAGCACGCGATACATTTCTCTGAATGCATCTCCAAGAAACTGTTTTGAAACAGAATGATACGGAGGTTCTGTCGCGATAGCATCGAAGCTTTCGTCGGGAAAGGGGAGGTTACCTGCATTTTCGACATAGTGTCTTGCTCCTAATGCTTCAAGACCAAATTTTAGAACCGGGTCAATGTCCACACTAGTTACATCTAATCCACGTTTAATTGCTTCTACAACAATTCCACCCGCTCCCGCAAAGGGGTCCAGAAACCGTCGTCGTTCCACGGTTGTGACGAGGTTGACTAGAAGGCGAGCATCAGCAACCGGCAGCGCACGACGATTCAAGTCTCGTCCGTCTCCTCGATATCCCCTAACCTCAGTTAATTTACCCTCTTTTTCGAGTACGAATGCTCTGCGGTCTGGGCTTTCTTCAAGGATTTGCTTGGGATCTTCTTCGTAGACGCGTTTTAGCTTGTAACTGACTCCCCGCCATGAGACATCACTTATCGTACTTTCAGATGATATTGTGCCCTCAGAAACAGGTACCGCTTGGTCCACTGCTCGGGTATATCCAAGTGAGGGAAAGCGCGTAATTGCTGCCAGAGTTTTTTGTCGCGGCGTTGTGATCCAAAATACCCCCTTTTTATCAGCAAGTGGACCACCAACCAAAGCAACTGCCTTCAAATCTTTCAGAACGCGCAGTGTTTCAATAACGGCAATAACTCTGGCTTTTTGTCTTGATACACGCATATATAATAGCAATAAATCACAATCTGGGGAAATCTCCTTACGCCACTGAACGTATGGGCTCTGCCAATAGTGTTTGGCTACAGACGACCGGTTCATCTTTAGCACCTTTAATCCCTAAGATCCTCATGCACCACGAGCGGCACAAAATTCAGCCTACGCCCAAGAGCCAATTGGCATCTCACTATAGCGTGCTATAATTGGCTTTTCATGCTATAATTATTGACTGAATTGGTAAAGCAGATTGGGTGTCTGAGCGAATGTGGGGTGAACAGATGCCCGACCAATGCCAAAGCAGTCGAGCTACCGAACAGATGCCCTCTGAAGCAGGCTGGCTCACCAGCGAAGTAGCCCCATTGATGGCGTCTGCTTGGTAGCCCAGTGGATTTATCCCTGGGCGGCTACGATTTATCGGTTTACCCCACTATTCATCAGAGAAACCTTATTTAATGATCATTCTGGTCAACAGCAATTTGCGAGAAATAAAAAAGGCCGGACACAAACAGACAAACGCAAATGATGCACTTATCTGTCTATGTCCGGCCTCAAAGTGATATACACCTTACAGGCGATTACTTATAGACCGACTCCGGATTTTGTTACTTAACTAAATAAATGGATAATAGGTACTCTGGTAGCAAAGATACCAATACCCGTTTAATTTGTTAATCTGCAATTTCCCGGTATTCTTTGCAAGAAAGCATATACGATTAATCGGTTTGTGTCAAGTTTCGTGGGGGTAAAATCGGTTTGCGTTTTGTGCTGATTATTGACTTAAATGCGACATGATGATATACTACTTTATAATACTGCGTATTGAATTATGTTGCTAATCCCTAACGGGGAGTAGCGTAGCTTGGTAGCGCACAGCGTTTGGAACGCTGGGGTCATAGGTGGTCACTTCGTGACTGCTTTGCAAGTAAATCCTATCTCCCCGACCAGTAAGAATTGTAATGGTTTACAATTCATAATTTCTGCGGGTATAGCTCAGTGGTAGAGCATCGGCCTTCCAAGCCGACTACGTGGGTTCGATTCCCACTACCCGCTCTGTTCTAGCTTTGTTATAAGGATCCGTAGCTCAACGGCAGAGCAGAGGGCTCATAACTCTTGTGTTACAGGTTCGAATCCTGTCGGATCCACTCCTCCACAAATACAGATTGACCAGATTCGGTCCGCTTTAATATTTGAAGCGGGCTTTTTTTATTTGGAACCACAAACCAGAAGTCTGGATCCCCGCACCAAGTGCATAAAGTAGTAAACACCTTTTCTAAATTGTAGGTTGACAAAATAGAACATATGTTCTATTATTGGCATTACGTTTCAAGCTCCAACTTTTTGATAACTTTCTCATTTGTAGATATTTGTATTCAATACGGATAAAACCAGGATGGCGGTGAGTCGACGCGCATTAGAACGACAGTCGAATCAAATTGAACAAGTATTGGCAACCCATAAAATTGATGCATTCGTTCAAGGAGCAACTGCAACACCCCGTATCATTCGGTTTGATTTGGTTACCCGTATTGGCACAAAAGTCAGTCGCGTCAGTGCGCTGTCAGAAGAAATCGCATTGGCGTTAAATTGTCCTGAAGCACGTATTGCACGCCGTGGCGGATTGATCTGTATTGAAATTCCACGAAATCAAGTAGCGACGGTTCAGTTGTTGGCGCTCTGTGCCAACTTAAGTGCTGTTCCATCGAGTACTGCGGTCTTGGGGCTAGATGAAACGGGGCAGCCTCTACTGATACGTCTAGCCGCACCCGACGTTGCGCATGTTTTGATCGCCGGTACGACAGGCAGTGGCAAAACTGTGCTGTTGCGCTCATTGCTGACCTCACTTGCCATCTATAATCCACCATCGGCATTGCAGATGCTTTTGATTGACCCGAAGCGCAGAGGACTCGCAGCTTTGGGTCAATTGCCCCATGTTTTGGACGATGTGATCGATAATGCAGAGACCGCTACCCATTATCTTCACCAATCAGTGATCGAGATGGAGAAGCGAGATCGACACCAGATTCGGCACCCCGTGCGTATCATTGCGATTGATGAACTAGCAGATCTTATACAAGTTGGAGGGACAAAGGTACAATCTTCGTTGATACGCCTGTCGCAACGTGGTCGTGAGGCAGGCATTCATTTAGTCGTTTGTACACAAAAGCCAACGGCGTCCATCATCGGTAGTGCGATCGTCGCAAACTTTCCCGTTCGTTTGGTCGGGATGGTTGCCAACCGAGATGAAGCTCGCTACGCAACCGGAATAACAAGCAGTGGTGCAGAGAAACTAGGAGGACGAGGAGATTTTCTATTAATCATTAAAGGCGAATCAATTCGCTTTCAGACGGCATGGCTTCGTGCCGAAGATTTGGTCTCAACCATTAATCTTTACTTTCTGGTAAAGGCTTGAGTGACAAAGGGCAAACCGAAAGGGGCGGAAAAAAGAATCCACCCTGAAAAAACGGGATAAAATGTAAAAATAGTGCTCGGCTAGTTTAAGCAGCGGCATTGAGGCGGCGATGAGCGAGAACGCCTTTAGGGAAATGGTGTGAAACCGAGGCCTTTTTCCGAAAGTCAGGGTCGAGTTGGTCAGGAGTTGGAAAAAGAGCACTCGAGAGAACACGGCGCAGCCTGCCGGGAGTGGATTGAGGCTCTCGATCCCAGTAGCCAGTCGGTATGGGAGGAAGAGAAGCGGCTAAATGGGAAAGAAGATTGCCAGCAAGCAGCCCCAGTTCAGGTAAGCGGAAACAAGCCTCATCGGCATGAACAAATTGACGATGTAAGCCAATCATCTGCTTGGAAGCCAAGGGGGGATGTTCAACAGGCCAGCGTTCCAGGTAGACAAGATAAATGGTTTCAGGCTGCAAAGTCATAACGGTCGCCAAAACCAAAGGTGTGTTGTAGGCCGGATCCTGAATGACGTAAATCGAGTAGGTACGGTTGGCTGTATCCACCTTGGTTGTTCTGGGGACGAGATTGTGCCATGCTTGATAGCAAATCAGGCGACCACTATAGAGAAAGCGACCAGACGAGTCCGGAGTTGTAGCCTCGAGTCGCTTTCCCTTATAGCTGCGAGAGAGCGGACGCACAATATCACCATATTCAGGTGGTCTGCCTTTTTCTTTGCGTTTGGGGAACTCATTGCGGCGCACTGTGCAGTTAATGGCTTCCCGCAGGACAAATCGGTCTATGCCGCTTTCTAGCATTTCTCTGATTGTAAACCCGGCATCGACCACCGCCACTTCGTCTGACTCCAGTGATTTCTTCGTCTCTGTCAGCAGCTTTTTCCGAAACTCACTTTCCTTTGTTCCAACCGTGCATCTCATGATTGCCTTGAGCAGTGGCACTCGCTTCCCGCCTATCTCCCCCGAGCTTATCATCACTCCAAAGATGAGCGCGGGCAATGCCCGACGAGCCGTTGAGTTATAGAGTCGGTTCACTTTCCTTGCAGCTTCGGTCGCCAGAACCCTGTGATATCTATGCTTTTCACTCGGTACCCTTCTAACTTTTTTGCCTCCCATTCCCTTTCCACTCCACTTCTTGCCACGACCCCAGCAGACTTGTGATATCCCATGATCCATATCGAGCTCCACCAGCTTCGCCGGAGCTCCTCATCTTCAAACCCGCTTTCTTTCAATGCGCTATGGATTGCTCCTCGACTTTTCAGAAACGACCCATTCAGCATTGCCCACATCAGACGCATTACATTTACGTTTGTTCCCATCGGCGTTACTTGCAATACATTCATCAGTACTGCTATAGTTATTTCTGGCGCGATTAGCATTCCTTCCTCCTTTTTTGGGTTCTCTACCTTTAGGATGAACTGCTAACCGCTTTTTGTCACATTTCTCACCTCATCTCTTTTCTTTTACCAGAAAGTAAAGAGAATGAAAGTTGATGCATTGCGCAGCCTCCATATTGGATGTTAGGAGTCATTACAAGAGTAAGCCATGTGCTCGAGTTCTTAGAAGATCCGAGCAAACAACGATTAGCACGTGTCGAACTGATCGCGAAATTGCATTACCAAACATTTCGCGCCTTGTTGGAAGATTTTCGGGGTGGTTCATTTTAGGCGGACAATTAGGTTTACATTTTTGCAAAGAGAAAAGATGTTTATATTTTCTACTTTGAGCCATGCTCAGGCAGAAAATGACCTCATATAGATTTTTATCTATGTATCAAAAGTGTAAACCTAATTCTGAACCACCCCCTATTCTAGTATAAAAACGACCCAAAGTCGACGCTGATACGTAATGAGGCTTTGAAGGTGATTCGGCGGGAATGCGGGCTGCATGGGATCGGCGATTTCTTTCGCGGATGGTGATGGGTTATGACGCCCGAAAAAAAAGGCGACGTGGCGGCATTGGCTAACCAGTTGCGACAAATAGCTAGCTCACGTGAAAGAGTTCAGGAACGAAACGTGACGCAGTTATTTCGCACTCGTCGCCTGCGCCCAGCACCCAAGTTCCCAGCATCGTACAGCAATTGTTCCGCCTACTAGCCTGAGTCTAGCCAGTGCCAAGGATAGGGGGTTTATGTACTTGGAACAGCCTTATGCCAAGCGAGTATCGTGACATTAAGTCCTTTACGATTAATCGGTGAATCCAAATAACAGTTCAACATGAGGTGATTGCTCAATCTCCTAATTAATACTGCCTGCCAATCGGCACACAGTATTGCCATATCTCCCCCGAACGCAAGCACGCGATACATTTCTCTGAATGCATCTCCAAGAAACTGTTTTGAAACAGAATGATACGGAGGTTCTGTCGCGATAGCATCGAAGCTTTCGTCGGGAAAGGGGAGGTTACCTGCATTTTCGACATAGTGTCTTGCTCCTAATGCTTCAAGACCAAATTTTAGAACCGGGTCAATGTCCACACTAGTTACATCTAATCCACGTTTAATTGCTTCTACAACAATTCCACCCGCTCCCGCAAAGGGGTCCAGAAACCGTCGTCGTTCCACGGTTGTGACGAGGTTGACTAGAAGGCGAGCATCAGCAACCGGCAGCGCACGACGATTCAAGTCTCGTCCGTCTCCTCGATATCCCCTAACCTCAGTTAATTTACCCTCTTTTTCGAGTACGAATGCTCTGCGGTCTGGGCTTTCTTCAAGGATTTGCTTGGGATCTTCTTCGTAGACGCGTTTTAGCTTGTAACTGACTCCCCGCCATGAGACATCACTTATCGTACTTTCAGATGATATTGTGCCCTCAGAAACAGGTACCGCTTGGTCCACTGCTCGGGTATATCCAAGTGAGGGAAAGCGCGTAATTGCTGCCAGAGTTTTTTGTCGCGGCGTTGTGATCCAAAATACCCCCTTTTTATCAGCAAGTGGACCACCAACCAAAGCAACTGCCTTCAAATCTTTCAGAACGCGCAGTGTTTCAATAACGGCAATAACTCTGGCTTTTTGTCTTGATACACGCATATATAATAGCAATAAATCACAATCTGGGGAAATCTCCTTACGCCACTGAACGTATGGGCTCTGCCAATAGTGTTTGGCTACAGACGACCGGTTCATCTTTAGCACCTTTAATCCCTAAGATCCTCATGCACCACGAGCGGCACAAAATTCAGCCTACGCCCAAGAGCCAATTGGCATCTCACTATAGCGTGCTATAATTGGCTTTTCATGCTATAATTATTGACTGAATTGGTAAAGCAGATTGGGTGTCTGAGCGAATGTGGGGTGAACAGATGCCCGACCAATGCCAAAGCAGTCGAGCTACCGAACAGATGCCCTCTGAAGCAGGCTGGCTCACCAGCGAAGTAGCCCCATTGATGGCGTCTGCTTGGTAGCCCAGTGGATTTATCCCTGGGCGGCTACGATTTATCGGTTTACCCCACTATTCATCAGAGAAACCTTATTTAATGATCATTCTGGTCAACAGCAATTTGCGAGAAATAAAAAAGGCCGGACACAAACAGACAAACGCAAATGATGCACTTATCTGTCTATGTCCGGCCTCAAAGTGATATACACCTTACAGGCGATTACTTATAGACCGACTCCGGATTTTGTTACTTAACTAAATAAATGGATAATAGGTACTCTGGTAGCAAAGATACCAATACCCGTTTAATTTGTTAATCTGCAATTTCCCGGTATTCTTTGCAAGAAAGCATATACGATTAATCGGTTTGTGTCAAGTTTCGTGGGGGTAAAATCGGTTTGCGTTTTGTGCTGATTATTGACTTAAATGCGACATGATGATATACTACTTTATAATACTGCGTATTGAATTATGTTGCTAATCCCTAACGGGGAGTAGCGTAGCTTGGTAGCGCACAGCGTTTGGAACGCTGGGGTCATAGGTGGTCACTTCGTGACTGCTTTGCAAGTAAATCCTATCTCCCCGACCAGTAAGAATTGTAATGGTTTACAATTCATAATTTCTGCGGGTATAGCTCAGTGGTAGAGCATCGGCCTTCCAAGCCGACTACGTGGGTTCGATTCCCACTACCCGCTCTGTTCTAGCTTTGTTATAAGGATCCGTAGCTCAACGGCAGAGCAGAGGGCTCATAACTCTTGTGTTACAGGTTCGAATCCTGTCGGATCCACTCCTCCACAAATACAGATTGACCAGATTCGGTCCGCTTTAATATTTGAAGCGGGCTTTTTTTATTTGGAACCACAAACCAGAAGTCTGGATCCCCGCACCAAGTGCATAAAGTAGTAAACACCTTTTCTAAATTGTAGGTTGACAAAATAGAACATATGTTCTATTATTGGCATTACGTTTCAAGCTCCAACTTTTTGATAACTTTCTCATTTGTAGATATTTGTATTCAATACGGATAAAACCAGGATGGCGGTGAGTCGACGCGCATTAGAACGACAGTCGAATCAAATTGAACAAGTATTGGCAACCCATAAAATTGATGCATTCGTTCAAGGAGCAACTGCAACACCCCGTATCATTCGGTTTGATTTGGTTACCCGTATTGGCACAAAAGTCAGTCGCGTCAGTGCGCTGTCAGAAGAAATCGCATTGGCGTTAAATTGTCCTGAAGCACGTATTGCACGCCGTGGCGGATTGATCTGTATTGAAATTCCACGAAATCAAGTAGCGACGGTTCAGTTGTTGGCGCTCTGTGCCAACTTAAGTGCTGTTCCATCGAGTACTGCGGTCTTGGGGCTAGATGAAACGGGGCAGCCTCTACTGATACGTCTAGCCGCACCCGACGTTGCGCATGTTTTGATCGCCGGTACGACAGGCAGTGGCAAAACTGTGCTGTTGCGCTCATTGCTGACCTCACTTGCCATCTATAATCCACCATCGGCATTGCAGATGCTTTTGATTGACCCGAAGCGCAGAGGACTCGCAGCTTTGGGTCAATTGCCCCATGTTTTGGACGATGTGATCGATAATGCAGAGACCGCTACCCATTATCTTCACCAATCAGTGATCGAGATGGAGAAGCGAGATCGACACCAGATTCGGCACCCCGTGCGTATCATTGCGATTGATGAACTAGCAGATCTTATACAAGTTGGAGGGACAAAGGTACAATCTTCGTTGATACGCCTGTCGCAACGTGGTCGTGAGGCAGGCATTCATTTAGTCGTTTGTACACAAAAGCCAACGGCGTCCATCATCGGTAGTGCGATCGTCGCAAACTTTCCCGTTCGTTTGGTCGGGATGGTTGCCAACCGAGATGAAGCTCGCTACGCAACCGGAATAACAAGCAGTGGTGCAGAGAAACTAGGAGGACGAGGAGATTTTCTATTAATCATTAAAGGCGAATCAATTCGCTTTCAGACGGCATGGCTTCGTGCCGAAGATTTGGTCTCAACCATTAATCTTTACTTTCTGGTAAAGGCTTGAGTGACAAAGGGCAAACCGAAAGGGGCGGAAAAAAGAATCCACCCTGAAAAAACGGGATAAAATGTAAAAATAGTGCTCGGCTAGTTTAAGCAGCGGCATTGAGGCGGCGATGAGCGAGAACGCCTTTAGGGAAATGGTGTGAAACCGAGGCCTTTTTCCGAAAGTCAGGGTCGAGTTGGTCAGGAGTTGGAAAAAGAGCACTCGAGAGAACACGGCGCAGCCTGCCGGGAGTGGATTGAGGCTCTCGATCCCAGTAGCCAGTCGGTATGGGAGGAAGAGAAGCGGCTAAATGGGAAAGAAGATTGCCAGCAAGCAGCCCCAGTTCAGGTAAGCGGAAACAAGCCTCATCGGCATGAACAAATTGACGATGTAAGCCAATCATCTGCTTGGAAGCCAAGGGGGGATGTTCAACAGGCCAGCGTTCCAGGTAGACAAGATAAATGGTTTCAGGCTGCAAAGTCATAACGGTCGCCAAAACCAAAGGTGTGTTGTAGGCCGGATCCTGAATGACGTAAATCGAGTAGGTACGGTTGGCTGTATCCACCTTGGTTGTTCTGGGGACGAGATTGTGCCATGCTTGATAGCAAATCAGGCGACCACTATAGAGAAAGCGACCAGACGAGTCCGGAGTTGTAGCCTCGAGTCGCTTTCCCTTATAGCTGCGAGAGAGCGGACGCACAATATCACCATATTCAGGTGGTCTGCCTTTTTCTTTGCGTTTGGGGAACTCATTGCGGCGCACTGTGCAGTTAATGGCTTCCCGCAGGACAAATCGGTCTATGCCGCTTTCTAGCATTTCTCTGATTGTAAACCCGGCATCGACCACCGCCACTTCGTCTGACTCCAGTGATTTCTTCGTCTCTGTCAGCAGCTTTTTCCGAAACTCACTTTCCTTTGTTCCAACCGTGCATCTCATGATTGCCTTGAGCAGTGGCACTCGCTTCCCGCCTATCTCCCCCGAGCTTATCATCACTCCAAAGATGAGCGCGGGCAATGCCCGACGAGCCGTTGAGTTATAGAGTCGGTTCACTTTCCCTTGCAGCTTCGGTCGCCAGAACCCTGTGATATCTATGCTTTTCACTCGGTATCCTTCTAACTTTTTTGCCTCCCATTCCCCTTTCCACTCCACTTCTTCTTGCCACGATGAGAGCAGGCTTGCAATATCCCATGATCCATATCGAAAGCTCCACCAGCTTCGCCGGAGCTCCTCATCTTCAAACCCGCTTTCACTCAATCCACTATGGATTGCTCCTCGACTTTTCAGAAACGACCCATTCAGCATTGCCCACATCAGACGCATTACATTTACGTTTGTTCCCATCGGCGTTACTTGCAATACATTCATCAGTACTGCTATAGTTATTTCTGGCGCGATTAGCATTCCTTCCTCCTTTTTGGGTTCTCTACCTTTAGGATGAACTGCTAACCGCTTTTTGTCACATTTCTCACCTCATCTCTTTTCTTTTACCAGAAAGTAAAGTTAATACGATGCGTAGAGAATGGGGAAGGGAAGGAACTCTATGAAACATCTACTTATTGTGATGCTACTTATTTTTGTGGGTGCAGCAGGGTGGCGGGTTGGAGAGAATTTAAGCAGTGATGCGACCGGAATGGCTATTGGGATGTTGCTTGGCATCATGGCAGGTATTCCAACCGCACTGCTTGTGTTGGCCTCTGGGCGGCGACATCAATATGAACGCAAAAATGAGTCGCGAACACGTCGACAACAATTACAGATTCCTCAGGAATATCAAACATCCCAACCACCAGTGATTGTGGTGACAGGTACGGGACAATCTCCTCAACCCCAGATTGGACCTTATATACCGCCAAACTATCCTCCGCAATATGAGGGTGAATGGACCCTACCACAACCAACCGTGCGACAGCGGCAATTTACCGTTGTCGGCGGTGAAGAACTGGAGGAATGAGACACGATCCACAATTTGGTAGTACCATTTCACTCCGCAGTCAAAGAGTGTGTACCACAAAATGTGTATATGAACACTGCTCAGCCAGAGAACCGCTACATTTACACACTTCGGGACACACTCCCCAGTCAAAATCTGTAATCCACTTCTTAAAGCATCGAGCGGTTGTATTGGTGCCCCATATCCCACGAGAATAAAGAGTGGGCTCATATATGAAAGTAGGTGAAAAGTATGTAAAATAGGGAAAGAGGTCAATGAGAAAAAAGAAAAGAGAAAAAGAGCCATGAAAATGCGATATCCGATCCAAGAACTGATGAGCGAAGAAGGCTGTTATGAGAGATTGTTAGAGATCTTGCATCCAGAAGGGATGCAATGTCCAGATGGACATAGATTGCCAGAAGGGCAAGCGCCTCACAGTCGAGAGCGAGCCCCGGGAATAAGTACAGATGCCGAGAATGCGGCAAAGTATACGATGCCTTTACGAATACAGTCTGGTCTGGAACGCATTACAATTGTGTGACGATAGTCTTAGTGATGCGAGGCATCATTCAAGGGACACCAACGCTGCATCTATCAGAGGAACTGTCTCTGAACTATAGTACGTTGTTGGAGCGTCGCCATCGGATCCAGAATACGGCGTTGCTCCAAGCCGCAGCCGCTTCCCCCTTTTTCGCGATTCTGTAGCTGAAGCCGATGAACTGTACCAGAATGCAGGAGAGAAAGGCGATTACCATCCCGATCCAGATGACCCGCCCAGACCTCGAGCCAACAAGCGCCGTGGACGAGGGACGATGGAGAACGACCGACCACCGATTCTGGGCGTTGTGGGACGAACCTCTGGCCAAGTCCAGTTCACGGTCTGTGACAACACACAACAAGCAACCATTGTTCCTTTAGTTGTTGCTTGCTCTCTCCCTGGCACCACTCTCTATACCGACGAGTGCAACGCCTACAATCCCATTGCGGAGACTGGTCGCTCTCATGCCACTGTTTGTCACTCCCGGTACGAATGGGCTCGCGATGATGATGGCGACGGCATTCGGGAAGTTCACTGCAACACCATGGAAGGCATTTGGACTGGTCTACGCAATTTTCTGCGTCCCTTTCGGGGTGTTCATAAACGTTATCTTGCCCAATATGTTGCCATCTTTGAATGGACTCACAATCTCAAATTCGTCAATGACTCCTTTCTTCGCTCTCTCATTGACTCCCATTTCACCTATTTTCATTCATGAGCCAAAGAGTGTAAATGGACGCCGCTCAGTCAGAGAATCGGCTACATTTACACTCTTTGGGACACACTCCCGATAAAAACGCAGATCTGCTCGTTTCAATAACAATCCTCATTGATAATTGTTTTCCTTCAGGCAATCCTGATAATTTGCGCGACTATTCCAACCAATGAACGTCTAATGTTTTGATAAGCGTTTTTATTATCCGAATTCCCCCGTGTCCGTGTTTCTAAGTCCATGATGACTCATCTCGTGCAAATCAATGTACACAATCGTCCTTGCTTCTAGACTACTGTTGTGATGAAGACAGAGTTGTCAACCAAGTAAAGCGAAACCATGTTTTCATACAGAGCTCAGTTTATGCGGTGCCAGTTCGATTACATATATTTGAGGGGTGAGCGCTACTATTGAGTGAGAGGGGATGTATCAAAGCTCATATCGACACCCAATCCCCATCGTACACAGAGAAAGGGGTTGTATATGTCGTTTCGTACACGAATCGAGCTAGACGGAATCTGGGATTTCCAGATGATTTCATCCTCTGCAATGACTCGAGATTCAATTTCGACGAATGCGGGCGCAAGCACGTCAATTTCTAGCACGATTGAGATTGAAGAATGGCGACAAGCACAGGTTCCACAACCGTGGCAAGCGCAGTTTGACGATCTACGTTACGCAAGCGGTGGTGCTTGGTATCGGCGCAATGTTGAACTGGCCAGCAAACCGAATGAATCCGCAATCTTGCATTTTGGTGCAGTCGATTATCTGGCCACCGTTTGGGTCAATGGGCAAAAGGTCGGAAGTCACGAAGGTGGTTATTTGCCTTTTGAATTTGAGGTTGGACATTTATTGCATGTTGGTCAGAATGAAATCGCTGTCTATGTTTACGATCCAGTTGCAGGTGACTATACACACTGCAACAGCCCATTTGGCGAGATCCCTCATGGCAAGCAGAGTTGGTATGGTCCCATCAGTGGTATTTGGCAATCTGTGTGGTTGGAGTTGCGACCACAGCACCATCTGGTTCAAATGCGTCTCACACCGCTTCCGTTGGACGAAGCGCTTGATATCTCGGTGATATTGAATCAAACAACGATGAATGTATCAGATGCTAGTAGCGAGCAGCAGATAGCGATTCAAGTTCAGGATCCAAATGGCGTCGAAGTGGCATCTGGTATATTGAATGCTCAGGGAGAAGGTCGGATCCAGATGAATGGTGTACCCATTGAACGTTGGAGCCCTGATTCACCAGCCCTCTATGTGGTGACCGCGACTTTGCTGATAGGCGGTCAGCCAGTCGATGAACTTCGCGATACGTGTGGTTTTCGTACGATTGAAGCACGAGATGGTCGCATCTATCTGAATGGAGAACCCGTTTATCTACGTGGTGTACTCGATCAGGCTTACTATCCCGAGACTATCTATACACCTCCCAGCATTGAGTTTTTGGAAGACCAGGTGCGTAAGGCCAAGGCTTTAGGACTCAACTGTTTACGTACCCACATAAAGATCGAAGATCCTCGTTATTATGAGGTCGCCGATCGGTTGGGCATCTTGATCTGGACAGAAATTCCCAACTGGCATCAGTTAACGCCTGATGCATCAATCCGTGTCAAAGAAACATTTGCGGAGATGGTGGACCGTGATTGGAATCATCCGTCGATATTTACCTGATCACTTGTCAATGAAGATTGGGGAACCCAACTCAGGCAGAATGCTGAACACCGCAAATGGTTGACTGAATTTTATCATGCAGCCAAAGCCATCGATCCCTATCGGTTAATTGTAGATAACTCTGCCTGTCGTGGGAATCTGCACGTAGCGAGCGATATCGAGGATTTCCACTATTATAAAGCAATTCCCGATCATGCAGATGAGTGGGATGAGTGGGTAGCTGATTTTGCCAGTCGTGCAGAATGGGCATGGGCCGCCGATTATGCTCACGAGCGCCGCAGCGATTTGCCTCTCATTGTCAGTGAGTTTGGAAATTGGGGATTGCCAAATCCAGAGCGATTGCAGGAAAATGGGCAAGAACCTTGGTGGTTTGAAACAGGACATGAGTGGGGTCAAGGAATTGTTTATCCCCATGGAATGAAACAGCGCTTTGATTTTTGGCATCTCGATGGCGTATTTGGCGATTTTGAATGCTTTGTTCGGGCGCATCAACACCACATGGGGTTGAGCCTCGCGTATGAGATTGCATCCATGCGGCAACACGACTCAATTGGCGGGTATGTCATCACCGAGTTCACCGATGTACATTGGGAATGCAATGGGTTGCTCGATATGCAGCGCAATGTCAAAGAGGGCTTGGATGAGTTCATTCAGATCAACCAAGATCAAGTCGTGATGATTCGCCCTCAGCAGTGGAGCGGCGCTCCTGGTGAAACGCTAGCGGTGGAGATCGTGGCCTCTGGTGTGGATGGTGCAGAAACGACCGGCATGTTGTATTGGCAAACCGCTCATGCCAACGGTGAATTGGCTGCTCCTGGTGGAACAATCGATGTCCTTCTTCCAGAGGGTAGTAAGACAGGTGTTATCACTTTGCAGGTTGAGTGGAAGGAAAACACGACCCTTGTGGCAACGGGGCAAGTTACTCTATTCTGCATGACCGATGCGGCAACAACTGCTGCAGCATCTCTGCTCACAGTTGTCGAGGATGATGAATTGGCAACTGCTCTAACGCAACTTGGCTATCACGTCGTGAGTGATGAAACAAACAATCAAGCAACGGACGAGATAAATGTAATCGTCTCACGTCGTTATACGCCGGAGTTAGATGCTGCTGTACAACAAGGTGCACGGCTCCTACTGATTGCCGGTCCGAGTTTTGACGCCGATGAACAAAATTCTTCGTTGCCTATTGGCCGGGTTATTGCACGCGACGGGACAATCTGGCAAGGAGATTGGGCCACCTCCTTTGGCTGGCTGAAGAAACAGGGACCATTTGCGCATATTCCCGGTAACCCTTTATTGGAGATGGAGTGCGCAGAGATCATGCCAGATGCTGTAATTGGTGGTCTACCGGCTTGGATGTGGCGCACCCAGAGTTGGGCAGGACTAGCGCTTGGCTGGGTTCATAAACCAGTTTCTTCGCTTGCCCAAATCCCACATGGACAAGGTAACCTTGTGGTGACTACTTTCAATCTAACGCCAACGTTGCTTACTGAGGATGTGATGGCACAAAGCTTCTTCGCAGGGATGATCGAGTTGGCCGACCAGTCATAGTGGCAGAGCCGAGTATGAAAACACAGTTTTGCTTTATCTGAAGAGCTGTAGAAAAACCATGTTTTCATCACAACCTCATAGACAAAACAAATAGAAATCGCACGATGCGGAGGAGGCGTTCTCTATTACACGCAGTAGACATAATCCTGCACTTCTCAGTCAAAACAGACTCGAGCGGGCCAAATGGTCCGAGATTCTCTACTGCGTCTTTTTTCGCCATTTGAACGCTCTACCTCTGAGAAATCCTACTGCGTGTAATCTCTAATGCGGCTTTACGAAACCGAAAACGGCGTGAGAGAACGCCTCCTCCACGAGAATTTGGATCGATTAAGGTTGGCTATAAACTAATTTAACTCTCTCTCCCTCTATAGGTCAAAAAAATTCGCCCATCTTTATCAATTCAATTTCCAAAGGAGAATTTAAATATGTCTAGTAAAGGATTGTCCCGGCGAGAATTTCTGAAGGCAGCTAGTATGACTGCTCTTGGTCTCTCTCTCGCGGCATGTACTCCGGCGGCAGCGCCAGCTAGTGACGGCGATGGTGCTTCTGCCGAGCGCAGACTAGTACAACATTATGCACAGGGTCTGACGCCCCGAGAACGATTGGAGACAGACCGCTGGGATCCGCCCCAAGCCCTCTGGGATTTAGAGGCACAATACGAGGAAGCACATCCAGAGGTGGATATTGAATTTATTCCCAGTATTGAATCAGCCTATGACGAATGGCTGGTCACGCAGATGTCTGGCGGTACAGCACCGGAGATCGTCTGGTATCAGCGTGGTTGGATTGCGCGCGATTACGAAAAGGGATGGTTTAACAATCTGGATCCCTATCTGTCTCAACCCAATCCTTATGTGGAAGGCTATGACACCTGGAAAGATACGTTCCAAGGACCCGTCATTGCCAGCGGGACAGCACCGGATGGACATATCTATTTGATCACGGGTGATATCGTAGGCACAGGCTTCTTCTATAACAAGACCTTGTTTGAAGAGGTTGGTGTCGATGTGCCGGATATTTGGTCTGATTATCTCGGTGTGCAGCAGACGCTCCAAGATGCTGGACACACACCCTTCTCTGTGAGTTACGATCTTGCTGGTGGGACGCCGCTTTATGGAAGCTGGACGACTCGTGTTTTCCAGGATGTCCTATATGATCACAAGATGACGACAATTTCAGGCGGTACAGAGGTTGAACGTACCTTTAAGCCTGGTGAGAACTTGCAACCACCCGCAATGGTCCGTGCAATCCGTGACGGACGTTATGCGGCAACAGATCCTGAATGGCTTGAAATGTTGCGGCTGATGAAAGAATGGTCTGTCTACTACCCAGACGGCTTCTGGGCACTGCCGAGCGACGATGTATTCCGCCTGTGGTCGGAGGGTGAAGCAGCCGTGGCCTGGTTGGGCAGTTGGATGAACAAGCCTGTGCGCAACGACCCGCTCATTGACTTCGAATGGGGGATCTTCCCCAAGATGCCAACGGTGACCACCGAAACGTCTGAGTTTGGTGGTCTCGACTTCCCCGCAATGGCTGGTGTTGGTGGTGTCTTCCAATATATTACGACCACGCTGGCTGAAGAACGAGGTGTTTTGGATGATACAATTGATTGGCTCCATTTCCTAACAGCTCCACCAAATTTGATCTTTGCGTTGAATGACCACGGTGGCTTTGCACCTGGCGTCAAAGATACCGCAGTGCAGATCCAACTCTCTCAGTCTATACCGATATGTTGGTCAACTTTGGGGCTGAGCGCATTGAGCCGTTTGATAGTATGTTAACCCGTGAATTTGTGGATGCCATGTGGAACAATTTGCAGCAGTTTATGGCGGGAGAGATCACAGCGGAGGAGATGTCGACCACAATTCAAGGCGAGATGGAATTGGCGACTGAGCAGCTTTTGCAGGAACATCCAGATTGGGGCGAAGGGTAGACGCGGATTTTGGAGCAGATTGAGCGGATAGGTTGAATTGTAGACCGTCCAGTCAGAGAAGATTGAACAAGACCGACCTTCCCAGAAAGCGGTCAGAAATCGACTTGAATGTTTAACAATAGACATTATAGGGATTGAAAAATAGGACACGGATTATCCCAGAGTCAATCCGTGAAATCTGTGTTCATTCGTGTCCCATCTTCTGATTCCTTATAATCTCTAATTCTTGACCGCTTTTAGGAAGGTCTTCCCCGATTTTATTGGGAAGATACCAGTACAGTGTCATGAAAGTTGTGCTAGCTTAGACGACCAACTCGTAGGTCACATTTGCAATGTGACGAGTATGGTGACTAGTCGGATTCAAGCATTTTGAGGGACGACTTGGACATTTGTCCGATTCCAAATCGGACCTACTATGATAATTTTTTTATGACAGTGTCCTAGTACAGATGTAGTAAGTAAGATGAATCAGGATTGACTATGGCAGAGTTAACCGCTACGACAAATTTATCGGCGGCGAGTCGGGCAAACAGAAATTCTTTGGGGGCTCGTATTGGTCGATATCGAGAGAGTTATCTTTGGTTAATACCGACTTTTGTGTTGCTTTTTATCTTTAACTACTATCCGGCAGCATCAGCGCTTTATCACAGTGCATTTTTGTGGAATGGTGCCAACGTCAAGAAGTTTATTGGGTTTAGCAATTTTGTGCAGATGTGGAGCGATAAGATTCTGTGGGAGTCATTTGGGCACTTGGCGATCTTGACTGTGGCACTTGTGCTGATCAACTTGACGCTCCCACTCCTGGCAGCAGCTTTTATCTTTCATCTTCGCAGCTTTACGATGGCCTATTTTTACCGAATTTTATTGGTGGTTCCGATGGTGGTGCCCGGGATTGTGGTGTTAATGATTTGGAAGTTTGTGTACAGTCCCAATATCGGTCTGCTCAATCAGATGCTTGAATTGATCGGCCTTGAATCCTGGCAAAGGCCCTGGTTGGGAGATTTTAAACTCGCACTTTATGCAATTATCTTCATCGGCCATTGACGGTGCATCGACGCGGCAACGCTTTTGGTTCGTCGAAATTCCGATGGTGCTTTCGCAAATCAAGCTGGTCGTGATCTTGACGATCATTCACGCCTTTCAGAATTTTGCCACGATTTTGGTGATGACCAATGGTGGACCAGGGACCAAAACAATGGTGCCGGGTCTTTATCTCTATCGCAACGCGATGGCTTACAACAAAATGGGATATGCTTGTGCAATCGGCACCATTCTCTTTTTGATGACGCTCGTTTTGACCTATCTAAACAACCGATATCTGCGTTCCAGCGTTGAATATAGTGGAGCATAGGATCATGAGTCGGACCCTTCGTCACGATTTCCCCATCCATATAATTTTGGGCGTTTTGGCCATCTTTACTTTTCTTCCCTATGTCTTCTTGCTCGTTACATCATTTCGCCCAACGGTTGAATTCATGCATCAGTTTTGGGGGGTTCCCTGGCAACCCGAACTCGCCAACTATCGAGATGCGTGGTCGATCGTGGGCAAATATATGCTCAACAGCTTGATCGTTTCCGGGGTTTCGATGGTCGGCGTACTGGGAATTGCGAGTATCTCCGCCTTTGTCTTTGCTCGCTTTAACTTCCCAGGCCGTGAATTCTTATTTCTGATGATCCTGGCACTTCTGATGATTCCCAGCGTGTTGACGCTTGTACCAGCGTTCTTGTTGGTCAAAGATTTGGGGTTGATCAACACCTATTGGGCCCTGATTTTGCCCTACATTGCAGGAGGACAAATCTTTGCCATCTTTATCCTTCGCAGCTTCATTGCTTCGTTGCCCGAAGAACTTTTCGAAGCCGCTCGATTAGATGGCGCCACAACCTTTCAAATTTTTGCACGCATTGCGCTCCCACTCTCCAAACCCATGCTGATTACCGTTGCAATCATGAACGTCTTGAGCACCTGGAACGATTACATTTGGCCATTGGTGACAATTCCGAATGACAGCCTTTGGACCATCTCGGTCGGCATTGTCAGTTTTGGCAGTGCCTATAGTGGGCTCCAGCAATGGGGGCCCATGTTTGCAGGGTATGTCATTGCATCCATTCCCTTGATCGTCTTATTTACCTTCACAATGCAGTATTTCATCGAAGGGTTGACGTCTGGTGCGTTGAAGGCATAGGGTAGTGGGTTAATGTCATTAACAGTTGACGGCTATCGTGTCATTCCGCTCACTTCGTGGGTGCGAAGCACCCACGAAGTGAAGAATCTACGATTGCGGCCTGCTGATTAAGGGCTTGTAAAATGACATAGAGTGACAAGTTGCACCTCTACCGTTCGATTCGACATCTCATGGCATTGTGGGCGCTTGTCCATCGACGGATGCTGCATGAGCCGGCGTTGACCTTGGCGCTCCTCGTCGGTTGGCTGGCAACGGTGGCGCTTGTCTCCGCAATTCCCATGTATACAGATGCCATCAATCAGGCACTCTTGCGGCAAGAGTTGCAGACCGAAGAGTCAAGCCGACGTCCGGCATTTGGTTTTCTTTTTGTATCCACTGACAATCAATCTGACCCTGTTCTTCTTGGCGGCTATCCCGTTCGCTGGGATGGATATCTTGCGCTCCGAAACTATTTTCAATTTGAATTTCCTTCTGCTTTACGCTTACCTGTACGGACTCGTATGCACTTTGTGCGTAGCGATCTCTTCCAGTTATTCCCAACGATACCTGGTACCTATGGCCGTGGTCGTGAATCTCTGAGTTGGGTGAATCTTGGGTTCATTACAAGTTTGGGTGATCAAATTAGCCTGTTAGAAGGAACCATGCCCTCTCCAAATTGGTCGCCGGGTGAGCCAGTCGAGGTATTGGTTGCCGATGACTTTGCCGATGAACTGGGATTGCAGGTCGGAGAGATTTATTCACTCTTCAACCCTTCAGGTGTGACACCATCAACAGATCGCGCGCCATTCACGCTGCCCGTTCGCATCGCTGGGATCTGGCACGCTCGAACGCCAGATTCTGCCTTCTGGTATATTTCATCCAGGGCCTTTCGAGAGACCCTACTGGTCAATGAAGAGCTCTATATCGGTCTACTCGGCCGACATATCCCGCGTCCGCTCTATGAACTGAGTTGGTATGAGTCACTGGATGGTGGGAATGTGCGTGCGGAGAATGTGGCTGCCTTTTTGCGCCGGATGCGGCAAGTTGAGACACAGATAGGCATTCTCCTGCCGGGCACCCGTCTCACGCTCTTGCCCGAATCAGCCTTGATTCGTTATCAATTGACAGTTTCGGCCCAGTCAGCGTTGATTTTGCTGTTGGGTCTGCCGGTCATTGGCCTTATTCTGCTCTTTATTGCCCTGACGGCAAGTAGCATGGTCGAACGACAGCAGGTCGAGATTTCGATCTTGAAGAGTCGCGGCAGCGGCAGCGGTCAGATTATCACAACCTATGTGCTGCAAGCGGTGACGTTGGCCTTCCTTGCGTTGATCCTGGGCCTGCCGCTTGGATGGTTGGCGGCCCAAGCAATGGGCGGTACGCGCCAGTTTATGACTTTTAATCGTACAACGCCTTTGTTGATGAGCGTGACGCGGGAAAGCATTCAATATGCGTTTATGGCATTGATATTGGCCCTAGGCGTGACGCTTTTACCCGCTTACCGTTCGGCAAGGCTTACAATTGTGGCGGCAAAACAGATGGTTGGGCGACAGTCTCTTCGCTCTTTGGGCATGACGTTTGGGATCGATTTGCTGATCTTCGTTGCAGCCATTTATGGTTACTACTTGTTGGATCAGCAGGGTCGGATCACGCAACTTGAATGGGGCGAAGGCGTCGATCCGTGGGAGAATCCGCTGCTCTTTTTGGCACCCAGTCTCTTCTTGCTTGCTGGCGTACGTCTCTATCTCCACCTGATTCCAGCAGCGTTACACTTGCTTGAACGAGTGATCCAGTCGTTGCCCGGTATAACGCTCTTGCTGTCGATTCAAGGGCTGGCTCGCAACAGTCATCAATATCGAACGCTTTTGATGTTGCTGACGCTGACCGCCGGCCTTGGGACCTTTGTCACATCCGTTGCACGCACGCTAGACGACAATTTGGTGGAGCGTATGTTTTATCAAGTCGGTGCACAGATTGCAGTGGTCGAAAAGGCAGGTCGGTATGGTGCTTCGACAAGTGAGGGAGGCGAGATACAGCGCCAGGCAAGCACAACGACGCTCAATCAGACCACGGAACGGGAGGGACCAGTTGGTTGGGCAATTCCACCGTTGCAAGAACATAGACGAGTGGCCGGTGTGCAAGAGGTAGCCAGGGTCGGGCGATTTCCCGCCCACGTACGTTTGCCCAATCAGTCAGTGAAAGTTGAGCTATACGGAATCGACCGGATCGATTGGCCCCGAGTCGCCTATTTTCGGCGTGATTTCGCCCAGTGGCCTTTGGGAACGTTGATGAATGAGCTTGCCCTTGATGATGCGGGGATTCTCGTGCGGGATGAATTTCTCGACCAAACGGGATTGCAAATCGGCGACTCGCTGGAAGTACGGGGGCTGGTTGCAGGGAGTAGCCAGGCTCTCTTCTTTAAGATTGTCGGGCCCGTGGATCTCTTTCCAACCGCCTATCCAACAGTGGCAGAATTCTTCGTCGTGAATCTGGAGTATATCTTCACTCAGTTAGGTGGACCGCTCCCCTATCATGTTTGGCTCAAGGTAGATGAACAGGTGGATGCATCCACCTTGACAGCAGGACTAGAGGAGGTTGGGTTCGAGATTCTCGATTTGACCGATGTACGCGAAGAGATTGCCCATGAACAGCAACGACCCGAGCGAATCGGGCTGTTTGGGTTTCTCTCGTTGGGGTTTATTGCGACAACGGCCTTAAGCATTTTGGCCCTGGCGACCCACGCCTTTTTGATGTATCGTCGCCGCTTTATCCAAATGGGCATCATGCGAGCGATTGGACTCTCGTCGCGGCAGATTGCTGTTGCATTGGCTGGTGAACAGACATTGACAACAACGCTTGGAATTCTTGGCGGTGCGCTGCTGGGCCTCATCACCAGTCAACTATTTATCCCCTTTATGCAGATCGGGTATACTGAGGCAGATTTGATCCCACCCTTTATTGTTGTGATTGCTTGGCGTGACGTGACGCTGGCCGTATCGGCTCTGCTAGGCGCTTCTCTCTTGATTACGTTGGGCGTTGCCTGGTTGCTGTCGCGGCTACGTGTCTTTCATGCAATTAAGATGGGGGAGGCGATTGGATGATGGTGGATTGACGAAGGGGTTCGGGGCTGAGTTGAATAACACCAGTCGAACTCGATCCTGCTAAATGAAACCAGTAAATTGAACATCCAGGGAGAAACCATGAACACTAACCTTACACAAGACCAGATTGATTATTACCAGGTAAATGGGTTTGTTGTGATCGATGACTTTTTGACACCAGACGAGTTGAAAAGTTGGCGTGAGGCGGTTGATGAGGCAGTGGAAGAACGAGGTCGCACACGCATCCTACATCAACCCGACATGACGGATGAGGAAGAGGAAAAATACTATAATCAGGTCTTTATTCAACGCGTAAATTTGTGGCAAAGCAACGAGAAAGTACGCAAGCTGATGCTCGATTCCCGCATTGGCAAGATGGCCACGGAATTGGCTGGCGTCGACGGCATGCGTATCTGGCACGATCAGGCACTGATCAAGCAACCCTGGGCCAATCCGACGGGCTGGCACTTGGACAACCCTTATTGGTCCTACTACTCGCGCGACACGCTCAGCATCTGGATCGCACTGGATGATGCCACGCTGGAAAATGGCTGTCTCTACTTTATCCCCGGCTCTCACAAGACGGCGACCTTTGACAATGCCAGCATTGGTGAAAACATCGCTGATCTCTTTAAAATTTACCCCCAATGGGCTAATACCAAAGCTATCTCTGCTCCAATGAAAGCGGGATCATGTTCATTCCACAATGGACTCTGTGCGCATGGCGCTGGTGCCAATATGACCCCTGGTTATCGTCGCGCCATGACTTGTGGCTTTATGCCCGATGGCTGCACCTTTAACGGCCAGCAGAACATTTTGAGCAAAGAGCAAATGGCCAAGTTGGAAATTGGCGATGTGCTAGAGGATGAAAGTCAGAATCCGTTGGTTTATCATCGAACAAAGGAATATGCGCGTCGTTAAGATGCTCCCGGCTTGTTACGATAGGGTTTGTATGTAATGAGATATTGCGTGATGCGTATTGCGTGAACTGTTCAACAATGTAGTTAGGTCTTCAGGATTGGCTTAAGCAACGGATAGCTGATTAAGGTTCACAACTAGGTAAACGGAGAAGCATCGTGTTGCAAATACAATTCTGATAGGTGGTATATAGAACCGACGAACTTATTTTGAACTCATGATCTAGTGCGACATATAAGCTTGCAGCGCAACAAATTGCTTCACGAGTGCAACGCAACACGCAATACGCAAGATGCAAAGGAGACACAATGTCTGAACAGATGGGACCTTTTATAAATGCAAAGGATTTGCTAGAGACACCTGACCAATTGCGGGCCACAATGAAAAAGAACGGTTATCTCTTTTTGCCAGGGCTCTTGACGCGCGCTGTCGTCGGCGAGGTTTATGACTCCATTATGAATCTCTGTAAGGAGCATGAGTGGGCCCACGACGATGGTCGGGCAAAGGAGCCGGTGCGATTGGAGGGTGAGGATGCTTTCTGGGAAGTTTATGATCCGCTGCAGAAACTTGAGCTTTTTCATGGATTGGCTCATCGTCCTGAACTTCTAAATGTGATCGAGATCCTTACCCAAGACACACCCTTTGTCCATCCACGTAACATAGCGCGGATTGCCTACCCCCAGGCCGAACACTTTACGACACCCCCCCATCAGGACTTCGTCCACATTCAAGGGACGGCTGAAACCTATACCTGCTGGTTTCCTCTGAGCGATTGTCCCCAGCACATGGGCAGCTTGGTTGTGTTGGCCGGTTCGCATCAACAGGATGTGTTGCCGGTCCACCGAGCGACTGGTGCAGGTGGACTTGGTGTTGATACAGGACCGCTCAATCTTGTCTGGCATGGGAGCGATTTTCGTGCGGGCGATGTCCTCTTCTTCCATAGTCATACAGTCCACAAAGCGTTGCCCAATCGCACAAAGGATACACTGCGTATCTCAGTCGACTATCGCTATCAAGGCGTTTCGCAGCCAATCGTTGGAGATGGCCTTGAACCTCACTACATGCGGCTCAGTTGGGACGAGATCTATGAGGGCTGGACACAACCCGAACTTCAATATTACTGGCGCGACCTTGGGCTTAAGATTGCGGAGCGGGATCGTTCTTATCAGGAAAATGCGGTGCAACCGAAAGGTGCGGCGCAGATGGTTTAGAAATGACAAGGTGGCCGGGTGAAAGGTGGTAAGGTGGTGGGGCGGAAGGCAGACGAGCAAGTTCACCTTGTTTCCTTTTCGCCACCTTACCCTAATGGCTATTGTTCAAGATGAAACCCAAACATCCCTATATACTCCTCTGCATTCTTGGCACGATTCTGCCCTATTCTCAATTCATTCCGTGGTTGGTTGAGCACGGGCTAGACCTACAGTTGCTGCTTGACCAGATTGTTTCGTCACGTCTGGCATTGTTTGGTTGGCTTGACGTTGTTGTATCGGCAATGGTCCTCTTTGTATTTATCAGCAGCGATGGGCAGCGTAATCAGATCCAACATCTGTGGCTACCCATATTGGGTACGTTGACGGTCGGCGTGTCGCTTGGATTGCCGCTCTATTTGCTGCTGCGTGAGTTGAGAATTGAGGAATCAAGCTATTGAGAAACGATGGGCAGGAAAATGTGGTGCCCGTTTTGACCGCCTACTTTGATCTCAATGACCATCGGTCTCGCAAGGCTTCCTTGATTGTCTTCGGCATGAAGAACAATCCTGTAGATGCCTGATTGGTTGAATCCATCGTAAAATGCGCCGTACCAGTTGTTGCCCTGATCCAGTAGTTTTGCTGTCGGGAGCGTGTCTTGAATGAGTGCATCACTCTCGACCGGCGGGGTATAGTCGGGTCCGTAGATCACAGCCCACACATCATCAACTTGGACATCGTCACGTACTTCTATGCGTAGACGACCTCGTCCATTCTTGACAACAATTGGTTCAACCTGCACGATGTAGGGAGGCCAGACATCGTCGGGAAAGGTTCCGGCAAAAGCGAAGCCACGCTGCGCCGCCACTGTGTGACTCCCATCCGCATCGGCATTGCCGTCTCCATCACCATCCAACCAAGGACTTTGGTTCGGATTGGCCATTTGAGCTGCAATCTGTGCTCCACGAAAGCTCGTGTAAAGACTTTCGCCACGTCCCAATGCATCCAAAAAATGATCAGAGAAGTGGGCCCCATCCTCGGACGCCCAGGCTAAGCCATCATCATTAGAGGATGTGATGATGACCCGTTCCGGTTTGCTGATGCTTTTGGGTTCGCTAATAAAGCTGCCTGCATAACAAGCTTCGATGATCACGTTAACGTTGAGTCCCAAATGGGCTTCTTCTACTTCATGCAACCATTGATCCAATTGAGCTGGCGTTACCCATTCACCCCGTTGCTTATCCAAATAGACAAACTCGCGGCTCCCGTGATCCATGATGTAAATTGTCAAGGCCCGATCTGTTCCCACCTTGTCGACCGCCCATTCCGTGATGGCTGCTTTGAGGTTACCGACAGTAGCCAATGCATCAACATCTGGACGGTGGCTGCGATCTGGCGCAAGATAGAAGATCCGTTCATCGGTATATCCATTATTCTTGAAGAGCTGATAGACTGTATCTGTTACATGGTAAATGTTGGGTTGTACGAGGTCATCGCTGTGGATGCTGCCGGCGACCAAGATCAATGCCCCTGGAGAAGAAGTATTTCTTAACGACCGTACCGATAGATCATATCTGAACTCATCGCCCGCTTCCTCGGGATCGTGATTGGTCAGCTTGAGGAAGAGCGATCCTGTCTTGGGTGCTCTGAACTTTAGACGTACATCAGGGCTGAAGGCATAGTCCTGGCCGCCCGTTGGTATGCTCGCACATTCTGCGTAAACCTCTAAGACGACGTCGGCTTTCGAAGTGGGTGGGACATGCGCCTCAATAAGATACTCTATGTCCTTTTCGCTCTCGAAGCGTACCCAATCCACGTCTGCTTTTTCTCCAGGATGAAAGGTGTGGTGCTGGATAGAGCCATCTGGACTGATCGAGCTACCTTGGAGGCATAAATCGTCCTCTTCGTAGAGGTCTGGAGAATGAGCCGGCGTTTCTGTCGGGGTCGAAGTTGGTGGTACGACTGGCGTTCCTATTTTTCTAGGTGTTGGTGTTGATGTAGGGGGATCTACTGTCGTGGCGCCAGGTGTAGCCTTAGGTGTTTCTGTCGGATTGTCACGACTATCTGGCACCAACGCAATCGAAGCTGGATCTGGTAGACCAGTAACCAGATCTTCGACGCCTGTCCCGTTGAGATTCGCTCGTTGGATCTTGCCCGTGTCCCGGTCGGCCCAATACATCTTGCCATTGGCAACGTCTAGTGCAATGCCATCTGGCGTTGCCAGACCCGTGACCAGGTCTTCGATAGAGGTACCGTCCAGATTGGAACGCTGGATCTTATCTGCGTGCCAATCCGTCCAATATATCTTCTCACCGACTGAATCCACAGCAATGCTGTTTGGTCCGGTGATACCCGTGGTAATCAAACCCTCTACAGCAGTTCCATCCAGATTGGCACGATAAAGCCTGCTGGCAATCCAATCTACCCAGTAGATCTTCCCGCGAACTAGATCCAAAGCAAGGCTGCTTGGCTGAGAACCAATCGTGACGAGAGTTTCTACGCCTGTACCATCTAAATCGGCGCGCCGGATCTTCCTGCTTGGAGCACCTTCAACCCAATATATTTTGTTCTCTATCGTGTCTAATGTTATGTCAAGTGGGTTTCTTAGACCAGAAAAGATGAGGGGTTTGACGTCCGAACCGTCCAAATTGGCATACTGGATTTGATTCACGCTATTGTCGACCCAATAAATCTTGCCCCCTACGGTATCGGCTGCGATGCCTATCGGGCCGGGGAGACCAGACGTGATTAGTTCTTCTTTCCCTGTGCCATCCGAATTGGCACGTAGAATCCTGTTTATGTCGGCGTCTACCCAGTAAATCTTTAAGAGCGCCGAGGTCTTTGTGCTGACAGGAATCCACTGCGCTGCGAAACCAACCAACGCTAGCATGAATGCACTGAACAAGGTTAGGATATGAATATTTTGTTTTGACATGATCCGAATACCTTTATGGGGAGGCCGAAAGCAGGTACGACATTCATTATATTAAACCAATGCACAGTTTCAATAATTTAGTTGAGTGTCGTTTGATTCGTTTTGCTGAGCGTATACTTTCTGTTCGAGAGCAATCCCATTTTAGAATTCCTTTATATGTGCTATACTTACAGAAAGTTCCCAACTTCCAATCTGTTCGATTTCCTCCTATAACATTTCCCCAGAAAAGCTCTGTTCTACGTTTCTTAGATCAGCGGAGGGACAAAATTATTCTGGGTGATAGAGTCGAGAGAAAGTCACAGCAACGTATGAGCAATATGGATACAAATGAGCGCATAGTTCCCCATTCACCAGCATGGTATGATCGATTAGCGACACTTCAAGAAGGATATCATTATCCCTGGCAGTCGCAGTTGGGTACATGAAATGGCGAAGATGAATATCTACCGTTAGTACGTCAGCATCTCACGCCAGAAAGTGATATCCTGGATGTCGCATGTGCGCATGGCGAGGTGGCGTTAAGCCTGGCACCAGACTGCCGTTCGATTTTGGCCTACGATCGAATTCCTGATTGGATTGAATCGGCACAGCAGGCTGCGAGAGATCGCGGCTTGAGCAACCTCACGTTTGTCTGCCACGATTCTTCTTCTGACGCAAATGGTGGAAAACCACGACTGCCCGCTGAAGATAATTCGTTCAACCTGCTCATCTGTAGCAAAGGTCCATTTCACTGGATTTTAGATGCGCCACGCGTCGCTCGATCAGGTGCGACGATGCTGATGCTTGTACCGGATGGCGTTCCTCTAACCCCGTGGCGTTCTCAGTTACCAACTGCGTTTCAGTGGAAGCCTCCGCCCGATCATTGGGCACGCACATCGATTGAAGAGCGCCTAGAAGAAGCGGGGCTGACTCTGCACAGCTGGTGGAGTTTTGATGTACCAGAGGTATTTTCCGACCCAGAACAGCTTTATGTTTGGCTTGCATGGGGGTATACACCGGATGAAGTTCCAACTCTGGAGGAGATACGCCCAACCTTGGAGCGTATTTTTGTCGAATATGGTGGATCGGAGGGTGTTGTGATCTGACTGCGCCGCTATCTGTGGAAAGCGATTGTGACAAAGGCATGAACGAATGGATAATTTGCTGGATAGACAATCGCCAACAAACTATTACCACAAACAATTATGACCAATTAGACCCTTCAAGAAAAAGGAGTGACCATTATGCTTAAGACCGCCGTCATTGGGATGGGAGGAATCGGTAATACACATGCATCCGTTTATGAAACAAACGACTTGGCCAAATTGGTGGCTGTCTGTGATATGGCCAAAGAGCCAGCAGATAAAGCGGCCGAGCGCTTCGGTGTACCGGCCTACTATTCCGTAGCGGATTTACTCAAGAATGCAGAGATTGACGCGATCAGCGTTACGACAGCGGGGCCAGAAAATGGTGGTCATCACTATGAACCAGTTATGGAATGTTTGGAAGCAGGCAAACATGTGCTCTGCAAAAAGCCCATTTCCAATGACATTGTCAAGGCTCGCGAGATGGTGGCCAAGGCTGACGAGAAAGGCGTCTATTTTGGCATCAACCTGAACCATCGCTTTGTGCCGCCAGCAGCTAAGGCCAAGGAATGGGTGAATGAGGGGAAGTTGGGCGATCTGCTCCTGATGAACATGACCATGTGGATAGGCAATCCCAACGAGACGTCGCCCTGGTTTCACGCGCGTGCGTTACATCCCCACTCGCTCGATATCATGCGCTACTTTTGCGGCGACGTGAAGCGCGTTCATGCCTTTTTCAACAAGGCGCCGGAGCGTATCTGCTACTCCAACATGCAGATGAACCTGGAATTTGCCAATGGTGTGGTTGGTCATCTGACCGGCAGCTACGATACCAATCCGCGCCACAACTTGGAACGCTGCGAGGTGATGGGCACGGGCGGGCGTTTTGTCTTGGATAATTGCTATCAAGAACTGACCCTTTATCCGCGTCAAAGTGATGAACTGACCGTGATTCGCAACAGTATTATGGGGGGCTTGAGCGGTTTTAATGCCACGTTCACGAATCGCATCGGACGTTGGCTGGAGCAAGTCGATGCAGGTGTCCCGCGGGAAGAAATTGATGCTTCTGGTAAGGATGGACTGGCTGTCCAAGAGATTATCGAGGCCGCAATTCGATCACATGAGTCGGGGCAAGCAGAGGAAGTGCCAGCCTAGTAAATGCCAGCAGCAGTTTGCATCAGGTATCAAGCCGTTTCTCAGAGGTAGTTAACGAGATAAACCGCTGTGCTATTGACGAAAAGATGGATTAGTCATGACGAAGGCAGTGGCGAAACGAATCCCATATGGTGTTGCCGATTATCGACGCATCCGTGAGGAGAACTGTTATTATGTAGACAAGACGCAGCACATCCCGCTGATTGAAGCTGCGCCTTACTATCTCTTCTTCATTCGACCGCGTCGTACGGGGAAGTCGCTCTGGCTTTCCTTGCTGCAACACTACTACGACATCAACTTGAAAGACGAGTTTGATGCGTTATTTGGTGGCACTTACATTGGCGAACATCCCACCGCTGATCGCCATAGCTACTTGACCATCTTTTTTAACTTTTCGATGGTCAATCCGGATATACAGTATGTACAGCAGTCTTTCGAAGAGAATGGGCATGCGGTTATTCGTGATTTTTTGGTACGGTATAAACGTTTTTTCGATCCAGAGGTAGAACGGGAAATTCTGACACTATCTACTGTAGATGCCCAATTAAGAGAAATTTTCTTTCACGCCTATCGGCAAAAGTTGAAGATCTACCTCTTTATTGATGAATATGACAATTTTGCCAATACGATCCTGAGTACCGAAGGGGAAGAGGCTTACCACAATCTAACTCATGGTGGGGACTTTTTTCGTTTCTTCTTCAATCTGCTCAAGGGAGCAACGGGCGGACAAATTGCAGGTCTGACGCGGATGTTTATTACGGGCGTCTCACCTATCACGATGGACGATGTCACGAGTGGCTTCAATATTGGAACAAATATCTCGTTGAACCCCAATTTCAACGAACTGGTGGGGTTTAACGAAGTAGAAGTCATCGAGATAATGCGCCATTACCGTGATGTTGGCGGGCTTCCGATTGAATTGGAATTGCACTTGGAGTTGATGAAGAATTGGTATAATAATTACAAGTTTGCTAAAAATGTTGACAGATCAGTCTTCAATCCCGATATGGTTCTCTATTTTCTGGAGCATGTTCGCAGCACCCATCGCTTGCCCGATGACTTGATTGATCAGAATGTGCGCATTGACTATGGAAAATTGCAGCATCTTGTGACAGTCGATCCGCAATTGAACGGCAACTTTAGTCAGCTTCAAGAGATTATTGAGACGGGACAGACAATTTCGAATGTGGTTCTCAGTTTTCCACTAAAGCGTTTGTTGGCACGCGAAAACTTTATTTCTCTCCTATATTACTTTGGCTTACTCAATTTTGCAGGCGAGCAAGAGGGAGAACCCTTACTTCGCATTCCAAATTTCACGGTCAAGTATTTGCTCTATAGCCACATCCGCGATGGATTTCAGGACGTGAACGTCTTTCGTCTCGATTTGTGGCACCTCTCAAAATTGATTCGCGGCATGGCCTATCGTGGTGAATGGGAGGCTGTTTTTGATTTTCTCAAGAATGAAATTCAGCAGCAAGCCTCGGTGCGGGATTATCTCGATGGGGAAAAGATGATCCAGGGCTTTTTGCTGGCCTATCTGAATATTACCCATTTCTTTCTGACTTGGTCGGAACGGGAGATGGGTGGCGGTTTTGTTGATCTCTATCTGGAACCGTTTCTAGCGCGCTATACGGATATGAAGTTTGGCTATCTGATTGAGCTTAAGTATATTTCGAGTAGCCAATATACTGAGCAGAAATTAGAGACAGAGATCAGCAATGCAAAAAAACAGATTCAACTGTATGCGCAGGATGAGCGAATTCAAAAAGTGTCTGAACAGGTCGCGATAAAGAATCTGATTCTCGTTTACAGGGGATGGGAATTGATCCATCAAGAGGAATGGAAAGATTGGTAGTGGTTCACCGTTAACGAACGACTTGCGGTTGAGATGAGATTCTCAGGCTACGAGCAGATATCTACCCCAATCACATCACGTACTCTGTAACCACTACGGCAAAATGCAAAGGAACAATCCGATGGAAAATAATACCTTTGAACAAAATCTGGAGCAGTTGAAACGTGACGGTTTTCTACTGCTCCCACAAGTCCTGGATGCGGATACGGTTGCCAAGTGGAAAGAGATCCTCTACGCAATGTATGATCGTGGAGAATATGAGATCAGCAACGGCGTGGGCAATGTGGTGTTTGAGAAGCTATTGGCTCTTCAGCCTGAACTGACCAAAGATTTGTTGGCTCATCCCGCCAGCGCGCCATTTCTGAGAACCGTTTTAGGCAAACAGTGCCAGTTGCGGAGCCTGCGCGCCCATGTCAATCCGTCTGATTATACGCAAGAGTGGCATATGGATTTCTATGACTACTATTACCAGGATGAGAAATCCGAGGCGGAGAGTCCGGTACGTGCCTTGTGTATGAATACAACCTTTTACCTGACTGATAACGGGCCTGAGCGGGCGCGACTGACTTTTCTTAAGAATTACATGCATCAACCAATTCCAGACGAGATGGTGGCCCATATGGGGTATACAGAGGATCGCACAAATCCGTTCCAGGTCTGGTGCGATAATCAAGAGCATGTCAATCTATATCCGAAAGCAGGCGATGCAGTCGTTTTCTATAGTCATGTTCCGCATCAAGGAGCAAAGTTGGGACCGGATCCTGAGGGAGAGATTTGGGCCAATATTGTGCTTCATTATCAACAGAATCCCATGTATCCAGGGATTCATTTTGTCAGCAATCCGCAGTTTACGTTAGAGACGTTAGGGTATGCGGGAACCTTTCCGTTTGCGGATGGTTAGATGGTTTGGTGTATGTTTTCAATGCAAAGAAGAGTGGCTCTTTGGGCTTTCATATGGTTGACGATGAGACGAAAGACTGGCGCTGGTTGAGTGACGAAGTTGTATCGAAACCAAAGCGGGTCAACCACATGAGATCCTGTTGAGCTGGAAAAGTCGTAACACGAGTAGTAGGAATACGAATAAGAGGACGATAAGTATATTATGGCAACGGCCCGTGAACTCGCTGGTACTTATAGACCAGAGACACAGCGCAATTCAGTGCTGCCCCGTAAAACAGAGCTCTACTCTCTTTGGCTGCGGATTCGGCGGAATTGGCAGCTTTATTTGTTGCTGCTTTTGCCTCTGATCTATCTCTTGACTTTTAAGTATGGACCGATGTATGGTGCGCAAATTGCGTTCAAGAAATATTCGATCGTGAAGGGAATTTGGGGAAGTCCTTGGGTGGGGTTTGCGAATTTCGAGCGCTTCATTGATTCGCCCAAATTTCAGCCAGTGGTGATGAATACGATCATCATCAGCTTCTATTCGCTCATTGCTGGTTTTCCGTTACCAATCATTTTGGCCCTAAGTCTGAATCAGGTGCGTCAGCGTTTCTTCAAGAGCGCGGTACAGATGATCACCTATGCACCTCATTTTATTTCGACGGTTGTGATTGTGGGCATGCTCTTTCAGTTCCTCCACCCACGTGTGGGGTTTACGGCGGTGCTGGCCAACGCAATCGGGGCCGACCCACCCAACTGGATGGGGGCAGCAAGCGCTTTCCGCCATGTCTTTGTCTGGTCCAATGTTTGGCAGCACTTGGGGTTCCAATCAATTATCTACCTTGCCGTTTTGGCCACGATTGATCCCACACTACATGAAGCTGCCGTAGTAGATGGTGCAAACAAACTGCAGCGGATGCGCCACATCGATCTGCCGGGGTTGATGCCAACGGCTGTCCTGCTTCTGGTCTTGAATACGGGGCAAGTGCTGGATGTGGCTTTTGAGAAGGTCTATTTGATGCAGAATACGCTTAATCTGAGTGTGGCAGAGGTGATCAATACCTATGTTTATCGGGTAGGGCTGCTGTCACCCGTTCTCGATTTTTCATATGCATCTGCCATTGGCTTGCTCAAAGCGGTGATTGGACTACTACTCTTGATCGCTGTGAACCGAGTTGCAAATCGTCTGACCGGACATGGGGTGTGGTAAATATGGCTGCCAATCAAGAAACGTTAAGTCACATGCGCGACAGTGGTGTTGATCGCGCTTTTACTATCACAAACTATACGATCTTGACGCTGATCCTGATTGTGATTCTGTTGCCCCTGGTTTTTATTGTGAGCTCTTCCTTCAGTTCACCGCAAGCCGTCATGGCGGGACGCGTCAAGCTTTTGCCCGTTGACTTTAGTTTGGAGGGATATCGCGCAATTTTTGAGCATCGTAAAGTATGGATGGGTTTTGGCAACTCGATCTTCTATACGGTCGTGGGGACAGCGTTCAATATCTTCATGACGATCATCGCCGCGTATCCGCTCTCGCGTTCGGATCTGGTTGGGCGTAAGTTTTTCATCTTTCTATTCTTGTTTACCATGCTTTTTAGTGGTGGCTTAATCCCAACCTATCTGCTGGTACAGAACTTGGGGTTGCTCAATACCCGTTCGGCCATGATTTTACCAACAGCTATTGGGATTTGGAACTTATTGATCGCAATCACCTTTTTCCGTACGACCATTCCGCGTGAATTGCTGGATGCGGCGCAGATGGATGGATGCAACGATTTCCGTTTTGTCCTGAGCATCGTGCTTCCCCTTTCTCGACCGATTATTGCTGTATTGGCGCTTTTCTATGCGGTGAATCACTGGAATACTTATTTTAATGCGCTCATCTATCTAAAGGATCAGGCGCTTTTTCCCTTGCAAATTGTTCTGCGCGAGATCTTGATTCTGAATAGCGTCGATGCATCCATGTTGATGGATACAGATGATCTGGTGGCGCGCGAAGGATTACGCGAGCTGTTGAAATATTCGTTGATCATGGTTGCGACCATTCCGGTTCTGATCATCTATCCATTTGTGCAAAAGCACTTTATCAAGGGGATGATGATTGGGTCGATTAAAGAGTAAGGTGATTCAAAACAACTTGGTGTTTATTGGACATACGTATTGCGTGTTGCGAGGTACCCGTCCAGAATCTAGGTACATAGCAAGATTCAGTTGCCCCATTTGGAACTTAATTTCCATGTCCGTTGTTGGGCTACCCAAGAAAAGGAGTTCTATCTGTGGGTAATGAAGCAGGAATATTGAATCTGAAGTATCTATCGACCGATTTATACACTTCTGTCTAAGGATATTGTTTAGTGACCGCACTAACTTACGAAGTCAGCTAAAAACAGGTTCGTTCGTAAAAGTTATCGTTCATATTTCAAATCAACCAAAGGAGAATTTGATGACAAAGAGATTTTATACCCTGGTCAGTTTGCTCATGGTACTTGGACTGCTTGTTACTGCATGCACGCCAAGTGCGGATGCCCCTGGTGCCGGTGAAGGGGCTGCCCATGAGGGCGTGGCGCTGACTGCAAAGGGGCAATACCCGATTGTGGAGACGCCTGTGACGCTCAATGTGCTGATTCGCGGCCATGCCATTGTGGAAGATTTTGAGACCAATTATTTCACCAATTGGTACGAAGAGAGAACCGGTGTGCGTATCGAATTTGATATTGCACCGCCGGGAACCGAGCAGGAGAAACTCAATCTGGTCTTGGCCAGCGGTGATCTTCCCGACATCATCGTGGGTTTTGGCGTGAATGCATCCACTCAATCCATCTATGGGGCACAAGGTGTCTTTTTGCCTTTGAACGATCTGATTGAAGAAAAGGGTGTTCACATTCATGATGTATTTGAAGGCTCCCCCCTCGTTGAAGATCTGATCACGTCGCCTGATGGCAACATCTACGGTCTGCCCCACGTCAATGAATGCTACCATTGTTTCTATTCGCAACGAGCCTGGATCAATCAGACCTGGTTGGATAATTTGGGTCTCACGATGCCCCAAACAACCGAAGATTTCTTTACTGTCCTAACGGCCTTCAAGGAGCAGGATCCCAATGGCAACGGCAAGGCAGATGAGATTCCGCTGGCCGCTGCAACCACCGGATGGAACACCAACTTAGACGGCTTCTTGATGAATCCCTTTATTTTTAGCGAGCAATTCAACAATAACCGCTATCTGATTTTGGAGAATGGTCAGATTTCCTCTATTGTGGATCAAGAGGGCTGGCGTGATGGGTTGGCCTATCTAAAGCGGTTATACGATGCGGGTCTTTTTGGTGAGGAAAGCTTTACGCAGGAGCATACCCAAATCCGTCAGTTGGTAGAAAACGAAGAAGCGCCGCTGGTTGGTGCCATCATCGCGGGTGCACCACCAGTCTATGCCAGCATTGCAGGTGAACGCTGGCACGAATATGCATCATTGCCACCTCTTGAAGGTCCGACGGGACTCCGGCAGGCACCGTACAATCCTTATGGTGTTAGGAGTGGCGACTGCGTGATCTCGGCCACCACAGCCTATCCAGAAGTGGCTTTTCGCTGGTGCGACGGTCTCTATGAACGTGAAGTCACGCTACATTCTGTCTTTGGTCGGATTGGCGAAGAGTGGAACTTTGCGGAAGCAGGTTCAATTGGGCTGAATGGAGAGCCCGCAATTTGGGAGCGCTATACGACGTTCAATGAACCACAGAACTATCATTGGGCGCAGATTGGCCCCAGCTATCGTCCCAACCATCTCCGACTGGGTGAAAAACAGCGTGGTTCAGACGATCTGGAAGTGGTTCTCTACCGCATCACAAATGAAAATATGGAGCCATATGGTCGTCCCGTAGAAGAGACGATTCCACCACTTGTCTTTAGCGAGGAACAATCGATTGAATTGTCAGAGCTACAGTTGTCCATCACTGACTACTTGAGTGAGTCGGCCGCACAGTTTGTGTTGGGGCAAGTCGATCTGGATGCAGATTGGGGCACCTATGTGGATACTCTCAATACGCTGGGGCTGCAAAGGATGGTGCAGATCTATCAGGAAGCGTATGATCTGAAGTATGCAAAGTAAGTGTTTTCTGTTTTCATTCTCAACATGGTATCTGGTAGCCCGTGAATAAAATCGTCCTTAAAACACCGGCCCGTCTCCATTTTGGCCTTCTGGACATGAATGGATCGTTGGGTCGTATTGATGGTGGAATTGGACTGGCGCTTGATAGACCTTATACCTTGATTGAGGCAAACGAAGCGCCAACGGTTCAGGTCAAATGTGCACAAGAGCCTGCTTTTTCGGAACGTTTACAAACGGCAGTTGAGAAAGTTTGTCAGCACTATCAGTTTCCTGGCGCTTCGGTCAACATCCTCGAACGACAGCGTCCCCATGCAGGTTTAGGCAGCGCCACCCAAACGCTGGTTGGTGCAGCAATGGCTGTCTGTAAATTATACGAAAGAGAAAAACCAGCATTGGAATTGGCGCGTATTGTGGGGCGAGGCGGGACTTCCGGTATTGGAATTGCTGCCATCCAATCTGGTGGCTTTATCCTCGATGGGGGGCACCAATTTCAACGAGGTGACAACTCCAAGCAAGGCTTCTCTCCCTCGTCAGCATCTGCTGGGGTGAAGCCACCGCCAGTGATCGCGCGCTACGATTTTCCTGATTGGGATATTTTGGTTGTCATTCCATTGGGAGAAGGCGCAAGTGGTCACAAAGAGCAAGATCTCTTTTCAGAAGCTTGCCCCGTTTCTTTGGGTGACGTCCGGCAGATGTGCCATATCTTACTGATGCAGATGTTGCCCGCTGTCTTGGAGAAGGATTTGGAAACCTTTGGACAAGCCATGGAGGATTTCCAACTGTTGGGGTTCAAGCGTTTTGAGCTTCAAACCCAGCCCCAACTGATCCGAGACTGCCTGACTTTTCTGAAAGAGGAGGGTGGCATTGGCGTAGGTATGAGCAGTTGGGGACCAGGGGTGTACGCTTTTGGAGATAACTTGGCTCATCTACAACAGAAGATCGATATCTGGCTGGCAGAGCGCAGCGGTGGTGAAACCTATCTGACCAAAGCAAACAATATTGGAATGGAAGTCGTTGCTTTATGAAACCAAAGCTGAAGATTTGTGGCGTGACGAATGTGGATGATGCCCAGCTTGTGGGAGAGTCAGGCGCAGACTATTGTGGGATTCTGATCGAAGTTGGTTTCTCAGAGCGCAGTCTGTCTCTGGAAGCAGCGCGCCCCGTGGCCCAGGCATCGGGCATCAACAATGTAATTCTGCTGTGCAATCCTTCTTTGGGGTTTGCCCGTCAGGTGGCAGCCGATTTCTACCCTCATGCTATCCAGTTGCAGTGTCAGGAATCACCTGAATTCGTGGCCCAACTCAAGCTGAGCGTCCAATGTCAGGTTTGGAAAGCGATCCATCTTCCTATCGCATCTGACCAACCAACGATCGCACGCTATATTGGTGCTGGCGTGGATGCCTTTGTCGCTGATTCGATTGATACAAGCGAAGGATTTACGCGCTTTGGTGGAACGGGCAAAGTAGGTGATTGGAATGCCGTGACTGACCTCATTCAATCAGTTGATCTCCCCGTCTTTTTAGCCGGTGGCATCAATCCAGAGAATGTGGTCCAAGCAATTCGGGAAGTTCAGCCATACGCCATTGACCTATGTAGCGGAGTCGAAGCCATAAAGGGCAAGAAGGCTCCGATGAAGATACGTGCTTTGGTAGAAAATTTTCGCTCTGTGTAGATAGGAGTATAGGAAGATAAACTATACTCGGTTCAGAATAAAGGCTGGAGGTTCATCGAGATTGAAATTTGAGATTAGAGATTTTTCACGCCGGCAGCCAATCTCTAATCTCAACGCTCCCGTTGTCATATTGATTTCCATATAGAGGTCGTGGCTGCGGGTTAAGTGACGCGATTTGTATAGACTCTGGCCGTAGCCCGAGAATCTTGCATTCGTTGACTATCTATCACTTACCGGACAGCCACTATCCATATAGAGGTTCATACTTTGAAAGCAGCAGTCGTATACGGCCAAAATGATATTCGCATCACCGATGGATGTGCCGAAACCCACTGTTGAAGCAGGTGAGGTGCTCATCCGCGTTCACGGGTCAGGCGTTTGTGCGACTGATGTCAAGATTTTGGGGGGTGGCAGTCCGCCACGCAAGTTGCCCACGATTCTGGGACATGAAGTTGCCGGCACGATCGAGGAAATTGGGGAAGGCGTCGCGGGTCTCACTCTTGGACAAAGGGTGGCCGTCTATCCGATTGCAGCTTGTGGTGACTGTTTTTATTGTCGCCAAGGCAAGCAGAGCCTCTGCTTGCATGAACATGGTTTAGGGCACGGCTACGATGGCGGTTTTGCTGAATACGTCCTCATTCCGCATGAAATCATCAACCTGGATGGAATCATTGATATCGGTGACATGCCGTACGACCTGGCGGCAATGATTGAGCCAACCTCTTGCTGTATCTCTGCTGCCGAACAGTGTGGGTCCAAAGCAGGTGATACGGTGGTTGTGATTGGTTGTGGACCCCTTGGCCTGCTCCATACAATCGTCTCCAGCGCACGAGACGCACAGGTGATTGCCATTGATATGAATGTCGAGAGACTGGCAACCGCCCAAACGCTGGGGGCAGAAGTGGCTATCAATCCTAAGCTGGTTGATCCAATCACAGAGGTGCGTCGTCTGACTGAAATTGGCGCCGATGTGGTCATTGCCGCGGTTGGGATTCCTAAAGTGATCGAACAATATCTTCCCCTTGTACGCAATGGGGGTGTCTTCAACATCTTTGGTGGTACGCCACGTGGGGAAATGATGACGATTGACCCCCGCTGGCTCCATTATGGCGAAGTAAACCTAACGGGAACCTTTGCGGCGTCGGTTGCTCACTTTAAACAGGCACATCAATTCGTTCAACAAGAGGCGGACCGCATTGAACAGGTGATCTCGACTCGTTGTGCGCTGGACGATGTGCTGAATGCCGTGGACCGGGTCAAGCGCGGAGAAGGGACAAAATCGATTATTGTGTTTGAGTAGGCACTCAAATGCAAACTGAGTCGAGAATAATGGCTCTACGCGAGATAGCAATTTCAAATTGGAAACGGGACAGTGGTGCTCCAGGTGACAGTCACTCCCGAAATTTTCCACTTGGCGGCGGAAGTTCACGCCCGCTGGGTCGTAAAGTGACGGTGCGAGAACAAAAGCTCATCAACCCTTTCAGTGCATTCGTGAGTGACGGTCACCTGGAACGGCCTATTTTGAAATTGCTCTACGCGAGAGTGTACTTGACAGCGTGATACGTGGTGCGTACTGGATCGCTTGACGTATCACGTACCACGAATTCATCGCTTGTACACTTTGTCGCGAAGACCCAGAATCATTAATTTTTAACGACTGTGCATGGAGGAAACCACAACATGAGAGTAAAATGGTATGCACATGCCTCTTTACGACTAGAAGGCGACGGCGTCAGCATCATCACCGATCCATATACGCCCCACAAATCGGGCTTTGCCACAATCACCGAACCAGCGGACCTGGTTTTTCGTAGTTCCGATGATGATTCGGCTCATGCAAATGCGGAAATGATTACGGGAGATCCTGAAATTGTCACTGCGACACACATCGGCCCAGAAGGTGTCACGGCAAAAGGCATCCATGTGATCGGCGTTCCAACCAAGGAGAGCATGATCCACAAGTTGGAACCCAAAGACAATGCCATGTACTGTTTTACTCTCGAGGGCATACGCATTGTCCACTTTGGTGATGTAGGGAATCCATTGGCGGACTGGCAGCTGGAGAAGGTGGCAGATGCGGATATTGTGATCACGCCAACAGGTGGCCCCCCCACGATAGAGTTGGATGATTTGCAGCATGCGCTTGACCAGATCCAGCCGAAGCTGACCATTCCCATGCACTACAGTCTCCCTGGCTGCAAGTTCCCCAAAATGCTAGATGTGACCGATTTCACCAGACGCTATCAGGACGACAGTGTCATCTGGGTGGAAGAGGATGTTGTTGAAATTAGTATCAGTAGATCCAAATTTGGCGTTTTTGGCTATTTTCAGTCGAGATTGCAGGGATTTTGGAGTCATTTATTCAGATTTCGGTTACAGAAAACAACCTATTTCATATCTGAAAATCGCCCAAATCTAACGCAAAAACTAGATATCGACCGGCAAATTTGTATTTATGTCAACTGTTTAGCCAGAATTCTCTCTCAAAACCTGAAATTTGGATCTACTGAGTCTAGAGACATTGCCTTCTAAACCACATGTGTTGGTGCTCCCCGCAACGACGACCCGACCGAAAGAGGTACAACGAGTGTAGAGGTTTATGATCACCTTTGAGTATTTCGATTCCTTGTCGGCTCATGTCCGTCGGAAGGGTTTTGTTTATGGCATTTGAAAATGGCAAAATGTCTTATGCCCTAACACGATGTGTTGCATAACATGAGCAGTAATAGTGGAAATCTGACAGTCGTTGTCTAGATCCACTCAAAGTGGTTATTATAGCAAATCTGTTGGATATAACGGGCACTCGTCCGTGATATGCACCAGGGCGATAAACCATTCGCGAGACGAATGTTGGATAACTGCGGTTTGTGCAGATCTCGCCAGGGAGTGAATGTTTAAGGGGTATGTTGGCGCTCACCTCGCACTGGTGAACCACTCTGCCGCTAAGGTATCAAATAAATATGACAAAACGAAACCAACGAGGCTCGAAATCCAATCGCATCGATGAAGAACTGGTGTGTATGGATGTATGCCGCCACGTTCTCATGTCCGCATGTAACTGTGTGGTTCCCGTTCCGACTCGGATTGATAACGATCCGCCAGACTTCGAAATGACTGTCGATGGTCATCTCTATCCTGTTGAAGTAACAAGTATTGCTGTCACGAAGACAATCGCTCGACATGCTCAGTCAAAAGCATTTGCCTCTTTGATTCAGCGTCAGGCAATCCAAAAGGGCATCCTTTTCGGTACATACGGTCTTGTATTCACTCGTAATATCCAGCCGCCACAACCGAACTCAGCAGCAGGCCAACAAGTGCTGGATGAGGCACTCAGCTATATTGATGGCACTCAAGAAGATGACGAATGCAGTGCTGCGAGCTTGTTTACTGCAAGCAATGGTGGGAATATCTCAATCAAAAAAGGTTCACTTAAAGGCACTGCCGTAGGGACCGCAATCATCGATGCTGCACAATGGGGTAGTGAAACCGTCTTGGAGATAATAACACTCATTCAGGAACGCGTTGACGAGAAACTTCGCACACTCGCAAATCACAACGTTCCTGCAAAAAACACCCTACTTCTGTTGTTCGACGCTCATGGCTATGCGTCCGTCGCTGACATTATTGAGGCTTTGCAGTCTGTCACCAACTACACAGAGTTTCACAGCGTGTTCTTGGCGGCCTCTTTCACTGAGCGCAATAACAAATTGTCAACGAACGAACCGGGTCGTGACGGCGTGTTTCTGTTTAGCCGCAATGCTAATTGGGCTGGCAAGACAACAATATAAGCCAATTACTAAAAAATATACCGGAACTGCGGGCTGGGCGTGTTCTGAATTGCACATCACTGGCCGCAGCCGGTGATTTTGAGCGTCGGTCGCTTTCAGCGAATATCAATAAACTCCTCAGATATTCTCAAATAAGTCGGATATTGAGACATTCAATGCTTGGGCTAATGCCTCAATATTCCGCAGTGCCACATTGCGAACACCTCGCTCGATTCCACTGATATATGTCCGATCTAAACCCGAACGCTCGGCTAATTGTTCCTGAGATAAGCCACGCTCTTTGCGCAGAACTCGAATACGGTGACCGAATTTCTCTGTTACTGGTAATCGTTTTGACATAACGATTATTGTATGAACTCGTAGTCTATAAGTCTACGGACTATAAGTCACAACCACTAATGAAATTTGTTATCTTTTCCCATGTGTTGTAGACTATAAGTCACGCTCTACAACAGAGTAAATCAAAGGAGAAGAAAATAATGGGAACGTACAACTACGAGAAAGTATTATTGGATTATGAAAAAGGACACATGGATGTCGAGATGGCAATGGGGCATAGTTTGCAGCATATTGGCAAACTGCATGAAGGGCAAAATCATGCGGCCTCTGAACATCAGGTGCTACAAAAGAGAATGAATACATTAGAAGAACTTGTGCAGGGGATGCAAAAGGGGTTAACTGCTCTCAATCAGACAGCGTCCAAGTTGAAAGCAGAATTTGATGGCTCGATCACCCAAATAGAGACGCCTACTAGTACTAAAAAACAGATGAAGAAACCACCCAAACAAAGCTGAAGCCTATCTCTGAGCAACCAAACGAATCAACACCAAACCGCCCTGCGCAGTCTCGTCCACTGTGGAGGGCTTTCTGCTATTATAGGTTGAGATGGGGATTGCATCAAGTTCTGTGGACTTGATATAATGGAAGGCAACGACAAAGAATATGTAACCTTGGAATCACTCTCACGATGAAATCAGACGAGTTAAGGATAAACGATGGAAATTGAGACCATTCGCCAAAAGGTGCGCAATGGTGACTATCTGGTCCGCAATCACGCCGTTTTACATGCTTTGAAGGAAGGATTTGTCCAACAAGATATGGTCAATGCTATATTGAATGGACAGATCATTGAAGCCTATCCAGATGACAAACGTGTCCTTGTGTGTGGTCATACTGATCTTGACGAGCATGTTAAGATTTATCTACATGTGGTATGCGAACACGCTGATCCAGACTATATTGAATTTGTGACCGCATATATCCCGGATGAAAAGCTATGGGAAAGACCAGACTTCAGGCGACGAAAGCGTAGGGGAAGATAAAATGACAAATAAACCGATTCCTACTTGTGGTGATGAAAAGCAAACACCCAAAGAATGGAAACCTGTGACATTTGAGTATGTAGAAGATGGCATATCCATTCAAGTACCCAACGTTTATGCCTGGGTATGTCCGTTGGATGGCGAGATTTCATTTACGCCTGATACGGTGGATGAACTCATTGCTACTGTTCGAGAGTTAATCGAGACGGCAAAACGGGCACAACAGAGACGGAACATATTTACAGAGTATGTTGTATCCGTTGGTTTGCCCGAACCTGCGTAATTGCTCGTGTAGTCGGGGCGGGTTGTATAGGATGTTGGTCGGGTCACCTGGAAGCCGCTAGCCAACATCATGTCAACTTGACCAGGGGGAAGCGCGCCGAAGTAGCTGTTCGGTGAGCCAAGTGGACTTCTCGCTTGAAAATGATCGGGTCCGCGCCCCTGGCGTGTTACAGTTGCGTTGGCGGCTTGCCTCGTACACGCAAACAGGTAGATACCAAAGAGTGTAAATTAGGATAAAATAGTGAGCGGTAAACCAAAACTCCAAATTATTCTACCAGATACATTCACACAAGAACATGAGCGGGTTCTGACGATCTATCTGTCGGATGACCATCGGTTGGACACCGCCGCGCGTCGGAAGCTCTATGAGGCAATTGACCTACTGAGTCAAGCCGAAGTTAAATCTGATACTGCCTCATCCACTTTTCGTCAGGTATACGATCAGTATGTTGACCACCCCTTTGCCGATGCATTTTTTGAGCGGTTGTTGGCATTAACGAATGTTCCAACGCAAAGCCCTGCATTGACGGCAAAACTTGCCAGACAAATTGCGCCTGCCTTGGAATAAGAGGGCTTATTGGCACAGGACGTTCCGCAAAGCTATCTGCTATTCGCTTATTGTGTTTATTGGTGGCAGAGTTTTGCGCGTGGCTATGCGTTTGAAGTGGAAATCATGCGCGACCTTGAGGCCAGTCGGGTTGACTTTACGATGCATGATCTGCTGATTAGTGGCGAACGATATTCGCAAGCGGATCTGATAGTCCTCGATCTACTGGGCGATATCAAGACATCCACCTATTTTCTACAATTACAACCCAGCGGACCACTTGTGAACGATTTCTACATTACCCGTTTGTATGATAAGGGGCGCATCCGCACACTCGTGGTTTTCCAAAAGCCTCATGCTTGGCAACGAATTGGTGGTCAGGAGACCGTCCAAAGCGATTTGAACAACGTTTTGGATTTGTTGCCCCAACCTGTACAATTGGAGCAACCAGAGTTGACACTGATCGTGATTGAGTACAAGCGTTGGAAAGAGATGGTGCGGCGTGTTCAAGCCGCTGAAAGGAGTTAGTATGTCCGAAAAATTATTAACCGAAATGAGCTATGATGAAGTCGGCTCGTTGATGGACAGCTTTATTGAACGGTCATCAAAACAAAGTGGTGAGATGCCAGCCGCCAGTTTCTTTGAATTGCTCTTTGCCCGCGTTGCACAACGCGTCCAGAAAACGCTTGAAATTGAAGGGCGAATTGTGGACGGACAATTGGTCTTTGCCTTGCCCAAGATGTCAGAGGCAAACCTGCATGTACAGGATAATCAGATTGTGATTGGTGAGCAGCGGATTGTTGTGAAATTGGCGAGTTAATCTAACGTTGAACCTTCGGTATTACCGAATTGTCAGCAACAACTGAGCAACTTAGTATTTGGAGTGGGTTGCATAGTTTCTCGGCCGTGCTGCAAGTTTATCGCCGCCAACATGGGCTGCAGGTGACGCCAGGATGATTGGGCGCGCATCGTTGTTTCCCGCATGAATCTGGTTGGGTCGTCCATGTGGTCGGCTCCGAAGTCCTGGCGCACCTGAGCCAAGCGTTGGCTCGCTCATCTTGTCTAATTAAAAACGCTTGACAAACCAGATTGATTACTTTACAATTCGTTTAACACTCAGAGAAGAGTGCGTGCAACAACGCTTATCTCATCATTGACCTTGCATGTACCCCCACAGCAGGCGTCTGAATTATTGGTTGCTATTACACCCCGGCAGACTGCTGTATTGACAGTAGCCTGCCGGGGTTTGTTATCGGAACAGTCAGCGGAAGAAATTATCAGGACTGGAAAGCAAGACGATTATACCTGTGGTTATTGTCAAATCCATCGTGTATTCCCGCCAACTAACCATATCTGTTCGCTAAGGAACCGTGGGTGACAAAACTAGGCCACATCTACATGCTATCTGGTTCAGCATCGTAGCTGACAAAATTGTGTTAATGTGTTGGCGAGCTATTCGTTCAAATACACGCTGGAAATCTGTACTCAACGATCAAAGACCTCTTCAGAAGCCGTTTTACCTCTCCACATCTCGATAATTAGTACACCACGATAGTCAGCTTGCACCGATAATCTATCAGAATTCACATAGGCTTTAGCTTTCTTCTCTCTTGCAGTTTAGCGATGAAAATTGTGAGAAGGATAATATATTCTAGAAAAATCTCTGTGCCTAGAATGGCCTAAAGAGGGCGTCGCAATGGGACGTTCCGATTAACCAGACTAGCATTAGACCCAGAATCCTGCCAGACCAAATATTGTCAATTTGATCAAGCTCATCGTGATTATATCTATACGGAAGAATGGATTAATTTTCCAAGCAAGAAAATGGAGGATGAATCTGAATACAGTAAGTTGGTGGCCTATCGAGAGTAGCGAAGAAGGAATCTAAATAATGGCCAGAATGACAAATAACCAAAATGATGCACGCGTCTGGCTACGAGCGAATGGATATGAAAATATAGCTATTATGATAGACGAAATCATGAACGAATGGGAAAGAAAGGGAGTTCGCACTAGGCGCAATTGGTGGGATATCTTAGCAGGAGGAAAGAACGGGAAACCCAAGACCGTTGCGGGAAAAACCTTTCTGGTACTAAAAACTGCTCAGATCCGAGCGGGGAAAGAGCCAACAGCCAATTCTATTTGCAACAAAGAACAGGAGGTGGCCCCATCCATTCGGATCACAAATCGCTGGGTACGTAACGAGTAAACCTACATTGTCGAATCAGCCAGCACGTTTAGAACATTTGTTGCAAATTGCCGAGACTTTGTTACAATGAGATAGGTGTATAACTTTACTTTCTGGTAAAAGAAAAGAGATGAGGTGAGAAATGTGACAAAAAGCGGTTAGCGTTTCATCCTAAAGGTAGAGAACCCAAAAAGGAGGAAGGAATGCTAACCGCGCCAGAAATAACTATAGCAGTACTGATGAATGTATTGCAAGTAACGCCGGTGGGAACAAACGTAAATGTAATGCGTCTGATGTGGGCGATGATGAATGGGTCGTTTCTGAAAAGTCGAGGAGCAATCCATAGTGGATTGAGTGAAAGCGGGTTTGAAGATGAGGAGCTCCGGCGAAGCTGGTGGAGCTTTCGATATGGATCATGGGATATTGCAAGCCTGCTCTCATCGTGGCAAGAAGAAGTGGAGTGGAAAGGGGAATGGGAGGCAAAAAGTTAGAAGGATACCGAGTGAAAAGCATAGATATCACAGGGTTCTGGCGACCGAAGCGGCAAGGGAAAGTGAACCGACTCTATAACTCAACGGCTCGTCGGCATTGCGCTCATCTTTGGAGTGATGATAAGCTCGGGGAGATAGGCGGGAAACGAGTGCCACTGCTCAAGGCAATCATGAGATGCGAGGTAGGCACAAAGGAAAGTGAGTTTCGGAAAAGCTGCTGAAAGAGACGAAGAAATCACTGGAGTCAGACGAAGTGGCGGTGGTCGATGCCGGGTTTACAATCAGAGAAATGCTAGAAAGCGACGTCGACCGATTTGTCCTTCGGGAAGCGATTAACTGCACAGCGCGCCGCAATGAGTTACCCGAACGTAAGGAAAAGGCAGACCACCCGAATATGGTGATATTGTGCGTCCGCTCTCTCGATGCTATAGGGGAAAGCGACTCGAGGCCACAACTCCAGACTCGTCTGGTCAATTTGTCATAGTGGTCGCCTGATTCGCTATCAAGCATGGCACAATCTCGTCCCCAGGACAACCAAGGTGGATACAGCCAACCGCACCTATTCGATTTACGTCTTTCAGGATCCTGCTTATCACACACCTTTGGTTCTGGCGACCGTCATGGCTTTACAAGCTGAAACCATTTATCTTTTCTCTGGAGCGCTGGCCTGTTGAACATCCCCCCTTGGCTTCCAAGCAGATGATTGGCTTACATCGTCAATTTGTTCATGCCGATGAGGCTTGCTTCCGCTTACCTGAACTGGGGCTGCTTGCTGGCAATCTTCTTTCCCATTTAGCCGCTTCTCTTCCTCCCATACCGACTGGCTACTGGGATCGAGAGCCTCCCACTCCCGGCAGGCTGCGCCGCGTTCTCTCGAGTGCTCTTTTCCAACTCCCGACCAACTCGACCCTGACTTTCGGAAAAGGCCTCGGTTTCACACCATTTACCTAAAGGCGTTCTCGCTCATCGCCGCCTCAATGCCGCTGCTTAAACTAGCCGAGCACTATTTTTACATTTTATCCCGTTTTTTCAGGGTGGATTCTTTTTTCCGCCCCTTTCGGTTTGCCCTTTGTCACTCAAGCCTTTACCAGAAAGTAAAGCAAATAAGCCTTTCTTTTTGTGATATAATCTCTCCCAGAGCTACTTAGATTCCGATCAGCCTGTAGAGGGTACAACAATGACGACTTTACAACAAGCAGAGCAACTGCTATTCGAGATGTCGCCAACCGAGAAGATTCAGTTGCTTCAGTTAATTGCACGCGACCTAAGCGGTGTAACACCGGGCATTGTGAGTACGCCGGGTATATGCGGAGGAGATCCGCGCATCGCAGGTACTCGGATTCCAGTATGGGTACTTGTGCAATTTAGAAATCTAGGTACGTCGGAGGCTGATATTCTTCGCGCATATCCGACTTTGCGAGCCGAAGACTTGACGAATGCTTGGACTTACTATCGCGCCCATAAATCCGCCATTGACGAGCAGATTCTTGAAAATGAGGCGGCGTAACGTATGGCTCGATTATATTCTAACGAGAATTTTCCAATTCCGGTTGTTGAAGAACTCAGGCGACTTGGTCATGATGTGTCAACAATTCAGGAAACAGGCAAAGCAAATCAAGAATATCCTGATGATGGTGTATTGAACCTTGCCATTGCGGATAATCGGGCTGTGTTGACCATCAACCGCAAGCACTTCCGCAACTTACATCGACAAGTGCCAGATCATAAGGGGATCATCATCTGTACTTCAGAAACAATAGTATTCGAGTGATGAAGCAAAAACTCGACCTGCAAATCATACAACAAGCCGAGTTTTTGCGAATAATCTAGTTGAGAATTGGTGTTCAGTTGATTCATATGCCTACAAATCAACGTTCATCAACTGTTCACTGAAAGCCACCTCATCCCAGGGGCACATATGTTGCTGTGCTAAACCGGCGATAGCACAAGCGTGAAAGAGTGTGGCAAATGTGCGCCAACTGTCGATATCGCCAACGTGTATGCTTGTATATGCCTGATGACAAATTTTGGCCAAGAGAAAGCATTGAACTGGCGATAGTCGAATCGTGACTTCGCCGCCGTTGATCTGTAAGGTTTTCATTGTATCCTCCGGTACAAAAATATTAGGAGTTCGGCTGGTGTTACAGTACTCATATACTCTCCTCCACCTTGTAGCAAAAAGGATGTATAAAACAGGAATTGTACGTTTTTATCGACCAAATTTCATCACAGTTTCCTTAGCTTGTCAAGACCGTTCGATTAAATCGACCAAAACTCGTTTAATTTACACCACAGGAACGATTGAATGAAACGATTTGGTGAAAAATTGCGTCGGCTTCGGCAAGAACAAAGCTTGACTGTGCGACAGCTTGCAAGTCTTATGAATATGAAGTCGCACAGTCATATTACAGATATGGAAAATGGGCGCAGTCTCCCTTCAGTTGAGTTGCTCGTCAAATTAGCAGACTTTTTTCAAGTCACAACCGATCAATTATTACGGGATGAGTTAGAGATAGATTGACGACTCTGGCAGTATTGGCCTTCTAAGTTGCAAAACAGAGGGTTTGACAAACTAGCTGCTGCAAAGGTGTATCATCGCTAGTGATTTATAGCCCCAGAATGTGTCAATAAAAGTGAGACAAAAACCGGATAAAAAATTGAGAGGAAAACAAATTCGATGTAAGCCAACGGTAAGGTGTACAAGTGGTTCAAATAGGTGAACGGCAAAGTAAAAATGAAGCCAAGCAAGAGCGAAAGAAAGGAGCACGGGATCGTGCCGTGTGGAGATGGGGAGAATTCCGAACAGCAGGAGTTCCCCCTATCTCCACACTCTCTGCTGCTGCGGAAGGAAACGAACGATCGAAAGTCGCCGTTGCCGTCCGTAGCTCGCGTTGGGTACAAATTCACCTCTATTCGCAGCAAAGAAAAGATGACAAAGAAGCGAATGGGTAGGTCGGTGCTCGACTGAAAGGCGAAAAGAAAAGGGTTGCTCACGATAGAGACTCAGCCGAATGACGAGGCAGATTGATCCAGACTGCAGCCGGTAGCTCGGGCAGAGTCGGCGGAGCATGAACAAACCGTTCAGGATACTCGAGATAAGCATCAAGTAGAGTCTGCTGCCGCTGAGCGAGCACCTGATGGTGAAAGCCATAGTGAACCGAAGCCGGGGTCAGAAGATTGAGCCCTGAGTGATAGTGTTCATTTTATTTCGATGAGAAAGGCATTAGCCCATGAACGGAACCGATATCAACAAGCCTTCAAAGACGAATTTGGCACATTTTGACGCAATGACAGATGAGATGATTGATACATCTGAGATCCCAGCTTTGTCAGATGAATTTTTTGACAAGGCGACTTGGCGAATGCCAGAACCGCCTGTCGAAGTTACAATTGTAATTGAGCCTGATATTCTTGCTTGGTTCAAAGCGCAAGGCGAAGATTATCAGGATCGACTGGCTGCGGCATTGCGCCTCTATGTCGAGGCTCATGGAAGCTTTACTAAAGAATCTCTGGTAGGATAATCAAGTCAAGATCAAGGACATCCTAATTATTCATTAAGCCACATCAGAGCCCATTACTCATCTAACTACCTTTAGATTTGCCTCTTGTATTTTTTGTTCAGCATTGCCATATAATCAACAATATGATATCTATCGAAACTACCTCGTTTACAAAACACATTAGTCGATACTTGAATTCGATTGCAAATTAATTTCAGGGGATATCCCGTGCTTGACACAAATACCATCACTCTATTTATTGTTGCGGCGATGGCTTTGCTTCTCGTCCCTGGCCCGGTCGTCCTGTATACTGTCACTCGTAGCATCCACCAAGGGCGAGAAAGTGGCATCCTCTCAACTTTGGCTGTTGGGCTGGGTGACTTCTGTCATGTACTGATGGCGACGCTTGGACTTTCGGCGCTGCTGCTCTCTTCAGCGATAGCATTCAATATCGTGAAATATGCCGGGGCTGCTTATTTAATTTATCTGGGCGTGCGAACGCTAATCAGACGCGAGGCACAGCAAGAAACAAGTGTCGCTGACCCGATAAAACTGACGCGTGTCTTTTCACAAGGATTTTTGGTTAGCCTCCTCAATCCCAAAACGGCTCTCTTCTTTATGGCGTTTTTGCCCCAATTTATCGATCCGACCAAGAGCGCGATCTCAGGACAGATATTATTTCTCGGCACGCTGTTTGTGGTTCTAGGCGTGTGTACAAATATCGTCTATGTTTTGCTTGCCAGTATGATCAGCAGATGGATAAGAGGGAACAGCTCTTTTTCAAATGGACAGCGGTATTTTACGGGTAGTGTCTATTTGGCACTCGGCGTAACGACAGCATTCACGGGTACAAATAATAGTCAATAGATGCATCGCATACAATTGTGTTATGAGAATGTCGATAGAGAGCAGACGATCTATGTGGAGAGCTAAATTCAGAAAGATGATTGCCTCATTATGACCGACTATAGCAAACGTCCCCCGATCCGTATCGAGTTGCCCACCCCCTTTTCCGTTGGTCCCGTCAACACATATTTATTTACAGACCCTGAACCGACACTCATCGATTGTGGCTTAAACACGGAGGAGTGTTGGCAAGCGCTAGAAGATGGGCTGCAGCAACAGGGATTGACGATGGCCGATATCGGTCGAGTCGTGATCACTCATGCTCACGCTGATCATATGGGCATGGCCGGACGCATCGTAGAAAACAGTCCTGCTCAAATTTGGGTCTCTGACTTCGTCTATGAGTGGGCCGTGAATCTCCACGTGATGTGGCAACGGCGAACCGACTTTTATGGCAACTTCCTGCGAACGATGGGTCTACATCCTGACCAGGATCAGAGTGTCGTCAGCAAGCTTAACTCCGTACCAACCAGTTGGGATCCCATATCAGCAGACCGGGTGACGACATTTGCTATAAACGATGTGCTTGACTTGGGTGGTTATTCGTGGCAATCGATCTATCTGCCTGGCCATACTAATACGCAGACTTGCTTCTATCAAGCTGACACAGGCCAATTTCTGTCGGCGGATATGCTGCTGGCACTGACACCAACACCTGTCATTGAGCTGCCATTGGATGGAGGCAGAGAGCGTATTCCCGGTCTACCACAATTTCTGGAGTCGCTAGACCGGGTGGACGCAATGGAGATCGACCAGGTTTATCCTGGGCATGGTGATCCGTTTGGTGACCATCGCAAGCTGATTCAGCGACAGCGGGCGCGTATCGAGCAGCGCAAAAACGAGTGTTACGAATTGGTCAAGCGTGGCATAAATATGGTCGGCGCGATTTTGGCTGAGATGTATCCCCATTATCCGCCATCGGCTCGGTTTGCTGCCCTTGGGATGTTGGTTGGTTACCTGGATCTATTGATTGATGAAGGATCGGTTGTCGTTCAGGAGCTTGATGGAATCGCACACTATTATGCGTCGCGTGATTCGTGAAACGCGGGACCGATCGGCTACAATTTAGACTGAACTCTGTATGAAAACGTGATTTTCTTTATCTCGTGGAGCTGTGGAAACATCATGTTTTCATCACAACCGCAGTATCGTTTCGCTCATCAGACAAAACTGAGCAGATGAGCCTTCACTCTTTATCATTACTCCCCCTCAAAAAGCAAAGGAGTCGCTATGGCAAGGAAACGACGCAGCCGTCGTAGACCCAATATTGTGTTATTTGGCATCGATTCATTACGCCGAGATCACATGAGCTGTTATGGCTATGATCGGTTGACAACGCCGCACATTGATCGATTTGCACAGGAGGGCACGCTCTTCGAAAACACCTTTAGTGCACATATCCCCACAACGAGCGCGTATGCTTCGATGTTGACCGGTCGAGATGTCATCGGAACGCAGGTTGTCGCATTGCGACATCAAGGCCCGCTACGTGAAGAGATTCCAACCTTAGCGGAAATTCTGAGCGGACTCGGCTACAACACAACCTGTGTGGGCTTTAGCGGCAATCCAAGTGGGCGTGGCTTTGACACCTATCTGGACTATGCAGGCTGGGGCAGTTGGAACGAAGGCCGCAGCCCCAAGGCACAAAACTTGAATGAAGTCACCATTCCAGAGATTGAGCGATTGGCGAATAAGCGAGATCCCTTCTTCCTCTTTCTGCGTCACATGGATCCCCATGCACCCTACCTGCCGCCAGAACCATACGAGCGGATCTTCTACCACGGCGACGAGTGCGAGCCGGCCAATCAATCGATGAAGCCAGTGATGGATTTCAAGCCATTTTGCGACTTTTTTGCAAGCTGGATGCCACCGGGAATCACTGACAAAGATTATGTGATTGCGCAATATGATGGTGCAATTGCCTACATGGATGCGTGTATTCCTGCCATCTTCCGTGCACTGGAGGCACATGGCATCATGGACGAGACCATCATTATCATCAATGGGGATCACGGCGAAACGCTCTATGATCATGAGTGTTGGTTTGATCATCACGGCATGTATGAGCCAACGCTTGTTGTACCGTTGATTATACGTTATCCAGGCAAAGTTCCCGCGGGCAAACGCGTAGGTGGTTTCAACCAACACAAAGATCTCGTGCCGACAATTTTAGATTTGGCTGAGCTGGAACCAGAGGAGCCCATTGAGTTTGATGGACAGAGCCTTGTATCGATGATGATGGGTCAGGTGCCTTCGCACGAGAGCGAGTTCTACATCACCGAATGCACCTGGATGCGAAAGCACGGTTGGCGCACGCCTCAATGGAAGTTGATTCGAGCATTAGAACCCGACTTCCACTTCAAGCTAGAGGTAGAGCTATATAATTTAGTGGAAGACCCGGAGGAGTCTCAAAACCTGGCCGAAGAGCTGCCCGAAATTGTGGACATGCTGACGGCTCGCATGGATAGCTGGATTGCCCAACGGGAGAAAGAGACAGGTCTAAAAAACCCGATTCACCACCAAGGAGATTGGCACGGGCACAAGGGAGTCGGTGCCTTCAAGACTTCCCAACAAGCATATGATACCATGCATATTGGCGATCCAACACAGGCTGCCAAACTTCAGGCCGAGTCGCGCGATGCGTCGGTCGATTCGTCTGATGATGAAGTTGAGTCTGAATCAAAGAAGAAGCCAACGAAAAAGGCCAAGAAAGGAAAAACCGGAAAGAAAAAGAAGAAGTAGGCAGTATGTCCCAAAGTGGGGTGAGCTGTATTTACACACTTTGGGACACATTCCTTACTATGAGACGACCAAAACAGGTGTCGGGGTAATATCCAGCAGTTCGGCATAACGGATCGTGCTTTCCTCCGGCACGACGACAACGCCGCTCGTAGTTGATTGAAGAATCTGAAGGAGACGCGTGGTGACAGCTTCTTCTAGAATACGGGCCTGCGTTTGTAGAAAGGTGATCCGCTTTTGTACTTGCTCTGCCAAACCTGTTGAAGACTGTGTTGTCGAGAGGGGATCTATTTTCCCATGATCCCAGATCAAGACATACAAATCGCTGCCGCCTTTTTCTGCAAGGTTTCCAGCAATATCCAATGCTCGATCAGATGCCTTGGATCCTGTGTAGACGGCCGTGATGGATTGTTGTTGGAGAGGGAGGGACCGCCGTCGTAAGCTGGGAAACAACACCGGTTGCGTTGATCGTTGAAGTACCACTCGTGCAGTTGAGCCTAAATTACGGCGATAAGAATGACCACGGCGCCCCAATCCGAAGATGGCGGCATTTTGGGATGCCTGAACAAGCTCCTCGACAACACCGCCTTGTACGGTTTCGAACGACCACGAGACCTGCATTCGATTTGCAATGCGTTCGACTAACTGACGCATTTCGTCCTCTACCGCACGAAATTCGCGCCGAATACAATGTTGGCTTAACGCACGGGCAGTTGCCGAATATCCGCCAACCTCCACACTAAAGGGCAGGTCGCATAAGCGACGCAGATTTCTATCCTCTACATAAATACCAACGATTTCGGCACCCATTAATCCTGCCATTGTGGCAGCAGTTTCCAGCACGGCAATACTCTGCGCAGTGCCATCCAGGGCAACGATAATCGGTTCGGTCTGTTGCGATATTTTTTGATTCATTGATGTTTATTCTCCGCGAGAAGAAGCCTGGTCGAACTCCAGACGTTTTTCAACAAAATGGGCTAGTCGGTTAGCCACCAGGCGGTTGATGCTATCGACGGGATATTCTCCGCTGGCATCTGGCTCTCCTGCTGGTACACCTGTTAAGACTTCGATGCCTTGATCAATCGTCTGTATCGGATAAATGTGAAATTGCCCTGCCTGAGCCGCGGCAACAACATCATGGCGCAGCATCAAGTGCTTGACATTCGCGATCGGAATCAGAACCCCCTGATCACCTGTCAATCCACGTGCGTTGCATAGATCAAAGAACGCTTCGATCTTTTCATTGACGCCGCCAATGGCCTGTACCTCACCATATTGATTGACCGAACCAGTGACGGCGAGTGATTGCTTGATGGGCACTTGAGCGATCGCTGACAGCAGTGCGTATAATTCCGTCGACGAAGCACTGTCGCCGTCTATTCCACCATAAGATTGCTCAAAGACCAAACTGGCGGCGAGTGATAAAGGTTGTTCCGCAGCGTAACGAGCACTAAGACCTTATTTTTGCGCAACGAGAGCGTGATTCTATTCGTTCATGCAACTAGAGGGGGTTTCTAATCGGCCTCTAGATAGGATTTCAAGCAAATCAGAAGGTCACGAGAATAAGGATGTGAACTTAGCAGGTCAATCCGTGAAAGTGAGCCGTTCTGAAAAGAGAGAAAACCAGGTATTTGTAATAGATCTCGAACAATTCGTTTCTGCCGGAAAGGTTCAAATCTAGTATCCACGAGAGCTTGCTGATGGAAATGGCCTATCAAATTATGCGCCAAATCAGCCAAAAGGATAAGAGATTTTTGAGCTAGAAATAGGGTCTTGCGACGAGAAGCTAAGTGTAACCCCATTTTATCATTACGGAATTGTTCGATTTCAGCCGCACCTCGATTGTCATAATATGAAATGAAGTGACGCTTGGATGGCAATTTGATGGTCGAAATGTAGTAACTGACACAAATTTGGGGGTGGTTCATTTTAGGCGGACAATTAGGTTTACATTTTTGCAAAGAGAAAAGATGTTTATATTTTCTAATTTGAGCCATGCTCAGGCAGAAAATGACCTCATATAGATTTTTATCTATGTATCAAAAGTGTAAACCTAATTCTGAACCACCCCCAAATTTGCTCGTTTTTCACTCTTTTTTTGAGAAAAATGCGTACAGGGCGATTAAACTTGATAGGGGATGGAATTTCAGCCAGAAAGACGTCACCGCAAGGATCCCATCGAGTCACCTGTTGCGCCCACAGATGGGCACGACGGTTGGAGTTGCCCTTCATCATAAATTGATAGTTGCGGTTGAGCAGCCACCGAATATTTTCTTCACTACCTGCACCGCCATCGGTGCGCCAGACGACTCGCTCGCGTTTTTTCTCGTCTAACTCTAATGAACTTTCCGTGGCAAGCACGGCTGGCTGAAACGATGGAGCTGTATGCTGACTCCCTGGATAGAGGTCTGACCAAACCGTTTCATGGTATTTAACCGAACTTACACGGACCAATTGGCGTCCCGTTGCGTTTTTTTGCCGCTAAAATAGCCTTTTTGACTTTTCTGTGCCTTTTTTGCCGCATGGTAATCCGGATAGGTCAAAGTCTAACCACAAGAACCCTCGCCAATCGTGGTTGTGTATTTGGCTTAGAGGCTTGCAGATTTCGCTGACCGCACTCTACCGATATTCATTAGAGTTAGGGCGTCTAATGTACGAGACATATTTGATTGCTCACTAAGCTGCTCCATCCCATAAATTTTCGCAAGAAGTCTTTCTGGTCTGACCTTTGTATTGAACTCAGTCAGCGTTGCGCAACCACATAATATGCTAACCAGCACCTGTTCCAACTTACTTGCTGGTGTATATTCATACGTTTTGACCGGTATTTCGATCTTCTTCAACGCAGTTAGCACTTTCTCTTGATGGTAGTGTGCCAGCAACGCAGCTAATGGTGCATACTGAGTATTGCTGATCTCGTTCGTTAGTCCGAATTCTATTGCCATGAATGCCTCCTTGGATCGGGTATCTCTAATGAATTTCTTTGAGGCTATCCTTTTTTCGGCATTTTGACGAATTTGATCGAATAGAATCAGGCTCTTATTGCGTCAACGAATAGAATTCCCTTCCCGTTGCGCAAAAATAAGGTAAGAAAGCTGGAGAGAATCAGCACGCCTTTACTGTGCAGCGGGCCACTCATAGCCACTTCGCGTTCGATGTCCACAACCTCCCCTTTGCCAATGCGCACTCTTGCCGTAATGCGTGATACGCGACCGAAGGCAAAGTTCCCCAGTTGAAGCACGGCCAATCCATTGATCTGGCCGACCTTTGCACCGCTGGTATCAATTAGAATGGTTTCTCGTAGAACCTGTTCTTCCATCCGTTCTCTTGTACGGTCGGCGCGGAAGATTTTGGCATCCAACGCCTGTTGTACATGTTCGGCCGTTACAATTGTACTGCCATTTACCGCTGCCCAATGTGAAGCCTCTTCCATTAGATCGACTACCGCCTGAACTTGCATGGTCAGCCGTTCAGAATCAGCAACGAGCCGCGAGCTATGGTCGATGACGCGCCCAATGGCTGATTTGTCAAAGGGTAGCAGCTTCTCACGTCGAATGATGGTGGCAATCATGCGTGCATAGAGCATTTGATTTTCGGGCGTTCGCTCTACCACCTCGCTGAAATCGGCCTCTACCTTAAAGAGCTCGTTAAAGTCAGGGTCGGATTGGGAGAGTAGATAGTAGATCATGCGGTCGCCAAGCAGGATGACCTTGATATCGAGGGGGATTGGCTCTGGTTCTAATGAGACCGTGCTGGTCAAACTCATCATCTGAGTGGGGGATTCGATGCGAATTTGTTCAAACTCCAAGGCACGCTTCAATCCGACCCAGGCATAGGGTTGACTAACGACTTCCTGCGCATCCAACAGAAGATAGCCACCATTCGCCTGATGCAGACGGCCTGGTTTGATCAGAGTAAAATCGGTAATCAAGGCACCCATTTGGGCCATCTGTTCGACGCGGCCGACCAGATTGAGATAGTTGGGGTTGCTCTCATAAAAGACGGGAGCTCCCTCTGAATCGCCAGAGTGAACCAATACATTGACTTGATAGCGACGCAGAGCAGGATTTGATTCTGCACTACGCGACACATTTTGATCAGAGACAGCAGGACCACCAGATGCGCCACTAGAAGGATCGCCTGATTCTGTTCCGGCCAGAAAATCGCGCAAATTTTCTGTTATATCATTCTGTACTGCATCGAGATATTTATTGACTCCATCTAAATAATCAGCCATGTTAGAGCGTTCGGAATAGGCGTTTCGTAATTCCGTCATGGCATCTTGGATGACGAATCCCGTTACTTCGCGGTTTAGATCACGAATACGGGAACGCAATTCCCGCTCCCACCGCGGTACTTGCTGTAGAGCTGCTTGAAGTTCTGTTTGTAATGCGCTGATTTCCCCTTCCAATCGCTTCCGCTCTTCATCAGGCAACTTCTGAAAGTCTTCCGCTGCAATTACATTGCCATCTTTCACAGGAGCAAATGCAAAACCGGCTGGCGTTTGCAAGAGCGTCAATCCGCGTTCTTGCGCATTGTTTTGGAGGGTCTGGAGGCTCTCTTGTTGACGTTCGCGGAATTCGGCCCCGAGCACCTGGCGTCGGGTTTGATATTCTTCACTTTCCAGTGCAGATGAAAGCCCTGTTTGCAAATCGTCGATGAGCCGGCTCATATCGTTGCGAAATTGACGGGCCATGCCTGGTGGTAAACGTAAGGCATTTGGTTTATGTGATTGGTCAAAATTGTTTACATAACACCAATCATCAGGGACCGGTTCATTGGCCGCTTGCGATTGTACAAACTGATGGACCAACGTGTATTTCCCGGTACCCGAAGGACCTAATGCAAAGATGTTGTAGCCGGATCGCTGGATGCTCACACCAAAGCGAATCGCTTCGATGGCGCGTTCCTGACCAATGAAGTCTGTCAGATCGTCTAGCTCATCGGTCGTGTCAAAATCGAGCTGCGTTGGATCGCAGTTTGCGCAAAGCTGTTCTGGTTTAAGTGGAGCAATGAGTGCCATGGGTATCTATTCTTTGGGTAGAGTTGGGAATCGGAATTAAATTAAGTTGTGATCGATTCTATTCGGCTTCGTTGGCGCGAACCGCCTGTAACCAAACAGGACGAGCCTTCGTTTCACCCGAGAATGACATGCACTACTTATTCATGCTCATTCCTTGGGTTATTGTAATACAATCGTAAAATCATGCCATTCTGGTAATCCGTCTCGCCATTGTTGACCTTCCCCATTATGACGATCTGTCTCATGAAATTGAGGCAGTGGTAAGCGATTGAAGCGTATGGTCAATGCTGTTTCCGTGAGGGATAACATGAGCCATGCAAATGGGTATTCGATGATTGGTGGCGTAATGATATATTGACAAGTGTCTAGTCCACTCGTACCGTTTTGGACCCTCATTGTTCGCACATCGAATCGATGTGCGTGACCTTGAAAGACGGCCCGAACGTTTCTGTGGTGCTGAAGTATCTCTATCACAGCATCGCGGTTCTTGACCAAAAAAAACAGTAGCAGCAAAAGTCGGGTACAAATTTTTCATGCAAACAGAGGGCTGCTCTAGGATTTCACCCCTTATGGTCATTTTTTGTACCCGACTTTTGCCGTAGCTGAAAAAAATCTTGCCACAAAAATGGATTTGTTGGAGGATGGAGGCATTGATGCATAAAGAGAAGAACTGGTCGAACACCCGCTGTCTTGAGGGCATCGTCTAGCCGGGCCAATTCTGTTTCGTTCACCCATCCATAAATCGGATCACTCGGTTTGGATTCTTCGATCTGTTGGGGGCTATGTCCATGTGTATTAAGTAGAACCAAACGTGCCATAGGCAAATCGATTGTGCAACCCTGACCGGACTGAAGCCCCCAAAGTTGCTCAAAATGGGACCAATCGCCACCACCTGGAGGGCAATCGTGATTCCCCGGTATTGCATAGGTCTGTGCAAAGAGCTGCCGAAACTGGTTCTGCGTCTGCGCAAGTGTATCATAAAACGCCTCTGGCGACATGGCAAACCCTCCCCCCCCCGCAGGTGACATCACCTAAATGGAGAACCAGTTTAAGTTCAGAGTTATTTAGCTCATCTAGTAGTGTTTCCTGAAGCAAAGCTGAGTGCTTCTGTCGTTGTAAAGAACCTGCCACTCCAGCAATGTTCTTGTCTGCTCCAAACCAGAAATGTGTGTCGGTGCATAAACCAATTCGGATTGGATTTTCTGCTGTCACAATATACTCCCTGTGTAGATTGAAGATTTCTACCGAACCACTGTTCTTCCAATCTTGTCAATGTTCCATCTTTCTCAAATTTGTACAAGGTTTCGGCGATGGCCTTTTGTAGTGTCGTGGCTAATAGTGGTGCAGCAATAACGTATGGATTTCCTTCCAGCGCTGGCCCGACGGCTGTGATTGGGGCACCTGTACCCTGAGCTTCTCGTAATGTCACGTTATCAACCAGAAGCGCCTCAACCGTTTGATCATCAAGCAACGCATTGACACTTTCTTGTGGCGTTAGATAGGCTCGCAGTTCAATACTCGCCTCAAGACGTTGAAGACGTCTGCCAACCATATCACCCATGCTTCCCATTTCGACAGCGACCACCTTTCCACGCAGCATTTGTGCAAAATCCTCTATCTTATTCAGAGTTTGTTGAGGCAGAGGAGAAGCTTGGTGGAGAGCAAGACGAACACCCGCTTCGAAGTAGGGTGGCGAAAAAGCGACATCTTTTGTGGCGCGCGGATCATATGGAAACGCACTGACAATACTATCTGCTTGTCCTGTCAGCAAAGCATCGAAGAGACTATCATAGCCAATTGGAACGACCTCTAAGATTAAACCCCAATCCGAGGCCATCTCCCGCGCCAGATCAATGTCATACCCAATTGGTTGACCATTTGCATCTAATGATTCAAAGGGTGGAAAACTCGGATCGAGTGCAACACGCCAACTTCCCCTCTCTTTCATGTCGAGCCAAACGCTATCTTGCGTGGACAAAAGAGGCGTGTTTCTAAGCAGCGCTAAACATCCCGCAACGACAAGCACCAGCAAAATAGCAAGTGATGATAAACGGCTATAGCGATGCCAGAAGGAGGTTGCCGAGAAGGCGGAAAAAGAGGCTAAGGAAAAGGCGGAGGCGGAGGAAGAAGGGTGATCGATCCCTCGTCTTCTTTCCTGGATCTTCTCTTTCGTCTCATCGGGAGGGAAAACGGGCGACAGTCCCGTCGCTTTCTTGGCCTCAATCTTAGCCTCTTGCTTCGCCTTTTCCTTAGCCTCTTTTTCATTCTCCCGCTGAATAGCGTTGTACCTCTAAATAAAGCGGCTTTGGTTCAAAATCGGTGCGTACAAAAGTATAGTAATCCTGATAGCTCTTGGCATCCCAAGGGTAACGAAAAGCCCAAAGGTTGATAGAGTCAAGCCAGGACCACTCTGTTTGAGCAATTTCGTAGGCGCGAATGGTGTATTCAATGCGTTGACTTGGGCGAACGGCTCGTGTCCATCGAGGATGATCGTTCCAGCCACCTTCCGTGATCATAACGCGTTTGTAACCGTCTCCATTTTCTGCCATAATATCATACATGAGTTCAGTACGGCGCAGATTGATCACCTCATGATTGGCGGGTTCATCAGGAGGGAAATTCCATCCATAAGAATGAACCGCCAATATATCAAAGTAGTCGGCGGCACCAGCATCATACATGCGCTGTAAAAAGAGCAGATCATTCATATCCATCTGTGTTTCGGAAGCATCGGACACCCCGGCCAAGGTTGGAGCCAGTGCACCAGCTAATACTTGAACCTCAGGATTTTCGGCCTTGATCATGGGGTAGACTAGACGCAGCATTGCTGTATACTTCTCAGGGGATGCTGGTTGATATCCCCATTCTAAACCCAAGTTTGGTTCATTCCAGATGATTATGTAATCGACCTCGTTTTTATATCTTTTGGCAAAGGTGGCGGCGTAGTGACCAAAATCGACAAAATTTTGCTCGTCGAGATAGAGAGGGGTTGTTTCAGGCGGACGGGCCCACTCTGGCACAAAACCCAACCGGGCAATAATTTTCAGCCCTTGCCGATCTGCGTGTTGAATGACCTGATCGGTATGACGCCATTTCTGGACACCTGGCTCCGGTTCGACATAGGCCCAGGGGAAATATTCAACGATCCAGGTTGCACCCATCTCGCGGACCATTTCAAGTGTTCGCTTGATCTTTACCTCTTCAACTTCGTCCGTCAGCCGAGTATGGACACCCATCTTCGGGTTTATACTCTTGACACTTTGCTGAGCACCCAATAGAGATGGAGGTGGAATCCAGATCGAGTCTAGATACCTCGCACCAAACACGCTGCAAAAAGCGATGAGCAAGACATATATCGCTGTTGAGTTCAATTGTAGTCCCTGCAGAGTTTTCTCCAATCTATCTAAATGTCATTGAGTATGATCTTGGCTGATTTCACTATCTGAACCACATTATACTATAAGATGCACACACCATACAGTTCACGCAACATGCTTCATTTGTGTGGATGCAATGCGAACGTGCTATAATCGAATATTGTTCCATGAATACTTGGCTCGTGTTGCGACAAGGATATTAGTGTATGTCGTCTTTCGATTCGTTTCGCCAACGTTGGAGTACGCTGACACAATTTCAGCAGCTTGCCATTATTGCGGTTGGGTTGCTTCTTTTATATGGTTTAGCAACAAGCAATTTGTTGTCACCTGGACGCTTGATTGCTGCAACGATCATAGTATTTGTTGCATTTCCTGTGCATGAATTTGCCCATGCAGCAATGGCAGTTGCATTGGGCGATGATACCCCGAAATATATGGGGCGTTATACCCTTAACCCGATTGCACATATTGATCCACTCGGTGCGATTCTGATCTTTATTACCTTTTTTGGCTGGGCGAAGCCTGTACAGTGGAATCCTCGCAATATCGACATTGATCCGCGTCTTGGTGTCATTCTCGTCTCATTGGCTGGTCCAGTTAGCAATCTGTTGATGGCGGCCATCGCAATCATTCTTCTTCCGTTTGTGTCAGAAACGGGTGGTCTCTTACCTGACGTTTTCGGAGTTTTTATCTTCATCAACGTTCTTTTGTTCGTCTTTAATATGATCCCAATTCCACCTTTGGATGGATCGCATATTCTGTTTGCCTTGCTCCCCCAACAGACAGCTCAACTGCGTATCGTTTTGAGCCAATTTGGCTTTATGATTTTGATTGCAATCATTTTTTTAATGCCTGGTGTGATTCGAGTTCCGACTCAGCTAATTTTGCGTTTTCTCCTAACTGTTTTTGGATAGTGGTTGTTCGGTAAGTGACAGATAGTCATTGAATGCAAGATTCTCAGGCTACGACCAGAGTCTATAAAGATTATGAGGATTCAGAATATGGGACACGGATGAACACAGATTTCACGGATTTACCCTGAGATAATCCGTGTTCATCCTGAAAATCCGTGTCCTATTTTCAATCCCTATAATGTCTAATATAAATCGTGTCACTTAACCTGCAGCCACGACCTGTTTTTGGATAAGCGTTGACTCATTATAAATTGTGCATTGACCATGCTTTCTACATATCGGATCAAGCAATTTTTGTGGGGGTTAAGGGCCAAAGTTGAGTTGCATGAATTGGAATTTGTCAGGCAAACTATACCAGAAGGAGCCTGGAGCCTCTTTCAACGGATGCCAGTCGATGCCCAGCGCCACAGCTTGAATGTACTCTATACACTGCGGGATACGTATTCTGCGCATCCCGATCTATACAATGATCCCGATTTAATTGTTGCGGCACTTCTACATGATGTGGGCAAAATCGCGGCGGACGATGCTGGTGTGCGAATCGGGCTTTGGCTCCGTGGGCCGCTCGTTCTATTTGAAGCGTTTATGCCGCGACAGATGCAGCAACTCGCGTCACCCAACCCGAAAGATGGCTGGCGTCATGCACTCTATGTCTATCTCGAACATCCTCGGATCGGTGCAGCTTGGGCGACCGAAGTAGGCTGCAGTAGCCGAGCTTGCCGGCTCATTGGACAACACCAGAACAAGAATGTACAGTTTCGCGACAAGCGCGATCTGGAACTGCTACAAGCGCTACAGCTTGCAGATAGTCAGAATTGAGGAGAAGAAAAAGGCTAAGGCTGAGGCGAAGGAAAGAAGAGGCGCTGTCGAACATCCTTCTTCCTTAGCCTTCGCCTCAGCCTTCTCTTCGGCCTCAGCCTCAACTTAGAAATTACATACTGGAAAAACCTATGTCCAAACCCATTATTACAATTATCGGCCTGGGATTAACAGGGACAAGCCTGGGATTGGCGCTGCAGCGTCAGGAGGGTAACTTTGAAATTGTCGGGCACGATAAAGAGCCAAATGCCGCATCAGGAGCGCGCAAAATGGGTGCAGTCCATCGCACTGAGTGGAATTTACATCGTTCGTGCGAAAGTGCAGAAATGCTTGTCTTGGCTGTGCCGCTGAAGGAGCTGGAAGAGTTATTGGATCTAATTCAAGAAGATCTACATTCTGATTGTCTGGTGTTAGCGATTGCCAAAGTGATGCAGCCCACGCTGGATCTGGCGGTGAAGCATCTACCCAGCAACGTTCATTTTGTCACGGGCCATCCGATCCTGACGGGAATTGGTGGATCACTCACAATTCGAGATGATCTCTTTACAGATGTCCCCTTTTGTCTCTCGACCGGTTTGGAAACGGATGGAGCCGCTGTTCAATTGGCGACTGATTTCGTGGAACGGATCAGCGCAAAACCACTTTTTATGGATGCACAAGAGCATGACGGGATTGTTGCAGGTGTCGAACAGTTGCCACAATTTCTGGCAGCGATCCTGTTGCAGACCATGAGCCAATCGGCTGGCTGGGCCGAAGCGCGGCGGCTCGCTGGTCGTCAATTTGCTCAAGGCACAGAGCTTGCTGGCGGCGCGGAGCGCCTCTATGCTGATTTTCAGACAAATCGAGAAAATATTTTGTTACGCATTGAGCAGTTTGAGACTGCACTGGCTCAGTGGCGTGAATTGTTGACGAAGGATTTTGCACCTGAATCCTATGAGGGTGAAGATCATCCTCTTTTGGCTGCGCTGAAACAGGTTGAAACCGTGCGCGAGCAGTGGGAAACTCAGGCGTTTCTGAAAAATTGGGATGAGACCCCCGTTACGGAGCAGGTGGCAGGGAGCAATTTTATTCAACAGATGTTCTTTGGAAATCTGCTTCGAAACCGAGCGATTGACCGCGAAGAAAAGCAGAAATCATCCTGATGTTCGTGCTGATAATCGCAAATTCATGAAACTCATCATTCAGATCCCTTGCTACAATGAATCGGAGGTACTGCCATTGACAGTGGCTGCTTTGCCGCGTACACTGCCCAACATAGATACGGTTGAGGTTTTGGTCATCGATGATGGTAGCAGTGATGACACTGTGGCTGTGGCGGAAGAAATTGGTGTAGATCATGTGATCAGTATGTCTCACATGGGTTTAGCCAAAGCATTTGCAACTGGCTTGGATGCTTGTTTGCGTCAGGAAGCAGATATCATTGTCAACACAGATGCAGACAACCAGTATTGTGCCGATGACATCATCAAGTTGATTGAACCGATTGTCGCTGGACGAGCCGAGTTAGCGGTTGGTGATCGAGGCGTTGCAGATGAACCCCACTTTTCACCCATAAAACGTCTATTGCAACGTTTGGGAAGTTGGGTTGTTTCATTGGCGGCTGGAATTCAAATACCAGACGCCACCAGCGGTTTTCGAGCTTACAGCAAATGGGCGGCGCTGAACACAGTTGTACTGAGTGAATATTCATACACACTGGAGACGCTGATCCAGGCCGGAGCGAATAAAGTCCCAATCGAATATGTAAAAATTCGCACCAATGCCTCAACGCGTCCCTCGCGGTTGAAAAAGAGCATCGTTCACTTTATCCGAAATTCTGCTCCTACGATCTTGCGCTCTTATACAATGTACCGCCCGCTACGTGTCTTTACAATGCTGGGTGGTCTATCTATCTTGAGCGGTGTTGCACTCGGAATCAGATTTCTTTACTTTTATCTTTATGGCATTGGCACTGGCAATGTCCAATCATTGATTCTGGCCGCGATTCTGTCGATTGTGGGGTTTCAGATTCTTTTGATCGGGCTAGTTGCTGATCTAATCCGGTTTAATCGAAAAATGTCAGAGGAAGTACTGGGGCGGATGCGGCGGCTGGAACTCAATCATCAGCCAACAGCTTTGATGCATCGGTCCTGGAAGAATTCGCAATGAAGATTGCGTTAATTGGACCGGTTTATCCCTATCGAGGAGGGATTGCACATTACACAGCAGAGCTATCTCGTTCACTAAAAGATCATGGACACGCTCTCCTTTTAATCTCATTCAAGCGACAGTATCCACAATGGCTCTTTCCTGGCAAAAATGATCGAGATGAAAGCAACGAACCCATAGAGGCCCAAGGTGCTCATTATTGGCTCGATACCTTAAACCCATTCACCTGGATTGTCACATTTGGGCAGATTAAGCAATACAAACCAGATATTATTGTCCTGCAATGGTGGACGACTTTTTTTGCACCGATTTGGCTGCTGATTGCCCTGTTCAACTTCTTATTTTTACACTCTTCTCTCGTCTTTATCTGTCACAATGTCTTGCCCCACGAGCGGCGTTGGTGGGATAAGAGCTTGGCGCGTTGTGTCCTATTTTGGAGTACCTTAAACATTGTACAATCGGAGAAAGAAAAACAGCTTTTACATTCACTCTTGCCAGCCGCTCGCATAACCGTTGTTCCAATGCCGCTATTCGATATGTTTGCGAAGCGTCAAATATCGAAAGCAGATGCGCGTTTGCAATTAGATATTCCGTTAGATATTCGGGGTGGTTCATTTTAGGCGGACAATTAGGTTTACATTTTTGCAAAGAGAAAAGATGTTTATATTTTCTACTTTGAGCCATGCTCAGGCAGAAAATGACCTCATATAGATTTTTATCTATGTATCAAAAGTGTAAACCTAATTCTGAACCACCCCAGATATTCCCGTTCTATTGTTTTTTGGCATCGTTCGAAAATATAAGGGACTTGATGATCTTCTTTCTGCTATCCCCATGATTCAAAGGCAACTTAAACATCTCTTGTTGCTTGTTGCGGGTGAATTTTGGGAAGACAAAGCCTCATACTTAGGACGCGTTCAACAACTTCAGATTTCTGAACTGGTCCGGATTGATGACCGATATATTCCGAATCAAGAAGTGGGACTCTACTTTTCCGCCGCCGATGTCCTTGTTGCGCCATATCGTCACATGACTGGAAGCGCTGTTGTGGGGCTCGCAAAGGCTTTTGAATTACCCACTATCGTTGTGAGGGAATCAAAGGAAGATGAGTCCAAATTGCGGAGCAAAAACGACGACGAATTTCATAGAGCGTGTATGATCGCCAGGAGTGTTATTGAGCATTTTAATGCCAACGACCAAGCCATGGGGAGTCGAACACCAACAAAGACAACGTGCAAGCAAAAAGAACGAGGATGGTCTAATTTAGTGTCGGCCATTGTCGATGCGAGCGAATCACATTGAGCCGATATTGTTTTTGCAGAGAACTTTGGGAGTACATAGGAAGCAGGAGAGGATGAAAACATATACGCTTAAATCAATTTCGGTTATTGTGCCTACCTACAATGAACCACTGATCGCTCAAACAGTGAAGTCAATTACAGACGATTTGATGAGGCATACAGATGTAGCGTTTGAGATATTAGTGATTGGTAAAGATGAGTCTGGTCTGCTTGATACAACATTGCCGCATTTACCATTGATCGAAACATCAGAACATCAAAAGGGAGCTGGACCAGCCGCCGCACGAAATTTAGGGATCCAAGAAGCTCGATACGATTGGATATTTTTTATCGACGCGGATTGTTTGGTTTTACCAGGCTGGTCGCAAGCGCTGATTGAGCGTTTTGAAGCAGGTGAAAGTGTAGTGGCTGGCAGCGTAACGCTCTCCGCACCATATGACTATTGGCCGCTTGCTTACAATGTCTCAATGTACCATGAGTTTTTGCCTGACAAACCAGCAGAGATTAAGAAATATTTGCCAACGATTAATCTTGCCATCAAACGGAAAGTGATCGAGCAGGTCGGTTTGATGAACGAAACGTTGGCGAGGGTGCAAGATTACGATTGGACCATTCGAATGGCTTTGGCTGGATATCGCCTGTTTTTTGAACCGAAAGCGGCCATTGCGCATTATCCCAACCGTTATACATTCAAGCCTGTTTGGAGAGACTGGAGACGGAGCGGTTACTATAGCCGGGTGAATCGATTGCGCTATGCCGATTATTATCAATCACCTAAATTGTTGAATCATAAATGGTTTGTGCGTTTGCTGTCTCCATTGGTGGCTGCTTATGTAACAGCTGGAATATTTTTGCGTACACCGCAGTTATGGCGCTATACGCATACCGTTCCCGCGGTCTATTTGACTAAGATTGCCTGGTGTATTGGTGCAAGTTCCTAAGGCTGTTTGAAAAGTCATTCTGAGGAGGCTTTGCGGCCCTGAGTCCTCCGAGGGAGAATCCAACGATCCAAGTGCAAAAAGAAGATTCTTCGTTCCGTTCCCTCACTCAGCACACTATAAGGAAAATGTCAATACCCAAAATGAAGGAAAAAAGACAAAACGAAGCGAACATCAGCCAGAGAGGCAGAAGAATGTGATACGATAGATGAATTCGTCCATCAAACTGGCAGCACCGAACAGACCCAGGGAAGAAGCCAACCGAGCAATCTAGTGCATTCGTGGTCGGAGTCCCGCCACACCAAACTTCATCCGCATTCCGAGAAGGCACCTGGGTCATCAGGCTGAGTGTCGAGGTCGCAAGAGCGCCTCAGGAATGACAACGATGTGTCCCGGCACCGGCAGGTGATGTCAGAAATAAGAATGTGAGTGGTGAAACTAAGCGTTCACGGAGGCAGGTTGATAATTGCATTGGTTGCGAATGAGTGCCCAGAGAATGCGCAAGAGCCTGCACATCAAGGCCCCAATGGCTTGCATTTTGGTCATAGGCGGCTCTGGTCGGCTGCACAGATGCTGATAGCGCTCCTGGAAAGCTTCATCCTGTCGAAGGAGGTGAAGACAAGCAAAGTAAAGATAGGTTCTAAGGCGAGGTCGTCCCTTGTGAGACATGGGAGTACGTTGCCGATTCATCTGGCCAGATTGCTTCGGCGTTGGCACCATCCCCGCCAGTTTGACGAGTTGGTTGCCATTGCGAAAGTGGTCAGGATTGCCGATTTCGGCAATGATTAAGGCCGTCGTCACTTTGCCAAGACCGATGGATAGCAGATTGCTGGCATAAGGGAGTTGGTGGAAAAGCTCGAGTATCTGTGCTTCGATTCGCTCCTGTTGCTGGTGCAGATTCGCTACCCGCTCCTGTTGGATGCGCAGAAGTTCCTGAAGTGCGCCACCATCTTTGACACCGATTGACTCAGGAGCCGCTTCATAGAGTTCTCTCACTTTACTGACTTGCAAGCGGCTTCCATCATAATCAGTGCGCACTTCGGCCAGGAACTCTTCCCATGTGTGAGAGGCGATTTCGGCTGGGTTCGCATGATTTTTCAGCACCGCCCTTATCGCTTTGCCATCGATATCTTTGCAGATCTGACTCGCTTCGGGAAAGAGACGCTCTGCATACTGCCGCAAGATCGTCTTCTCTTTCGTCAGACTCTGACCCAGTCGATAATGGGCTTGGCTGTAGTTGCGTAACTCGGCATACACACCTTCTTGCTGTTGCGTCTCCGTATACTGACCGTTTCGCAGCACGTGTGCTATCGTTAGCGCATCCCTATCGTCGTCCTTGGCAAAGTCTAACTGCGTTGCACTTCGACTTTGCTTGACTGCAAATGGGTTCACCAGCCTATATGGGATTCCCGCTTCCGATAGGTACCTGACTATCCATTGCCAGTAATCGTTTGTTGGCTCCAGTCCGATTAACACTTTTGGGCTGCTTGATCCTACATCGATTCCTAGCCACCCGACCAACTTGGCATACGACTCTCGGCTATTTCCGAACGCACGTCTGCCTTTGATCTGGAATTGCCTATCCATTTTCAGCGCCACATTGCGCTTTTTGCCTATGTCTACTCCGACTAACAACTCGAATTGTTCGACATATGCTATTCTTCGTGTTAATGTGCTTTTCATAGAGTTTCCTTTCGTCGGTCCTTTACTTCTTGCTTCCTTTTGCTGACTTTAGGTTACTCTATTTTTCCTTATTTCTTATACTAGAATGACACGCTGCCACACTTTTCAAACAGCTTCTAATAAATGGTCAATAGTCAACGATCAGTGGTCAACGATCAATGAACAGTGATGAATGAAATCACCTTTTGTCGGCGAGTAAATTTGTGACAAAAACAGTTCTAATTACAGGTGGAGCCGGGTTTATTGGCTCTCACCTTACGGATGCGTTGCTTGATGCTGGGTATCAAGTACGCGTTTATGATAGCCTTGATCCACAGGTGCACAGTTCAATTGCTGCTTCTGAACAGTGGCCGTCTTATGCCAATCCCCATGCCGAGTATATCTTTGGCGATGTACGCAATGCGGATACGCTTCGCAGTGCGTTGCGAAACGTATCCGCTGTCTACCACCTTGCCGCTTCGGTTGGGGTTGGGCAATCGATGTATCAAGTTAATAAATATGTAGACGGAAACATCCGCGGCACAGGAGTCCTGCTTGATATTCTGGCAAATAATTGTTCCATTAGAGAGCGAATCGAGCGCCTCGTGATTGCGTCATCCATGTCGAATTATGGCGAAGGGAAGTATGAGTGTCCGCTTCACGGTGTGGTCTACCCAGATGCCCGACCTATGGCTCAGCTGGCAAAACATGATTGGGATCTAAAATGTCAAGTTGCAATGAACAATGGTCAAGTTTGTTCAGAGACATTGATTCCGATACCAACGGACGAAAAATCACCAATTCGGCCAAACAGTATTTATGCTATTACCAAGAAATGCCAAGAGGAGATGTGCCTGACGATTGGTCAAGCATATTCGATCCCGACCGTTGCCTTGCGTTTATATAATACATATGGTTCCAGACAAGCGTTATCCAATCCATATACAGGACCACTAGCAATATTTGCAACCCGAATCTTAAACGGAAAGGCACCGCTGATTTTTGAGGACGGTCGGCAACGGCGCGACTTTGTACACGTGTCCGATGTTGTGCAAGCTGCCACGTTGGTGTTGACCCACCCAGAAGCACCTGGCAATATATATAATGTAGGGTCTGGACAGCCCGTTACTTTGCAAGAAGTGGCGATGACAATCTGCCAGCAGCTAAATTCGACGCTCGTGCCGGAAATCACGCAAAATTTTCGCGTTGGCGATATCCGTCATGGCTTGGCCGATATTTCGGCGTTGCGCGCTATTGGATATCGATCGGCGACAAGGCTAGCAACAGGTGTTCAAGAAATTGTTGATGCGATCGACGTACAAGCAGAAGATACGTTTGAGGATGCCATTAATGAGTTGGCGCAACGCGGTTTGATGGCTGAATATCGGTAGCTCGCAATGGTTAGATTCTTTGCTCCGCTCAAGATTGACACGATTGCGGTTTACTGATATTTAGAACGCTCGTGTATCATAGAAAGGAATTGCATGAATCCCCACGTTTTTGCTGTGGTGACAAATTGGAATGGATTGGATGATACTAGTGAATGTGTGAACTCTGTTCTTCAGTCGTCGTATGACAATGTGTCAGTTGTAATCGTCGATAATGGTTCGACAGACGATAGCGCAACTCTTTTGGCCAACCGTTTTCCACAAGTTCCACAGGTCAAAACGGGGCAAAATCAGGAGATTACGGCGGCCTATAATGCTGGAATTCAGTATGGGCTGAACCATAATGCTGACTTTATTTTGATGCTGAATAATGATACAAAGATCGCACCAGACATGATTGAGTATCTTGTATGTGCGGCAGAGAAAGACGAATGCATTGGTATCTTGGCACCCAAGATATATTACTACGACAAACCAGATATCATCTGGTCGGTCGGTGGTCGCCGCAATCCTTGGACATTCGGGGCATATGACCGCAAAGAAGGTGAAGGTGATTTGCCGAGCAACAGCATTGCTGAGGAAGTTGACTATGCTTGGGCCTGCGGTATGATGGTTCGTAAAGCGGTCTTCGATAAAATCGGCCTGTTTGATACACGGTTTTGGCTCTATTACGACGAAGTTGATGTCTGTTTACGTGCAAAGTCTGCCGACTTTAGCGTCTGGTATGTTCCAGAGGCGACTATGTGGCACAAAGTAAGTGGTAGCACAGGGAGTGCACGCTTTGCTAGAATCTGGTCACGTAGCAAAATTTTGCTGTATCGTAAACATTCCAAAGGCATCCATCTGCTGAGTCTGGTGCTATATGCCTTTGGTCACGCATTTTATCGCGCAATGTTTCCCCCCCCCCAGGAAGTCGCAAAATTCGCAGCCACTTTAGATCCTATCTTTTAGGACTCTACGATGGTTTGGTTTGGACGCCCAACAGCTAACTCTTTGTGGTTCACACCAAAACGGATAGGAACGACGAAGTATGACAAAACGTGTTTTTGTATTGGGGCTAGATGGTGCAACATGGGATCTCATGGATCCGTGGATTGCCGATGGGAAGTTGCCCAATTTAGGGCGTTTGGTGCAAAATGGAGCCAGCGGTCCATTGCGCTCAACGATCCATCCCGTTACGACACCTGCATGGACTTCATTTTTGACGGGTCAGCAGCAGGGACGACATGGTATTTACGATCATGTACGACGGCGCACTGGAAGCTATAAGATCGAATTGACGAATGCATTCATGTTGACTGCTCCGCTTATTTTTGATCATCTGGGGCGGCACAACATGCGCTCCATCTCCGTCAACGTTCCCTATACCTATCCCCCCAGACCCATCCCTGGGTTGTTGGTGAGCGGTTTTTGGGCCACAATCGTTGGACCTGAGATTACCCAGCCTCCTTCGCTTTGGAATGAGATTGCGCAAATTATACCCGATTATGTTGTGCATCCAGATTTCGATCCCCAGTCTGCTGATCCGCTGATTCAGTTTTTGGATGATTACTTGACTGGCATTCGGAATCGTTACAAATTGACCAAATATCTGTTGGAGAAAGAGGATTGGTCGTTTGGGATGACAGTGTTTATGGCAACAGACCAGATTCAGCACGCTTACTGGCACTTCATGAATACAGATCCGGATGATGCACGTGGGAGGCGTCTGAAAAATGCAATTTATGAAGTCTATAAAACAATTGATGATGGTTTGGCCGACTTGCTTTCGACGATTGGTCCAGACACATTGGTGATCACCGTATCAGACCACGGTGCGGGCGAGTTACATCGATTTGTCCACTTAAATAGATGGCTGTCGGATCAGGGGTATTTGACGTTTAAGCAATCAACGCGCAATGTCCGGTCACAGATGGTCACGAAGTTTGCGAGCTTATACAAAGCCCACGTTCCTGCCTCAATACGTTTTCAAGTGCGTAAACGACTAGGAATGGGTTTTGAACGCGCAAAATCAGAAATGGAGTCCCAACTCTTCGCATCTCCGATTGATTGGTCTAGGAGCCAAGCATATTCTCTGGGAGCCTGCGGCAATATCTTCATCAACTTGAGCGGTCGTGAACCAGACGGTGTCGTTGCGCCGGGCGATGAGTATGAGCTTGTGCGCGATCGGATTGTCCAAGATCTGGGAGAACTGAGCGATCCAGAAACCGGGGAACGGCTGGTTAAACGCGTTTATCGACGAGAGGAGATTTATTCAGGTCCATTTGTTGAAAATGCACCGGATTTGGTGATTGAGTGGAAGGATTATCGCTATTGGGGACGTGGGCGCTATGATCAAAATATGCCGCCTCTATTGGAAGAACCAGGGACTTGGGATTTTAGTGATTTGCCTTTAACGTCTACACATCGCCCCCATGGAATATTGATTGTCAACGGGCCTGGGGTTGCACAGGGCAAACGAATCGCTGATGCTCATCTGATCGATCTTGTGCCGACCATCTTGGCTTATCTTGACCTTCCTTTACCTTCCGATCTAGATGGTCGTGTCTTGGCCGATCTCTTTCAGGCCGGATGCATCAACCCTCAAGTTTCCGATGAGACAGATTCGGCAAAGCAGACGGCAGGAGATTTCGAGATATCTAAAGAAGATGAAGAAAAGGTTTTGAAGCGACTAGAAGACTTAGTACTACTGTGCAGCAATATATTGTGAAACACAAAGGAAATTCGTTATATTTCTGGGCATATTGCTAACAAAACGCAAACAGAATGCAAAGGAAAAATGAGATAGACTGAAGAGCCAATAAAATGAAGCAGTCTTCGATGAAAGGAAATCAAGATGAAACTTGCTCAAGCAGTCAATCAATATGACTACAGCCAACTGGAAAGCCCGCCGCTGCTGGAACTGACAGAAGAGCAACTGGCGGCACTGGCCGACCAACTCCAGGAGTATCATGCCATATATAGTCCATACTTCAGCCATGTGGCTCAGAGAGAGCATGCGTACCACTACATGCGAGGCTTGTTAGACCCCGAAATCAAACGCAAATCGGCCGAGAACATCGCGCTGGCGACAGTAGGAGAATCGGGTGTACGCCCCCTGCAAAGCTTTGTGGGTCAGAGCCGCTGGAGCGGTGAAGCGATGCTGGCGGAACATACTCGACAGACAGGTGAGTTGTTGGGAGACGCAAATGGCGTCTTACTCCTGGATGGGAGCGACATTCCCAAGCAAGGAGAAGAGTCAGTGGGCGTCAAGCGGCAGCGGTGTGGCGAACTGGGCAAGATCGCCAACTGTCAAGCCGGAGTCTTCCTGGGATATAATAGCTCTCATGGCTATACCTTACTGAACTGTCGGTTGTATATCCCCCAAGAATGGTTTAGTGATGAGTATGCAGAGAAGCGGTACAAAACCGGTCTTCCCACTGACCTGACCTTCCAAACAAAAAATGAATTGGCTTGGTCCATGATTGAGCAGACGCACGCCCTGGGTGCGTTGCCCATCCGCTGGATCACTATGGATGAAGCCTTTGGCAAAGATACTCATCTGCTTGACTGCATTGATGGCCAAACCGCTTACAGCTACTTTGCTGAAGTGCCCAAAGAGACTCGTGTCTGGACCTCCAGCCCCCAGACCTATCTGCCCGCATCATCTGGATGCGGGCGCAAAGCTCAAGCTCCGCGTCCGGCCTGGTGAACCTACGCCTCTCACCGTTGCTCAACTCGCTGACACCTTCCAGGAGCATGAGTGGCAACAGCATGTTCTCAAAGAGGGCTCCAAGGGCTTCATCGTTGCTTCCATTGCTTGTCGCCGCATTGTCTCTGTCCGCAATGGGCTCCCCGGTTCTGCTCTCTGGCTCATCGTCCGCCGCAATCCCGATTGCTCTCTGCAATACTTTCTCTCAATGCACCACCCCTTGAGACTTCCTTGGATGACTTCGCCACTGTTTCTGCTTTGCGTTGGCCCATTGAAACCATTTTTGAACAAGCCAAGCAGTTTCTCGGACTCAACGAATATGAAACTCGCAGTTGGCTCGGTTGGCATCATCATATGACCTTAGTCATTTTGGCCTTTGGTTTCTTGGCTCGTTCTCAGTTTTTCCTCAAATATGATGCCCCCGCTCTCACTTTGCCACAGGTTGTTGAACTTCTCCATGCCGTTCTGCCTAAACCTGTCTTGACACTCGCTGAGACTATCGAGCGCCTTCGCTACAAGCAACGTCGTCTTGCTTCCGCTAAACGCTCGCATTATCTTGTGCAAAAATCGAACATTATCGAGCCTTTACTTGATGCACAGTAGTATTAGGATACTTGTGAACCAATCGGATTCGGCGCCTATTCATCCGTTACGTCGCCTCATTCGTAATAGCGCCTTTAGCTCGATTGCGACGCTGCTAACCCGTGTTGCCAACATTGTGATCTTTGTTGCGATATCGCGTCGTTTGGGCATACATGAGGCCGGGACCTATAGTCTCTCGATTGGATATTTTTTTATTGGCGCACGATTTGCTGCGTGGGGTCTCGATCATATTCTCACGCGTGATGTTGCTCAAGACCACAGCCTTGCCTCTCGCTATTTTTGGAATTTCGTTGCCTTACGGATATTGTTGTCGGTCGGCGTCATCATTCTTTTGGCATTGACACTCAGATTTCTCCCGTATGAGACACAGACGCAAATCGCCATCACGATCATGCTGGCGGGAATTCTGCCTGAAAACGTGACCAATATCTGTCAATCTCAGTAGATCCAAATTTGGCGTTTTTGGCTATTTTCAGTCGAGATTGCAGGGATTTTGGAGTCATTTATTCAGATTTCGGTTACAGAAAACAACCTATTTCATATCTGAAAATCGCCCAAATCTAACGCAAAAACTAGATATCGACCGGCAAATTTGTATTTATGTCAACTGTTTAGCCAGAATTCTCTCTCAAAACCTGAAATTTGGATCTACTGAATCTGTCTTTATTGCGTTTGAGCGCACGGAATTTCTGGCCATTCTCTCCTTTGTGGGAGGGATTTTGCGGTTGACTTTCTGCCTCGCTGCTCTCTGGTGGAGTGCAGATATTCTGATCGTCATCGCCGCAGCAACCGTGGCAACTAGCTTGGTCATGTTTTTGAGTTTGGGGTTGGTACTTCGCTACTCTGTCCATCTGAAAGTTCCGGTCGATTACCAGTTTTGCCAACAGCAGTTGAAGATCGCTTTTCCATTTATTTTTATCGGCATCTTTTTTATAATGGACAACCGGCTGGACGTGTTAGTCCTCTCGCTGTTAGCGGATGAGGGCGCAGTTGGTATCTATAGCGCAGCAGTTTCAATCATCACCGCTTTAACCATTATGCCACAAGGCATTCGAAACGCAATCTTGCCCATATTTTCCCAGCAGCAAGCGAAATTCGGGAAGGTTTCACTGGATACCTACGAGCGAATGATCAAATATATGCTCATTCTCACGATTCCTATCGCTGTCGGATTGACATTGACCTCGTCAGAGGTTGTTTCTTTCATTTATTCCGACAGATTTGTCTTATCGGTTCCTGTCTTACAAATTCTGGTTTGGTCATTTGTCTTCTATTCACTCAATATCATCAACTCACGACTTTTGTTCGTTCGAAATCAACAGGGTCGAATTGCTCGTTTCTTGGGGGTGAGCTTGGGCATCAACATTGCCTTAAACTTGCTCCTTGTACCAGTAATGGGCCTAGTAGGGGCTGGTGTTGCGCGCCTGAGTTCAACGGGCATTCTCTATTTACAGACGCAATGGGCCGCCCAGCAAAGAGCGGGCGCATTGACTGTGCTCAGGTTGTTGTTTCGTCCATTGCTGGCCGCCTTTGGGATCGTGCTCTGTCTGATCTGGTTTGGACATCACAGTTTGTGGATGCAGATCCCCCTGGCTGCCGCTGTCTATCTTTTGATTTTATACCTGTCAGGCGCATTTCCAACAGATGAGCAATTGCTTTGGCGTCGGACAATTTTAAACTTAACATACCGATAAAGGGAAAACACTTGACAAATTTTGAGCAGAGTCATATTTCATTGGTGCCAAGAACGAGTGACTGGCCACGATATGTAAGCCTGATCATATTATTGCTAACATTCCTTCTCGTAGGCTACCTCTATTCGCTAGAACAGGGTGAGATGAGTCCCCAGTCAAAGGCAAATATCGTCGCTCTCGAAAAGCCTTCTCTATCTATTGCCATCAAAGATTACCCGAGATTTTGGCCTCCAGTATATCCAGCAGTGCTATGGGGATTTTCGAAGATTGGGTTACCAATGAGGTTGTTCAATCTGTTCTGTTTTTATGGAGTTCTCTTGGCATTGTGGATGTTTACATCTAAGTTTCTGCCGCGTATTCCCCCATTGATTCCCGTTCTGCTGGTTGCCAGTAATCATTCAAACTATCCGAACCTATATCAGCAAACATCAGAAAGTCTCTTTCTATTACTCTCATGGATAATTCTTCTCGCTGTGGCTCACTATAAAAAGAATTCATCAATTCTGTGGGTGGCCACCGTGGGCATGGTCACAGCGACAGCATCACTCACACGTTTTTTTGGCATTGTCTGGCTGATCCCTCTCGCATTTATCCTCATTGCTTTTTTTGCACAACCAGAGGGAAGTCTAAAACGAAAAGTGACGCACATATTCGTCTACTTTCTGCCTATCTTATTATTCGTTTTGCCGTGGATTCTATACTTGAGATCTACTACTGGATCATTTACCGGTATGGACAGAGTCTCTCTGCGAGACTTTTCTGCAAAGAGCATTGACTGGAATGAACTCACTAATTTTGTACCAAATTGTCAACTTTTATTCAAGACATTATTCATTGATTTCTTCTCCCCATCCCGTTACGCGACGCACAAAATAGTGAACCTCTCTGCATACACTTCTCTTGAAATGCTCACTGTTTCTTTTGTGATAGGAATCGTCTCACTGATCGTGTTTTTGACTCTTTATAAAGTATCAGACTATCGTCTATTTGCAAAAGCGAAAGAAGTATTCAAAACCACTAGCTTCCTACCAGTTTACTTTGCCATTACGTATGTGACTGCGATCATCATCACTTGGACCTATTCAAATAATGACCCGATATACACACGCTTTATGTTTCCTTCATATTCGTTTATCATATTGTCTTTTCTAGGACTCTTTTCTTGGATCAAAGCTCGGTCTACTCGAGTATGGGAACTCCTTCCCTTTTATCTTCTCGGTATGATTTATCTATTCAATAATTTTTTGTATTACTATACACTGCCAACCATCGTGCTACTTGAATGCAACCTGTTGGTCTGAGGTGCACCCTCGCTAGATATGAGGAAAATTGCTAGAGGAGTGTTAGATTGACTAAAGAATCTATATCGTCAAAACGAGTCCTCATTGTGGGATGGGATGGTGCAACGTTCGATTTGCTAAAACCCTGGGTCGAAGCTGGTCATTTGCCCAATACGGCACGTTTGCTTCAACAGGGGGCGCATCGCATCTTGAATTCAACAATCCCAACTTTGTCCCCAACTGCTTGGACGTCATTTTATACAGGAAAAAATCCCGGCCGACATGGCACATTTGATTTTATCCACCGGACGCCCGACACATACGAGATCCAGACATATCGAAACTATCTTCCTTCTTTGGGTACGCTGTTTCGGTGGGTTAGCGATGCCGGGGGGATTTGTTGGTGCCATCAATGTTCCATTCACTTATCCACCGGAACAGGTCAATGGATTCATGATTTCAGGATTAAGTGGGGATGAACAGTGGGAATTTACCCATCCACCAGAGTTGAAAAAAGAGCTGTTGGCGCGTGACTATCGGATTGATAATCCAGTCGCGTACCAAGGGGATAACGATGAGGAGTATATTACAGCAGCTCTCGACACGACTCGTATTCGGATTGAGACAAGCCTGGATTTGATGCGCAAACACGATTGGAATCTGTTCATGGTCGTTTTTATGAACATCGACCAGTTATTGAGCTTCGTTTGGCACCACATGGATGACACGCACCCACGACATGATCCACGTTTGGCATACTTTGGCACAAAAAATATTAGAGCTGCACCAACTCTTAGATCGTGCGTTGGGCGATATGATGGCAGAAGCTGGCAAGGATGCCACAGTGGTTCTTGCATCGGATCATGGGATGGGACCTCTCTACAAGGAAGTTTTTCTGAACAATTGGTTGCGCGAACAAGGATATCTGGTCATCAAGGAGAATCCGCAAACTGTCACACGCTATCGACAACTGATGCGCTCTTTGGGATTAACGCGCGAAGGGATATGGCGTGTGATTGGTCGAGCACGGACACAGCAATTCAAACAGCTTTTGCCGCGTCGACTCCATGGATTGGTTCCCACAGAGCATCCAACATTGGCAAACGTTGTCGATTGGTCCAAGACCAAAGCTTATAGCATGGGGAATATCGGTCAAATCTATATCAACCTTGCTGGACGCGAACCATTTGGAATCGTCAACCCTGGTTCAGAATATGATCAGGTCATCGATGAGTTAAAAGAATCCTTGATGACATTTTGCGATCCAGAAACAGGTATCCCAATCGTTGATTATGTCTACACCAAGGACGAATTATATGACGGGCACTTTAAAGACCGCGCGCCGGATTTGAACATTGTCATGCAGAATTATGGATATGTCACACAACAGCGGCGCGAGTTGGCCTCGGACGATCTGGTTCGCCCCATCTACAGCATGAGTGGATTTCATCGACGCGAGGGAATTTTTCTTGCGTACGGTCCTTTTATTCAATCCGGCGAATATGAACCAGCGTCGATTATTGATGTAACGCCAACGTTACTTCATCTTTTGGGCTTACCGATTCCTGATGACATGGATGGCCAAGTGATGCACGATATCTGTACAGCTCCATTGGCGGACGAAGAGAGCGTGAGGAGGATTGAAATTGATGCCCTGATCGACCAAAATATCGACCTACAAGATGAAGATGAAGAACGCATGTTACACCGTTTAAAAGATCTGGGATATTTGGGATAAAATGCTTCTAAAATTAGATACCCCATATGGAGTATTACCATAATCACCACTCTAGATGCAAGATTTTTTCTTGGATCTAAGTGTATATCTGGAGTGTGTTGTTCGCTTGAAATAAAAACAAGAAAAGAAGCTGATTTTTGAGAATTCTCTCAGAGAAACGCAAAAATACGGCGAATGGGGTATGGACTATACCCTATTTATCCAGTATGATTACGGCAACTTTTAGACAGTTCTCCGATAGTTTAAGTTCAATTTCAGTCATCTAGGTTATTGGTTTGTCTAATTGTAAATAGGTTGTGTATGTTGATCGATATCCATTTTGATAACCTAATATGAATAATAGTAATAATTAGGGCAATCGCGTACCTTAAAAAAATAAGCCAGAAAGGACTGTCAAGAGATAGTGGTGGTCCCAGCCAGCGGGAAGGCGCTTGTTTTTGATGCCAACGTTGAGAGAAGTCTCCTTCTTGAGCAGATTGAGAGCAATATGACGAAGGGCAGCGAAATTCTGAGCTGAGTGGCCTTTGCGCAAACGGGATTCATCCTCTCGGAAGGCAATATCGAGGGTCCAGTGTAGGCGATTTTCAACATGCCAATGAGTGCGAGAGGCATTGAGTAAAGAGCGAGCATCGGACTCGGAACTCGAGAGGTAATAGCGCCTGTCGGGATTGTCTTTTTGCTGAGAATCACCACAAATCAAGGTGCGTTGGGCTTGAACCATCATGACGGTAGAGAGTTCAGGCCATTGCTCAGAATTGCGCAGATTCTGGATGATGTCGGGGGGCAGAAATGGTCCAGGCTTCTCGGGTTTCAAGCCGACCGTGTCCCTTATCGGTCGTTTTGGCATAATCGTGGTCAAAGGCAGTAAAGTCACTTTCCTCGAGATCCTCAAAGAGCAAGGCGACATCTGCATGTAAGTTTCCTTGATTGCCCTTGAGAGAGAGGAGATAATCAGCCTCATTGTCAATGATGAGCTGTGCAATTTCAGTCTGAGCACCCATAGCATCGATGGTCACGAGTGCCCCTTTGATCTCCAACAAGCGCAGTAACTCTGGAATAGCTGTGATTTCATTCGACTTTTCATCCACTTTCCACTGACCAAGGACTACTTTGTTCAGAGAAGCCCAAGCACTCACCATGTATATGGCTCCTTTGCCCACTGTTTTATCATGGGAACGTCTCAACTGCTTGCCGTCTATTGCCACCACTTCTCCATTCGTCACCTGGCAGACTGCGCTCATCCATTTGCTGAAACATTCGGCAAAGACCTCTCCATCTAGCAATCCAAATACGCGCCAGAATGTATCGTGCGATGGGATTCCATTTGGCAACTCCAGTATGCTTTCTAGCCACTCCTTTTTTGGCTTTGCCGAATTTTTCGCCCCCTTCCCAATCGTCTGCTCCGCATATGACTGCACAGATTGCTATCACGATTATATCGATTAGATTGTGGCGTCGATTTATCGGGCTTCTTGGCTCTTCTATGCTTCCAAAGTGCTTTTCTATGCTTGCTATTTCGGGCTTTTCCATTTTGGTTTCTCCTTTTTTGGGTTCCAAAATAGATTATCCCTTCTTTTCTTTCTTGTACAAGTACGCGATTGCCCTATAGTAATAATGGAGGAGCAGATGAATAAAAGATATATGATGTTAAGCTTAACGCTTGCGCTTGTCTTTGCAATGATTGCCACACCGGCGTTTGCACAAGACTCATCTTGGACCTTTACCCAAATGCAAAATTCGGCCACCACTGCAGGCAAGTTGACAATGTCTGCCTACGCAGTTGAAGGTGGAAATGCACAGAATGACGTTTCAAGTGAACAGTATGACATTAATCCAGGTGCTGCACTTGCTTATCATCCAGGTCTTGCACCAAATGTAGATTCTGGTGGTGATCGTATTGGTTTGAATTTGGCGGCAGGATTTGAGGGTTCGGCTGTCATCAGCGCTGATGTCACGCTCGCAGCAGTGGTCCAGCTTGGTAACAACAGATCTGGTACGGCCGGTGACCAGACGAATCCAAATGCAACAGCAACTTCATTCTATCAGGGTGTTAGTTCTGAGAATGCTTCGCAGACGGTAAATTTTCCCTTGGTAAAACACAACTTCAATGGACAAACCACAAGATTTTATATTCAGGCTGCTGGTTCTGATGCATCTGTCACAATCAACTATAAAATGGATGATGGCTCATCCTATGACCAAGGCGGAACAAACGGGGTAAGCATATCGGCCAATCGCATGCTGATTTTCAGCCCGGCTGATGCAGGTGTTCCAAGCGAATGTACTGGCAATCTTCAGGCTCGCTGTAACATTGGTGCAGCAACCTTCACCTCATCTTCGGGTACAATTGTAGGGGTTGTTGTCGAAAAGCCACATTCGGGTACGCCTTCGGCGTTTACCTTGAGTACACGCGGTTTAACCTCTAAAGATCAAGGAACCAAACTGCTAGCACCCATCATCAAGAATAACTTTAACGGCGCAACGACTGGCTTTTCCGTTCAGAATGTAGGTACGGGCACAGCAACTGTCAACATTACGCTGAAGGTGACCAATTCTCCTGATGCAAGCTTAATCGGTCAGCAATTTACGGATGAAGTACAGATTGCAGAAGGTGCCGCTCAGGTATTCTCGCCAGCCCAAAATAATTTGGGAGGAATGCCAGCAGGAACATTTGCTTCGGCAACAATAGAATCCACCACTGGTCAAAACCTAGTTGGTGCGGTCAACGAATCCAAAGCTCAAGGAGCGACCCCCGGTGGGAGAGCAAAAGCAGTTTATGCTGCATTTAATATCACATCTGGCTCCAGCACTGCTACTTCTATCTTAACAGCACCCCTTGTGAAGGAACGATTTGGCGGCATTGAGGGAACGACGGGGTTGGTTGTGGCAAATGCAGGTACAGCACCAACAAAACTGAAGGCAACCTATACCGATGCCAATGGAGTAACACGGGTATTTGAAACCAGAGCCGAAATTGAGCCAGGTGCAGCCAATTCCTTCTTCCAGGTCTTCAATAATCCTGGTGATAAGTATGTCGCACTGTCTGGTTTCACAAATTTCGCTGACCTATTTGCCACCAAAAACGCCGTGACAATTGAAAGTTCAAGTGGTCAAGCCAATTGTTGCAGTTGCTCAGGAATCAGACCGTAAGAATGCCAGATTGGATATCAAAAACTACGAAGGGTTCAATCAACCCACCAACTGATTAGGCTAAACCAAAAAAATAATTATACGCGAACGAGAGAATGGAGAGGGGGGAATAAGGACAAACCATTTTTCTAAACCAGGTAAACGTTGGAAGCGTTGTTCCAAACGGTCCATCTCTTTCTGAGTGAGTTTGACGCCGGTCTCATAAAGAGTGGAATTCAGGTGAACGAAGGGTTGTAGTTGGTTAAAGCGAAAAGAACGGGCAAAATTGAGAACGGTCTCAAGAGAATCGAGAAGAGAACCGTTCCAGTGTTTTCAAGATGGCCCCAAACCCGTTCGATGGGGTTGTATTTACTGTGATAAGGAGGGTAGCAGGCGAGCTGAATAGAGAGACGATAGTGCTCAACAAACTGAGTGAGACGATACATAAACTGAGTCCGACGGGTATGATTTTCGGGACCATTGTCCTGATTGATCACGAGGGTCTTGACGTGAGGAAAGTGTTCACGTACGCTTTCCCAAAAATCAATCAGGCAGTCGACAATACAGTCACTAGTCACTTTCGACTGAGTCAAGTAAAGAAAGAGTTCCTTGGTTGAAGGGAGGTAAATGCCAAAAGGAGTGACTTTCTCGGTCTTCTTATCTTGAAAGTCATGATCGAGCGCTTTGACAACCACTCGACTTATCCCTTCTCTCGAGAAACGGTCAAGTAAAATCGTCGCTTTGGCATCCCAAGAGAGGCGCAGAACCGTCTCGTCTGCATCCGCTTCTTGATTGATCTGATGAATTCTATCAAAGATCGCATCGGTCTCTGGGATCTTTTTCACTGGTTGACTTTTTTTGACCCGGTTTGAGCCATAGCCTAACTCATTGAGCTTCAAGCGGATGGCCTCTTCGCCAGGCAATTCCTCATCTGTGTATCCTTTCTGCTCGATGAGCTGGGTACGCATTTCGGCGGCGGTTAGTCGAGTGTACAATTGGGGGGTTCGAAAGGTGGGATCGGTCTGGCTGAATTGATCGGCGATTTCAACCATATCGGCCAGTAAAGTGGGGATATGGTCTTCGGCTTTTTTGCGACCACGTCGGTGGCTTTGGTCGACATAACAGAAGCCGCCTTCTAGTTCTTCCAGGGCTTTGGCTATCGTCGCCCGATTCCAGCCCAACTCTCGTTCTGCTTTCGTCGGACTCCCTTCGCATATCGTTTTGACCGTTTGGGCCATGAAGTGCCTTCTTTCGTATCCACTTAACATGGCCTTCGTCTCTTTCAAGACTTCAACCATTTCTGGCGAGATTGTCATTTTTGCTCCTTTTGGAGAGCTAGTTTAACACCTTCTCGCGTATATTTTATTTTTTGGATTGGCCTTACACAATTCTGTCGATGTAATGGGAGAATGTCCCAAAGTGTGTAACTGCAACCGATTCTCTGACTGAGCGGTGTCCATTTACACACTTTGTGGTACACACTTGATGTAATCATCTAGGATGCCTATCGCACGAAGACAATACTCATAGAGTTTGGTTAGAAGCCACCTTGTTCGAACGAGGTGGCTTCAATTTCGATTATGGTAATTTAGTTTGCATCTCAACGATATGGGCGGTATACCACAAATTGTGTAAAATGTACTTGATTTCTCAGAGCAAAAGAGAATTTACACACAATTGGGGATACCACCTACAATATGGGAGACGATATATCATGGCTAGATCGGGCGTCGCTGTTTGGTCCTCAACAATACTGTTTATTGCTACAGCGTTCATCTTGGCATCGTGTGGTGGAGGAACAGCGTTTCAATTGCTTCCTGACCCGGCAAGAGATGCATCAACAGATGCGTATCCTGCTCCTGACCCAGCCGCAGTAGAGGCACCACAACCGGCCAATGCTGTCAGCGATGCCTATCCAGCTCCTAACCCCACCCTAACACCAACTCCGCCATCTGCAAGTGATTCTGACGATGCCTATCCAGCTCCAGTAGACGTCGAAGTTGCTGTGCCAGAAGGAGTTGTCATCGGCCCAGATTTTACGATTCATCGTCCTGTAGTGGCCGGTTCTCTGTTTGTATCGGGTACGGGGCCAGCGAATGTGCCGATTCGGTTGATTGATATGACCGAAATGGGACCTATTCTTGCCGAGACCCTGATTGACCCGGATGGGAATTTTATTTTTGAATTACAAGAGCCGCTTAAGGCGGAGCATTCAATTGCCCTTAGAATTGGTGATTTAGAAGGGACTGGACTGAATCCGGATCATTTCCAGTATAATCCCAATTATTATGGAGAACCATTTATCGGGACACTCTTCGACATCGTTGCTGTCCGACCTCAATCAGAATGAATAGGCAGTATGCATACCATACAAACCATCTTTGCTCATCTATCTACCAGATGAGTGCCTTCTCTGACTAACAACTATATTGCGGTTGTGGTGAACCTCCCCCCGATTTCATCGCTTTACCAGATAAATAACCCCTGTTTTCATGCAGAGCAAAGTATAAAAATTTAGCAATTCGCACATATCTGGGAGGTGAGCAAACAATCTTCATCACATACTGTGCAGCTGCCTGGCTCATCTGGATGCCAGGTAGTTTGTTAGAGAGACTCCTACGCCTATATGTTTCACGAGATTGGATTGTCCGATTATCGATTCAAGTCGGGCTAGGATTATCGTTTTGGCCGATCCTTTTTTTGTGGACTTCGACCCTTGGATTTGAATGGACCCCATTAACGGCTCGATGGGTTGCATTCCTTCTTGGATTGGCTGGTCTTCTACTGTTCCTCTGCAGGCCGCTTGAACGGTGGCACAAACGCATTCACCAACTCAAGCAGAATTTTCTTTGGTATGTCCTGTTTGGTTTCATCTTGATCCTGGCTATCGTCACACGCCATGTCCAAATACGGTTCCTGGTTTTGCCAAATTGGGTCGATTCCGTCCATCACACAATGGTGACTCTCTTATTACTCGATTCCGGCTCTCTTCCTACGACCTATGATCCATATATTCCTGACGGCCGATTTTTTTACCACTGGGGGTTTCATGCCCATCTTGTCTGGCTCAATTGGTTATTAGGCGACCATCTCCCAGTAGACGTTGCCAAACGGATGTTGCTATTCGGTCAGATTCTAAATGTCTTAAGCGCAGTCATGCTCTATGCCGTTGGGCGCATCCTCTTTCAAAGTCGGCGGGCAGGGCTGCTCACCGCAGTATTCGGCACGCTTGTTTCATGGTATCCAGCCTATTATGCTTCCTGGGGCCGCTATACTCAGCTTACAGGGGTACTTGTCCTATTACCTCTGTTTGTGGTCTTTTTGCGGTTTCATCAATTCCGGTCATGGAGGACAATCTGCGCCGCGGCCTTTCTTGCCTCTGGTCTGTTTTTGATTCATGTACGCATCGCTTTTCTTGCTTGTATCCTCTTCATGGCTGTCATTCTTTGGATACATATAGGATCTCGCGCAAAGCAAAGCCTAGGTCGATGGATCTGCGCTTTAATCCTCACGGGTCTAATTGTATTGCCTTGGCTCTATCGACTGCTGAATAATCCTCGACTACAACAGATTCTTACTACTTCAACAGCAGAAACGCAACAATGGTGGAGCACCTACAATGAGATCCCTTGGACTCTGGTTTGGTCGCCACGGAATCATGAATTATTGGCTTTAGCGACTGGAGGAATGAGTGGGCTAACCGGATGGGGAGAACCGCCAGCATGGTTGCGGATTGCGTCGGCCATCTGGTCTATTCTGCTGCTGACCTTCATTGGACATGCTGCGTTGCGTTTGAGATGGAGCATTGTCAGGCAGCGGCTTTTTATGGCCAGTGGAATTGTCTATACCTGGTGTGCATTCACTGCTATTCTGTTGAATCTGGATAAACTTGAACTCCCTTCGCACTTTACTTTCTGGTAAAAGAAAAGAGATGAGGTGAGAAATGTGACAAAAAGCGGTTAGCGTTTCATCCTAAAGGTAGAGAACCCAAAAAGGAGGAAGGAATGCTAACCGCGCCAGAAATAACTATAGCAGTACTGATGAATGTATTGCAAGTAACGCCGGTGGGAACAAACGTAAATGTAATGCGTCTGATGTGGGCGATGATGAATGGGTCGTTTCTGAAAAGTCGAGGAGCAATCCATAGTGGATTGAGTGAAAGCGGGTTTGAAGATGAGGAGCTCCGGCGAAGCTGGTGGAGCTTTCGATATGGATCATGGGATATTGCAAGCCTGCTCTCATCGTGGCAAGAAGAAGTGGAGTGGAAAGGGGAATGGGAGGCAAAAAAGTTAGAAGGATACCGAGTGAAAAGCATAGATATCACAGGGTTCTGGCGACCGAAGCTGCAAGGGAAAGTGAACCGACTCTATAACTCAACGGCTCGTCGGGCATTGCCCGCGCTCATCTTTGGAGTGATGATAAGCTCGGGGGAGATAGGCGGGAAACGAGTGCCACTGCTCAAGGCAATCATGAGATGCGAGGTAGGCACAAAGGAAAGTGAGTTTCGGAAAAAGCTGCTGAAAGAGACGAAGAAATCACTGGAGTCAGACGAAGTGGCGGTGGTCGATGCCGGGTTTACAATCAGAGAAATGCTAGAAAGCGACGTCGACCGATTTGTCCTTCGGGAAGCGATTAACTGCACAGCGCGCCGCAATGAGTTACCCGAACGTAAGGAAAAAGGCAGACCACCCGAATATGGTGATATTGTGCGTCCGCTCTCTCGATGCTATAGGGGAAAGCGACTCGAGGCCACAACTCCAGACTCGTTTGGTCAATTTGTCTATAGTGGTCGCCTGATTCGCTATCAAGCATGGCACAATCTCGTCCCCAGGACAACCAAGGTGGATACAGCCAACCGCACCTATTCGATTTACGTCTTTCAGGATCCTGCTTATCACACACCTTTGGTTCTGGCGACCGTCATGGCTTTACAAGCTGAAACCATTTATCTTTTCTATCTGGAGCGCTGGCCTGTTGAACATCCCCCCTTGGCTTCCAAGCAGATGATTGGCTTACATCGTCAATTTGTTCATGCCGATGAGGCTTGCTTCCGCTTACCTGAACTGGGGCTGCTGGCTGGCAATCTTCTTTCCCATTTAGCCGCTTCTCTTCCTCCCATACCGACTGGCTACTGGGATCGAGAGCCTCAAGCCACTCCCGGCAGGCTGCGCCGCGTTCTCTCGAGTGCTCTTTTTCCAACTCCCGACCAACTCGACCCTGACTTTCGGAAAAAGGCCTCGGTTTCACACCATTTCCCTAAAGGCGTTCTCGCTCATCGCCGCCTCAATGCCGCTGCTTAAACTAGCCGAGCACTATTTTTACATTTTATCCCGTTTTTTCAGGGTGGATTCTTTTTTCCGCCCCTTTCGGTTTGCCCTTTGTCACTCAAGCCTTTACCAGAAAGTAAAGTTCGCATAGAGTTGTTCATAACAGTGCGGCGGTCATCACATTATTCGTACCGCTCAGCTTGCTCGGAGGAGGATTCTTGGCCTTTGTCTATCGTTCTCTATTCTATCGACGACATTGGTCCCAGATTAGTAAAATCGTGAGTGTAGTGAGTATCGTCAGCATTGCACTGGCAGGCTCTTATGGCATGCGCAACATAATCAATCCAAATACGGTGTTAATTGAATCAGAAGATCTGGAAGCCATTGAATGGTTGGCAAACAACACCGAACCAACAGCGAAGATTGGCGTAAATGCCAAAAGGTGGTTGCGCAACAGCTATCGTGGGACAGATGGTGGATATTGGATTTCAGTTTTGACAAAACGTTGGTCAATCTTACCGCCGGCCTTATATCCACTCGCCTATGCATCAAATGAAGCGCAAGAAATCAATACACGTTTAACGAATTGGACAACAATATCCGCAGATGGTCCGGAATTGCTTCATCAGATATCCAGAGATAACGGGATAACACATCTTTATATTGGTGCAAAAGGTGGGCATCTGGATGTCTATAGACTGCAAACAATGCCAAATAGCCAACTCATCTATCAGAATAGAGGTATCTACATTTTCGAACTCAGTGAAACTGTCCCTCAATAAAGAGTGTGTACCCCAAAGTGTGTAAATGGACACTGATCAGTCAGAGAATCGAAAGAAAGGTTCACACCCTATTCGTCCCTGATAATCTGCAAGACACTCGCATTCTGATTTGTATACAAAATATCAATCAGAGGCGACAGAGCAAGTGTATCGACTCTCAATCCTGTTTGGGCCACGTGGCTGTGAACTCCGATATAAATATAGTGGACGCCCCGATCATAAAGCTCTGGCAAAACCTCAGTCGTTTCCTCCAGCTTTTTCACGAGGTGCGACGTGGTCAACATCTCTTCCCGATAGTCCGTCGGTGCCAAATGTGAAATCATGATGCTGGACGTGATTGAGTGTCCCGTCAAATAGGGAATCATATAGCCCGCATCATATCCATGAGGGATCCGAGGCAACCAAAAGTGGGTGTTAATGGCAAACTGAGCATCTGATGGTATGTTGTTGTGAATCCATTCCATGGCAACCAAATCAGATTGCGTTACAAAGTAACGATGCGGTTCCAGCATAGTGATGCGCTGCCAACCCGCAGGTAGACCAGCAAGAAAAATGATTGTTGCCACCGCTATCTCACTTCGTTTTCTGAATGAAGCCGGGATTAGTTTGAGCAATTCATGGCTTGCGAGCCCAATCAAGAGCCCGACAGGGAGATAATACATGATCAGGATCGCACCTAAATTTGTAAATTTGAGCACACGTATGCCCGATAGGTAAGCGTTTCCCGCGAGAAACAACAGTCCGACCCACAACAGAGTCAGAAACGCAATAAAATTACGTTGTAGAAGGCAGATAACGCTGGCGATGAATGAGAGAACCAGCAGCCAATTTTTTGCAACGAGATTGGGGACGCTGCTCAAAGGAAAGTTGTAAAAATTTTGTGCGATTTGTGCTTCTTGTTCTAAAGTTAAAGGGGATGGTGCCTGTTTAAATGCTAAATAGACCCTGAGCGCATCCCAGAGTGCAGGTGTGATGAATATGAATGTAATTGTACCTGAAATGAGACTTCCGAGAATAAAGTATAAACGATGCTCAGAGCCATGTCGCCAATATTCAATCAGCAGACTGAGTCCAAGAAGAATGCCATAAAACGCAACGACACGAAAGTGTAGCAAAAACAATCCAGCACTGAATAGAGCACCAAACAAAAGATACCATTCTGTTCGAAGGGATGATGTTCCTCTATGCTTCTCGTTCCGACTCTCTGTCCAGGCAACGATTCCATCCACCGTCACAACCCATGCAATTAGTAAAATCGATTGCGCGGCCATCTGCGTAAAGCGCCCCCAATTCACATAAAACGCCGGCATGTGTGCGAAAAGGCCCACGACGGCAGCACCAACGATTGCGCCCAAACGGCCAGCTCTACGATCAAGTACGAGGTAGGTGCCGATACCAGCTAAACCATTTAGAAATTGCGAGGTCCATAACAAAGCGGAATGTGAAGGTGCTTTAGTAAGCCATTCGACGGAAGCAGCAAGCGAATATAAACCAAGATGGTACATTTGCAGCGGAACGGGGAAATGAGGGTCTAGACTCTCTGGAAGTCTACCTTGTTGCGCAGTCAATTGCGTCAAGAGCGTATGATGCAGCGAGTCGCTCCAAGCAGGGAATGGGTTCCGGTGGGCAACCCAAAGTCGCGTGATCATTGTAAGACCAAAGACTGCAATGGCAATCCACTCTAAGGCATCAAAACGAAATAACTCTTTCCACTTGCTCTGAAACCCCCATCCAGTTATCACAGCACAAATGATGAGGATTGTGCTAATTTTATAAGGCCCAAGCACAACAGCCGGAGACCAAAAATGCAATGTGTAAAATAGAATGGGGTAAAATGCAATGCTCAGGCCGATTGCAACAATGAATTTCTGTAGACCAGGCCACTTACGCCAAGTACCGCTAATCGTAAGAAGTGCTCCACCCGGCAGAATCAACATTCCTAGCAGGGCGAACAGCATAAAAAGTTCAGTTAAATTACCTGGAAACATTGGTGACCAAACGTGCAGATTGGAAAATTGACAAAAGTGTAGTAGACAACCACGCTTTGAAAAATGGCTTAGAACCTATCCAAACAGTGGTTGTGAGTCCGACCGACTTCTAGGAGCCGTTGACATTTGACAGCTCTCCTCAGAGAAATCATCATGCAGAACGACCAACGCTCTAAGAGCGCACGCTAAATGTGTATTGTTCTATTACATCGACACCCCTGGAAATCGACTACATCGCGACCGCCTGCACAGGCTGTTTCAGGAGAGCTACGGGCCCAAGTGCGGTCGCGATGTAACCGAACAGCCCAGGTGTCGATGTAAGTAAACAATACAAAATGTCAACAGAACCTAGAGTGAGAATGCATCGTCACAGAACTTTTCGGATAAGCACTTAAGTAGTCGCAAAAGAATAACTCCGGCGTAGATTCTTCGCTTCACTCGAGAATGACCCGCCGAAGTTATTCTTTTTCAAATCCGAAGGGCAAAGAATTAAAGAGACGAATCAGGAGATTTAGGTTTTACAATGAAATACGTTACGAAAATGATCGAAACTGATTTGACCATTTTGATATTTGTTATCTTTTCCACAATTATTTTATCTGTCCCTCGTTTTGCTCATCATACACCTGATTCACGGTTTTATCTGGAATTATCTGATTTTTTCCAAGGAAAAACAGAGCCACAATTTCTGCGGACGCCGTATGCATATCGCGTGTTACTTCCATTTTTAGCTGCTCAGGGACCAACCGACAATCTGCCATTTAATTTTGGTATCATTAATCTTTTTTTCACGATAGCCGCGTATCTTCTCTTTTATTTCTATCTTAAAAGTCTCTTTCGGGGGGTGGTTCAGAATTAGGTTTACACTTTTGATACATAGATAAAAATCTATATGAGGTCATTTTCTGCCTGAGCATGGCTCAAAGTAGAAAATATAAACATCTTTTCTCTTTGCAAAAATGTAAACCTAATTGTCCGCCTAAAATGAACCACCCCTCTTTCGGTTTAAGAAAGAGGGGTATATCGGTATGGTCTTGCTAGTTTTTTCGTTTCCAACGGTCAACTACTCGTCTGCTATTTTAACTGATGGTATTGGCTTTTTCTTTTTTGTCAGTGCAATTTTCTTATTACAGAAAAAACAGATCTTCCTTTTTTCATTGATCGTTGCAATCGGTGTCCTAACTCGAGAGGCGAATTTGTCTGCGCTCGTCGTGTTTTTTGTCTATTTAATCTTTGCAAAAAGATGGGGGTGTTCACAACATGGTTGGTCTATTTATTTGTTAACAATTCTGCCCTCAATTCTGGTTTATGCGCTCGTTCGATTTGCCTTTCGTGCAATTCCCAGCTACTTCTGGTATCCATCTATCGAACGATTTGCTGATAATGTTACACGCCCTATTTCGTGGATAACTGTATTGCTGACTATCTTGCCATTGTTGGGGCTGTCCTTCTTTGGCCTGTATCAAAAAAACTTTCAGATTAGCTTCGCCAGCACTTTTTCAATGCATGAACATGCGCTGTTACGATCATTACTGATCGTTGGCATCCTATTCTTTTCCTATAGTGTAACATCGGCGTTTATGAGCGGTCGGTTTATTTGGCCTTTTTACACAATTCTAATTCCTTTTACGATCCTTTGTATGAGGCAAACATGGCCGCTCAATTCACGAACGATTTCTGGCGATTGAGTCCGACCAGACCCCTTACAACTTCAACCCGCTCAACACAACACCAGAAATAAAGTAGCGCTGTGCAAATGCAAAGAGCATGAGTACGGGAATCGTCATGACGGCAGCTGCCGCCGTCAATAGATGGTCACGGGGATCTCTGGTTTCTAGAGGAATATATTGGAAATAGCGTAGACCGACAGCAGCAGTAAAAAGCGAGGCACGGTTGAGGTAGATGAAAGGACCAAAAAAATCGTTCCAGTCACTCAGAAATTGTAGAATCGCAACAGTTGTCAAAGCTGGTTTCATTAGGGGCACAATCACCCTTCCCAGGATCTGGAACGGATTTGCGCCATCGATTGTTGCCGCCTCATCGAGATCACGCGGAATGCTCATAATAAATTGGCGCAAGAGAAAAATCATAAACGCCCCGCCCCCTAACCAAGCACCAATGGTCAGTGGAACATAGGTATTAATCATACCAAGATTAAACCAAAGTAGATATTGCGGAATCAGCGTGACTGTAGCTGGAATCATCATGGTCCCAAGCATGAGGATAAACCAGACATTTTTGCCCACAAAGTTGAAGCGCGCAAAGGAGTAAGCCGTACTAGTTGCTGTGATAATCGTGCCCGGAATCGTAATGAGGATGATAAAGAAACTATTTCCCAGCCAACGTGCAAAGGGGACAGCCGTAAAAACCTCAACATAGTTGCCCCACTGCGGCTCTTTTGGAAGCAAATGAGGTGTAAAAGACCGTAATTCCTGCCAGGTCTGCAGAGAACTCGAAACCGTCCAATAAAGCGGAAAGGCAAACATCAACCCAGCCAGCGTCAGCAGAATGTAAGTGATCCCCTTTTGTACAAGACGCCGTTGCCGAATCGATTCCGAAGTCTTACGGTCAATCGTGACTGATTGCGTGCTATATTGTGTACCGGACGAGGTGGTCATCTAGACTTATCCTCCATAGTAGAAGACCCAATGTTTGGACAAGCGCATCTGGAAAATAGTAAGCGAAACAATGATGAGCGCAAAGAACCAAGCCAGCGCAGCTGCATAACCCATATTCCAGTAGTCAAACGCATTCTTCCAGATGTGCAGACTATAGAACCATGTGGCAAAACCCGGCCCACCTTCGGTTGCCACAAAGGCCGCAGCAAACGTTTGTAGCGCCCCAATGATGCCCAAGACCGTATTGAAAAAGATTGTAGGGGTCAACAGCGGAATGGTCACGTGACGAATGCGCTGCCAGGCTGTGGCTCCATCGATCGAGGCGGCATCGTAGAGAGTTTCGGGAATGCCCTGTAATCCCGCCAAAAAGATGATCATCTGCGTGCCCCCAATGCTACTCCAAAGCCGCATGATAATCAGAGATGGAATTGCCCATCGCCGATCGGTAAACCAGCCTCAGTAGATCCAAATTTGGCGTTTTTGGCTATTTTCAGTCGAGATTGCAGGGATTTTGGAGTCATTTATTCAGATTTCGGTTACAGAAAACAACCTATTTCATATCTGAAAATCGCCCAAATCTAACGCAAAAACTAGATATCGACCGGCAAATTTGTATTTATGTCAACTGTTTAGCCAGAATTCTCTCTCAAAACCTGAAATTTGGATCTACTGAATCTGTCTTTATTGCGTTTGAGCGCACGGAATTTCTGGCCATTCTCTCCTTTGTGGGAGGGATTTTGCGGTTGACTTTCTGCCTCGCTGCTCTCTGGTGGAGTGCAGATATTCTGATCGTCATCGCCGCAGCAACCGTGGCAACTAGCTTGGTCATGTTTTTGAGTTTGGGGTTGGTACTTCGCTACTCTGTCCATCTGAAAGTTCCGGTCGATTACCAGTTTTGCCAACAGCAGTTGAAGATCGCTTTTCCATTTATTTTTATCGGCATCTTTTTTATAATGGACAACCGGCTGGACGTGTTAGTCCTCTCGCTGTTAGCGGATGAGGGCGCAGTTGGTATCTATAGCGCAGCAGTTTCAATCATCACCGCTTTAACCATTATGCCACAAGGCATTCGAAACGCAATCTTGCCCATATTTTCCCAGCAGCAAGCGAAATTCGGGAAGGTTTCACTGGATACCTACGAGCGAATGATCAAATATATGCTCATTCTCACGATTCCTATCGCTGTCGGATTGACATTGACCTCGTCAGAGGTTGTTTCTTTCATTTATTCCGACAGATTTGTCTTATCGGTTCCTGTCTTACAAATTCTGGTTTGGTCATTTGTCTTCTATTCACTCAATATCATCAACTCACGACTTTTGTTCGTTCGAAATCAACAGGGTCGAATTGCTCGTTTCTTGGGGGTGAGCTTGGGCATCAACATTGCCTTAAACTTGCTCCTTGTACCAGTAATGGGCCTAGTAGGGGCTGGTGTTGCGCGCCTGAGTTCAACGGGCATTCTCTATTTACAGACGCAATGGGCCGCCCAGCAAAGAGCGGGCGCATTGACTGTGCTCAGGTTGTTGTTTCGTCCATTGCTGGCCGCCTTTGGGATCGTGCTCTGTCTGATCTGGTTTGGACATCACAGTTTGTGGATGCAGATCCCCCTGGCTGCCGCTGTCTATCTTTTGATTTTATACCTGTCAGGCGCATTTCCAACAGATGAGCAATTGCTTTGGCGTCGGACAATTTTAAACTTAACATACCGATAAAGGGAAAACACTTGACAAATTTTGAGCAGAGTCATATTTCATTGGTGCCAAGAACGAGTGACTGGCCACGATATGTAAGCCTGATCATATTATTGCTAACATTCCTTCTCGTAGGCTACCTCTATTCGCTAGAACAGGGTGAGATGAGTCCCCAGTCAAAGGCAAATATCGTCGCTCTCGAAAAGCCTTCTCTATCTATTGCCATCAAAGATTACCCGAGATTTTGGCCTCCAGTATATCCAGCAGTGCTATGGGGATTTTCGAAGATTGGGTTACCAATGAGGTTGTTCAATCTGTTCTGTTTTTATGGAGTTCTCTTGGCATTGTGGATGTTTACATCTAAGTTTCTGCCGCGTATTCCCCCATTGATTCCCGTTCTGCTGGTTGCCAGTAATCATTCAAACTATCCGAACCTATATCAGCAAACATCAGAAAGTCTCTTTCTATTACTCTCATGGATAATTCTTCTCGCTGTGGCTCACTATAAAAAGAATTCATCAATTCTGTGGGTGGCCACCGTGGGCATGGTCACAGCGACAGCATCACTCACACGTTTTTTTGGCATTGTCTGGCTGATCCCTCTCGCATTTATCCTCATTGCTTTTTTTGCACAACCAGAGGGAAGTCTAAAACGAAAAGTGACGCACATATTCGTCTACTTTCTGCCTATCTTATTATTCGTTTTGCCGTGGATTCTATACTTGAGATCTACTACTGGATCATTTACCGGTATGGACAGAGTCTCTCTGCGAGACTTTTCTGCAAAGAGCATTGACTGGAATGAACTCACTAATTTTGTACCAAATTGTCAACTTTTATTCAAGACATTATTCATTGATTTCTTCTCCCCATCCCGTTACGCGACGCACAAAATAGTGAACCTCTCTGCATACACTTCTCTTGAAATGCTCACTGTTTCTTTTGTGATAGGAATCGTCTCACTGATCGTGTTTTTGACTCTTTATAAAGTATCAGACTATCGTCTATTTGCAAAAGCGAAAGAAGTATTCAAAACCACTAGCTTCCTACCAGTTTACTTTGCCATTACGTATGTGACTGCGATCATCATCACTTGGACCTATTCAAATAATGACCCGATATACACACGCTTTATGTTTCCTTCATATTCGTTTATCATATTGTCTTTTCTAGGACTCTTTTCTTGGATCAAAGCTCGGTCTACTCGAGTATGGGAACTCCTTCCCTTTTATCTTCTCGGTATGATTTATCTATTCAATAATTTTTTGTATTACTATACACTGCCAACCATCGTGCTACTTGAATGCAACCTGTTGGTCTGAGGTGCACCCTCGCTAGATATGAGGAAAATTGCTAGAGGAGTGTTAGATTGACTAAAGAATCTATATCGTCAAAACGAGTCCTCATTGTGGGATGGGATGGTGCAACGTTCGATTTGCTAAAACCCTGGGTCGAAGCTGGTCATTTGCCCAATACGGCACGTTTGCTTCAACAGGGGGCGCATCGCATCTTGAATTCAACAATCCCAACTTTGTCCCCAACTGCTTGGACGTCATTTTATACAGGAAAAAATCCCGGCCGACATGGCACATTTGATTTTATCCACCGGACGCCCGACACATACGAGATCCAGACATATCGAAACTATCTTCCTTCTTTGGGTACGCTGTTTCGGTGGGTTAGCGATGCCGGGGGATTTGTTGGTGCCATCAATGTTCCATTCACTTATCCACCGGAACAGGTCAATGGATTCATGATTTCAGGATTAAGTGGGGATGAACAGTGGGAATTTACCCATCCACCAGAGTTGAAAAAAGAGCTGTTGGCGCGTGACTATCGGATTGATAATCCAGTCGCGTACCAAGGGGATAACGATGAGGAGTATATTACAGCAGCTCTCGACACGACTCGTATTCGGATTGAGACAAGCCTGGATTTGATGCGCAAACACGATTGGAATCTGTTCATGGTCGTTTTTATGAACATCGACCAGTTATTGAGCTTCGTTTGGCACCACATGGATGACACGCACCCACGACATGATCCACGTTTGGCATACTTTGGCACAAAAATATTAGAGCTGCACCAACTCTTAGATCGTGCGTTGGGCGATATGATGGCAGAAGCTGGCAAGGATGCCACAGTGGTTCTTGCATCGGATCATGGGATGGGACCTCTCTACAAGGAAGTTTTTCTGAACAATTGGTTGCGCGAACAAGGATATCTGGTCATCAAGGAGAATCCGCAAACTGTCACACGCTATCGACAACTGATGCGCTCTTTGGGATTAACGCGCGAAGGGATATGGCGTGTGATTGGTCGAGCACGGACACAGCAATTCAAACAGCTTTTGCCGCGTCGACTCCATGGATTGGTTCCCACAGAGCATCCAACATTGGCAAACGTTGTCGATTGGTCCAAGACCAAAGCTTATAGCATGGGGAATATCGGTCAAATCTATATCAACCTTGCTGGACGCGAACCATTTGGAATCGTCAACCCTGGTTCAGAATATGATCAGGTCATCGATGAGTTAAAAGAATCCTTGATGACATTTTGCGATCCAGAAACAGGTATCCCAATCGTTGATTATGTCTACACCAAGGACGAATTATATGACGGGCACTTTAAAGACCGCGCGCCGGATTTGAACATTGTCATGCAGAATTATGGATATGTCACACAACAGCGGCGCGAGTTGGCCTCGGACGATCTGGTTCGCCCCATCTACAGCATGAGTGGATTTCATCGACGCGAGGGAATTTTTCTTGCGTACGGTCCTTTTATTCAATCCGGCGAATATGAACCAGCGTCGATTATTGATGTAACGCCAACGTTACTTCATCTTTTGGGCTTACCGATTCCTGATGACATGGATGGCCAAGTGATGCACGATATCTGTACAGCTCCATTGGCGGACGAAGAGAGCGTGAGGAGGATTGAAATTGATGCCCTGATCGACCAAAATATCGACCTACAAGATGAAGATGAAGAACGCATGTTACACCGTTTAAAAGATCTGGGATATTTGGGATAAAATGCTTCTAAAATTAGATACCCCATATGGAGTATTACCATAATCACCACTCTAGATGCAAGATTTTTCTTGGATCTAAGTGTATATCTGGAGTGTGTTGTTCGCTTGAAATAAAAACAAGAAAAGAAGCTGATTTTTGAGAATTCTCTCAGAGAAACGCAAAAATACGGCGAATGGGGTATGGACTATACCCTATTTATCCAGTATGATTACGGCAACTTTTAGACAGTTCTCCGATAGTTTAAGTTCAATTTCAGTCATCTAGGTTATTGGTTTGTCTAATTGTAAATAGGTTGTGTATGTTGATCGATATCCATTTTGATAACCTAATATGAATAATAGTAATAATTAGGGCAATCGCGTACCTTAAAAAAATAAGCCAGAAAGGACTGTCAAGAGATAGTGGTGGTCCCAGCCAGCGGGAAGGCGCTTGTTTTTGATGCCAACGTTGAGAGAAGTCTCCTTCTTGAGCAGATTGAGAGCAATATGACGAAGGGCAGCGAAATTCTGAGCTGAGTGGCCTTTGCGCAAACGGGATTCATCCTCTCGGAAGGCAATATCGAGGGTCCAGTGTAGGCGATTTTCAACATGCCAATGAGTGCGAGAGGCATTGAGTAAAGAGCGAGCATCGGACTCGGAACTCGAGAGGTAATAGCGCCTGTCGGGATTGTCTTTTTGCTGAGAATCACCACAAATCAAGGTGCGTTGGGCTTGAACCATCATGACGGTAGAGAGTTCAGGCCATTGCTCAGAATTGCGCAGATTCTGGATGATGTCGGGGGCAGAAATGGTCCAGGCTTCTCGGGTTTCAAGCCGACCGTGTCCCTTATCGGTCGTTTTGGCATAATCGTGGTCAAAGGCAGTAAAGTCACTTTCCTCGAGATCCTCAAAGAGCAAGGCGACATCTGCATGTAAGTTTCCTTGATTGCCCTTGAGAGAGAGGAGATAATCAGCCTCATTGTCAATGATGAGCTGTGCAATTTCAGTCTGAGCACCCATAGCATCGATGGTCACGAGTGCCCCTTTGATCTCCAACAAGCGCAGTAACTCTGGAATAGCTGTGATTTCATTCGACTTTTCATCCACTTTCCACTGACCAAGGACTACTTTGTTCAGAGAAGCCCAAGCACTCACCATGTATATGGCTCCTTTGCCCACTGTTTTATCATGGGAACGTCTCAACTGCTTGCCGTCTATTGCCACCACTTCTCCATTCGTCACCTGGCAGACTGCGCTCATCCATTTGCTGAAACATTCGGCAAAGACCTCTCCATCTAGCAATCCAAATACGCGCCAGAATGTATCGTGCGATGGGATTCCATTTGGCAACTCCAGTATGCTTTCTAGCCACTCCTTTTTGGCTTTGCCGAATTTTTCGCCCCCTTCCCAATCGTCTGCTCCGCATATGACTGCACAGATTGCTATCACGATTATATCGATTAGATTGTGGCGTCGATTTATCGGGCTTCTTGGCTCTTCTATGCTTCCAAAGTGCTTTTCTATGCTTGCTATTTCGGGCTTTTCCATTTTGGTTTCTCCTTTTTGGGTTCCAAAATAGATTATCCCTTCTTTTCTTTCTTGTACAAGTACGCGATTGCCCTATAGTAATAATGGAGGAGCAGATGAATAAAAGATATATGATGTTAAGCTTAACGCTTGCGCTTGTCTTTGCAATGATTGCCACACCGGCGTTTGCACAAGACTCATCTTGGACCTTTACCCAAATGCAAAATTCGGCCACCACTGCAGGCAAGTTGACAATGTCTGCCTACGCAGTTGAAGGTGGAAATGCACAGAATGACGTTTCAAGTGAACAGTATGACATTAATCCAGGTGCTGCACTTGCTTATCATCCAGGTCTTGCACCAAATGTAGATTCTGGTGGTGATCGTATTGGTTTGAATTTGGCGGCAGGATTTGAGGGTTCGGCTGTCATCAGCGCTGATGTCACGCTCGCAGCAGTGGTCCAGCTTGGTAACAACAGATCTGGTACGGCCGGTGACCAGACGAATCCAAATGCAACAGCAACTTCATTCTATCAGGGTGTTAGTTCTGAGAATGCTTCGCAGACGGTAAATTTTCCCTTGGTAAAACACAACTTCAATGGACAAACCACAAGATTTTATATTCAGGCTGCTGGTTCTGATGCATCTGTCACAATCAACTATAAAATGGATGATGGCTCATCCTATGACCAAGGCGGAACAAACGGGGTAAGCATATCGGCCAATCGCATGCTGATTTTCAGCCCGGCTGATGCAGGTGTTCCAAGCGAATGTACTGGCAATCTTCAGGCTCGCTGTAACATTGGTGCAGCAACCTTCACCTCATCTTCGGGTACAATTGTAGGGGTTGTTGTCGAAAAGCCACATTCGGGTACGCCTTCGGCGTTTACCTTGAGTACACGCGGTTTAACCTCTAAAGATCAAGGAACCAAACTGCTAGCACCCATCATCAAGAATAACTTTAACGGCGCAACGACTGGCTTTTCCGTTCAGAATGTAGGTACGGGCACAGCAACTGTCAACATTACGCTGAAGGTGACCAATTCTCCTGATGCAAGCTTAATCGGTCAGCAATTTACGGATGAAGTACAGATTGCAGAAGGTGCCGCTCAGGTATTCTCGCCAGCCCAAAATAATTTGGGAGGAATGCCAGCAGGAACATTTGCTTCGGCAACAATAGAATCCACCACTGGTCAAAACCTAGTTGGTGCGGTCAACGAATCCAAAGCTCAAGGAGCGACCCCCGGTGGGAGAGCAAAAGCAGTTTATGCTGCATTTAATATCACATCTGGCTCCAGCACTGCTACTTCTATCTTAACAGCACCCCTTGTGAAGGAACGATTTGGCGGCATTGAGGGAACGACGGGGTTGGTTGTGGCAAATGCAGGTACAGCACCAACAAAACTGAAGGCAACCTATACCGATGCCAATGGAGTAACACGGGTATTTGAAACCAGAGCCGAAATTGAGCCAGGTGCAGCCAATTCCTTCTTCCAGGTCTTCAATAATCCTGGTGATAAGTATGTCGCACTGTCTGGTTTCACAAATTTCGCTGACCTATTTGCCACCAAAAACGCCGTGACAATTGAAAGTTCAAGTGGTCAAGCCAATTGTTGCAGTTGCTCAGGAATCAGACCGTAAGAATGCCAGATTGGATATCAAAAACTACGAAGGGTTCAATCAACCCACCAACTGATTAGGCTAAACCAAAAAAATAATTATACGCGAACGAGAGAATGGAGAGGGGGAATAAGGACAAACCATTTTTCTAAACCAGGTAAACGTTGGAAGCGTTGTTCCAAACGGTCCATCTCTTTCTGAGTGAGTTTGACGCCGGTCTCATAAAGAGTGGAATTCAGGTGAACGAAGGGTTGTAGTTGGTTAAAGCGAAAAGAACGGGCAAAATTGAGAACGGTCTCAAGAGAATCGAGAAGAGAACCGTTCCAGTGTTTTCAAGATGGCCCCAAACCCGTTCGATGGGGTTGTATTTACTGTGATAAGGAGGGTAGCAGGCGAGCTGAATAGAGAGACGATAGTGCTCAACAAACTGAGTGAGACGATACATAAACTGAGTCCGACGGGTATGATTTTCGGGACCATTGTCCTGATTGATCACGAGGGTCTTGACGTGAGGAAAGTGTTCACGTACGCTTTCCCAAAAAATCAATCAGGCAGTCGACAATACAGTCACTAGTCACTTTCGACTGAGTCAAGTAAAGAAAGAGTTCCTTGGTTGAAGGGAGGTAAATGCCAAAAGGAGTGACTTTCTCGGTCTTCTTATCTTGAAAGTCATGATCGAGCGCTTTGACAACCACTCGACTTATCCCTTCTCTCGAGAAACGGTCAAGTAAAATCGTCGCTTTGGCATCCCAAGAGAGGCGCAGAACCGTCTCGTCTGCATCCGCTTCTTGATTGATCTGATGAATTCTATCAAAGATCGCATCGGTCTCTGGGATCTTTTTCACTGGTTGACTTTTTTTGACCCGGTTTGAGCCATAGCCTAACTCATTGAGCTTCAAGCGGATGGCCTCTTCGCCAGGCAATTCCTCATCTGTGTATCCTTTCTGCTCGATGAGCTGGGTACGCATTTCGGCGGCGGTTAGTCGAGTGTACAATTGGGGGGGTCGAAAGGTGGGATCGGTCTGGCTGAATTGATCGGCGATTTCAACCATATCGGCCAGTAAAGTGGGGATATGGTCTTCGGCTTTTTTGCGACCACGTCGGTGGCTTTGGTCGACATAACAGAAGCCGCCTTCTAGTTCTTCCAGGGCTTTGGCTATCGTCGCCCGATTCCAGCCCAACTCTCGTTCTGCTTTCGTCGGACTCCCTTCGCATATCGTTTTGACCGTTTGGGCCATGAAGTGCCTTCTTTCGTATCCACTTAACATGGCCTTCGTCTCTTTCAAGACTTCAACCATTTCTGGCGAGATTGTCATTTTTGCTCCTTTTGGAGAGCTAGTTTAACACCTTCTCGCGTATATTTTATTTTTTGGATTGGCCTTACACAATTCTGTCGATGTAATGGGAGAATGTCCCAAAGTGTGTAACTGCAACCGATTCTCTGACTGAGCGGTGTCCATTTACACACTTTGTGGTACACACTTGATGTAATCATCTAGGATGCCTATCGCACGAAGACAATACTCATAGAGTTTGGTTAGAAGCCACCTTGTTCGAACGAGGTGGCTTCAATTTCGATTATGGTAATTTAGTTTGCATCTCAACGATATGGGCGGTATACCACAAATTGTGTAAAATGTACTTGATTTCTCAGAGCAAAAGAGAATTTACACACAATTGGGGATACCACCTACAATATGGGAGACGATATATCATGGCTAGATCGGGCGTCGCTGTTTGGTCCTCAACAATACTGTTTATTGCTACAGCGTTCATCTTGGCATCGTGTGGTGGAGGAACAGCGTTTCAATTGCTTCCTGACCCGGCAAGAGATGCATCAACAGATGCGTATCCTGCTCCTGACCCAGCCGCAGTAGAGGCACCACAACCGGCCAATGCTGTCAGCGATGCCTATCCAGCTCCTAACCCCACCCTAACACCAACTCCGCCATCTGCAAGTGATTCTGACGATGCCTATCCAGCTCCAGTAGACGTCGAAGTTGCTGTGCCAGAAGGAGTTGTCATCGGCCCAGATTTTACGATTCATCGTCCTGTAGTGGCCGGTTCTCTGTTTGTATCGGGTACGGGGCCAGCGAATGTGCCGATTCGGTTGATTGATATGACCGAAATGGGACCTATTCTTGCCGAGACCCTGATTGACCCGGATGGGAATTTTATTTTTGAATTACAAGAGCCGCTTAAGGCGGAGCATTCAATTGCCCTTAGAATTGGTGATTTAGAAGGGACTGGACTGAATCCGGATCATTTCCAGTATAATCCCAATTATTATGGAGAACCATTTATCGGGACACTCTTCGACATCGTTGCTGTCCGACCTCAATCAGAATGAATAGGCAGTATGCATACCATACAAACCATCTTTGCTCATCTATCTACCAGATGAGTGCCTTCTCTGACTAACAACTATATTGCGGTTGTGGTGAACCTCCCCCCGATTTCATCGCTTTACCAGATAAATAACCCCTGTTTTCATGCAGAGCAAAGTATAAAAATTTAGCAATTCGCACATATCTGGGAGGTGAGCAAACAATCTTCATCACATACTGTGCAGCTGCCTGGCTCATCTGGATGCCAGGTAGTTTGTTAGAGAGACTCCTACGCCTATATGTTTCACGAGATTGGATTGTCCGATTATCGATTCAAGTCGGGCTAGGATTATCGTTTTGGCCGATCCTTTTTTTGTGGACTTCGACCCTTGGATTTGAATGGACCCCATTAACGGCTCGATGGGTTGCATTCCTTCTTGGATTGGCTGGTCTTCTACTGTTCCTCTGCAGGCCGCTTGAACGGTGGCACAAACGCATTCACCAACTCAAGCAGAATTTTCTTTGGTATGTCCTGTTTGGTTTCATCTTGATCCTGGCTATCGTCACACGCCATGTCCAAATACGGTTCCTGGTTTTGCCAAATTGGGTCGATTCCGTCCATCACACAATGGTGACTCTCTTATTACTCGATTCCGGCTCTCTTCCTACGACCTATGATCCATATATTCCTGACGGCCGATTTTTTTACCACTGGGGGTTTCATGCCCATCTTGTCTGGCTCAATTGGTTATTAGGCGACCATCTCCCAGTAGACGTTGCCAAACGGATGTTGCTATTCGGTCAGATTCTAAATGTCTTAAGCGCAGTCATGCTCTATGCCGTTGGGCGCATCCTCTTTCAAAGTCGGCGGGCAGGGCTGCTCACCGCAGTATTCGGCACGCTTGTTTCATGGTATCCAGCCTATTATGCTTCCTGGGGCCGCTATACTCAGCTTACAGGGGTACTTGTCCTATTACCTCTGTTTGTGGTCTTTTTGCGGTTTCATCAATTCCGGTCATGGAGGACAATCTGCGCCGCGGCCTTTCTTGCCTCTGGTCTGTTTTTGATTCATGTACGCATCGCTTTTCTTGCTTGTATCCTCTTCATGGCTGTCATTCTTTGGATACATATAGGATCTCGCGCAAAGCAAAGCCTAGGTCGATGGATCTGCGCTTTAATCCTCACGGGTCTAATTGTATTGCCTTGGCTCTATCGACTGCTGAATAATCCTCGACTACAACAGATTCTTACTACTTCAACAGCAGAAACGCAACAATGGTGGAGCACCTACAATGAGATCCCTTGGACTCTGGTTTGGTCGCCACGGAATCATGAATTATTGGCTTTAGCGACTGGAGGAATGAGTGGGCTAACCGGATGGGGAGAACCGCCAGCATGGTTGCGGATTGCGTCGGCCATCTGGTCTATTCTGCTGCTGACCTTCATTGGACATGCTGCGTTGCGTTTGAGATGGAGCATTGTCAGGCAGCGGCTTTTTATGGCCAGTGGAATTGTCTATACCTGGTGTGCATTCACTGCTATTCTGTTGAATCTGGATAAACTTGAACTCCCTTCGCACTTTACTTTCTGGTAAAAGAAAAGAGATGAGGTGAGAAATGTGACAAAAAGCGGTTAGCGTTTCATCCTAAAGGTAGAGAACCCAAAAAGGAGGAAGGAATGCTAACCGCGCCAGAAATAACTATAGCAGTACTGATGAATGTATTGCAAGTAACGCCGGTGGGAACAAACGTAAATGTAATGCGTCTGATGTGGGCGATGATGAATGGGTCGTTTCTGAAAAGTCGAGGAGCAATCCATAGTGGATTGAGTGAAAGCGGGTTTGAAGATGAGGAGCTCCGGCGAAGCTGGTGGAGCTTTCGATATGGATCATGGGATATTGCAAGCCTGCTCTCATCGTGGCAAGAAGAAGTGGAGTGGAAAGGGGAATGGGAGGCAAAAAAGTTAGAAGGATACCGAGTGAAAAGCATAGATATCACAGGGTTCTGGCGACCGAAGCTGCAAGGGAAAGTGAACCGACTCTATAACTCAACGGCTCGTCGGGCATTGCCCGCGCTCATCTTTGGAGTGATGATAAGCTCGGGGGAGATAGGCGGGAAACGAGTGCCACTGCTCAAGGCAATCATGAGATGCGAGGTAGGCACAAAGGAAAGTGAGTTTCGGAAAAAGCTGCTGAAAGAGACGAAGAAATCACTGGAGTCAGACGAAGTGGCGGTGGTCGATGCCGGGTTTACAATCAGAGAAATGCTAGAAAGCGACGTCGACCGATTTGTCCTTCGGGAAGCGATTAACTGCACAGCGCGCCGCAATGAGTTACCCGAACGTAAGGAAAAAGGCAGACCACCCGAATATGGTGATATTGTGCGTCCGCTCTCTCGATGCTATAGGGGAAAGCGACTCGAGGCCACAACTCCAGACTCGTTTGGTCAATTTGTCTATAGTGGTCGCCTGATTCGCTATCAAGCATGGCACAATCTCGTCCCCAGGACAACCAAGGTGGATACAGCCAACCGCACCTATTCGATTTACGTCTTTCAGGATCCTGCTTATCACACACCTTTGGTTCTGGCGACCGTCATGGCTTTACAAGCTGAAACCATTTATCTTTTCTATCTGGAGCGCTGGCCTGTTGAACATCCCCCCTTGGCTTCCAAGCAGATGATTGGCTTACATCGTCAATTTGTTCATGCCGATGAGGCTTGCTTCCGCTTACCTGAACTGGGGCTGCTGGCTGGCAATCTTCTTTCCCATTTAGCCGCTTCTCTTCCTCCCATACCGACTGGCTACTGGGATCGAGAGCCTCAAGCCACTCCCGGCAGGCTGCGCCGCGTTCTCTCGAGTGCTCTTTTTCCAACTCCCGACCAACTCGACCCTGACTTTCGGAAAAAAGGCCTCGGTTTCACACCATTTCCCTAAAGGCGTTCTCGCTCATCGCCGCCTCAATGCCGCTGCTTAAACTAGCCGAGCACTATTTTTACATTTTATCCCGTTTTTTCAGGGTGGATTCTTTTTTCCGCCCCCTTTCGGTTTGCCCTTTGTCACTCAAGCCTTTACCAGAAAGTAAAGTTCGCATAGAGTTGTTCATAACAGTGCGGCGGTCATCACATTATTCGTACCGCTCAGCTTGCTCGGAGGAGGATTCTTGGCCTTTGTCTATCGTTCTCTATTCTATCGACGACATTGGTCCCAGATTAGTAAAATCGTGAGTGTAGTGAGTATCGTCAGCATTGCACTGGCAGGCTCTTATGGCATGCGCAACATAATCAATCCAAATACGGTGTTAATTGAATCAGAAGATCTGGAAGCCATTGAATGGTTGGCAAACAACACCGAACCAACAGCGAAGATTGGCGTAAATGCCAAAAGGTGGTTGCGCAACAGCTATCGTGGGACAGATGGTGGATATTGGATTTCAGTTTTGACAAAACGTTGGTCAATCTTACCGCCGGCCTTATATCCACTCGCCTATGCATCAAATGAAGCGCAAGAAATCAATACACGTTTAACGAATTGGACAACAATATCCGCAGATGGTCCGGAATTGCTTCATCAGATATCCAGAGATAACGGGATAACACATCTTTATATTGGTGCAAAAGGTGGGCATCTGGATGTCTATAGACTGCAAACAATGCCAAATAGCCAACTCATCTATCAGAATAGAGGTATCTACATTTTCGAACTCAGTGAAACTGTCCCTCAATAAAGAGTGTGTACCCCAAAGTGTGTAAATGGACACTGATCAGTCAGAGAATCGAAAGAAAGGTTCACACCCTATTCGTCCCTGATAATCTGCAAGACACTCGCATTCTGATTTGTATACAAAATATCAATCAGAGGCGACAGAGCAAGTGTATCGACTCTCAATCCTGTTTGGGCCACGTGGCTGTGAACTCCGATATAAATATAGTGGACGCCCCGATCATAAAGCTCTGGCAAAACCTCAGTCGTTTCCTCCAGCTTTTTCACGAGGTGCGACGTGGTCAACATCTCTTCCCGATAGTCCGTCGGTGCCAAATGTGAAATCATGATGCTGGACGTGATTGAGTGTCCCGTCAAATAGGGAATCATATAGCCCGCATCATATCCATGAGGGATCCGAGGCAACCAAAAGTGGGTGTTAATGGCAAACTGAGCATCTGATGGTATGTTGTTGTGAATCCATTCCATGGCAACCAAATCAGATTGCGTTACAAAGTAACGATGCGGTTCCAGCATAGTGATGCGCTGCCAACCCGCAGGTAGACCAGCAAGAAAAATGATTGTTGCCACCGCTATCTCACTTCGTTTTCTGAATGAAGCCGGGATTAGTTTGAGCAATTCATGGCTTGCGAGCCCAATCAAGAGCCCGACAGGGAGATAATACATGATCAGGATCGCACCTAAATTTGTAAATTTGAGCACACGTATGCCCGATAGGTAAGCGTTTCCCGCGAGAAACAACAGTCCGACCCACAACAGAGTCAGAAACGCAATAAAATTACGTTGTAGAAGGCAGATAACGCTGGCGATGAATGAGAGAACCAGCAGCCAATTTTTTGCAACGAGATTGGGGACGCTGCTCAAAGGAAAGTTGTAAAAATTTTGTGCGATTTGTGCTTCTTGTTCTAAAGTTAAAGGGGATGGTGCCTGTTTAAATGCTAAATAGACCCTGAGCGCATCCCAGAGTGCAGGTGTGATGAATATGAATGTAATTGTACCTGAAATGAGACTTCCGAGAATAAAGTATAAACGATGCTCAGAGCCATGTCGCCAATATTCAATCAGCAGACTGAGTCCAAGAAGAATGCCATAAAACGCAACGACACGAAAGTGTAGCAAAAACAATCCAGCACTGAATAGAGCACCAAACAAAAGATACCATTCTGTTCGAAGGGATGATGTTCCTCTATGCTTCTCGTTCCGACTCTCTGTCCAGGCAACGATTCCATCCACCGTCACAACCCATGCAATTAGTAAAATCGATTGCGCGGCCATCTGCGTAAAGCGCCCCCAATTCACATAAAACGCCGGCATGTGTGCGAAAAGGCCCACGACGGCAGCACCAACGATTGCGCCCAAACGGCCAGCTCTACGATCAAGTACGAGGTAGGTGCCGATACCAGCTAAACCATTTAGAAATTGCGAGGTCCATAACAAAGCGGAATGTGAAGGTGCTTTAGTAAGCCATTCGACGGAAGCAGCAAGCGAATATAAACCAAGATGGTACATTTGCAGCGGAACGGGGAAATGAGGGTCTAGACTCTCTGGAAGTCTACCTTGTTGCGCAGTCAATTGCGTCAAGAGCGTATGATGCAGCGAGTCGCTCCAAGCAGGGAATGGGTTCCGGTGGGCAACCCAAAGTCGCGTGATCATTGTAAGACCAAAGACTGCAATGGCAATCCACTCTAAGGCATCAAAACGAAATAACTCTTTCCACTTGCTCTGAAACCCCCATCCAGTTATCACAGCACAAATGATGAGGATTGTGCTAATTTTATAAGGCCCAAGCACAACAGCCGGAGACCAAAAATGCAATGTGTAAAATAGAATGGGGTAAAATGCAATGCTCAGGCCGATTGCAACAATGAATTTCTGTAGACCAGGCCACTTACGCCAAGTACCGCTAATCGTAAGAAGTGCTCCACCCGGCAGAATCAACATTCCTAGCAGGGCGAACAGCATAAAAAGTTCAGTTAAATTACCTGGAAACATTGGTGACCAAACGTGCAGATTGGAAAATTGACAAAAGTGTAGTAGACAACCACGCTTTGAAAAATGGCTTAGAACCTATCCAAACAGTGGTTGTGAGTCCGACCGACTTCTAGGAGCCGTTGACATTTGACAGCTCTCCTCAGAGAAATCATCATGCAGAACGACCAACGCTCTAAGAGCGCACGCTAAATGTGTATTGTTCTATTACATCGACACCCTGGAAATCGACTACATCGCGACCGCCTGCACAGGCTGTTTCAGGAGAGCTACGGGCCCAAGTGCGGTCGCGATGTAACCGAACAGCCCAGGTGTCGATGTAAGTAAACAATACAAAATGTCAACAGAACCTAGAGTGAGAATGCATCGTCACAGAACTTTTCGGATAAGCACTTAAGTAGTCGCAAAAGAATAACTCCGGCGTAGATTCTTCGCTTCACTCGAGAATGACCCGCCGAAGTTATTCTTTTTCAAATCCGAAGGGCAAAGAATTAAAGAGACGAATCAGGAGATTTAGGTTTTACAATGAAATACGTTACGAAAATGATCGAAACTGATTTGACCATTTTGATATTTGTTATCTTTTCCACAATTATTTTATCTGTCCCTCGTTTTGCTCATCATACACCTGATTCACGGTTTTATCTGGAATTATCTGATTTTTTCCAAGGAAAAACAGAGCCACAATTTCTGCGGACGCCGTATGCATATCGCGTGTTACTTCCATTTTTAGCTGCTCAGGGACCAACCGACAATCTGCCATTTAATTTTGGTATCATTAATCTTTTTTTCACGATAGCCGCGTATCTTCTCTTTTATTTCTATCTTAAAAGTCTCTTTCGGGGGGTGGTTCAGAATTAGGTTTACACTTTTGATACATAGATAAAAATCTATATGAGGTCATTTTCTGCCTGAGCATGGCTCAAAGTAGAAAATATAAACATCTTTTCTCTTTGCAAAAATGTAAACCTAATTGTCCGCCTAAAATGAACCACCCCTCTTTCGGTTTAAGAAAGAGGGGTATATCGGTATGGTCTTGCTAGTTTTTTCGTTTCCAACGGTCAACTACTCGTCTGCTATTTTAACTGATGGTATTGGCTTTTTCTTTTTTGTCAGTGCAATTTTCTTATTACAGAAAAAACAGATCTTCCTTTTTTCATTGATCGTTGCAATCGGTGTCCTAACTCGAGAGGCGAATTTGTCTGCGCTCGTCGTGTTTTTTGTCTATTTAATCTTTGCAAAAAGATGGGGGTGTTCACAACATGGTTGGTCTATTTATTTGTTAACAATTCTGCCCTCAATTCTGGTTTATGCGCTCGTTCGATTTGCCTTTCGTGCAATTCCCAGCTACTTCTGGTATCCATCTATCGAACGATTTGCTGATAATGTTACACGCCCTATTTCGTGGATAACTGTATTGCTGACTATCTTGCCATTGTTGGGGCTGTCCTTCTTTGGCCTGTATCAAAAAAACTTTCAGATTAGCTTCGCCAGCACTTTTTCAATGCATGAACATGCGCTGTTACGATCATTACTGATCGTTGGCATCCTATTCTTTTCCTATAGTGTAACATCGGCGTTTATGAGCGGTCGGTTTATTTGGCCTTTTTACACAATTCTAATTCCTTTTACGATCCTTTGTATGAGGCAAACATGGCCGCTCAATTCACGAACGATTTCTGGCGATTGAGTCCGACCAGACCCCTTACAACTTCAACCCGCTCAACACAACACCAGAAATAAAGTAGCGCTGTGCAAATGCAAAGAGCATGAGTACGGGAATCGTCATGACGGCAGCTGCCGCCGTCAATAGATGGTCACGGGGATCTCTGGTTTCTAGAGGAATATATTGGAAATAGCGTAGACCGACAGCAGCAGTAAAAAGCGAGGCACGGTTGAGGTAGATGAAAGGACCAAAAAAATCGTTCCAGTCACTCAGAAATTGTAGAATCGCAACAGTTGTCAAAGCTGGTTTCATTAGGGGCACAATCACCCTTCCCAGGATCTGGAACGGATTTGCGCCATCGATTGTTGCCGCCTCATCGAGATCACGCGGAATGCTCATAATAAATTGGCGCAAGAGAAAAATCATAAACGCCCCGCCCCCTAACCAAGCACCAATGGTCAGTGGAACATAGGTATTAATCATACCAAGATTAAACCAAAGTAGATATTGCGGAATCAGCGTGACTGTAGCTGGAATCATCATGGTCCCAAGCATGAGGATAAACCAGACATTTTTGCCCACAAAGTTGAAGCGCGCAAAGGAGTAAGCCGTACTAGTTGCTGTGATAATCGTGCCCGGAATCGTAATGAGGATGATAAAGAAACTATTTCCCAGCCAACGTGCAAAGGGGACAGCCGTAAAAACCTCAACATAGTTGCCCCACTGCGGCTCTTTTGGAAGCAAATGAGGTGTAAAAGACCGTAATTCCTGCCAGGTCTGCAGAGAACTCGAAACCGTCCAATAAAGCGGAAAGGCAAACATCAACCCAGCCAGCGTCAGCAGAATGTAAGTGATCCCCTTTTGTACAAGACGCCGTTGCCGAATCGATTCCGAAGTCTTACGGTCAATCGTGACTGATTGCGTGCTATATTGTGTACCGGACGAGGTGGTCATCTAGACTTATCCTCCATAGTAGAAGACCCAATGTTTGGACAAGCGCATCTGGAAAATAGTAAGCGAAACAATGATGAGCGCAAAGAACCAAGCCAGCGCAGCTGCATAACCCATATTCCAGTAGTCAAACGCATTCTTCCAGATGTGCAGACTATAGAACCATGTGGCAAAACCCGGCCCACCTTCGGTTGCCACAAAGGCCGCAGCAAACGTTTGTAGCGCCCCAATGATGCCCAAGACCGTATTGAAAAAAGATTGTAGGGGTCAACAGCGGAATGGTCACGTGACGAATGCGCTGCCAGGCTGTGGCTCCATCGATCGAGGCGGCATCGTAGAGAGTTTCGGGAATGCCCTGTAATCCCGCCAAAAAGATGATCATCTGCGTGCCCCCAATGCTACTCCAAAGCCGCATGATAATCAGAGATGGAATTGCCCATCGCCGATCGGTAAACCAGCCTCAGTAGATCCAAATTTGGCGTTTTTGGCTATTTTCAGTCGAGATTGCAGGGATTTTGGAGTCATTTATTCAGATTTCGGTTACAGAAAACAACCTATTTCATATCTGAAAATCGCCCAAATCTAACGCAAAAACTAGATATCGACCGGCAAATTTGTATTTATGTCAACTGTTTAGCCAGAATTCTCTCTCAAAACCTGAAATTTGGATCTACTGAGCCTGGTGGATTCTCGATCCCCACATCCATCAGCCACTGATTCACAATACCATAGTTTGTATCAAGCAACCACTTGAAGAGCACCACAGATGCCACCAACGGCACAAGAGAGGGCATAAAGAAGAGCGTCCGATACCAAGTCATGCCACGCAATTTCTGGTTGAGCAGAATGGCCAAAAACATTGAGCCTATAACGCCCAAAGGTACCCCCAAGCAGGCAAAGTAGAATGTGCGCCCCAACGATGACCAGAAGAGATCATCATCAGTGAACATTTTGATATAGTTACCTGCACCGATGAATTCCGGCGAACTCAACACATCATATTTGGTCATGCTCAGATAGAGGGATACGAGTCCAGGACCAAGAAAAAGCCCCAGAAAACCGATCAACCAGGGCGTTAAGAAAAGATAGCCATAAAGATTCTGGCGACGCCATTCTGGTGACCAGCGGCGGCGGCGTCCAATGGTCTGTGTTGCACTTGCCATCAATGACTCCTATCAGTGAGGGGATGACTGAGATGATTAAGATGAAGGGATGAGCATCTCAATCATCCTCTCATCTTGTCATCCCTTCATCTTATCACAAACTATGCCGGTTCCAGATCCAGCACCTTCTGAATATTGTCATGCAGATCCTGCAAGCCCACCTCGAACTCGACAGGCTGGTTGGGATCCATCAGAATCGCCATCCATTGCGCACAGGCATCTGTATATTCGCGGCCGCGTGAGTTGGCGGGCGCATGGGCGGGAATGCCATTTTCCAGGCTGGGGATAAACCACTCGTGAATGGGATTGTCCTCGATCAACTTCTCAACGACATCGGGGCGCACCAAGGCACCCTGTCCAGCCACCAAGTTGAAGCTCAAGCAACCTTCTGTGCTGGTAATATGCTTGAGAAACTCATAGACTTCTTGGGGATGTTCGGTCCCGGCATTCATGTTCCAGGTCCCGCCGCGAAGTTGACTCGGATAACGGCCATCCTCACGTGTGGGGAAAAGAATTTGTGATGCTTTGGCAACGGACTCGTCCTGAATGTCGCGGTCAAAATTGCGCACACACAGGGAACCACACCAGTTCATGGTAATTTTGCCCTCAAGCTGGGCCGAACCGGCGTTGAGTTCACCGGGTGCCGGAAGAACATTATCCACAACCATCAGATCATAGGCCCAACGAAAAGCTGCCTGCGCATTCTCATCTTCCATGATCATGCACTGGGTACCTTCTTCGTTGATCAAACTTGAGTTGAAGGCGCGGGTCAGGACGACCTGAGTGGCTTCGTTTGTTCCAATCGAAAGACCAAAGCGTTCCCCCCCCCTCAATGTGAAAGGCGTGTGCCCACTCGGCGATTGTCTCCATGGACGTATCATGACCGACTGGATCTGGTAGCTCAATACCCATCTCTTCAAAATGCAGTGCGTTGGTCACTAACGTATCAAAACCCGCCCATCCCCAACTGGGTAGACCATAGAGCTGACTCTCATAATGTTGCAAGACCATAAACTGATCAAACCATTGACTCAGATCTAGATCATCAGCATCTGCCAGATCCTGAATTGGTCCAATGATCCCCTTGTTAATGGCGCGCCAGAAGTGGAAATGGGAAGGATCGAAGGCAATGATATCGCCCAGATCGCCAGCAGCGTGCATGGCATACATCTTGCCATAGTTGTCCTGCTGCCCCGCACCGGTCAATGGACGAAATTCAATCGAAACGTTTGAGTGCATCTCTTTGAATGTATCGATGCGTTCTTCGTTCCAACCAGTGCCTGGACCGCGGAATGTATCCCAAATCAGATTAATTTCGCCTCCCCCGCTTGATGCTCCCCCTCCCGCGTCACCGGATTGGGAGGCTGGTACTTCGCAAGCAGCTAGAAGGCTAATAGACGCAAGTGCGCCCGCGCTCTGTAAAAAACGACGACGTGACATAACGGTAGACATACTATTTTCCTCCTTGAGTGGTTGAATTGAATAGGCCGTGTGCAATTTACTCGTTCAGTAGGCCAATACATCTTTATGGCTAAAATCAAGTAATGATAAGCTCGAATACGGGGAGTATCAGTAATTGCTGAATCAATACAGTGGGTATCTTCACCTTATATTAAAACATAGGTTACAATTCCTGCAAATTGCTAAAAAGAAAAGCGCTCATCTCCTCAACTGTGCAAATGGTGAATCACCAAAGAACGTGTCCGGTCTGCACATCTGTAGAAGATAAACCTCAGTCAAAGGCAAACCATGTCGAAATCAAAGACAATCCTAACCAATGCAAATATACTTGACGTTGTTCGTGGCATGCTGATTCCCCACCAAACAATCGTCATCGAAGATGGACGGTTCAAGCAAGTTGGGCCCGAAGAACCGAATCCAACCGCACAAGAACAGGCAACCATTATTGATGTAAATGGATGCACGGTGATGCCTGGACTATGCGACGCGCATGTTCACGTCACTGCTTGGACAGCCAATGTGTCGGAGCTGTTGCGCTGTTCGCCAGCCTATACAACTGGTCGAGCGACTGAAATCTTACACGACATGCTCATGCGTGGTTTTACGACTGTACGCGATTGCGCCGGGGCAGATTACGGATTGGCACGTGCCATAGACGAAGGCTACATCACGGGACCACGCGTGCTCTTTTGCGGCCACGCCCTCTCCCAGACAGGTGGACATGGCGATGTGCGCGGACCAGGCGAACGATTTGTAGAAGGATATGGAGACCTGACGTTGGGGCTGATCTGCGACGGGGTATCTGAGGTGCGTGCTGCTTGCCGTGACGAAATTCGCAAAGGGGCCCATCACATTAAGCTGATGCTGTCGGGAGGGGTCGCATCGCCAACGGATCGGCTGACCAACAACCAATTTTCCCTCGACGAGATCAAAGCAGCTGTAGAAGAGGCAGAAATGGCTGGACTTTACTGCACAGGTCATACATATTCAGCTCAAGCGGTGAATCGCGCCATCGAGTGTGGTGTGCGCTCGCTGGAGCATTGCAACTTGATTGACGAGACGAGCATCGAGCTACTCTTGGAACATGATGCATTTATGGTCCCGACATTGGCAGCTTATGAAGCACTTTCCAAAGAGGGGCAAGCAGCAGGACTGCCACCAGAATTGAACGAGAAGCTAGCACTGGTGCGTGACAAAGGGATTGTTGCGCTAGATATGGCACACAACGCGGGTGTCAAACTCGTCTACGGGACCGATTTGTTGGGAATGCTGCATCAGTATCAACTGAGCGAGTTTGCCATTCGCTCCCAGGTCCAATCGTCCATTGATATCATTCGGGCTGCAACCTGTCACGCCGCCGAACTCTTTCAGGAGGTTGGGGAGGTCGGTACAATCGAGCCAGGCGCGCGGGCCGACCTGCTTGTTGTCGACGGCAACCCACTAAACGACATTGGGTGTCTGCAGGATCCTGAACGCTATCTAAAGGTGATTCTAAAGGGTGGAGAGATCGTTAAGCGGGAATTGTAAATAATGCATCAATTCAAGATTCTTCTGGTCGAGGATGATCCGAAAACGGTTCGCATGATCCGTCTCTATCTAGAACAGGAAAATTTTGTTGTTCAGATTGCCGTAGATGGACCAAGTGGCGAAACATCCTGCCTTACAAATGAACCCGATCTGGTTTTGCTTGATCTGATGTTGCCGGGTTTTGATGGATTCGAACTTTGTCGCCGGATTCGGAGAGAAACAAAAATTCCGATTCTAATGTTAACCGCTCGTACAACCGACATCGATAAGGCCAAAGGACTCGGGATTGGGGCCGATGATTATCTCACGAAACCCTTTAACCCCATTGAATTGATTGCGCGTGTCAAAGCACTGCTGCGGCGGACATATGAATACAACGAGTCAAACAAATCTGATTCCAAACAGTCAACACAGTTAGGTGGCCCACGAGTTCTCCTAAATCCAACCAGTCGTGTGGTTACAATAGATGGGCATCTCTGTGAACTAACCCGGACAGAATTCGACTTACTCCATTTATTGATGGCAGAGTCGGGGCGCGCCGTTTCTCGAAACCAACTGCTGGCAACTATCTGGGGCTATCAGGATGAAGCAGCCGAAGATACGCTAACCGTCCACATCTCTAATTTACGCCAAAAACTGGGCGAAGATGGAGCACGCTTGATCCGCACCATTCGTGGCGTTGGGTATCTTTATACTGAGCATAAGGAGTCGACATGACTCGGCGTTTACTGGGTAGCTATTTGATTCTGCTTATCGTGACGGCAGGTTTGCTGGCGATCATCGCATACCGCACTACGCAGCAGACCTTCGATCAATATCGCGCCGCCCATGTTTCAGCCCATACAGAAATGTTGCCTTCGATGCTGGCCTATTATTATGCCAGCAACAACTCCTGGGAAGGCATTCAGATCGACGTGAGTCGCATTAGCTTGATGGTTGGCACGCGCATTCGCGTCGTCGACGAAAACGGCATCATTGTGGCGGCGACGCGGCGTAGCATTGTGGGGCAGAGTATTGAGCAACCTGTCAATGCCATCACTGATTCAACTGTCGCCAAAACTCGCTGGGCCGATCAAACGATGGTCGTTCATGGGGAAGATGGAACGCCCATCGGTACTGTCTATATTGACTCGATAGTTGTGAAATGAATATTTTCCAAATTTGACAAAAGAGACAAAAGTCATCTCAATAGATTGCATCAAGAAAAAAGTGCGAAAAAGGAGCCATCAAGATGCAATTGCCGATAGTGAATGTAGCGCCACTGGTCAGGGAGCATAGCGAAACCTTTCGTTCAGTATTTGCCAATCGTAAACAGTTTCGCCACTTTGAAAACTATCTGACGGGTCTGATGGTCTTGGACAACAAAAGCATGGCAAATATTGCCCGCTGCATTCTAGATAGTGCAGATAAGACGAATATATCACGGTATTTGAGTGAAGCTCCTTGGCGAGCCGAAAAACTCAATGATGAGCGTATAGGTTACATGAAGTCAGAGACAGCACAATACCAACGTTCAGAGTCAGAATCGGTATTAGCGATTGACGATACACTATGTGAACACGTGGGAAGTCTGTTCGAGTATATCGACACACTACAATCATAGCAATGGTCAGCATCCACTGGCTCATAACTTAGTCACAAGTCACTATGTCAGTGGCGCTGTTCGTTTTCCGGTCGATGCAAGTATCTACCGACGGTACGAAGAGTTTACCGACTGGGAAGCATTTGTGGAAAACCATTTCCCAGTGACTGAGATTCCCAAGAAAAGAAAGAACGAACCGCTTTTCATAAACGAGTGGATAGCCACCTATTAACTGACCCCGCCTTTCGAGGGCTAGACGAAGCGTTTAAGACCAAGATAACCATTGCCAGTGAACTGGTTGAAAAGCTGTTGAACGAACCCTTATCTTTGGTTGGGCTCTTCGATGGTTGGTATCTCGCTCCAGATCTTCTAGCTGTACTCGATCGTCTGAATAAAGATTGGATCAGCATCTTGAAGTGCAATCGCAATCTGGAGACAAATAGCTTTCGTTTGCGAGATGAAGACGGTCAGCCGATAACTTTCGAGGGGCCACATATTAAAGTCAAAGAGTTGGTCCCCTACATCCCCCCAGAATGCCTACAAACCTGTCACCATTGATGGTCGTACTTACTATACCTTTACCATGACTGTGCGTATCCCTTCTATCGGCAAGGTATGCATCGTGATTAGTTTTGATAATCCTGAATTGCAAGGCAATTATGCCGTTTTAGTGACCAATCGCACTGATTGTAATGCCAAACGCATTCTCTCGATTTACCTGCTTCGTTGGCCTATCGAGACGGTTTATCAGGATGGTAAACAACTGCTTGGCCTTGATGAATATTGCATGCGAACTGCCCACGCCTTTCAAAAAACATTGGTCTCTGGTCTTCGTGGCTTATTCTCTCTTGCACCTTGATTGTTTGGGACCATCATTGGCTAAAACTCAATTCTCGCCCAGCAAATCCCTTGGTGAGGCTACTCGGCAGCAAGCTCAGTCACTAATTCAAGATCTCATCTTGACTGCACATCATGCCTTGAATGACGGACAGGAGATTGCAGAGGTCTTCGCTACCCTTTTCGCCAAACAGCAGGCCTGCTCTGCTTAATTTTGACTTTGTCAAATCCGGCACCTGCTCAAAATACAACTATCGAGTATATTGAATTTAATGAAGCACTCCAACAGGTTGACCAATACTTTCTGTCAAATCTGCTTTGGGGGTTGTCGCTGGCTGGCGGGAGCGTCGTTCTGGTGGGATTCGGCTTGGGGATCGTTTTTGCCCGAACGGTCAACCGCCCTTTGGTCGAGATGAGTCGTGCCGCGCGTCAAATTGCCCAGGGCAACTATGAGGTTCGTGTCTCTGGATTGAGCGGCAAAGATGAAATCGCAACGCTGGGACGTACCTTTAATCAGATGGCAGAAGGGTTAGGCAGCCTGGAACAATTGCGGCGTGATCTAGTCTCCAATGTTTCCCACGACCTACGCACCCCTCTGACCGTGATTCGAGGCTATTTGATTGGACTACGGACGGGGAAGATTACGGATCAGGCAACAATCGAGCAAGCGCTTGGTGACATGGAGTCGGAGGTCGATCACCTAATTCATCTTATAGAGGAGTTAGATCAGGTTGCTGCACTCGACGCTGGCACGTCTATCATTCAGCGTACTGACACAAATATCCAAGCCCTCATTGATGCGGTGTGCCGTCGGGTTTCGTCCCTCGCTACAGACAAAGGCATCACACTCTATGCGGAGGTTCCTGATACAGCAACAGTCGTTTCTGTCGATCGGGAGCAGATCAGTCGCGCACTCTTGAATCTACTCGATAATGCAATTCAACATACAGATTGCGGGGGAACAGTTACGATATCTGTTCATCAGGATCAGAACAATCTTTCCCTGTCAGTCCAGGACACTGGGTATGGAATCTCTCCCGACCATCTACCTCATATCTTTGAACGCTTCTACCGTGGCGACAAAGCTCGTCATCGAGGAAAGAACAATGGAACCGGAAAGAAAGAAGGGAGCGAAGAGCGAGAAAAGAAGATCAGTAGCACGTCTATCGGGTCTAACACTGGTTTGGGACTTGCGATTTCACGCTCCATTATCGAGGCACATGATGGAAAAATCAAAGCCATGAGCGAAGGTACACCTGGGTGCGGAAGCACCTTCACGATTCGTTTGCCGATCGATTCAGCGTGATTTTCTTTAGATATTCTTAACCTTCATTCTCTCTAAAGTATAGTATGATCTGCTAAGGACTTGTAAAAGAATAACTTTGATATGTCATTCTCGAGTGAAACGAAGATTCTATGTTGGAGTTATTCTTTTACAACCCCCAATATTGTATTGCTCTCATGCAGACAATTAGAATTTGCGGCATTGTAATCGAAGTTATGACAGATTAGCCGTAGGTCCCGTCTCTGGCGCGACAAGCGCCAAGAGAACGGTTTTTCAAGTGAAGATTCAGGGTGCTTGGTGCTCGTCACACAGGGATGTATGACCTACGATTCACTCGCTCGGCTGTTGTAGGTCCCGTCTCTGGTGGGACAAGTGTCAAGAGAGCAGCCGTTTCCAAGTGGAGAGCTTCAGAGAAGGTGACCTACGATTTGACAGTCTCTCGTCACTCACAACTTCGGTGACACGATACTATGCACGGAAGAACAAATATGACAATCGAAGGTAGATCGATCACAATGATTCAACAGAACTTATCACGCTCTAAATGGCTTATTATCATTCTTGTCTTAAGTTTCACTTTCATCCTCGTCGCTTGTGGGCCTGCCGGCAGCGGGCAAATGACGATGAGCGAAGGAGAAATGGAGCATGGAGAAATGGAGCATGGTGACATGCTTTTGGAAAATATCAGTGAGGTCGTCATGGTCAATATCACCGCCGCGCCTGAGGGGAAGGACGGTGAATACTTAACTGTCGCTGTGATGGACATGGATGGCAATCCCGTGACCGATGCCCTGGTGAGTCTAGAAGGCAACATGAACCATGCGGGGATGATTCCAGTTTTTACGGATCCCGTAACGGATGATGCCGAGACGGATGGCGTCTACCAGGTCCCCTTTGGGTTCACAATGTTGGGTGACTGGATTATCACCGTTTCTGCCGAAATGGCTGATGGCTCAGTAGAGTTACAAGATGTGAACCTATCAGTCAGCGAAGAGACCGTTAAAGTTCACAATATGGGTATGGAAGATGGTAAAATGGCGCCCGATGACCAGACCATGGAGGATGGGGCCGATCATGAGGCGGGAGAAGGTCACGATGAAGATGGTGCTGATCACAAGAATCATGACGAAGACAAGGCTGATCATGAAAGCCATGACAAAGATGATGATAGTGAGGGCCATGGGCATGAACGCGGCGACGATGATGGCGAAAAGATGATGGCATCTGAAGAGGTAATGGCAGCGATTGAACAGATGAATGTTCCCTCAATTCACGCAATTGATAAAGCGGTTTCCGAAGGCACCATCGAAGATGATTTTGCCCACACATTACATATGTTTGGTAAAGCGCTCAACTCAGTCGAATGGCCTGAAATGGTAACTGATAAAGTAGATGCCATCAACGAAGCAATGCCTGAACTCATCGAGAAGCTTGAAGCAGGCGATGCAGAGGCTGCGGCATCGTTGGCAACAGAAGTCCATCAAAATGCACATGATCTAGTCAATTTGTTTGAGAGTCACGAGGAGTAAATCTAGGCGAAGGCTGAGGAAGATGAGTAGGGAGTGTGTCCCAAAGTGTGTAAATGCAGCGGTTCTCTGACTGAGCATTGTTCATTAACACACTTTGTGGTACACACCCTATGAGTAGGATGACCCAGATACCTTTCTCTCTTCATCTCAGCCTCAACCTCCTACTAAAATGATTGCACAAAACACAAACCGCTTTCAATTTGACCTACTCCGTATTCCGCTTTTGGGTCACTTTCTTAAGTGGAAGCATAGCCGAACCGCGCTGCAGATTTTGTTATTAATCATTGCGGCGGCAATTATCATCGATGGCTTCTTGGGGACCCAATTGGCGGCAAAAAATGTTGCGACAGTATCAGCTTGGGTGCACTATCGGGGGCTGGTGGTACTGGCGCTCTTATTGGTCGGAAATCTTTTCTGTGCTGCCTGTCCATTTATATTGCCGCGGCGTCTGGCCAAGTGGCTAGGACGGCCAACACAGCGCTGGCCCAGTTTTCTACGGAACAAGTGGTTCGCCTTAGTAGGGTTGCTCGGTATCTTTTTTGCCTACGAACTCTTTAATCTCTGGAATAGTCCTTGGCTAACGGCTTGGGTTGCCGTTGCCTATTTTGCCCTGGCCTTTGTGCTCGAAGCTTTCTTCACGCGCAGTAGCTTCTGCAAATATGTCTGTCCACTGGGCTCCTTCAATTTTCTCTATAGTACTCTGAGCCCCACTCAAATCGCCTCACGTGACTTACAGACTTGCCATGAGTGTGTCGGGAAAGAATGTGTGAATGGCGTGACAAAGGCAGAGATTCAACTTGAAGAGAAGCCTCTTAAAAACACTCGAGACGACAGTGAACAAAACCAAAGTCGTGCTGGTCACAATTCAAAAGTCATCCAGGATGGTTGTCAGCTAGAGTTATTTGTCCCGACCATCCAGAGCAACATGGACTGTACGTTTTGCCTCGATTGTGTCAAAGCCTGTCCCCACGATAATGTTGCCCTGATCGCGCGCCTCCCTGGCAACGAACTCTTCCGCCAAACCTGGCGTCACCGCATAGATTTAGCGTTTCTCGCTATCCTGACGGCCTATATCGGATTGGTCAACGCTTTTGCCATGACGCCGCCGGTTTACGAGATCGAATTGGGGCTAGCCGACTTGCTCAATACCCAAAATGAGGCCATTGTCCTGGGTATTGTCTTTTTTGAAGGCGCCATCATGATTCCTCTCCTTTTGGTTTACGGTGCCGCCTGGCTTGGACGGCGTCTGAGTGGAAGCAGGGAGACGCTCAACCGCATTATCATCCGTCACGCGTATAGTTTTGTGCCAATGGGTTTTGCCATCTGGTTTTCTCACTACATGTTCCATTTCCTGATCGGTCCCATGACCATTATACCCGCTGTACAAACCTTTTTTCAGCGCACGCTTAGTTGGCCTCTCTTTGGTCCTGCCAACTGGCGATTGGCCTCTCTCTTCGTGTTGCCGATCAATACACTTCAACTTATCCAAACAGTTGCTGTATATGGTGGTTTGTTGGCGGCGATTGCTCTCACGCTTCAAGCCGCACGCAAAACTCATAAAAACCGCCGCAACGCGTTACTTGAAGCATTGCCCTGGATTGTGGTGCTGGTGCTGTTAGCCATTGCTGGAGGAGCGACCTTCCTGCTCCCAATGGAGATGCGAGGCAATGTTTTTGGCTAGATAACCCATATGCTTCAAGACGGAGTTAATTGTCAGTGAATTGTAACGGCTCAGGGCTTGACAATCTTTGCCCCTTACCGTAACCTATGATACTGTAGTGGAATTTACTGGTATATCAAGATTGCATAAGTGCGTGGACGGCCCATCTATGCGCCCGATCGAAGAGCCATACCCAAAATTCCACCCCCCCTTATTTTGCACAAGCAGCTCGGATGCTCTGGTCTATCTACGCATAGTCTGAGGCAATCCCGAAAAAATTAGCGATCATTTTAATTGGTTGCTCCCCGCAACTGGGCATATTCTGTAAACTCCATGTGTCGTTTACACGGAGTCGTTTTGTCGTTCCATATATACTCCGCAGCAGCACAACAGAACATTATATACACGAGCAAAAATGAACCTTTATGGCGCTGCTAGGTATAACTACCATTTTCATGAGGAAAAACATGCATAATTATGTCCCACATGTGCAACGAGCACACTTCTGGCGTATTCGTCGTTTGTTGAGCCTAAGTCTTTCCTTATTTCTGCTTTCGATTCCCCTTGGTTCATTCACATCCCACCAGTCAATCGCATACGGTCAAGCAAGTGACCTGTTCTTTTCGGAATATATTGAAGGCTCCTCTAACAACAAGGCAATCGAAATTTACAACGGAACGGGGACTAATATCAACTTATCCACCTATTCCGTTGAGATCTACAACAATGGTGCCTCCACACCAAACAACACAGAAGCTCTCTCCGGTACATTGATCGACGGCGATGTTTTGGTCATTGCCAATTCCTCGGCCGCCGGCGCCATTCTCACCAAAGCGGATCTGACCAGTTCAGTCACTTTTTTCAATGGTGACGATGCACTCGTTCTCAAGAACAATGGTGTGGTCATCGATATGCTCGGCGTTGTTGGCACTGATCCAGGTAGTGCATGGGGTGGCGGAGGTACAACCACGCAGGACCAGACGATTCGTCGTTTGCCCACGATCTGCGCGGGTGATCCAGATGGCTTTGACAACCCGGCTGACATCAGCGATGAATGGGAAGGCTTTGCCCAAGATACCTTTGACGGCTTGGGGAGCCATACCGCTAACTGTAATGGGGATCCACCGCCACCACCACCGGATCCGACAACGCCTCAGATTCTCATCACAGAGATTATGTACAACCCCGCCAGTGCCGAAAATGACTGGGAGTGGGTCGAGATTTACAACGCAGGTTCCCAAACCGTCGATCTGGCCGGTTATGTGTTGGATGATATCAACAGCGTGGTCGTGTCAGGATCCAACATCTCTGCTGGAACGATTGACCCCGGAGCCTCGGCGCTGCTCTTCAACATTGACGCAATTACTGCGGCTGACTTTGCTGCGGCCTGGGGTGCAGGCATCAACTTAATACCGGTTACTCAGTGGAACACTTTGTCGCTCAATAACAGCGGTGATCAGGTCGGTCTTTGGGACACCGTGGCAAGTTACACAAATGACAATCAGACCCACGCCAACACCATTATCACTGTGAACTATGCAACGAGCGGCGTATGGCCATCCGCCGATGGTGCTGGTTCCATCTACCTGACCGATCTTTCTTTAGACAGCAGCAATGGCAACAGTTGGGCGCTAAGCACAGTTGGCGCATCAACCCCGGTCTTCACGGCCTACCAGAGCAATCCATCAGGCGGCAACAGCGGCAGTGACATTGGATCACCCGGCATGCCGTCAGCAGCACCGACCCCGTCTCTGTTGTTGACCGAGATTGTTGTCACGCCAACAGGGGGTGAGTTTGTTGAAATCTACAACCCTAACAGCACCGCCGTTGACCTGAGCAATGTCTATCTCACCGATGCAACGTTTGCTGGTGGCGGCACTTTCTATTACAACATTGTAACGGGTGCGAATGCTGGCGGCGGTGGCTTTGCAGACTTTCACGCACGCTTTCCAGATGGTGCAAGCATTGCGCCAGACACTTATCAGACGATTGCCCTGGCTGGCTCATCTGCCTTTGTCGCGGAATATGGCATTGCCCCAACCTACGAACTCTTTGACGATGGGTCGACAAACGGCGAACAGCAGATGCGAGGCTCTCCCGGGTTCTACCAATAATCAAGGTGGTCTGAGCAACGGGGGTGAGGTTGTCATTCTCTACACATGGGATGGCGCAAGCGATCTGGTGCAAGATCTGGATTATGCCGTGTGGGGTGATAAGGCCGAAGCAGTAGACAAAACTGGCGTCGCAATTGATGGCCCCGATGCTGACTCTGCCACATCGACCTATCTTTCCGATACGGCAATCAGCAGCCAAGATGTCATTGCAGGGGATGCTCATCTCTTTGGCAATTCCTGGCAACGCAACGACTTGACCGAAGGGGCCGAGATGCAAACTGGCGGCAATGGAGCGAGCGGCAGCGACGAAACGTCCGAGGATCTCTCGAATACCTGGTGCGACGCGGCGCCAACGCCCAGAGTGATTGCCCGCCAGACGGTGGTCAAATTGGCTTCTGTGGTGATCCGGCAACCCTGATCCATCAGATCCAAGGCTCTGGCCTGACGTTCAATAGTGCTTTCGGTGGTGTCCAAATTGTTGAGGGGATTGTGACATTGTTGAGGGGATTGTGACGGGCTCCTTCCCCGGTCTTTCTGGCTTCTATATGCAAGAAGAAGTGGGCGACCAAGATGGTGATCCAGCTACATCCGAAGGTATCTTTGTCTTCGTGGGTGGAACACCGACAGTCGCGGCGGGGAATATCGTCCGTGTACTTGGCACGGCGACCGACTTTGTGACATCCTCTGGTGCATCGCCACTGACCGAGATCACGGGCAACGTCACAGTGCTGGATTGTGGCCCATCAGCCACACCGGCAACACCCGTTCAGTTGATGCTCCCGGTGCCTTCGCGAGACGTTTTTGAACAGTATGAGGGAATGTTGGTCGAATTCCCACAAGAGCTGGTTATTACCGAATATTTCAACTTTGATCGCTTTGGCGAGATTGTTCTGGCCCTCCCACTGGATGGTGAGGAACGTCCCTTCCAACCAACCGGCGTCGTGGAGCCAGGTGCTGCCGCCAATGCACGACAGGCAGAGAATGAACGGCGACGGATTCGCTACGATGACGGACGCACGGCCTCGAACCCCGATCCGGCGATTCATCCCAATGGCAACATCTTTGACTTGACCAACCGCTTCCGAGGTGGTGATGCAATCACGGCTGCGACGGGTATCATGGATGATCGTTTTGGTGACTATCGCATCCAGCCAACCCAGGGTGGAATCTACACACAGAAGAATCAGCGTCCGGCAGCGCCAGAAGATGTAGGCGGTCGGTTGACGATTGCCACCATGAACGTCTTGAACTATTTCACCACGCTGGATGAGGGCGGCAACACCTGTGGACCCAATAACTTGGGTTGTCGTGGAGCGGACAATACCGAAGAATTTACCCGTCAGCGCACCAAGATCATTGCGGCCCTAGCCGGTATCAACGCCGATGTCGTCGGGTTGGTTGAGATCGAGAACAACGCAACAGCGGCTGTGCAGGATCTGGTAAATGGTTTGAATGATGCGCTCGGGGCTGGTACCTATAGCTTTATCGATACCGGCACAATTGGTACAGATGCCATCAAGGTAGCTTTCATCTACAAACCAGCAACCGTCACGCCAGTTGGTGCCTTTGCTGTCTTGGATAGCACTGTTGACGCCCGCTTCATCGACACAAAGAATCGCCCTGTGTTGGCTCAAACCTTTGCCGAAAACGCGACGGGTGAAAAGGTAACCATTGTCGTCAATCATCTTAAGTCCAAAGGATCGCCCTGTGACGATGTGGGGGATCCGAACCAGAATGATGGTCAAGGCAACTGCAACGGCACCCGCATGCAAGCGGCTGAAGCACTTGTCGACTGGTTAACGACAGATCCAACCGGTAGCGGTGATCCTGATTTTCTCATCATCGGTGACCTGAATGCCTACGACAAAGAAGACCCCGTCGACGCGATCCTAGAAGGTGCAGATGATGCGTTGGGAACATCAGACGACTACACAGACCTGATTGCACGCTTCCAGGGCGAGTTGACCTACTCATTTGTCTTTGACGGTCAGTTTGGCTATCTAGATCACGCCTTGGCCAACGAGAGCCTGGTTTCGCAAGTGACGGGCGTGACGCAATGGCACATCAATGCAGACGAGCCAGACATTCTGGACTTCGACACCAGCTTTAAGAAAGATGCACAGGATGCGCTCTATGAACCAAACGCGTTCCGCGCTACGGATCATGATCCGATCATCGTCGGTCTGGCCTTGGCACCGCCTCCAGTGCTTATTTCGCAAAAGCTATTTGGGAAGATCACGAACGTCAACTATGTACCTAAGCCAATACCAAATGCCCCAGCAGGTGTTGTCACCGTCTCCGTTGCCTTCACAAACATTCGTGAGGAACCGTTGAGCAATCTCTTCTTTGTCATCACGAAATTGACGAGAGGCAATCTACTGCTGAATGCAGATGGTGGTCCGGCTGGAGAGGGCGCAACCCTGTCCATACCGAATAGCGCCCTGGGTGACGACCAACTCTTGACCTCAGGCGAGTCTGTGAATGTTGACTTCGTGATTGGGTTAGCAAAGTCACGGAATTTCCGAATCCGTGTGGATGCATATGGGTCGGTTCATGAAGATGGCGCGATCGCCGCGGCGAGCAGTTCGCAACCAGCCATTGACTTTGAGATTACCGCCGTAGAGTTGGGGAATGTTGAAAGAGATGACTCTGAGACGCAGGAAAGCCAGATGGATAAGGTTTTCTTGCCACTATTTGTGCGTTAAAGATTGTTCGTCGGTTTGCTTTTCCCCACATCTCTGGAAGGGGAAATCGTGACGGGAAGGCGGGCAAATGGTCGGGCGAGGGAAAACTTACACGTTGTCCCAATTCATTCGCCCGGCCACTTGCCCTGGTATCATACTGTTCAGACACAGAATAGGCAATGTGTCCCAAAGTGTGTAAATGCAGCGGTTCTCTGATTGAGCAGTGTTCATTGACACGCTTTGTGGTAGACACTCACAGAATATGGGAATCTTCACAGCTCAATTAACTGAAGAAGTCCGGCTTGAGCGAATGCGCCCAGCTCAGATAGACGCAGCAAAAGCGCGTCGCCCTGCCATCTATCTCCCTTTCGGCGCGCTGGAGTGGCATGGATACCACAATCCAGTTGGCTTGGACGCACTCAAAGCTCATGAGCAATTGGTGGGGCTGGCACTACGTGCTGGCGGTATTGTCTATCCGCCGATCTACTTTGGTGCTGGCGGCGGTCATTTTCATTGGCCCCATTCCTATATGGTCAGTCCAGATCCGATGACGCAGATTGTTACCGGACTCCTGCAGCGGTTTGAGCAGGATGGCTATACCCATGCCATTCTCATCTCGGGTCATTATCCCAATCGCAGCCAATATTTGGACGCTGGGGTAGCGGCTTATCGGCAGGCCGGTGGTACCATGCGGCTGTTAGCTTTGGTGGAAAATCAGGTGCCTGAAATCGATGGAGACCACGCAGCGAAATATGAAACCTCTTCTATGCTCTACCTGGATCCGCCCTTGGTCAACATGGCCGCTCTACAGGGCAAGCCGAATGACGACATAGGTGGTCTGGAGGAAGTGATCGACTGGATGGACGAATCCTATCGTGAACACCCTTGTTACTTTACTTTCTGGTAAAGGCTTGAGGACAAAGGGAAACCGAAAGGGCGGAAAAGAATCCACCCTGAAAAACGGGATAAAATGTAAAAATAGTGCTCGGCTAGTTTAAGCGGGCATTGAGGCGGCGATGAGCGAGAACGCCTTTAGGTAAATGGTGTGAAACCGAGGCCTTTTTCCGAAAGTCAGGGTCGAGTTGGTCAGGAGTTGGAAAAAGAGCACTCGAGAGAACACGGCGCAGCCTGCCGGGAGTGGATTGAGGCTCGATCCCAGTAGCCAGTCGGTATGGGAGGAAGAGAAGCGGCTAAATGGGAAAGAAGATTGCCAGCCAGCAGCCCCAGTTCAAAGCGGAAACAAGCCTCATCGGCATGAACAAATTGACGATGTAAGCCAATCATCTGCTTGGAAGCCAAGGGGGGAGGTTCAACAGGCCAGCGTTCCAGGTAGACAAGATAAATGGTTTCAGGCTGCAAAGTCATAACGGTCGCCAAAACCAAAGGTGTGTTGTAGGCCGGATCCTGAATGACGTAAATCGAGTAGGTACGGTTGGCTGTATCCACCTTGGTTGTTCTGGGGACGAGATTGTGCCATGCTTGATAGCAAATCAGGCGACCACTATAGAGAAAGCGACCAGACGAGTCCGGAGTTGTAGCCTCGAGTCGCTTTCCTTATAGCTGCGAGAGAGCGGACGCACAATATCACCATATTCAGGTGGTCTGCCTTTTCTTTGCGTTTGGGGAACTCATTGCGGCGCACTGTGCAGTTAATGGCTTCCGCAGGACAAATCGGTCGATGCCGCTTTCTAGCATTTCTCTGATTGTAAACCCGGCATCGACCACCGCCACTTCGTCTGACTCCAGTGATTTCTTCGTCTCTTTCAGCAGCTTTTTCCGAAACTCACTTTCCTTTGTTCCAACCGTGCATCTCATGATTGCCTTGAGCAGTGGCACTCGCTTCCCGCCTATCTCCCCCGAGCTTATCATCACTCCAAAGATGAGCGGGCAATGCCCGACGAGCCGTTGAGTTATAGAGTCGGTTCACTTTCCCTTGCAGCTTCGGTCGCCAGAACCCTGTGATATCTATGCTTTTCACTCGGTACCCTTCTAACTTTTGCCTCCCATTCCCCTTTCCACTTCTTCTTGCCACGACCCCAGCAGACTTGTGATATCCCATGATCCATATCGAGCTCCACCAGCTTCGCCGGAGCTCCTCATCTTCAAACCCGCTTTCTTTCAATGCGCTATGGATTGCTCCTCGACTTTTCAGAAACGACCCATTCAGCATTGCCCACATCAGACGCATTACATTTACGTTTGTTCCCATCGGCGTTACTTGCAATACATTCATCAGTACTGCTATAGTTATTTCTGGCGCGGTTAGCATTCCTTCCTCCTTTTTGGGTTCTCTACCTTTAGGATGAACTGCTAACCGCTTTTTGTCACATTTCTCACCTCATCTCTTTTCTTTTACCAGAAAGTAAAGTTGTTATGGTTTGCTGGGAATTGACCCGCGGCGCCATGCAACCGCCGCGATAGGGAAGACAAATACAAGATTGTTGATTGACTTTCTGGTTGATTGGCTTGAAACAGAATGATTTTTGTAGCTGTTCCGCATGTCAGCTATCAGCTTGACGCGTTTAAGCAGCTTGTCTCGACAGGGAAGTGTATTGTTCTATGACATCGACACCTCTAGAAATCGGCTCCATCGCGACCCCCTGCATGCGCTACTTCAGGAGAGTCACAGGCCAAATGGGGGGGTCGCGAACAAACCGAACAGCTCAGGTGTCGATCTCATAAAACAGTACAGGAAAGTGCCGAGCTGATGGCTGACTCGCTGAATGCTTACCGATTTTTTTATGAAAATCACCACAATTGAAACAATCCCCGTGCGCGTTTCTGTGGACCGACGGGTAGGACAAGTCAAAGATGCCAAAGGGTTCCGCTTTACATCGCATTTGGTTGTCATCCTGATTCGCACAGACGTCGGTATTGAGGGCATTGGCGAAGTCAATGGTTCCCCAGACTGGAGTGGTGAGACCTATTTGGGGGCCAAGGCGCTGATCGACCTCCACTTTGCCCCACGCTTGATCGGCGAGGACCCGCGACGCATTCGCTATTGTATGGCCAAGCTTGAACGAACTTTCGCCAACCCCTTTGCCAAAGCGGGAATAGAGATGGCGCTCTTTGACATCCTGGGCAAGTCGCTCAATACACCGCTTTATCAATTGCTGGGTGGTGCGGTACGTTCCTCTGACTTGCCGATACGTTTCCCCATCATGCCGGTGGGACCTCAAGAATCAGCCGAGGCCGCCCAACGAATTGTGGGGGAGGGGTGCCGCACGATCAAACTTAAAGTGGGTCATGATCCATTGGCTGATGATCTCGAACGTGTACGGAGAGTTCGTGAGGCAATTGGCGCAGACGTGCGGTTAACAGTAGATGCCAATGGCGGTTGGTCTGTCAATGAAGCGACTCGAGCGTCGGTTCCGCTTGAGGAATATGGAGTAGCCTTTGTCGAACAGCCAGTCCATCGCCTAGATTTGGATGGAATGGCACGGGTACGCAGTCAAAGCCGGTTACCGATCATGGCCGATGAAGCAATCTTTACGACGCAAGACGCATTGAATTGCATTCAGAAAGAAGCGGCCGACATCATCAGCGTCTATCCGGGAAAGAACGGTGGGATTCTCAACACTATTGCCATTGTGGAAATGGCTGAGGCTGCTGGTGTGCATTGTGCTATCGGAAGCAACTTGGAGTGGGATATTGCCTCTGCCGCAATGGCTCACGTGACAGTTGCGCTGCCCAATATCGCCGTCGAGCGGTATGCCGCCGACCTTATCGGTCCGCTCTTCCACATCGAGCATGCCCTGGAGAAACCTCTCACCACTCACGCATGGCACGTGACAGTTCCCCAAGAAGCAGGTCTTGGAGTGACGCTCAACCCGGATCGATTGGCCGAACTGCGCATTTGATCGTCATTATCCAATGTCAATAAGTTAGCAGTAGGTGGAAGGTCCGTATTCAGTGCTGGCGATATGGACTCTTGCAAACCAACCAGATTCTCGACTGGTATCACGCAACACGCAATACGTACGTTCTATGGGGTATTTATTTTCTGGACCGGCCTTATATTCGGCGCATGTGAGGATCGAGCGCCTCGCGCAAACCATCTCCCACAAAATTAAAACCCAGTACGGTGATAAAGATGGCCAGCCCTGGGAAAGCCGTCAACCAGGGGGCCATGGACATATAGTTTCGCCCAAAGCCCAACATGGAACCCCAGGCTGGTGTTGGCGGCTGTACACCCAACCCTAAAAAACTCAACCCCGCCTCGATGAGGATGGCATACCCTACCCCCAACGAAAACTGGACCACAATGGGCGAAAGGCTGTTGCGCAGAATCACGCGCCACATGATCTGGGCGTCACGTACGCCGACGGCGCGGGCTGCTTCCATATACTCCTTTTCGCGAATAGAGAGCGCACTGGCGCGCGTCAGGCGGGCGAAGGTGGGCGTATAGACGACTCCCACAGCCAGAATCGCATTCAGCAGAGATGGACCCAGCACGGCAACGATGAAGATCGCCAATAGCACTGCGGGAAAGGCCAGCAGGGCATCCATTGTGCGCATCAAAACTGTGTCGGCCCAACCACTATAATAGCCGGAGACCAACCCAATCATAACGCCTAACACTGATGCAATTCCCATTGATGCGATACCCACCACCAGTGATACACGCGTGCCAAACAAGACACGACTAAAGACATCGCGGCCAATGGTATCGGTGCCAAAAGTGCAGCGCAGAGCAGGCTAAGCACAATCAAAACACCGAGTGCAGCCAGCCGGTTGCGCAAGATGCTCCTGACAAACTCGACCATCTGTGCAGGAGCATTGTGCCTACGGTGTGCAGAAGTAGATAATTCAACGGGTTGCGTAGTCAATTTACTGATAGCGAATGCGCGGATCCAGGTAGGCGTAGGTGATATCCACCAACAGGTTGACGGTCATAAAGATCAGCGAAATAAAGAGAACGACGCCCTGAACAATGCCATAGTCGCGCTGCTGAATGGCCTGCAAAAGGAGGGTGCCAATGCCGGGCCAGTTAAAGACAGATTCGGTGATAATCGAGCCGCCTAACAGACTGCCCAATAACACGCCAAAGATCGTCACAACCGAAAGCATGGCATTCTTGAGAGCGTGTCGCAAGATCACGAGCCTATCGGTCAATCCTTTGGCTCGCGCAGTGCGGATATAGTCAGCATTCATCACATCCAGCATACCTGAGCGAATAAAGCGAGTCAGCGGTGCTGCGAGGGCAATACCCAGCGTGATCGCCGGCATCAAGAGAAATTTTAAGCCCATCACCGGATCCACCAGCGGAGAAATATAGCCCGACGGTGGCAGCCAGCGCAACGTCACAGCCAGGGTAAGCAAGAGCATCAGACCCAGCCAAAAGCTAGGCATGGCAATCCCCACCAACGAGAAGAAGGTGGCAAAGAGGGCAATGCCCGAATGCGGACGCACGCTCGATACGATGCCCAGCGGTACGCTAATGACCAGCCCAATGACAATGGACGCCAGCGTCAGCCAGATTGTGGCTGGAAAGCGGCGCTGAATGAGCGAAAGTGCAGATTGATGTGAACGCCAGGACGTACCGAAGTCACCCTGGGACACATCCTGTAGCCAAACCAGATATTGTATATAGATCGGCTTGTCCAATCCCATCTCTGCCCGCAATTGGGAATAAGCCTCCTCGCTCGCTTCCAGCCCCAACTGAGCCACAACGGGGTCACCAGGAACCAGCCGCAGCACCGTGAAAACCACCACGGAGAAGAGCAGCAGCACAAACACCATTTGCAAGAGCCGACGCAGGATATATTGTTGCACTCACATCACCCTGTCATCCCGTAATTTTTTCTACGGGTGTGTACCAAAAAGTGTGTAAATGAAGCAGGCTCTCTGACTAAGTACTTATCCGAAAAGTTCTGTGACGATGCATTCTCACTCGAGAAGCTAGTCGGACTCACAACCACTTTTCGGATAGGTTCTAAGCGGTCTTCTTTTACACACTTTGGGACACCCTGTGTTTTCTAGCCCAGCCAGCGCCAATCGTAGAAGTTCGGATACCCCTTCGGCAGCAGTGAGAAGCCTTCTACCTTTGTGTTGGCCGCCCACTTGATCTCCATTGTTTTGAGCTTCACCAGCGGCGTATCGTCTAGAATGGCAACGTTCATAATCTCCTCATAGATCTTCTTGCGTTCTTCCACATCGGCGGTGGCCTTCCCCTGATCAAAGAGATCCTCGACTTCCTGATTAAAGTAGCGCATTGGGTTGTTGCCCTGCTCTTTGCGCAACACACTGCTGAAGAGGCCATCGGGATCGATCTCGCGGGTGTACCAGGCCAGGGTCATCTCAAAATTGCGCCCCACCCAGCCATCTTCTACATAAAAGGCCCACTCCAGCGGCTCAATCTCGACCGTTAGACCAATTTCGGCTAGATTGTTCTGGATAATCTCGGCGACCGGCACACCAAAACCGCGGTCGGTGAAGCTGCGGAACGTAATGGTGGTGGACGTGTCAAAGCCCGATTCTTCGACCAGCCGGCGCGCTTCGTCCAAATCACGTGCGGGACAATCGATTTCGGTGTAGGCCCAATGGGTTGAGGGGATCAGGCTGCAGCCCAATTCACCCGATCCAAAGAAGACGTTGTTGAGAATGGCTTCTTTATCAATCGCACGCGAAATGGCTTGACGGAGCAGTTTGTTGTCTTGGAAAGGCGGTCGCTCATTGCTGAAGATGACGCAGAGATAGGAAGCAGACAGTTCCTGACCCAACAGTTGCAAATTGGGGTCGTCCTCGATCTGCTGATGGAATTCGGGTGGAATGTTGGTGGCGATGTCCACCTGTCCACTTTGCAGATTGGCCACGCGCGTCTGGGTTTCAGGAATGGGTGTGGTCATGATCTCATCTGGCCATTGGGCAAGCTGGTCGGGATTCCAATAGTCTGGATATTTGCCATATAAAACGTGCTCGCCGGGTACCCACTCTACAAACTGATAAGGACCGGTGCCGATGGGCATGGTGTCAATCTGCTCGATGGTCTCTTGGTCCACGATGGATGCCGACATGACGGCCAAATTGGGAAAGAAAGTGACATCGGGCTGAGCCAGGCGAATCACAAACTCATGAGCACCACTTACCTCAAACGTGTCAACAGCAATCATATAGCCAGCAAAACGACCTTTGGGACCGATCTCAAAACCACGATCGAAAGTGAAGGCAACATCGTCCGCTGTCACCTCTCGTCCTGAATGAAACTGTGCACCCTGCCGCAACTGGAAGATATAGGTCAATCCATCATCGACTATCTCCCAAGATTCAGCCAAGCTGGGGATGGGGGCCATCATCGTATTGTCATATTCGACCAAGCGGTTGTAGACCAACGCCGCCGGGGGCCAGTCCACGCCGGATTGCTGAATGCCTGGGTCGAGTTTGAGAATATCAGAATCATAGGCGATCGTGAGCTTGCTTGGTTCAGCAGCGGCTGCGTCATCGCCTGCCGGTGCACCCGTGGGTGCTGCTGTTTGACAGCCAGCTAGACTCAGCAGGCCAAATGCACCCACGCTGCTTGCTCCGATCTGTAGCAGTTGTCGGCGATTTAGCTTAGAACTCCGGAAGAAGGTTGGACGGGAGGATGGATGTTGCATGGTTCTCTCCTTTTGGGCCATAAGAACCCATCCGAAAAGTGGTTCTGAGTCCGACCAGTTTCTCTAGTGATGATGGTTCGTCACAGAATTTTTCGGATAAGCTCGAAGGTTGGGCGATAAAGAAATCGAACGTCAATGATCATTCGTTTCACTACATACTGAGCGTGGACCGTTGTTAATATTATCACATTGACTCTACTTGTCAAACGGATTTGTCAGAATGCAGCAATTTCAAATTGGAGACGGGACAGTGGTGCGGAAGGTGACACTCCCGAAATCTCCCACTTTGCGCTGGGTCGTGAAGTGACGGTCACCTGGAACGGTCTAATTTGAAATTGCTGGTCAGAATGGGAGCAGTCACGAGTTGTCAGTGAGTTTCAGGTTCGGTCGTTCCGGGTGACTGACACTGCCGAACCGCTCAAATGGACGGGCAAACGCATGGCATCGCACCAATTGAAGTGACCGTCACCCTCCTTTGCTCTCGGTTTTGCGAAAGGTGACTGTCACTTGGCGACCAAGCGAGCGTAAATTTCACTGTCGCCGCATCCTTTACCTGGGAGTGACCGCCACCCGGAGCCACCCTTTGACAACTTTTGCTTGCGCCCATCAGAATCATAGAGCATCGCTGTAATTTAGGGATCACTTGCCCCATTATCTGTCGACCCAGTGGGCAAAGAGCGGCTTTACGTTGTCTGGCAACCCTTCGTAAACGCCGGTCGGCATCGCGGGTACTTGGTTTTCCCGCTTACCTGTCACTGACTGCATCCTCTCCCGCGTGGCAGAGTCAGGCATCAAAACGCTCAGATCCAGCCACCAAGGGGCATAGCGAATGACGATGGCGACGCGTGGTTCATTGGTGATATTGGGCGCAGTGGCGTGCCAAAGACGACTATCCATCACTAACACATCCCCTGCTTTGCCGGTGGCGTTGACCTCGGTCGGATATGGCTCCAGATCATCAGGACCAAAGCCACCTGTGGGGTTATTACTCATGCGATGACTGCCAGAGACGACGAGAGTGCCACCCGTCTCTGGCGTAAAGTCGGCGAGCATCCAGATGGTCGTCAGGTGCATCACAGCGTCGGGATACGGGGCGGGGATGTGTCCGGCATTGCGTTGGTTAAAGGGCCAATCCGCGTGCCAGCCGCCGCGTACGTTGCCGGGTTCATTGGTGGTGGCTGTTGTGAAAGAAACACGCGGGAAAGGACCCAGCAGCGTTTCGACCAGCCCCATCAGTCGGCCATCAGCCAGATAGGCAGCGACCGACTGATCATGGTTGATCACGCCCGACAGATGGCCAATGTTTTTGGGTGCGTGGGGGTTGCGGTGTTTCTCGGTAGCGGTCAGCACGCCGGCGCGTACTGTTGCAACCTCGTCGGTTGGAATCACATCCTCGACAACACACCAACCGTCGAGCTTCATGCGATTGAGTAAATCTTCCATTGTGTTGACTCCTTATAGAGATGTTACTTAAGCTTCGAACAATCGGGTAGTTGGCTCAATCGTATCTCAGAGGGTTGAGAAAAAAGAGCCAGATTGACCATGAAGGAACTGAAGGAATTGAAGAAAAAGCAGACGCTCCTTTACTCTCTTCGTTTCTGCATGGTTCGATCTCTTCTGTCACCTCCCTGAGACCCTGTTGAACCGGAATATTTTCTATCGAGGAACAATTGTCCAAAGTTTCAATGACGTGGCTATTACTTTCTTCGTTATGCTATGAATTGAAACGCATACAAATGGGCATCACGCAAACGCACGTGCAGGCGAACCGCCTGATTCGAGATGTGGTAAATGTCTTTCCCACTCTGCCACCGCACAACACCCTCGATTTTGTCACCAAAAATCTCCACACAGTCGTCCAGCGCAAAGCCCGGAACCGGTGTACCTGCAGCATCCTGCAATTCGACAAAGATGCTCCCTCCGCCACTGGTGCTGTAATTCAACGCCAGTTGCCTACCGCTGAAGGTGATGAGCGGAGTTGTGAATTCACCCCATCCTCTATATGGCCCTTCTACCGACACAAAGCCATCCAAACGTAAGCTGTAGCGACGGGCATGACACTCCTCGTGACGGTTGAGCCTGGAGACATACAGGGAGAGTTCGGTCGGACCGGTTTGGATCAAGCCTGCACCAGGAGATGGATTGCGATCCACCCATTCACGCTCAAGCGCACGTCTGAGACACCGGGGGCAGGTGACGTGGGATAGTGTCGATCGGGATAGAAGCACATGGGGAACATGAACCAGGCCCGCTCTGCTCGGTTGTATTTAACCGCGGCATTGGTATAGAAGTGCATATTAGAGGGATCTTCGTTATCTGCAGCGATTAGCATCTCCGGCGGGGTCCATTGTTGAAAATCAACCGACTCACTGCGGCGAATTGCACGACGACCACCGAAAAAGGCGCCCGTCACCGATTCATCTTTGCCACGCATAAAGATCACATAACGCTTCCGTTCGTCGTCCCAGACTAATGTGTTGGGGCTATCGAAGGGACCTTCGGTTAGCACTGGATTGGCCGCCACCGGTTGCCACTGATAACCATCGGCTGAGACATAACCATAGAGAGCGTTTAAGTGACCGTCGTCGCGGGTGACCATCTTATAGCGTTCGTTGACTGGCGCGTTGGGGTCGAGAATCACCGATGCATTGCGACCCAACGACTCACTTGGAAAGAGGATGTTGTTGTCACGTGATCCCGCCCGCTCGACCAGCCCAAGAGTTGGCTTTTCCCAGGTAATGCCGTCATTACTTTCAGCATAACATTGCCAGGTGCGGTCGGGTCGCTCACCATCCAACGCACCCTCGGCTCCTCGATACCACATGCGAAAGCGGTCACCATCTTGCAACACGCAAAAACAGTGAACGCCCCGTTCTTCCCATGGACGATCGGCCTGTAGTGCTATTTCACGTGCCTCAGGACGATGCATGGTCAACTTGATGTTTTCTTGGCGGTCAAACCAGAGATCGTCGATGAAAAGCTGGCGTTGAGAGTCGACATTAATTGGCGCTGATGTCATGATGTGTCTTATTTATTGCGAGATGAGATTGAGCAATTCATTAATGGCCATGTGTGAAGCTGGCTCAACGTTGTCTTCTTGCTCAATATGACAGTGGTGAGGGAATCCAGCGCTGAATATTCGGCGTCAACCCTCTCTTGAATGGTCATGAGGCGGGTGCCAACTGGGATCTCAGGAGGTCAACCGCATTATTCAACCGCTGATACATTTTGTATAGAATCTGCCACTCAAAGAAATCGTCATCGTCTTCCATCTGCCCAGATTGATATCGTTCATAGAAGGCGGCCGATGACAAGCCAAAGCGCTGCTCAAACTCGGCCAAATCATCTGCCAGGTCAGCTAGCTGTGCTTCATCTTTCTGAACCTGATGTTCCAGCAGTTTATAAATGGTCAAGTCTACCACATCGTCGTGATATCCTTGTTCATAAAGGGTTTCCAGCGTGCGTAGGCGTTGTAGGGTAGCTTGATTGCCGTAATTTGTGGTTGGTTGTCGTTCCATTATTGTTCCCGCCAGTCTCCAAGGAGGGATTTCATTTGTATATCAGTTCGCAGGCAGATCAATTCGCTCATCGATCCACTCACGCAACAGGGCACTCACAGACTTTTGCGTTGTCAGTGCTTCAGCCCGCAGAATATTTTTACGTATGCACTCAGATGAATGGTTAGTGAGTCAGGTACCCCCGCATCACCATTTGGCGTATAGGCTTCAAAAGAATCAATGGGGAACAAGTAGTCTCACTTTTATCATTCATACATCTTACATAGCTCATGCGATTCTCCGAATTTAACCATATACACCTTGACGTTATTCCTTTTGTACACTCTCTTTATCTACGTTGACTTAGCATCATCACCGGCACGGTCCTCTCTCAACGTATAGGCGATGGCTTGCTCGAGCGTCATCGCCCGACCCGCGGCAAGAGCCTGAGTAGCTACTACTTCGCCTAACGCCAAGCGGGCGGTCTCCACATGACCTTCGAACTTGGCCTGTTCGTTTGGCGAAAGAGATCCACCAATGACCTCACGCAGCGCAACAGCTGCGCTGGCCAAACACAGAGCACGCTCCGGCTGATCCTGTACGATGGCCAGCTCCACGAAGTTTTCTAGCGACGTGGCAATGCCCTGCTTGTCCCCCAACTCCCATTTGATCGCTAGGCTCTCCTCGTAGTGGGAGAGCGCAGTTTCGTAGTCGCCTGTCTCGTAAGCCACTATCCCCAAGCCGTTGAGCGACATGGCGATGCCCCGTTTATCCCCTAACTCCCTGTCGATCGCCAGACTCTCCTCATGAAGAGCGCGCGCCCTTTTATAATTGCCTTTGTAGCGCATCACAAGTGCTATGTTGTTGAGCGAGGAGGAAATGCCTTGCTTGTCCCTCAATGTCCGACGGATCGCCAGACTCTCCTCGTAGCGAAAGAGCGCAGTTTCGTAATCATCTTGATTTTGGGCTATAGCTCCAAGGTTGTTGAGCGATATGGCAATGCCCCAATCGTCCTTCAATTCGCGCTTGATCGCTAGACTTTCCTCGTGGAGAATGCGAGCCGCCTTGTAGTCGCCTTGATAGCAGGCTACATTTCCAAGGTTGTTGAGCGATATGGCGATACCTGGATCGTCCTTTTGTTTCTGGTAGATCGCTAGACTTTCCTCGTGGAGAATGCGAGCCGCCTTGTAGTCGCCTTGCGCTGTTGAGAGCACCCCTACGCCATTGAGTGATTTTGCCCGTGTTGCCGTGTCCCCTAGATTATCGGCCAATGCCAGAAGCTCAGTTAGTCGCATGCGGCCTTCGGTGAGATAACCGCGTCTTTCCCAAAAGCGATACAGTACCCCACCTAACCGCAACCCTGTCTCTATCTTTCCACTCTCCTTGAACCAGCAGAGCGCTGTTCGCAGGTTGTCGTTCTCTACTTCCACTCGGTCTAACCATGTCGCTTGCTTGGGTCCCACCAATTCTGGCTCCGCCTCTTCCGCTAATGCCAGGAAATACTCAGCGTGTAGGTGTTGCAGTGCCTCGATCTCCCCATACTCTTCCAACTGTTCAGTCGCATACTGATGAATCGTTGCCAACATCGTGAAACGGAACTCGCCATCCACGCCTGCTTCTTGCTGTACGAGATTCTTGTTGACGAGCGATGTCAAGCCATCCAACACGTCGATTTGTAAGGGGGCTATGTTATCGCTAATCTCAGTTGCCTTGCAGATAGCCTCCACGGCTTCCAATGTGCGTCCTCCGATGAACACAGCCAGCCGTCTAAACAATTTTTTCTCCTCTTCATCCAACAACTCATAGCTCCAGTCGATCGCGGCTTTCAGTGCGCGCTGACGATTGGGCAGGTCACGCGCGCCGCTGCTCAGGAGCTTGAAACGGTCTCGCAACCGTGCCAGCATGGTCTCTGGAGAGAGAAGCTTAATACGTGCAGCAGCCAGCTCAATCGCCAACGGCAGCCCATCCAACTGCACGCAGATCTTTGTCACTGTAGGGACATTTGCATCGTTGAGTACAAAGTCGGGTCGGATCGCCTGAGCGCGTTGGACGAAAAGGTCGATAGCTGCATTCTGGGTCAGGAATTCGACGGGTGGAAGCTGATTCAGATGAGGCAGTTCAAGCGGTGAAACGAAATAGCTACACTCGCCTCTGAGCTGAAGAACTTCACGGCTCGTCACCATCACCTTGAGTTGTGAGCAAGTTGTGAGCAGGTCAGTCACGAGTGATGCCGCTGCAATCACCTGCTCGAAGTTATCTAGTACCAGCAGCATTTGCTTGTCTCGCAGATACGCCTGCAAGCTCTCCAGCAGTGACTGATTGCTCATCTCGCGTACGCCCAATGTCTTCGCAATCGTGGCGGTGACCAGATTGGGATCGCCGATAGGCGCCAATGAGATCAGGAAAGCCCCATCTGCAAAGTCATCCTGCAGCTCTTCTGCCACTTGAAGACCCAGCCGGGTCTTACCAGTGCCGGGTGCCCCGGAGAGGGTGACCAGGCGGTACGTTGAAAATAACTGCTTCAATTCATCTCTCTCCCGCTGCCGCCCGACAAAGCTCGTTAACTGGATGGGCAGGTTATTGGCAGCGGTCTCTGCCGGTTGCCGAGTCGCACTAGTAGCTGGAATCTCCCGTGACAGACTTACCTTGTCGTTAATAGCATTGATGACGCGCTGGAGTTGTTCCTCCTGCCGGTCAGCTTGGGTGAAATCTGCGTGAGTAAAGATCGAAACGCGCCCCGGCGGTTGGCAGGGTTCCAACATCATGGGTAACATACGGCGGCGGAGACCGATGGGATCTTTCGTCTGAATCGACAGTGCCTCGAAGTTTGTCCATTCACTTTCGACCCAATGCGGCGTCAGCACCAATAGAGTTTTTCGGCTCTGCTCAACAGCTCGTTCCATATTGACCAGTCTGGGGACACCGATATCGAAGTCACGAAAGTTGATACAGACGCGGAGACCAGTGGCCTCCAGATGCGAGAGGAACCAGCCCTCGACCCATTCCTTATTCGTGTGGCTGTAGGAAATGAAGACGTCGTAGGTGTAATTGGAACTATCCATGGGGGATATGCTCCTTCATCTATTCGGATCGCATACGCTCAATTTACATGAGCGGCGGCACGGAACCAAGTTACAGCACTCACTATTGTAATTGTCTTTAAGCGTATCCACAACTGCTTGCAACGGACTTATCTCTCAATCTGGGTACAAGTTTGCATACGTGTCTAGAGAATAGGCATCGTGACCGTTTATCGAACCGGCAGCGGACTATTGAGCGACTCGAGCATTCGCTCCATGTTGCGCGCTGCCCGTTGCGGATGTGTTAAATCTAGCCTGGTCAACATACCAATGCGAGTCGGTAACTTCGCCTCCTCCAGTGGTTCAATGATGACTGGCAGCAGCCGGTAGAAGCCCTCTTGAATGCCTAGCGTCTGAGCCAATGTGTTTTCAAAATCGGCCATATGATCGGCCAGGTACGGGGGCGAGAGCGCTACCACCGTGCGCCGCGCCAGCCGGATGCCGCGTTCTACGTTGACCACACGCGCCACGCCTGGCTCTTCTACATCACCCGAAACCGCTACACGCAGACCGGCTTTCTCCAGTTGTGGCACAAGCTTATCCCACACATACGTTGCATCGGCTCCCTGGTCCACGTAGCTAATGTAGGCATCATAGCGAAAGTCATCTGTGCCTTTTTCGGCATCGGGCTGAACAGTTACATCATCCTGTTTTTGACCACCCAACGCTAGCGCCACCGGAAAATTCTCCTCCAACTCGGCCTTGAAGATAGGATGTTGAGCAGAATAGTCGCCGGTGACTTTAGGTTGTATATATTCAAACAGGTCAAAGATGCGGATCAGGCCGTCGCTGCTGGGAATATCGCCGCGTAGACCGGCCAGCAGATGCTTGGTAAAGAGGCTGTTCTGGTCGCCGGGCAGAATCCACGATAGCTCATCATGCCGGGATGAAGCCAGAATGGCTCGTCCGCGTCCCGCAGCCAGCGCTACGTAGAGCGCATCAGAGAGACCCGATTTGAACGCTGCCTCCACACCCTTTGCCTGCCCAATGCCGCCGGCGTGGCAACAATCGAAGATGACCACAGCGTTACGCGCCATCTCGGCGCATAACGCTGTACTAAACTCGTTACTGGAGAGCGCTGTGGCAGGATCAACTTCCAGGGCATCTTCTATGGTACGCAGTTCCACATCTACCGGCAGCAGATATTCGCCCGCCGCCTCTCCCTGCGTAATGCGGCCACCATGCATGGACATGTAGATCAATACAGTTGAATCGGCATCGGTGTGCTCCGCTAACTCGGCTAGCGCCAGGTACAGACCAGCTAGCGTCGCCTCTCCATTCAACAACATCTGCACATTTTCTGGTGCATAGCCACAATGCTGTTCATCCACTAGTAGTGTGTGGATGTCCCGCACATCCTGAAGGACGGTGACAGGCAAACGGTTAATCTGCTGGTAGTTGGCAATGCCGACAAGTAGGGCATGGGCGTTGGGAAGGGTAGACATAAAATCTTTCATCCAAATCAGCACTTAGGGCAGATGTCCGCACAATAGCATGGACAAATGTTCATGTCAAACAAGTCGTGTAGGTGAAGAATGACAGCGGATACAACTTTAGGTAAGCCCTCGTTCATTATCGGTCCAGAAATCTGCCGATACACTCTCTACAGCCAAGAACAAGGAATGAGATGATCTTTGCCCGCAGGCGGACCTACTTATGTACCTCAAGGCATACGCTGCCCTGCTTCTTAAATAGCGTAGTGAGCACGTCTCCAGTTTGGCAGAATTGGAAGCTGCCGAATAAACGCTCCGAACCAAACTCAAATGTCTCGTTCACTCTTTGCACGGTTACTCAATCTTCTTGGGCTACGTTGTAGGCACTGCCAAACCTCGTCTGCAAGACTCAACCTTTTCTTTGCTTGGAAAATATTCAAATCACAACATTTCATCTCTCTACATTGTGCATTATAAGTTACCTAATACTCTACAATTGATTATTTTGGCTCTGGCCAAGACATTCCCACTGTTGAACCGGAGTGCCATCAATCATGCCATTTGTATCTGAATTGCTAATATCTACATCCAGACATTTTTCACTATGTTTGGCTACAATTTGAAAGTAATCGCCAACTGATATTAAACTCCATAATTGATTTTCTTGGTCCTGGCCAAGACAATCCCATTGTTGAACCAAAGTGCCATTACTCATGCCATTTGTATCTGAGTCGCTAACATCTACATCCAGACATTTTTCACTATGTTTGGCTACGATTTGAAAGTAATCGCCAACTGATATTAGACTCCACAATTGATTATTTTGGTCCTGGCCAAGACAATCCCACTGTTGAACCAAAGTGCCATTACTCATGCCATTTGTATCTGAGTTGCTAACATCTACATCCAGACATTTTTCACTATGTTTGGCTACAATCTGGATTGTGCCTTCTGGACTCGAAAGTTTAGGCGCAACTGGTGGTGTTGGTGGTATGCGGACGATGTTACTCTGTGGCAATTGAACAGTAGGGGGGCGGCGTTAAACAGCGAGCAATAATGGCTAGTTCATCGTCTACCACGTTCGGATTGACTTCCCGTAGCAGCGCAAGTTGCTCGACGCGTGGCTGCCCATAAAAGACGGCGCGAGCGTTTATTGGCTGCAAATTGCACATCTTTGCTAGACTCAGCATGCGCAAATCGATGATAGAGTCGGTATTCTCAAATGTGATAATCAGTTGGTCGAAATGTTGTTCTGCCTGCCGGAACTGAACAATAAGATAGAATGCGATAGTGACCAAGGTTACTGCGACAGAACTAATGGTAATGATTCGCGTCCACTCCACGGGTGTATTCTGCTTGATCCAGTCAGGGTTAAAGACCTGTCGGTAAATCTCATTGCGTACCTTTAACACACCAGCGCATGAACGCACGAGACCTATCAATTTGAGTCGATTGTGCAAAGGTGAGCGTTCATCTTCGCCCACGCGCGTTCCGTTATAAACTCGGCGATAGATCTGGAGCAGGCGGTTTCGGTCTGTGCTGGCTTGTATGTTACTGTGGACAAATTTCAGGTTATCTTCATTTTGCGCGTCGATTTCTAAAAAAAGCCGGTGAACGAGATGATCTATGGACTGCGTATCCACATGGAGCGAGTTGTGTATTCCTTCCGCAGCTTTTGTACCGTTCGATTGGTCAATTCGCTCGACCAGGGCGTGGCAGATTTTTTGTGTTAGATAGGGATGGCCGCTTGTCCAGTGGAAGACACGATCGAGCAATTCATTTCCACAGTCAGGATATGCCTGTTCCAAACCATTCGCTAAGAGTTGCGCGTCAGAATGACTGAACTCACCTAAATCGATAGCGTGTCCGATGTTGAAGGGCGTACGATTGCGGTCCTTAATTAAGTCTGTCGGTGTGGCAACACCTAGCAATACAAAAGTCAACCGCTCATAGTCGGGATCATTGGCACGGGCGTTATAAAAGGTGCGAATGGCAGCGAAGAAGTCATCAGTGAAGCCAAGCTTGAGGGTTGAGTCGATCTCATCAAAAAAGATGGTGACGCGATCCGGTGTTTGCACTAACACCGCCTCCGCTATAAAATCAGTAAAACGCTGCACCACGCTCAACGCGTCGCGTGTCTGCCACCAAGTTTCCATATCCACTGACAGGTTCAGTTGTTCCGCAAGTCGGTTAACAATGCCTAAATACCACTGACTGGCTGTGAGTTGTGTGCCTAAGCCGCTCAGATCGATAATGACAGTGCGCACGCCCTCCTTGCGCAGGCGTGCTGCAGTGCGAATCATTAGACTTGACTTGCCCATCTGCCGCGAAGTCAGTATATAGCAGAAGTGTCCAGCACGTACGCTGTTGAAGAGTTCGTCGTCCGCCGGACGCGTAATATAGGAGGGCGTGCTAAGGTGAAGGGTACCTCCGGCTCTGAAGAAGTCGATCGGGGGAGAAACAGTGGCCATTCCTACAATCTTTCCTTAAAATACGCCTCGTACAACCCACACCGTAGCGCACACGAAAGGCGACTGCTTCCCCGAATCAACCCTGCCTGCAACAGCCGATAATAGAGCGTCTCATCTTGGCATTCGCCGTGGCGCAGGATACGTTTGAGTGCGTCAAGCAGATCGGGCTGGTCGCGCAGATGCCAGAGGTAGCGCCTCAGATGGTCACCAAAAGAATGACCGCCCTCTACGACTGCGGTCCTGAGTTGCGACCACGTCATGTCCTCAGTGACCATATTGTAGATGGCTTTGTGGCTCAGATAGGGGTGACCACCTAGAAAGGCCATAAAGTCGGGCAGGTCTGTGTCGAATAAAGGATGGCGGTAACGCGTATTGAGTTCTTGCATCTGCGCGATGTCGAAGTCACCCAAGCGTATCTTTTGACCCACGTTGAAGGGTGATTGGGTGACGTCCTGGATCAGCAGATGCGGCTCGGTAGAGATGACGAGAACCATGTCCAGGTCTTCCCACTGTTCGTTGAGCGCACGGCTATTGTGCCAGAAACGCAGCAGACCAAAAAAGCTATCCTGAAAGGGTGTACCCAGTAATCGGTCAACCTCATCGAGGGCCAGTACAATTTGTGCCGTCGTTTTAGGGAATTATGTAATCTTCAAAGAGGTAGGTCGTCTTGTCGGGGGCCCCCAAACTACTCTGCCAGGCTTTCTCGACCTCCGATAGGTCTAAGCGAAGTTGGGTAATGATGTTCGCCGCAATATAGTGAAGAAACGAGTCCAAACTGGTCAGAACAGTTGGCTCCAACGGCTGAAGGTCGATATAGACCACCTTTCTATTGCTCGCACGACGCGCTTGGGCCACGCCTCGTACCAACAACGAACTTTTGCCCGTCTGACGCGAAGCGCGAATCGTGGTCGTTGTTCCATGAGGCTTGGTCAATTCGCGGCGTAGCATCTCATCTCCAGCGCGCTCAATATAGAAATCGGAACGAGCGCGCACGGCACCACCTGGTTCGTAGAGTGTTTCCAAAAAGCGCGGGTCAGCATAGGGCTTGGGTGCAACCACGGATGACGTCTGGTCGTCCTTTGGTGGCTCTGTATCAGCCGCGGTTTTGAGGTCAGCAAATTGACGGATGGCGTCCAATATCTGCTGTATCAGCGGCTCAGTGTCCTCATCGCCATTCCAACGGGCGTATTGGAGCTCATCCAAATAGTGACTCAACTGATACGGCAAAGGCTCTGTATAGTCAACGCGCACTGGCAATAGCTGTGCCCTTTCCTAATTGCTGATGTTGTTTGTGTGCATAACGCACCTCTGCCGCTACCATCTCACTATGAACGGACGCTTCTGAGAGTAACACCAACATAAAGTCACTGGCTTCAATCTGCCGTTCAATTTCCGTGGCCCAGGTTACACCCACTGACAACGTCTGGTCGATAAAGACAGTGTGACCTGCTTCTTCCAGCGCACTGTGTAAGCGCAAGGCCAGCGGTTCATCTGGCTCCATATTGCGCTTATAGCTGATGAAAAGTTGGGCGCGCATCTCCACGCTATGCAGAAGCCGCTGAACTGCGATATCGTGGCTAGCTACATCAGTGAAGTCTGCATAGGTCAGCATGGCAATGCGCGCGGGAATTTCGCAGGGACGCAGCAACAGTGGAAGCAGTCGTCGACGTCGTCCAGACGGGTCAGATGTTTGAACGAGTAAGGCTTCAAATTCGGCCCACTCGCTCTCGATCCAGGCCGGCGTGAGTACGATTAAAGTGTGCCGACTGCGATCTACAGCCCGCTCAATATTGACTAGATTGGGGACGCCAACGTCAAAATCACGAGAATCGATACAAATGCGAAGGCCAGCAGCTTCCAAGTGCTGGAGAAGCCATTCCTCGACCCACTCCTGATCGGCCTGGCTGTAGGAGATAAAGGCATCGTAGGTGCCAGTGGAACTATCCATCATGACTTTATCCAAATCAACATAAAGGGCAGATGTCAGCACATTAGCATGTGTCCATACTAATGTCAAGTAAAGTGTGCAGGTGAAATAGGGCAATCGCGTACTTGTACAAGAAAGAAAAGAAGGGATAATCTATTTTGGAACCCAAAAAGGAGAAACCAAAATGGAAAAGCCCGAAATAGCAAGCATAGAAAAGCACTTTGGAAGCATAGAAGAGCCAAGAAGCCCGATAAATCGACGCCACAATCTAATCGATATAATCGTGATAGCAATCTGTGCAGTCATATGCGGAGCAGACGATTGGGAAGGGGTCGAAAAATTCGGCAAAGCCAAAAAGGAGTGGCTAGAAAGCATACTGGAGTTGCCAAATGGAATCCCATCGCACGATACATTCTGGCGCGTATTTGGATTGCTAGATGGAGAGGTCTTTGCCGAATGTTTCAGCAAATGGATGAGCGCAGTCTGCCAGGTGACGAATGGAGAAGTGGTGGCAATAGACGGCAAGCAGTTGAGACGTTCCCATGATAAAATAGTGGGCAAAGGAGCCATATACATGGTGAGTGCTTGGGCTTCTGAACAAAGTAGTCCTTGGTCAGTGGAAAGTGGATGAAAAGTCGAATGAAATCACAGCTATTCCAGAGTTACTGCGCTTGTTGGAGATCAAAGGGCACTCGTGACCATCGATGCTATGGGTGCTCAGACTGAAATTGCACAGCTCATCATTGACAATGAGGCTGATTATCTCCTCTCTCTCAAGGGCAATCAAGGAAACTTACATGCAGATGTCGCCTTGCTCTTTGAGGATCTCGAGGAAAGTGACTTTACTGCCTTTGACCACGATTATGCCAAAACGACCGATAAGGGACACGGTCGGCTTGAAACCCGAGAAGCCTGGACCATTTCTGCCCCCGACATCATCCAGAATCTGCGCAATTCTGAGCAATGGCCTGAACTCTCTACCGTCATGATGGTTCAAGCCCAACGCACCTTGATTTGTGGTGATTCTCAGCAAAAAGACAATCCCGACAGGCGCTATTACCTCTCGAGTTCCGAGTCCGATGCTCGCTCTTTACTCAATGCCTCTCGCACTCATTGGCATGTCGAAAATCGCCTACACTGGACCCTCGATATTGCCTTCCGAGAGGATGAATCCCGTTTGCGCAAAGGCCACTCAGCTCAGAATTTCGCTGCCCTTCGTCATATTGCTCTCAATCTGCTCAAGAAGGAGACTTCTCTCAACGTTGGCATCAAAAACAAGCGCCTTACCGCTGGCTGGGACCACCACTATCTCTTGACAGTCCTTTCTGGCTTATTTTTTTAAGGTACGCGATTGCCCTAGCAGGTGAAATAGGGCGATCGCGTACTTTGCCGCCTGGGATTCAAATCCCAGTCTGATACAGGAAATCCGTTAAAACGGATTAAGGATGGCTTTATAATTAGTGCATTTGAATGCACTTTCTGTATCAGACGCCGTGTTTCAACCGGCGGCGGCTCAATTATTTAAGGTACGCGATTGCCCTAGCAGGTGAAATAGGGCGATCGCGTACTTTGTTACTCCAAAGGCCAAAGTTGGGGCTATTGTTGACAAAGAGATCTATGTCATCAGAAAAAACGATGGTGGAGGTAGCCTCTTGAAGCAGCCGTCCCGCCTGTCAGGTAGAAGTCTGTATCGACCAAACCAATGAGCTTGAGTACAACATCTTGCAATGGATAAAGTTTGTTGAGATAAAAAGAAGAGTCCCTGTCGTTCATTAAAGAAGCTCAGGATGATATTGAGGTAGCCATTCAACCAGAAAGTCAAAGCCCCGCTTACGGTTTCGGAACGGATGTGATGGTGGCACACAGACCAATCCCTAACAAGGATGGGAAAGCCCAAACGCGTCACAATCTCCGAATATGGCGCATATTCCAGCAACCGCACTGCCGCCCAATCCTGATTCAAGCGCCCAATCGTAAGTTCCCCAGCCAAAAGCTGGTCAAACTGATCTTCAGTGATGTCGTAATCCCATACATAGGGGAGTTTGTGCATTGTGTGTTCCTAAAATCAACTGACGTGCAATCTGACACAAAAGTTTAACACACCTAGCTAACTTCTGCATGTTCATATCAATCCAGTCGGCTATAGGTCATTGTAGGTTAGCATCCACCGGAAGACTAAATTGAAACGCAAATAGATGAGCATCGCGCAACTGCACGCGCAAACAAACGGGTTGACCTACCAATGCACTCACATCCTCACCACCCTGCCAGCGCACAACACCGTTGATCTTATCTCCATAAATCTCATCGCACTCGGCCAGCGTGAACCCTGGAATGGGTGTACCTGATTCATCCTGCAACTCGACCTGGATGCTGCCGCCGCCGCTGGTACTGTAATTCAACGTCAACCGGTGACCCGTAAAAATGAATGGCTGGCTCGTAAACTCTCCCCAGCCTGTATACGGTCCAGCCACCGACACAAAGCCATCGGGTCGGATGGTGGCGCGCCGGAAGCGGCTGGCAGGATCGCGGTAACAATCCGAATAGTACATGGACAGTTCATGCGGACCAGTTGATACGATGCCGGTTCCCATGATAGGGTTGCGGTCCACCCAATTCCGTTGGTCCAGACCAGGTGAAATGAACGGCTGACGAAACCGTCTGTCCCAATGGATGCCGTCGCGGCTGCTCAGAAAAAGCATGTCAGACAAGCCAGGATTGGGTGCGCCTGGATAGTGACGCTCTGGGTAGAGCACCATGGGAAACATGAGGTAGACGCTGGCGGCACGATCATATTTGTGGGCGGCGTTGGTGTAGAAGTGGAGGTTGGTCGGATCGTCTTCATCTGCGGCCACTACCTGCTGCGGTGTTGTCCAGGTGCGAAAATCGGCGGATTCGCTGCGACGGATGGCGCGTCGCCCGCCGAGAAACGAACCAGGTACAGATGTGTCTACGCCGCGCATATAAATGACATAGGATTCCCGCTCATCATCCCAGATCAAGATGTTGTGGCTATCAAATGGACCATCGGTGAGCAAGGGATTTTCCGCAATCGGCTGCCAGTGCAGGCCATCTTCTGACGTATAGCCCAGAATCACGATTGGTTTTGTTCCCGAGCGGATGATCATCTTGTAGCGTTCGCGGGCAGGTGCGTTGTCGTCTTTGATGATGGAAGGGTTGATGCCAGTCACTTTCTCTGATGGGAAGAGGATGTTATTGTCACGCGAGCCATCAAAAGCAGTGATGCCCAAATTCGGTTTCTCCCAATGAATCCCGTCACTGCTTTCCGCATAACATTGCCAGGAGCGTTCATCGCGGTTGGTTCGAGCTTCTGAATCGACCCGATACCACATGCGGTATCGGCCTTCGTCCAGCAGAACACAAGAGTAGTGCAAAACGCCCATTTCCCACGGACGGTCGCAGGTCATGACAACCTCGCGCAATTCAGGTCGGTGCAGGGTAAGAGTAACGTTGCTTTGGCTGGCAAACCAGAAGTCGTCAATGAAGAGTTGGCGTTGTGTGCCAACAGAAAGGGGATCCATTGTCATTCGTGATGCTCCTCCGAGAGTTTCCGTCTCATTGACCACGGAGGTATCCAGGTATTCAGTGTGTTAGTAGGTCGGTATTCGATTGTGCTACGAACTGACTTACCGACTCACCGAATACCGACTGACCAAATACCAATCCTACGTCGGTCGTTTCGGCAAGCCAAGATAGCCACACAATCTTGCCAATGTCCGGAATTGTTCCCAATCGTTATACAAGATACGAGCTTCCTCCAACAACTGAACCGCATCTTGCGTAAAACTTTACTTTCTGGTAAAAGAAAAGAGATGAGGTGAGAAATGTGACAAAAAGCGGTTAGCAGTTCATCCTAAAGGTAGAGAACCCAAAAAGGAGGAAGGAATGCTAACCGCGCCAGAAATAACTATAGCAGTACTGATGAATGTATTGCAAGTAACGCCGATGGGAACAAACGTAAATGTAATGCGTCTGATGTGGGCAATGCTGAATGGGTCGTTTCTGAAAAGTCGAGGAGCAATCCATAGCGCATTGAAAGAAAGCGGGTTTGAAGATGAGGAGCTCCGGCGAAGCTGGTGGAGCTTTCGATATGGATCATGGGATATCACAAGTCTGCTGGGGTCGTGGCAAGAAGAAGTGGAAAGGGGAATGGGAGGCAAAAAAGTTAGAAGGGTACCGAGTGAAAAGCATAGATATCACAGGGTTCTGGCGACCGAAGCTGCAAGGGAAAGTGAACCGACTCTATAACTCAACGGCTCGTCGGGCATTGCCCGCGATCATCTTTGGAGTGATGATAAGCTCGGGGGAGATAGGCGGGAAGCGAGTGCCACCGCTCAAGGCAATCATGAGATGCACGGTTGGAACAAAGGAAAGTGAGTTTCGGAAAAAGCTGCTGAAAGAGACGAAGAAATCACTGGAGTCAGACGAAGTGGCGGTGGTCGATGCCGGGTTTACAATCAGAGAAATGCTAGAAAGCGGCATAGACCGATTTGTCCTGCGGGAAGCCATTAACTGCACAGTGCGCCGCAATGAGTTCCCCAAACGCAAAGGAAAAGGCAGACCACCTGAATATGGTGATATTGTGCGACCGCTCTCTCGCAGCTATAAGGGAAAGCGACTCGAGGCTACAACTCCGGACTCGTCTGGTCGCTTTCTCTCTATAGTGGTCGCCTGATTTGCTATCAAGCATGGCACAATCTCGTCCCCAGAACAACCAAGGTGGATACAGCCAACCGTACCTACTCGATTTACGTCATTCAGGATCCGGCCTACAACACACCTTTGGTTTTGGCGACCGTTATGACTTTGCAGCCTGAAACCATTTATCTTGTCTACCTGGAACGCTGGCCTGTTGAACATCCCCCCCTTGGCTTCCAAGCAGATGATTGGCTTACATCGTCAATTTGTTCATGCCGATGAGGCTTGTTTCCGCTTACCTGAACTGGGGCTGCTGGCTGGCAATCTTCTTTCCCATTTAGCCGCTTCTCTTCCTCCCATACCGACTGGCTACTGGGATCGAGAGCCTCCACTCCCGGCAGGCTGCGCCGTGTTCTCTCGAGTGCTCTTTTTCCAACTCCTGACCAACTCGACCCTGACTTTCGGAAAAGGCCTCGGTTTCACACCATTTCCTAAAGGCGTTCTCGCTCATCGCCGCCTCAATGCCGCTGCTTAAACTAGCCGAGCACTATTTTACATTTTATCCCGTTTTTCAGGGTGGATTCTTTTTCCGCCCTTTCGGTTTGCCCTTTGTCACTCAAGCCTTTACCAGAAAGTAAAGTAAAACCAGCCTTTGAAAATACCAGTGTGTGACGGTTATATCGGCATCGACCCGCTGATCGGGGTATTTTGTGACCCAGAGCATCAGGTGTCGGGTCGTTTTGCCCTCATTCAGTTGATGGCTAAATTTTTCAAACTCATGACTATAATGTTGCCACAATTGGCCATTTGGATTACTCAGTTCATAGGTGACGACTTCTTCTAGTGCATCTATATCGGGCAGATTGCGCTGCGCTGGACTCGTGCTGTTCATCAGGCTTTGCACGCTGTGTGGATTGCCATCGGTTAGCTGCCAGATTGCTTCTGCCAGTTCTTCGGTCACGCTAATTCCCGAGTCGTCACCCAGACGAAAGGTAAGATCGTGAGTATATTCACGGAGAATTGGTTTGAGATAATGATATCTGAAGCGTCCTTGGAGCATTCCACCCAAAGCCTGACTAACGAATAAAGACACAGCTGAGCCCGAAAGCAACATGGGAGCCCAACGCGTTTCGACCGCATGTTGAAAACTATCTGTTAAGTCGTGATGGATGTCTTGCCGTGGATCATAGACATTTGTTAGAACCTGAAATTCATCCACAATCATTGCCGTAGGCATGTCGTTAACCGCCGCTTCTCCGCTAGGAAAATTGATAACCCAGTCGACAAGGCCAAAAGGAATTGGACGATCGGCTGCGCTATCATATCGCTTGAACAAGTTTAACGCATATTCATCACTTACTTGATGCGCAAACTGTCGTAACTCGTTAAAGCGATATCGCTGGCGAAGAAACATAGGCTCCCGATAACGGAAGGCAAAGTAGCTGCGGATATAGCCCGAGAAATAGTGTTCCGCAAACTCATAGCTAGAGAGAGGTTCTTGGCGATGTAGAAATTGAGCGAACGAAATAAAAACAGGCAGAACTTTCTTCTGCTCATAGAAGAGGCGGTTGAAAAGCTTTATCAGAATTGCTGTTTTGCCCGTCCGTCGCCTCCCAATTAAGGCAAAACTATGGAGAGAGAATTTCGGAATATCTGTTGCCCACTTCCAGAACATCTCAAGTTCATCGTGGCGATCCACAAATAGGTCGCCTGTTAAATCTTCTAAAGGATCCAGACGGTCACTCATTCTGACATATCTCCCAACGTGCGCGAAAAGATCGAAAACCCGTATGGATTATGCCACTCGCCCCTTGCAATGTCAATGGGTGAAGAAAATGCTCTAGGAAGACTCAGTAGATCCAAATTTCAGGTTTTGAGAGAGAATTCTGGCTAAACAGTTGACATAAATACAAATTTGCCGGTCGATATCTAGTTTTTGCGTTAGATTTGGGGGTGGTTCAGAATTAGGTTTACACTTTTGATACATAGACAAAAATCTATATGAGGTCATTTTCTGCCTGAGCATGGCTCAAATTAGAAAATATAAACATCTTTTCTCTTTGCAAAAATGTAAACCTAATTGTCCGCCTAAAATGAACCACCCCGTTTTCTGTAACCGAAATCTGAATAAATGACTCCAAAATCCCTGCAATCTCGACTGAAAATAGCCAAAAACGCCAAATTTGGATCTACTGAGACTGGCGTACGTTGAGCGCATCGTTCAGCCCGTCGCCCAGCATGTTTGCTGCAAAGACAATGATCGACAACACTAAACCTGGCATCAGGATCAGATGCGGATGTTGGCGCCAGGTCACCTGAGCATCGCTAATCATCTTGCCCCAACTCGCTCCTGGCGGCTGGATGCCCAAGCCCAAGTAGGCCAGTGATGCTTCGGCCAACATGGCACCACCCAAGCTAGCAGACATGGAGACAATCATGGAGAGAGCGTATTGGGGATAATATGCCGCCGAATCACTTGGCCCGCTTGCGACCCCACGGACTGGGCAGCCAGCACATAATCCTCTTCGCGTACAGACAGGATCTGGCCACGAACATAAACCCCACAAGCATCGCTGTGCGCCCACCGTATAGAATACGCGTCAAGACATCGCGCCCAGAGTGTCTGTGCCCATCCAGTGTTGCGTAGATGGGCCCTGTTTCGCCATTGTCAGATCGGTTGAGAAATAATCATAGGGCGAGAAGAGGGGACCAATAAACGAAACCAATAGAACAAAGATTAATATAAAGAGGCCAAACATGGCCAGACGGTTTTTGCGTAGACGTCGCCATGCATCTGCCACAAGCTGCGCGATTCGCGCAACGATACGGTTTGCAATTGAAGATCTGTCGATGCGGGTAGGGTTCTTTCCATATCTGTTCTATGTTTACTGAAAATATTTCCTCACGCCAACTCCCGCTCGTACCGCGGGTCCAGGAATGCATAGGCAATGTCGGCAACGAAATTGGCGGCGATGATAAAGGCTGCGCCAATCAGGGTTGTCCCCATCAGCAGCGGATAGTCGTAGGAGCGTAGCGAGCGAAAAGCCTGTTCGCCAAAACCAGGAATGCCAAAGATGGTCTCAATGAAGAAGGCACCAGTCAAGATTGTTCCCAGTCGAAAGCTCAAAGTCGTTACCACTGGTGTCAAGGCATTTTGAGAATGTGTCGCCACAGAATCGCTTGACCACGTAACCCTTGGCCTGAGCAGTACGCAAATAATCGCGGCCAAACCTCTAACACTGCGGCTCTCATTTGCCGGATGACGCCCAGCAGGATTAATGGCCAGCACCAGCACTGGCAGGATAATCCGTTGATCCCAGATTCCGCCCCAACCCGTTACCTTATCGATAATGCCCAACTGTTGGGAGAAAAGAGCATGAAGAGCGGTGCCAATACAAAGACCGGCACCGTCTGAATGACAGCGGCCAGACTGACGATGCCGTAGTCAAGCCACGTATTATGCCTGTAAGCAGCGATGATACCCAAGGGAATGTCCAGGACAGCCAACGCCAGCAACGATAGCGCTCCAATTTGCATCGAAACGGATAGGCGGCCCATGAGCATCCTACTCACCGACATGTCCTGAAAGACCGTCAACGAACGCCCCATGTCTCCCTGCAGCAGCTTCCACGTATACTCCCAAACTGCACCAGAAACGGTCGGTCCAACCCATAGGCCCGCCGCAGCCGCTCAATGGCTTGGGGATCGGTAGGCATCCGTTCGCCAAACTGGAACTCCAGCGGATCACCTGGGCCATAAAACCGAGCGCAAAGGTGATAAAGAGCACACCGAAGATCGTCGGCACAGTCTGAATCAGTCGTGAGCGTATATTTGAGCATAGTTAATATCGTCAGGATGACAAGATGAATAAGATGAGGGGATGAATAAGATGATTGAGATGACGACGCGGACTCGTTCCGACACTTTGTCATCTTCTCATCTTATTCATCTTGTCATCCTGTCATCTCTTCATCTTGTCAAGACTAATGCGCCTCAATCGTAAAATCCTCCCATCCCAGCGCATAGGGCCATAAAAGCGTGCCTCATCCCATTTGACCTGGATGATCCACCACTGCGTCGTGGAGACCAGCGGAATCAACCGCGCCTCGTCGATGAGAATCTGTTCGGCCTCCTGATATAGGGCACAGCGTTCTTCTTGAGCTGTAAGCGGCAACGTATCTGCCTGCTGCAATAGTGCATCAGTCTCTTCGGTCGCTGTGGCGAGGCTTGTGTTCAGATTCCCGTCGAGCCGTCCCCATGACGAAAGGTGTAGGATTCATCTGGGATGG